>JAVTWJ010000054.1:0-23299 GCA_032229785.1 Propionibacteriaceae bacterium
GGTGGGCCCACTGGGGATCGAACCCAGAACCCACGGATTAAAAGTCCGTTGCTCTGCCGATTGAGCTATAGGCCCCGGCGCACCAGTGTAGGGCCCTGCGCGGCCAGCCGCACGCGGCCCACGGGCGTCCGCGTAGGCTGATCCCATGACGCCTCCGCAGTGGGGAATCCCGGCCCTTCTGGTGCTCGGCGTGGTCGTGATCGGGTTCGGCTGGTGGTGGGATCGTCGCCGGAACCCGAAGCCCGGTGAAGGATTCGTCACGGACGACGACCTGGACGGGCTCGCTCCCCCGCGGGCGTCCGCCACCCCGATCGACGTCCTGCTGGCCGCCCGCGCCGAGGGCGCCGGCATTCCCGGTGGCCTCGCGGACGCCGCCTTCCTCACCCACCCCCGCGAAGGGGTCGCGGTCGCCGAGGACGCCCTCGTCCTCGTGACGGACGCCACCCTCGACGACGACCGCCTGCTGATCGACGCGCTCGCCCGCGCCCAACAGGACGGGCGCCCGCTGGTGGTGGCCGCCCCGGAGTACGGATTCCGCGCTCTCGACACCCTGCGCGCCAACCTGCTCACCGGCCGCGTCGCGGTCCTGCCCGTCGAGCTATCCGACCCCGCCTTGCTCCAGCGCACCGCGCAGCTGTGTGGCGGAACCGTCGTCCCGGACGCCGACCTGAGGTCCGGCTGGCTCCCGCCCGACGCCTGGGGCGCCGTCGCGATCTGGGTCGCCGATCTCGACGACTCCTGGATCGAGCCGAGGCACTGACTCTCAACTAAGACTCCAGCGTTTCTCAGCAAACCACGCTTGGCTCTCAGGTTTCCCACGGCTAAGGGTTGAACTACCACGCGGAGAAGGGTTTCCATGGGCGGGGTCGTCACCACGGACGGCCGCCTCCACCGCCGAGCAAGGGAGTCCCTCCAGTGAGACACACAGGCCGCCTCAAGCTGACGGCTGCGGGCGTCGGAATGTCACTCATCACCCTCACGACGGCGGGTCTGGTGCTCAGCAACAGCGCCTTCGCGAGCCAGACCATGACCTCCACCACCTACCTGAACCTGCGGTCCGGCCCCGGCACGGGCCACGGCGTCATCACCGTCCTGTCGCCATCGCAGACCGTCACGACCACCGGCGACACCAGCGGCATCTGGTACGAGGTGACGACCGCCAGCGGCCAGACCGGATGGGCCTCCAAGACCTACCTCCAACCCACCGACTCCGACGACTCGGACAACTCCGACGACTCGGACGACGACGCCAACACGGACGACGCCGACGACGCCACCGACGCGGACGCCTCCACGAACGACGCAGCGGCGTCCGCACCCACGGCGTCCGGTTCGGCCACCACCACCAGCGCGGTGAACGTGCGCTCCGGCCCCGGCACGAGCTACCCGGTGCTGGCGGTGGCCGCCAAGGGCACCACCCTCCCGACGACGGGGAAGACGTCGGGAGGGTGGACCGAGGTGATCCGCACCAGCAAGACGGCCTGGATCTCGACGTCGTACCTGACCAGGGGTTCAGGCGGGGACGTGAGCACTCCGACCACCGGCCAGGTCCGCACCACCGCGAACCTGTACTTGCGCACGGCCGGCACCATCGACGCCGACGACACCGGCATCCTTCCTGCCGCCTCGGTGGTCGCGACCACCGGCGCGACCACCGCCGACTACACAGAGATCGTCTACCAGGGTGAGCGCCGCTGGATCGCCACCCGCTACACGACCGCGGCGAGCAGCTCGGGACCGAGCGCGCCCAGCACGCCGACGGCGACCGGCTCGGTGTGGGTGAACGTGGGGACGCTCAACGTGCGCGCCACCTCGGCCGCGGACGGCGCCATCGTCGCCACGGTCTCCCGCGGCGACGAGCTCAAGACGACCGGGGTCACCTCCGGCGACCGGCTGCAGGTGATCCACAACGGCGCCGCCCGCTGGGTGTACCAGGCATACACGTCGACGTCGAAGCCGAGCGACGACACGGCCAGCTCTTTGGCCTCGTCGGTGAGCGTGCCCACCTACGCGCAGCTGAAGGCGAACGCGAAGGCCGGCGTGCAGCACGTGATCGCCACCTATCCGACGATCCGGACGATCGGAGGCTGGCGCGCGAGCAGCGCGTACTCGTCCGACCACCCGAACGGGCGGGCGATCGACATCATGATCCCCAGCTACTCGTCGACCTCAGGAATTCATCTCGGCGACACGATCGCGGCCGACTTCCAGGCGAATGCGGCGAAGTCCAACGTCAGCTACATCATCTGGCGCCAGAAGCAGTGGAACGCCGCCTACCCCGAGCGCGGCTGGCGCCAGATGGAGGACCGCGGTTCGATCACCCAGAATCACTACGACCACGTGCACGTCTCGTTCAAGGCGTGAGAGCCCGGGAGGCAACCGGGCAGGTCGCCGCTGACGATCGTGGTCAGTTCGTCCTCGGCATTCGCTGAACGACGGCGGCGTCCCTTACGGGCGAGCAAGGCAGGCGCCGGCGTCACAGCCGGATGTCCTCCAGCATGTCCGTGACGAGGGCCGCGATCGCGGAGCGCTCCGACCGCACGAGCGTGACGTGCCCGAACAGCGGGTTGCCCTTGAGCCTCTCGACCACGGCCGCGACGCCGTCGTGTCGGCCGACCCGCAGGTTGTCGCGCTGGGCGACGTCGTGGGTCAGCACCACCCGCGAGTTCTGGCCGATCCGGCTCAGCACGGTGAGCAGCACGTTGCGCTCGAGGCTCTGCGCCTCGTCGACGATCACGAACGCGTGGTGCAGGCTGCGCCCGCGGATGTGCGTGAGCGGCAGCACCTCGACCAGTTCGCGCGCGACGATCTCCTCCATCACCGTGCGGTGGACGACCGACCCGAGGGTGTCGTAGACCGCCTGCCCCCACGGCGACATCTTCTCCATCGCGCTGCCGGGCAGATAGCCCAGTTCCTGGCCACCGACCGCGTACAGCGGCCGGAACACGATCACCTTGTCGTGCTGACGCCGCTCCATCACCGCCTCGAGCCCGGCCGCGAGCGCCAGCGCCGACTTGCCGGTGCCCGCCGAGCCACCCAACGACACGATGCCGACGGACGGATCCAGCAGCAGGTCGAGCGCCACGCGCTGCTCGGCGGAGCGGCCGTGCAGGCCGAAGGCGTCCCGCTCCGAGCGGATCAGCCGCAGCCGCCCATCGGGGTGCACCCGGGCCAGCGCCGACGATCCCCCGCCGCGCACGAGGACGCCCGTGTGGCACGGCAGATCGACCGGCGCCACCGTGTGGCCGGCGCCGTACAGCTCGTCGACCGCGTCCGCGCCCAACTCGAGCGTCGCCATGCCCGTCCAGCCCGACTCGCGCGGCTGCTCGTGGCGGTACTCGTCGGCGGCGATGGCGAGCGCGGACGCCTTCACCCGAAGCGGCAGGTCTTTCGACACCAGCACGACGTCCTCGCCCTCGCGGGCGAAGTTCGCGGCCACCGCGAGGATCCGCGAGTCGTTGTCGCCCAGCCGGAACCCGGGCGGCAGCACGTCGGCGTCCGTGTGGTTCAGCTCGACGTGCACCAGGCCGCCCGCGTCGTTCACCGGGACGGGAGCGTCGAGGCGTCCGTAGGCGACCCGCAGGTCGTCGAGGAACCGCAGCGCCTTGCGCGCGAAGAAGCCCAGCTCGGGGTGGTGCCGCTTGGCCTCCAACTCGGTGACGACGACGAGCGGTACCACGACGCGGTGCTCGGCGAAGTGCAACAGGGCGTGAGGATCGGACAACAACACCGAGGTGTCGATGACATAGGTGCGGACGCCCGTGGCTGCGGCGCTCGCGGTCGAGGGGGTGGTCTGGAGTTCGGTCACGCTGATCCTCCCGTTCGTCCTTGGCCCGACCCTAAGCGGGGAAAGCGGGCCAGGAGGATCCGACACGCCCGCCGTCACGCAGTGTTCACCCACGCCGCAGGCGAGAGGCCCGGACACCCCCGGCCCGGCCCGGCACGGCCCTGCGCTGCCCAGCACTGCCCGGCACTGCCCGGCACTGCCCGGACGGTCGGGCATCAGCGCCCGTAGCGTCGCTCGCGATCGGCGTAGCTGCGCAGCGCGCGCAGGAAGTCGACGCGGCGGAAATCGGGCCACAGCGCCTCGCAGAAGTAGAACTCGCTGTGCGCCGACTGCCACATCATGAAGCCCGACATCCGCTGCTCCCCCGACGTCCGGATGATCAGGTCGGGGTCGGGCTGTCCTGCGGTGTAGAGATGCTCGGCGATGTCGTCGATCTCAAGGGTTTCGGCGACCGCGGCCAACGGCGTCCCCTTCTCGGCCTCGGCCTCGAGCAGTTTGCGGACGGCGTCGCGCAGCTCGTGGCGCCCGCCGTAGGCGATGGCCACGTTGATCTGCAGCCCGTCGTTGACGGCGCTGAACGACTCGGCGCGCGCCAGGTTGGCGGCCATCCGCTCGGGCAGCAGCGAGGTGTCGCCGACGCACTTGACCCGCCAGCGCTTCGAGCCGGCGAACTCGACGAACAGACGCTCGATGACGCCGAGCAGCGGGCCGACGTCCTCGGTGTTGCGGGTGAGGTTCTCGGTCGAGAGCACCCACAACGTGACCACCTGGATGCCGGACTCGTCGCACCAGCGCACGAACTCGCGCAGCTTGTCGGCGCCGGCCCGGTAGCCGGCCACCAGCGGACGGTCGGGCGCGTTCAGCCTGGCCCACCGGCGGTTGCCGTCGGCGAGCACGGCGACGTGTCGAGGGAGGCGGTCGCGGTCAAGTTCGGCGAACAGGCGCTGCTCGTAGGTGGAGTACAGCAACCCGGACGGGTTGAGGCGCTCGCCGACCTCGCGGAACCGCTCTCTCCAAGGCATGGACGACAGGCTAGCGAGCGATGGTGTTCAACAGGGGCTCTCCGGCGCACAGGCGGGCAAGATTGGCATTGAACAGTCCGTTCGACCCGTGCGCGACCCCGCCTGCCATGTGCGGCACGACGATCGTGTTCGGCGCGTCCCACAGCGGGCCGTCGGGCGGGTACGGCTCGGGGTCGACCACGTCGAGTGCGGCGCCGCCGAGGCGTCCGGCGTGGAGCGCCTCCACCAGGGCGTCCTGGTCGACGGTCGCGCCGCGGCCCACGTTGATCACCCAGGAGCGGTCGGGCAGCAGCGCGATGCGCTCGGCGTTCAGCGCGTGCCGGGTCGACGGGCCGGAGGGCAGGATCATGATCAGGATGTCGGTCTCGGGCAGCAGCCGGGGCAGGTCGTCCTCGGTGAAGACCTCGAAGCCGCCGCGCTCCCCGGCGGTCCGCGCGACGCCGCGCACGCGTGCCGACAAGGCGTGGAACAGGGTCGCCGTGTGCTGGCCGATCGAACCGAACCCCCAGATCAGCACGTTGGTGTCGATGACCGAGCCGAGCCTGTCGCGGGTGTGCAGCGTGCGCCACGCGCCGAACTCGTCGTGCTCCCAGCGGTGCTCGCGCTGGGCCTGGAGCATCTCCGGGACGCGCAGCAGCCCGGTCAGCGCCAGCATTACGGCGGTCTCGGCGACCGTCTTGTCGTGCAGGCCGCGCCCGTTCGTGATCCTCACCTGGGGGCCGAACCCCGCCTTGAGGACGCCGTCGGGCCCGGCCGCGAGCGTCTGCACCCAGCGCAGCGAGGAAGCCTCACGCGCCAACTGGTCGACCGCGGCCGAGGCCCAGCCCTGCAGGATCGCGGCCTCGGCGTCCAGGTGCTCGGCGGGGATGGCCTCGTTCTCGTCGATCCCGATGACCTCGACACCGGCCGGCGGTTGGAACTCGAAGGGGCCGTTGGTCGTGACGAGGATCTTCATACGCCCCAAAGTACCGCTCGTCACCCGTCGCGCGGGGGGCGCTCGTCCGAGGAGGGCCAGGCGGCCTTGCATCATCCCGGACGCCGACCTACGCTTACCTACGTGACCGTAAGTTACGCATCGTCAAGTAAGGGATCGGCGATGGCACAGACCCCGCCCAAACCCCGCCTGCGCGGCTGGTTCCACCTCGGGATGGCACCGCTGCTGCAACTGGCCGGACTCATCCTCATCGTGGCCGCGCCCAGCCTGCTGGCGCGCATCGGCATCGCCGTCTACCTCGTGGCGGCCACCATGCTGTTCGGCACGTCCGCGCTCTACCACCGCGGCAACTGGAGCGCGAAGATGGGCGCCTTCCTGCGGCGCCTCGACCACACGAACATCTTCCTGTTCATCGCCGGCACCTACACACCCCTCGCGCTGATGCTGCTCACCGGCGCCAGCCGGGTCACCGTCCTGGCGCTCGCCTGGGGCATCGCCGCGGTCGGCATCAGCTTCAAGATGGGCTGGATGAACGCCCCCCGCTGGCTCTACACCGCGCTCTACCTGGGCATGGGCTGGGTCGCCGTCGGCTGGCTCCCGGCGTTCTGGGTCACCGGCGGTCCGCTCGTCGTGATCCTGATCGCCGCCGGCGGCCTGATCTACTCGGGCGGCGCCGTCGTGTACGCCCTCAAGCGCCCCAACCCGTCGCCGACGTGGTTCGGTTTCCACGAGATCTTCCACGCCTGCACGATCCTCGCCGCGATCTGCCACTTCGTCGCCATCGCGCTCGTCACGCTCGGCTGACGGACGCCGCGACCCGCCTGAGGCCGGCCCGGAACGCCCGGCCTCAGGCGCGGCTCCACAGCGCGCGCCGGACGTCCTGGGCGGTGCGGACCGGCGCGAAGCACACCTCGCCGCGGCACACGTACACGGTGTGGTCGAGCGCCACGACCTCGTGCTCGTCGTACTCCTCGACCTCGCCGGTCGCCGCGATCCGCGCGGCCGGGACGTCGATGGTCGTCCGGTGGTCGAAGTGGTGCGCGAACCCGGCGGTGCCCGGACGCCCGGACACCACGACCGTCCCGGCGGGCGCCATGCGCCACACCGCGCGGGCGGCGTCGTTGAGCGGGTCGGCGTCCTCGTCGAGCACCACCACGACCGCCGGACGCAACCCCTTGCGGGCCTCGTCGGCGGCGAGCAGATCGGCCAGCGCGGCCGGGGCGAACCGCGGCCCGGCCGCCACGATCCCCCAGGTGGTCCGGGCGGCGGCGTCCGCCCGCGCCAGGAAATCGGCCCGGTCGGCGAGCGCCCCCGTCGTCCGCAGGGCCGCGACGAGGGCCATGGTGCCGGACGGGGTGGGGTTGTCCTGCACGTCGCGGGGCCGAGCGAACAGGTCGCCGTCCGCCGCGTCGTAGAAGCCGCCGTCGGGCGCGCCGAAGCGCGCGATCGCCTGATCGAGCACCAGCACCGCACGGTCGAGCCAGGCAGGCTCCCCCAGCACCCCGGCGAGCCGCGCGAAGGCGCCCGCGAGCGCGCCGTAGTCCTCGGCCACGCCGGGCGCGTCGCCCACGACGCCGTCCAGCGAGCTTCGGGCGAGGCCGTCCGCCGTCCAGTGCACCGACCACAGGTGGTCGGCGGCGCGGTGGGCCAGATCGACCCAGGACCGCTCGCCGAAGACCAGCGCCGCCCACAGCAGGCTCTCGATCATCCAGCCGTTCCAGGCCGTGACGACCTTGCCGTCGCGCGGCGGCCCGAACCGCGCGGCCCGGGTGGCCAACAGACGCCCCGACACGTCGGCGAGCCGCTCGGCGTCCGGCGCCCCGCGCAACTGGAGCGTGGACAGGCCGTGCTCGAAGGTCCCGGCCTGGGTGACGTGGAACACGTCGGCGGCCCACGCGGCGTCCTCGCCGAGGGCGTCGGCCAGCAGATCGGGGTTCCACACGTAGTAGATGCCCTCGTGCGCCATGCCGCGGATGTCGGCGGAGTCGGCGTCCAGGGACGCCGCGAAGGCCCCCGCCGGCGTCGTCATCTCGCGCTCGAGCCAGCCCACGATGCCGCGCACCACCCGCTCGAAGAGGGCGCGCAGGGGGCCCTCGTGCTGCGGCGTCCGGCGCCAGCCGCGCGCATACGCGCCGAGCAGCAGCGCGTTGTCGTTGAGCATCTTCTCGAAGTGCGGCACCACCCAGCCCGCATCGACCGCGTAGCGGTGGAACCCGCCGCCGACCTGGTCGTGGATGCCGCCGCGGGCCATCGCCTCCAGCGTGCGCTGCGCCAGATCGAGCGTGCCCGCCTCGCCCTTGACGAGCAGCGCGTCGACGAGCATCGGCACCGGGAACTTCGGCGCGGCGCCGAAGCCGCCGTGCATGAGGTCGAAGTCGGCGCTCACGGCGTCCAGCAGCTCCCAGATGCCGGGGGGCTCGTCGGCCACCGGCAGCGCGTTGATCTCGCGCAGTTGCGCGGTGATCGCGGACGCCGAGGTCAGCACCTCGTCACGGCGGTCGCGCCAGGCCTCGCCGAGCGCCCGCGCGACCTGCGTGAAGGACGGCTGGCCCGCGGTCGGCTCGGGCGGGAAGTAGGTGCCGGCGAAGAACGGCTCGCCGTCGGCGGTGGCGAAGACCGTCATCGGCCAGCCGCCCTGCCCGGTGAGCGCCTGGGTGGCCCGCATGTAGACCGCGTCGACGTCGGGACGCTCCTCGCGGTCGACCTTGATCGGCACGAAGAACTCGTTGACGAGCGCAGCGGCCTCGGCGTCCTCGAACGACTCGTGGGCCATCACATGGCACCAGTGGCAGGCCGAGTAGCCGACGGAGATCAGGACCGGGACGTCACGCCGGCGCGCCTCCGCGAAAGCCTCGGGCCCCCACGGCCACCAGTCCACCGGGTTCGCGGCGTGCTGGAGAAGGTAGGGGCTCGTGGTGCTGGCGAGACGGTTGGCCATGCGCGGGCACTCCTATCGGTCGTGGTCGTGAGGGGACGCCGCGGCGTCCGCGTCCTCGGGCCTCTCGTTCTCTGCTGCGCGCTTGAGATGGCGGCGCATGCTCAGCCACAGCAACCCCAGCGCGAGCAGCATGACGACGGCGACGAGCAGCGGCGCCCAGCTGGGCGCGAGGGCAGAACCTAGATCGAGTAGCACCACACGTCCACCGTACCGTCGTGCGTGTCGAGACCCGCGAACAGATCGTCCTCGGGGACGGTGGTGGCGACCCGCGACTTCACCAACTGGTAGTCCTCGGTGGGCCAGGCCCTCTGCTGCAGCGCCAGCGGGACGGCGAACCAGAAGCCGTCCGGATCGACCTGGGTGGCGTGCGCCCGCAGCGCGTCGTCGCGGGCGGCGAAGAAGTCACCGCAGGGCACGAGGGTCGTCAGCCGCGCCGCCTGCGTCGGATCCTCGGGCCAGCCCCGCAGTCGCTCGCGGTAAGGGGAGACCAGGCCGTGTTCGTGCATCACGGCATCCAGGGCGAGCGCCCGGGAGCGATGGAACGTCATGTGGTAGTACACCTTCAGCACCGCCCACGGCTCCCCCGCGGCGACGGCGGCGTCCGGATCGGCGGCGAGCTCGACCGCGCGCATGCTGATCACGTGGGTCTGCACGTGATCAGGGTGCGGGTAGCCGCCGTTCTCGTCGTAGGTGGTCAGCACGTGCGGGCGGAACCGGCGGATGATCGTCGCCAGCCGGCCGGCCGCCTCGTCCACGTCGGCCAGCGCAAAGCAGCCCTCCGGCAGCGGCGGCAGCGGATCGCCTTGCGGAAGCCCCGAGTCGACGTAGCCGAGCCACTCCTGGTCGACACCCAGGATCTCGCGCGCCCGGGTCATCTCGGCCGACCGCAGCGTCGCGATGTTCGCCCAATTCTCGGGGGTGTCCAGGGCGGGGTTCAGGATGTCGCCGCGTTCGCCCCCAGTGCAGGTGACCACCAGCACCTGGACGCCTTCGCTCACGTAGCGTGCGACCGTCGCCGCGCCCTTGCTCGACTCGTCGTCGGGATGGGCGTGGACGGCGAGCAGACGCAGCGGTTCGCCTGCGGCGTCCACGCGTGAGGGGTGAGGCTCTGTGGGCATGCGCGTCATTGTCCCCACTATCTCGGCGCCGAACAAACCGGCCTTCGCGAAGGCGGGCAGAATGGAACGGTGACCACCGACGCCGCCGCCCGCCTGGCCCGCCGCTATCCGCCCTCGCGCACGCCGCGAGGGCTGTGGATCGCGATCGCCGCCACGCTCGCCCTGGTCGGCGGGAGCTGGATGATCTGGTCGGCCGTCCACGGCGCGAACCCGGCGATCAGCGCCAAGATCGTCAGTTTCGACGTCACCTCCGACCAGACTGTCGAGGTGCTGGTGACCACCCAGCGTCCCGACCCGGCGCGTCCGGCCGTGTGCACCGTCATCGTGCAGGCGGCCAGCTACGACACGGTCGGCCAGTACCCGATCGAGCTCGGCCCCGGCACCGAGGTGCTGGAGGACCACCCGATCACGGTGCGGACGTTCAAGCGGGGCACCTCCGCCTCGATCCGCTCGTGTGAGGCGCGCTGAGCTAGGCTGGCTGAATGTCTGATGCAGCACATTCGACGGTCTGGCTGACCCAGGAGGCCTACGACAAGCTCAGCGGTGAGCTCGAGCACCTCAAGAGCGTGGGTCGCACGACTGTCTCGGCCAAGATCGCCCAGGCCCGTGAAGAGGGAGACCTCTCCGAGAACGGCGGTTACCACGCCGCGCGCGAAGAGCAGGGCCAACAGGAGGCCCGCATCCGCCAGCTCGAGGCGATGCTCCGCGACGCTCAGATCGGCGAGCCTTCGGAGGGCGCCGACGCCGTCGCCCCGGGCATGACCGTGACCATCTGCTACGACGACGATCCCGACGACACGGACACGTTCCTGCTCGGTTCGCGCGAACTCATCGGCATCACGGACACCTCCATGGACGTGTTCAGTCCGCAGTCCCCCCTCGGCGCCGCCATCGTGGGCGCCAAGCAGGGCGAGACGGTGTCCTACACGGCGCCGACCGGCGCGAGGATCGAGGTCACCGTCCTGGAGTTCTCGGTCTTCACCGGCGCCTAGCGATGGTGGACGATCGGCAGGCGCCCTCGCCCGTGGGGAACTTCGACGACATCACCGCCGACGCCATGGCGCTGGTCAAGCCGGGAACCACCCCAGTCACCGATGTCGGCGGCTACTAGGCGGAGCGCCGCGATGCCTGAGTCCCGAGTGTCGAGTCCCGAGTGTCGAGTCCCGAGTCGGTCGCCTCCTTGCCTACGAAGAGAACCGTTGCCTACGAAATTTCGTAGGCAACGGTTCTCTTCGTGCGCAAGGGCCAAACGAGCCGGCCCGGCTTGCACAGCGAGCACGACGGCGGGGTCACTCCATCATCCTCCAAGAGAGGGCCCAGGCCACCTCGCGTCAGCGCAGCCGTCCGAGCAGGTCGGCCGCGACCGCCGGCGACAGGACGCCCGCCGCGACTTGGGCCAGCACCTGGTCGCGCACGGCGTCCGGGCTGCCCGTCGCGGGCGCCGCCTCATCCGGCTCCGCGGTCGCTTCCGCACCGCCGGAGGACTCCTCACCGGACGCCGCGTCGTCATCGCCGGCGACGGCCTCCGCGTCCGCTTCGGCGAGCCAGCCGAGCCGGTCGAGGACGGCGTTGAACCGCGCCCGCGCGGTCGGGTAGCTGACCTGGAGGTGCTTCTCGAGTTCCTTGAGGTTGCCGCGGCTGGTCAGGAAGACCCGCAGCAGGTCGAGATCGGCGGCGTCCAGCGCGCAGAACGGGCAGGACGCGAAGGAGCCGACCAGCTCGGTGCCGCACTCGGCGCAGCCCAGCCGGGTCGTGGCGAGTCCCTCCCCGCAGACCGGGCACTGCGACGGCGGCCGGTGTTCCTGGGCGTGTGCGAACCGGCGCCCGGCGCTCATGCCTCCACCTTCCTCACGCTCACGCTGCCCATGACCACCTCGAGGTCGAGGCGGGCCGCGCCATTGCCGATCACCAGCTCGTCGGGGGTGCCGGCGTCCTCGGGCCACGACACCCGCCCGAGTTGCGCCTGGGCGCGGACGGTGACCGACGCGCGCGGGGTGAGCGCCACATTGAGCGATCCGGATTCGACCTTGATGCGCGAGCGGCCGACGTTGAAGCCCCCCGTGATCGTGCCCGAGCCTGCCTGGACGAGCGCGTCGTTCACCCGGCGGACGCCGGTGATCGCCGCGCCGCCGGCGGTCACCCGAACCCGGCCCAGGAAGGGCACGTCCGTCACCGACAGGCTGCCGGCGGTGAGTTCGGCGTCCACCTCGATGGCCGGATTGACGCGCACGGTGAGGCCGCGGGCGAACGTCAGCCCGCGCAGGTCGTCCAGGCTCTTGGGCGGGTTCAGCACGCTGAACCCCTCCAGCTTGGGCCCGACCTCGCCGTCGGCGGAGATCTCGAGGGTGTCGCCGTTGCGCCGCAGCACGTGCTCGCCGGTGACGGACGCGGTGGCCACACTCGGGTCGCCGACGATGCTCACGCGGCGCCCGACGGCTCGGACGATGATCCGGTCGGTGCCCTTGACGCCCGTCGGGCCGGCCGGCTCGTCCACGGGTTCACTCGGCTCGCTGTGGCCCTGGGCCGCCGCGATGCGTCGCGCCGCCTCGGTCGCGTCGATGCGCCCTGCGGCGAGGTCCGCCAGAATAGACGTGATTTCAGGTTCGCTCATATCAAAATGATAGACGCGTCTTTACAGATTTGGAAGGACGTCGCGTTCGCCTCGACGAAGGGAGGTGACGAAGGCCACCGTGAACGCCAGCGTCGGAATTGCCAGCAGCGCCCCGAGGATGCCCCCGAGCACGCCGCCGACCGTGATGCCCAGGATCACCGACAGCGCGTGCAGGTTGACCGCCTTGCCCATCACGAGCGGCTGCAGCAGGTTGGTCTCGAGCTGCATGACCACGATGACGGCGGCGAGCATGATCAGTGCGCTCACCCACCCGTGCGAGATCAGGGCCAACAACACGGCGACCGCGCCCGCCGTCACGGCGCCGAGGATCGGGATGAACGCGAGGAAGAAGGTGAGGGCGAACAGCGCCGCGACCAGCGGCACCCCCAGGATCATGGCGGCCGCGGCCACCCCGAGCGCGTCAGCCAGCGCCACGATGACCGCGGCGCGCATGTACGCCACCAGCGACGTCCACCCGCGCAGGCTCGCGGCGTCCGCCTGGGTGCGGTAATGCCCCGGCACCAGCAGGCCGATGGTCTTGGTGAAGAGCGTCCGGCCCTGGCCGAGCAGGAACAGCGTCGTGATGAGGCAGGTCAGCAGGCCCATGGCGAAGTTGCCGAAGGCGATGCCGGCCGAGGCGAGACCGGACGCCAGGAACGTCGCCTGGCTGCGCAGCCAGTCGAGGCCCTGCTGCACCCAGGTGTCGAGCGCCGACTGGTTCACCGCGTAGGGCAGCTCGCGCAGCCAGGTCATCAGGCTCTGCACGCCCGTACTGAACATCTCGACCAGCTGCGGACCCTCGTGGGCGACCTGATTGCCGACGAAGACGAAGATGCCGGCCACGAAGACGATCATCAGCAGCACGCTCAGCGCGGCGGCCCCCATCGCCGGGACACCCGCCCTGACCAGCATGCGCTTGATCGGGGTGAGCATCGCCGTGAGCAGGATCGCGATCACGACCGGGATCGTCACCGCCGAGAAGTAGCCGAAGGTCCACAGCAGCGCGACGGCGAAGACCGCGAGCAGCATCAGCCGCCACGCGTAGCCGGCGGCGACGCTCAGCCCGCGCGGGATCTCGGGTTCGAGGCCCGCAGGCTGCCTCGGGCCGGACGCGGTGGCCGCGACCGCCGCGGGGACGGCCTGCGGCACGACCGTCGACGCACCGGTCTGCGGATCCGCGACGACCGCGGCCTCGGCGGAATCCGCGACGGCGTCGGCGGTCGTGGGTCGTGCGAGCGCGCGACGAAGCGAATCGGACCATCCCATGGCAATCCTTCCGAAGGCGGGCGGAGACCAGCGTATCCGGTAGCGTCAGGGCCATGACAGCGCGTCCCCCGGCCGATCTGATGGCACCCGACTGGGGCGAGGCGCTGTCCCCCGTCAGCGACCGGATCACGGCGATGGGCGCCTTCCTCCGCGCCGAGACCGCGGCCGGACGCGGCTACCTGCCCGCCGGCGAACACGTGCTGCGCGCCTTCACCCGCCCCCTGGCCGACGTGCGCGTGCTGATCGTCGGCCAGGACCCCTACCCGACACCCGGCCACCCGGTCGGGCTGTCCTTCTCGGTGGCGCGCGACGTACGTCCGCTGCCCCGTTCGCTGGTGAACATCTACCAGGAACTGCACGACGACCTGGGCATCCCGCCCGCCGCGCACGGCGACCTGTCGAGCTGGTTCGACCAGGGAGTCCTGCTGCTCAACAGGGTGCTCACCGTGCGGCCCGGCGCGCCGGCGTCCCATCGCGGCAAGGGCTGGGAGCAGGTGACGGACGCCGCCATCGACGCCCTGGTCGCGCGAGGCGGGCCGCTCGTCGCGATCCTGTGGGGCCGGGACGCCCAGGGCCTGCGTCCCCGGCTGGACGGCATCTGCTGCCTCGCATCGCCGCACCCGTCGCCGCTGTCGGCGCACCGCGGGTTCTTCGGGTCGCGCCCCTTCAGCCGCGCCAACCAGGAGCTCGCCAAGATGGGCGCCTCCCCGATCGATTGGCGTTCGCCGTAGACTGAGACCAGTTTCACTCACCTCAGCCGAGTTGGCCGCTTGCGCGCGCGTCGCCGAGCGGAACACGCTGTTCTCGTTCCTTCCTCGAAAGGTTCTCCATGGAAGTTACGACCACCACGTGGATCGTCACCGCCGTTGTGATCGCCGGGCTCCTGGCGTTCGACTTCTTCTTCCACGTCCGCAAGGCCCACATCCCCACCATCCGGGAGTCGGCCACCTGGACCTCGATCTATGTGTCCGTCGCGATGCTGTTCGGCGTCTTCGTCTGGGTATCGATGGGTCGCCAGTCGGGCGTCGAGTACTACGCCGGGTACATCACCGAACTGTCGCTGTCGGTGGACAACCTGTTCGTGTTCCTCATCATCATGTCGAGCTTCCGGGTGCCGCGGGCCGAGCAGCAGAAGGTGCTGATGTTCGGCATCGTCGTCTCGCTGATCTTCCGTACCGGCTTCATCTTCCTCGGCGCCGCCCTGATCAACAGCTTCGCGTGGGTCTTCTACATCTTCGGCGCGATCCTGCTTCTCACCGCGGTCAATCTCGTCAAGCCCGAAGGCGGCGACGAGACCGCCGAGGCGAACAACTTCATCATCCGCCTGGCCAAGCGCTTCATGCACACGACCGACTACTACGACGGCGACAGGCTGTTCACGAAGGTCGACGGCAAGAGGGCCATGACGCCGATGCTGCTGGTGATGGTCGCGATCGGCGGCACGGACGTGATGTTCGCGCTCGACTCGATCCCGGCCATCTTCGGCCTCACCCAGAACACCTACATCGTGTTCACTGCCGTCGCGTTCTCACTGCTCGGCCTGCGCCAGCTCTACTTCCTGATCGACGGCCTGCTCGACCGCCTGATCTACCTCAAGTACGGCCTCGCGGTGATCCTGGCCTTCATCGGCGTCAAGCTGATCCTGCACGCGCTGCACGAGAACAACCTGCCGTTCATCAACGGCGGCAACCACGTGCCCGTGATCGACATCTCGACCGAGTTCAGCCTCCTGGTGATCGTCGGCACCCTGCTCGTCGTCATCGTCATGTCGCTGATGTCGCCGCACGGCAGGGCGCTGACCGCGCTGAGCACCGTCCGGCGCCAGGCACGCCTCTACCTCGATCCCGAGGCGACGCAGGACGCCGCCGCCCGCGAGAAGGCCTACATCAACCTGCTCAAGGCCGAGGTCAAGCTGGGCGAGCTGCCGCCCCGCTACGAGGCGGTGCTCCGCGAGGAGCAGAGCCTGTTCGACCTCCTCGAGGACGCCCACGCCGAGCGCGAGGAGCAGGTGGCCCACGCCCCCGAGCTGTTCCCGTCCGGGGATCCGCTGCGCGACGAACCGCGGTTTGACTTCACGAAGTACCGTCAGAACCCTGGCCACTAGACCGAGGAGCATCCGATGGGTCTGTTCGATCTCTTCCGCCCCGGCGACGTGGGCGCGACACGCTCGGCACTCGACGAGGCCCAGCACCCGGACGGCACCGACGACGCCGTCACCGCGCTGATCAAACGGATCCTCGCGGTCGGCATCGACGGCGTCAGGCCGTACGCGAGCGCGGTGAAGGTCGCGGAGGCGGCGCTCGAGGCGTCCGGGGGAGATGTCGAACGGGCCGTCGGGGCGATCGTGAACCGGCACTACCGGGGCGCCGGCACGAGCGGCTTCCTGACCAGCGTCGGCGGATTCTTCACGATGCTGGTCGCGATCCCGGTCAACGTGTTCGCGTTCTACGTGCAGGCCACCCGCATGACGGCGGCGATCGCGCACCTGCGCGGCTACGACGTCACCGACCCGACCATCCGCACCGCGATCCTGCTGGCGGAAGTCGGCTCGAACGCCTCCGACATCCTCAGCAGCGTCGGGGTCGCGCCCGGCCTGGGCACGACGGCGGCGCTCACCGCCGCCGGCCCGGCGTTGCCGCGCTCGGCCGCGATGGTGATCCAGAAGGCGGTCGGCTTTCAGCTGCTGCGCTCGGTCGGACGCCGCGCGTTCACGGCGGCCGGGCGTTTCGTGCCGATCGCCGGCGGCGTGTTCGGGGCGCTCGTCGACCTCGCGATGATGAAGAGGATCGCCGATCAGGCGAGGATGGAGTTCCCGGCCAGCCGCTGAACCCGGTCCAGGCCGGCCCGCAGGTCGACGACCAGGTCGTCGGCGTCCTCGATGCCCACGCTCAACCGCACCAGACCGGGCGTCAGCCCTGCGGACGCCTGCACCTCGGGCGGCATGGCCGCGTGGGTCATGGTGCTCGGGTGCACGATCAGGGATTCCACCCCGCCCAGCGACTCGGCCAGGCTGAAGTGCTCCAGGCCCGCCACCAGCGCCGCGACACCCGCCTCGCCGTGGGCGACCTCGAAGGACACGATCGCGCCGAAGCCGTCCATCTGGCGCGCGGCCAGGTCGTGGCCGGGATGGTCGGCGAGGCCCGGATAGTAGACGCGCGTCACGGCCGGGTGCGCCACGAGGGCGTCCACCACGCTGGCCGCATTGGCCAGGTGCGCCGCCATCCGGACGCGAAGAGTGCGCAGCCCGCGCAAGGTCAGGTAGGAGTCGAAGGCCCCGCCGGTGACGCCGAGACAGTTCGCCCACCAGGCCAGATCCTGGACCAACGCGGCACGGCCGGCCGTGATCACCCCGGCGATCACGTCCGAGTGGCCGTTGAGGTACTTCGTCGACGACTGCACGACGGCGTCCGCCCCGAGTTCCAGCGGGCGCTGCAACGCGGGCGAGCAGAACGTGTTGTCGACGACAAGACGTCCGCCGCCGCCGTGCACCGCCTCGGCCAGTGCGGGGATGTCGCTGATCCCCAGCAGCGGGTTCGACGGCGTCTCGACCCAGAGCAGGTCCGGCGCCAGCTCGCGCACGCGGGCGGCGGCGTCCGGAGCGGTGAGGTCGATGAGGACGAGCTCGTAGCCCACCTTGTCGCGCAACGCGTCCAGCAGCCGCCAGGTGCCGCCGTAGGCGTCGTGCGGCGCCACGACGCGCTGACCGCGTCCGGCCATGGCCATCAGGCAGGTCGTGATCGCGCCCATGCCGGACGACGTCACCACCGCGCCCGCGGCGCCGTCGAGTTCGGCCAGCGCGTCGGCGAGCAGCGTGCGCGTCGGGTTGCCCGAGCGGCTGTAGTCGAACTGGCCGCGCTCATCCAGCGCCGAGAATCGGTAGTTGGTCGACAGGTAGATCGGCGGCACGACCGACCCGTGCCCCTGGTCCGCGTCGATGCCCGCACGGACGGCGGCCGTCCACCTCGATCGCTCCACGTCGGTCCCCTCTCGTGTCGCGGTCGATCTTAGGGCCAACGTTTGCCGAACCCTGGCGTGGCCGTCACCGAGCGGGTACGGTCCCGGACATGAAGCTCGAAGACGTGATCCGTGGCAAAGGCAACTCCGTCGTGACCATCGCGCCGTCTGTCGGCGTGGCCGAGCTGGTGTCGTTGATGGTCGACAACAACATCGGTGCCGTCGTCGTGTCCTCCGACGGCACGACCATCGAAGGGATCGTGAGCGAACGCGACGTCGTGCGCGGCCTCGCGCACCAGGGCGCGCGGGTGCTCGATGCCACCGTCGGCGACCTGATGACGACCGATGTGGTCGTCGGCGCACCCGGGGACCGCATCGAGGAGACGGCGCACACCATGACCGTCAAGCGGGTGCGGCACGTGCCCATCGAGGTGGACGGTCGGCTCGCCGCCATCGTCTCGATCGGCGACGTCGTGAAGTACCGCATCGATCAGCTGACCGACGAGCGCAACCACCTCCTCGACTACCTGCACACGTGAGCGATCCGGTCGTCCGCGCGCTCGTCCGGGTCGACGGCTTCGTGCAGGGGGTGGGGTTCCGCTGGTGGGTGACCCGGCAGGCTGAACGCCTCGGCCTATCCGGTTACGCCGCGAATCGCCTCGACGGGTCGGTCGAGGTGGACGCCCAGGGCTCGCGCGCCGACATCGACGAGCTGGTGCGTCTGCTGACGAGCCCGCGCGAGTACCGGCGTCCGGGGCGCGTGGGCGAGTTCCTGGTCGAGTGGAAGGTGGCGGACGATTCGATCACCGGCTGGTCCATCCGCTGACACAGGATCCTCACAGCTTGGGCACAGCGGGCGCCGCGGCGCGGCTGGGATTCTACTGCCATGAGGAGCTCCGACAGCCAGCAACTGACCCGCCCCGACGGCACGCCGATCCGCGTCCTGACCGTCGACGACGAACCGGCGATCACCGAGTTGCTGCGCATGGCGCTGCGCTACGAGGGCTGGGAGGTCACGACCTCCGACTCCGGGCTGGGTGCCGTGCAGGCCGCGCGCGACCTGCGGCCGGACGCCATCGTCCTCGACATCATGCTGCCCGATTTCGACGGCCTCGAAGTGATGCGTCGGATCCGCGCCGAGCAACCCGACATGCCGGTCATCTTCCTCACCGCGAAGGATGCAGTGGACGACCGGATCTCCGGGCTGACCGCCGGCGGCGACGACTATGTCACCAAGCCGTTCTCGCTGGAGGAACTCATCGCCCGGCTACGCGGCCTGCTGCGCCGCTCCGGCGCCACCACCACCCGGCCCAACTCCGAGCTCGTCGTCGGCGACCTGCGCCTCGACGAGGACTCCCATGAGGTCACCCGCGCCGGCGAAGCGATCCACCTGACGGCGACCGAGTTCGAACTGCTCCGCTTCCTGATGCGCAACCCGCGCCGGGTCCTGTCGAAGGCACAGATCCTCGACCGGGTCTGGAACTACGACTTCGGCGGGCAGGCCAACGTGGTGGAGCTGTACATCTCCTACCTCCGCAAGAAGATCGACTCCGGTCGCGAACCGATGATCCACACACTGCGGGGCGCAGGGTACCTCCTGAAGCCGGCCGCGGGATGAGCGCTCGCGGCACCCTCAGCCGGCAGCTCGTCGTCCGCGTCACCGCGCTGGTCGCCGCGGTGGCGATCGCCGTGTCGGCCCTCACGGCGCTCGCGGTCCACCGGATCCTCATCGATCAACTCGATCAGCAGCTGTCCGCGACCGCGCAGCGGCTGCGCGACCCGGGACCGCGCGGGCCACTCAGCCCGGACGGCGGGCCCGGCCAGATCCAGGGGCTCCTGCGCTACGTCGCGGGCGGCGGCGGTCTCGTCCAGGAGGGACGCAGCTACACGCTGCTCACCGACGATCAAACCGAGCCGCTGAACGACCTGGACTCCGACGGGCCCACCACCGTGCTGCTGCCCGGGGTCGGCACCTACCGGGTCCAGGTCGTCACCGACGGCACCACCACGATCGTGATCGGCCTGCCCACCGCGGCGCTCGACTCCACCATGCTCAATCTGCTGCTCGCGGCGACGGTCCTCACGGCGGTCGCGATCGTGGCGGCGTTCGGGGCCGCCCGGGCGGTCGTCGAACGCAGCCTGCGCCCGCTCGCCCAACTGGCCGCGACCGCGCGTCAGGTGTCGACACTCGACCTCCACTCGGGCGAGGTCGCGGTGCCGGTACGGGTTCCGGACACCGGGCTGTCCCCCCGGCACGAGGTCGCGCAGGTCGGAGTCGCGTTCAACCACATGCTCGACAACGTGGAAGGGGCGCTGGCGGCGCGGCAGCGCTCGGAGACGAAGCTGCGCCAGTTCGTCGCCGACGCGAGCCACGAACTGCGCAACCCCTTGGCGTCCATTCGCGGCTATGCCGAACTCACCCGACGCGAGCGCGACGAGGTGCCCGAGACCACCGCCCACGCCCTCGGTCGCATCGAGTCGGAGTCCGAGCGGATGTCGGGCCTCGTCAACGACCTGCTGCTGCTCGCCCGGCTCGACGCGGGGCCGACGCTGGAGTCGGGCCCGGTCAGCCTCGGTGCCCTGCTTGCCAACGCGGTGGCGGACGCCCAGGCCGCCGGTCCCGCACACCAGTGGACGCTGAGCCTGCCTGACGACGAGGTGGTCGCGCGCGGCGACGAGTCCCGGGTGCAGCAGGTGGTGGCCAACCTGCTCGCGAACGCGCGCACCCACACCCCTGCGGGCACCACGGTCGACACCGCGCTCGCCCGGGAAGGCAGCTGGGCGGTCGTGACGGTCACCGACGACGGGCCGGGGATCCCCGAGAACATCCGCGACCGCGTCTTCGAGCGGTTCATGCGCGCCGACACCAGCCGGGTTCGCACCGGCAAAGGACAATCGACCGGTCTCGGTCTCGCGATCGTCGCGGCGGTGGTGGGGGCACACGGCGGCAACGTCGGCGTGACCTCGCGTCCGGGGTTCACGCGCTTCACCGTGCGCCTGCCGCTCGCCTGAGCCGCGTCCTGACGGCCTACCAAAGGCCGCGTCGTCCAGGCTCTCGCTCGTAGTCTCGTGCCACGACCGGAGACGACTGTCCGGGCTCACAAATTGACGGAATAGCGGGGGTGTCGAGGACGAATCCGGGTCAGGGCCCGCAAATGGTCGTTATGCGACCCCCAGCGCGCCACCATAACGACCACCTCTGAGCCCGGACCGGTTTTCGCCCAGACCAGTGCTCTGGGAACGACCATTTCCGAGCCCAACCCCGTGGGGCGAGGCCGGATCAGCGGCCGAGCCGGCGCAGCAGGCGCAGGCCTGACGTGGCCAGGCCGGCGAACCGCTCCTCGCTCATCGCCGCCGGCGCGGCCAGCCGCATCAGCCGCTGGGTCGCGACCGCCTGGGTCTCGGTGAACCGCAGGATCCCCTCGGGGCCCTGGCGGCGCCCCAGACCCGAGTCACCCCAGCCGCCCATGGGCGCGCTCGGCGACCCGAAGGTGGCCGCGTACGCCTCGTTGACGTTCACCGTGCCGGCCCGGATCCGGGACGCCAGCGCCCGGGCCCTGCGCCCATCGCGGCTCCACACGGACGCGTTGAGCCCCTGCGGGGAGTCGTTCGCGGCCGCGACGGCCTCATCCTCGCCGTCGAACGGGTAGAGGGCGACGACCGGTCCGAACGTCTCCTCTCGCCAGCACTCCATGCCGGGACGCACGCCCTCGAGGACGACCGGTTCCACGCTCCACGGCGCCAGGTCGGGGCGGGGCCGCCCGCCTGCGAGCACCCGCGCCCCCTAGGATTCGGCATCGGCGACATGCCGCAGCACCGTGTCGAGCTGGGCGGCACCGGCCAACGTGCCGACCTCACTCGACCAGCCGTAGCCGGCAGCGAGATCCAGGCCGGCGACGGCCTCCACGAACCGGGCGCGGAAGGTGCCGTAGACCGCGCGGTCGACGTAGAGCCGCTCGATGCTCACGCAGAGCTGGCCCGCGTTGGCGAAGCAGCCCCGCAGTGCGCCCGCGACGGCCGCATCCAGGTCGGCGTCCGCGCACACGATCATCGCGTTCTTGCCGCCGAGTTCCATGCTGGCGCCGATCAGCCGCTCCCCCGCGCGGGAGGCGACGAGGCGTCCGGTCGCGGTCGAACCGGTGAAGCAGACGTGCTCGACGCGGTCGATCAGGGCGCCGCCGATCTCATCGCCCGGCCCCGCCACGAGGTGCCAGAGCCCGTCCGGGAGACCGGCGCCGCGCAGCAGTTCGAGCCCGGCCAGGGCGGTGAGCATGGTCTGGGAATCCGGTTTGGCGACGACCGCGTTGCCCGCTGCGAGCGCGGCGATGCCGTCGCCGAACGCCATCGTCAGCGGGTAATTCCAGGGCGCGATCACCCCGACGACCCCCTTGGGGTGACGGTGCACGTCGACGCGGGTCAGCCCCGGCACCAGACCCGGACGCCGCCCGCTGCGCAGCACCGCCCCGGCCGTGCGCGCGCAGTAGCGGGCGGTCAACGCCAGATGGACGATCTCGTCGAAGGCGTCGCGGCGCGCCTTCCCGGTCTCGGCGATGATCAGGTCGGCCAACCGGTGCTGCTCGTCGAGCAGCAGGTCGTGGAACCGCAGCAGGATCCGTCCGCGCTCGCGCGCGCCGAGCGTCGCCCAGGCGCGCTGCGCCCGACGCGCGGACGTGACCGCCGCATCCACGCCGGCCTCGTTCGACTGCGGTACCGACGCCAGGTGCCGGCCGTCCAGCGGCGAGGAGGTCGAGGCGGTGTTCCCGGAGGTTGCCGTCAGCAAGCTCAGCAGCCGCTCGATCTCGGCTCGCGCGGGGCCACGGTGCCGGTCGATGAGCGTCGTCGTCATGGACGCCAGCCTAGGCGCGGAGGCAGCGGAAGCCTCGGCGTCACGGCGTCCGGCGGCATCGGCGATCGTCCTAGCGAGGCAGGTGGGCGTCCAGCAGCGCCAGGACGGGCTGGATGTCCTCGACCGGCACCTGACCGGGCGCCGATCCCCGGCCCACGATCGCGAACGTCGCGCAGGAACCGAAGACCTGCGCCGCGATCCGCGTGATCACGCCCCGGCCGGACATCGACATGGTCAACACCGGGGTGTCGGCATGCTCGGTCGCCATGGTGGCGGTCGCGCCCAGCATCGTCACCAGGTCGGCCCGGCAGGTCGGCATGGCCGCCAGCTTGGCCACATCGCAGCCCCGCTCCTGCATCGCGACGAGCCGGCGCACGATTTCGTCGGCGGGCGGGGTCGCCGCGAAGTCGTGGTTGCTGCCGACCACGGCCACGCCGTGCTCGTGGGCCGCCTCGATCACGGCATCGCCTGCCCCGGCGTCGAAGGACAGCTCGACGTCGACGGCGTCCACCAGCCCGGACTCGATCAGCCGCGTGCACAGCGCGACATAGGACGCGGGCTCGATGGCCTGCTCTCCGCCCTCGCCCTTGGTGCGGAACGTGAACAGGACCGGCTTGCCTGCGAGCGCCGCCACGACCGGCCCGGCGACGGCGAGGACGGCATCCGGATCCAGCGCGTCGGCGAAGAAGTCCACCCGCCACTCGACGATGTCGACCTGGTGCTCCCCCAACTCGGCCGCCTGGGCGAGCAACTCCTCCGCGTCACGCCCCGTGATCGGGACGATGATCTTCGCCCGGCCCTCGCCGAGCGTGACGTTCTTCAG
>JAVTWJ010000054.1:23399-32546 GCA_032229785.1 Propionibacteriaceae bacterium
AGGGTCATCGCGTAGGGGATCGAACGCCGAGGACCCGCGGGCCGGTCAGCCGGCCCGCGGGTCCTCGATTCACCGAACTCGGTCGCTCGTCAACGCGCCGCTCAGGCGTTCAGCAGTGCCGCACGCGCCGCCGCGAGGCGGGCGATCGGCACGCGGAACGGCGAGCAGGACACATAGTCGAGCCCGGCCTTGTGGAAGAACTCCACCGACGCCGGATCGCCCCCGTGCTCGCCACACACGCCGGTCTTCAGCGACGGCTTGGTCGAGCGGCCCTTGTCGACGCCGATCTGAACCAGCTGGCCGACGCCGTCCTGGTCGAGCGACTCGAACGGGTTGCGCGCCATGACCTCGGCGTCGACGTAGTAGCCCAGGAAGCCCGCCTCGGCGTCGTCGCGGCTGATTCCGATGCCGGTCTGGGTCAGGTCGTTGGTGCCGAAGCTGAAGAAGTCGGCCACCTCGGCGATCTGATCGGCGGTCAGCGCGGCGCGCGGGATCTCGATCATGGTGCCCACGGTGTAGTCGAGGGTCGCGCCGGCCGCGGCCAGCTCCTCCTCGACGGCCTTCTCGACGATGGCGCGCTGCACCTCGAGCTCCTTCTTGATCACGACCAGCGGGATCATGATCTCGACGCCGACCGTCTCACCCTCGCGCTCGCGCACGGCCAGCGCCGCACGGACGATGGCGCGCGTCTGCATCTCAGGGATCGACGGGTACAGCATCGCCAGCCGACACCCACGGGTGCCGAGCATCGGGTTCTGCTCGTGCAGCTTCTTGACCTGCCCCAGCAGCACCCGCTCGCGCTCGATGTCGGCCTCGTCCGCGCCGGTGAGCTCCAGCTTCTGCACCAGCAGCGACTGCTCGACGAGGTTGGGCAGGAACTCGTGCAGCGGCGGGTCCAAGAGGCGCACCGTGACGGGCAGACCCTTCATGGCGGTGAAGATCGCCTCGAAGTCCTTCTGCTGCATCGGCAGGATCTCGGCCAGGGCCGCGGCGCGCTGTTCCTCGTCCTCGGCGAGGATCATCTTGCGCACGGCCGGCAGCCGGTCGGCGGCCATGAACATGTGCTCGGTGCGGGCCAGGCCGATGCCCTCGGCGCCCAGCTCGCGCGCCTTCGAGGCGTCCTCGAAGTTCTCGGCGTTGGCGCGGACGCCCAGGCGGCGCACGGCGTCCGCCCACGAGCCGACCGTCTCGAAGTCCTCGTTGACCGACGGCGGGACCAGCGGGGCCGCACCGTCGAACACCTCGCCGGTCGAGCCGTTGAGGGTGAGCACGTCGGAGCTGCCGTACACCTTGCCGTTGATCGTGACGGTCTCGCCCAGGACGTCGATCTTGATGCCGGGCGCGCCCGCCACGCAGGTGATCCCCATGCCGCGCGCGACGACGGCCGCGTGCGAGGTCATGCCACCGTGGGCGGTCAGGACGCCCTGGGAAACCATCACGCCGGCGATGTCGTCGGGCGTGGTCTCGTAGCGGACGAGGATGACCTTCTCGCCACGGCCACCGCGCACGGCGGCGTCCTCGGCGTCGAAGGACAACGCGCCCACGGCCGCGCCCGGCGACGCCGGGAGGCCCTTGACGATCGCGACGCCGTCGAACTCGGGATCGATGCCCGGGTGCAGCAGCGCGTCCAGGTCGGCGGGGTTGATGCGCAGCAGCGCCTCCTCCTTGGTGATCAAACCCTCCTCGACCATATCGACGGCGGTCTTCACCGTGGCGGCGGCCGTCCGCTTGCCGTTGCGGGTCTGCAGCATGAAGAGCTTGCGATCCTCGATCGTGAACTCCATGTCCTGCATGTCCTTGTTGTGCTTCTCCAACCGCTCCATGGTCTCGAGCAGTTCGGTGAAGGCCTCGGGCAGGACGCCCTCCATCTCCTCGAGCGGACGCGGCGTGCGGATGCCCGCCACCACGTCCTCGCCCTGGGCGTTGGTCAGGAACTCGCCGTAGAGTTCCTTCGCGCCGGTGGAGGGGTTGCGCGAGAAGCACACGCCGGTCGCCGAGGTCTCGCCACGGTTGCCGAACACCATCTCCTGAACGTTCACGGCGGTGCCGAGCTCGCGGGGGATGCCCTGGCTCTTGCGGTACACCTCGGCGCGCGGGTTCAGCCAGCTCTTGAAGACGCCGTTGACCGCGCGGAGCAACTGCTCCTTCGGGTCGGTGGTCCAGTGACCGCCCAGGGCCTCGTTGGCGAGAGCCTTGAACCGCTGGGTGAGCTCCTTCAGGTCGGCCGCGGTCAGCTCGGTGTCCAGCGCGACGCCCTTGGCCTCCTTCATCTCGGTCAGCGCGTCCTCGAACACGTTCGGGGCGATGCCCTCGACGACCTCGCCGTACATCTGCACGAAGCGGCGGTAACAGTCCCAGGCGAAGCGTTCGTTGTCGGCCATCTTGGCGACCGACTCGACGGTGTCGTCCGAGATGCCTAGGTTGAGGATCGTGTCCATCATTCCGGGCATCGAGAACACCGCACCGGAGCGGATCGACACCAGCAGCGGGTTCTCAGCGGAGCCGAGCTTCTTGCCCGTGCGCTCCTCGAGGCGCGCCAGGCCGGTGTCGATCTGATCGGCGAGACCCTCGGGCCAGTCACCGTCGTTGTTCATGGACGCCACGCAGGCCTGCGTGGTCACGGTGAAGGCGTCCGGGACGGGAACGCCGATGCGGTGCATCTCCGCGAGGTTGGCACCCTTGCCGCCCAAGAGCGGCTTGAGCGACGCGTCGCCCTCGTTGAGGTCGTAGACCCACTTCGTCTGATCGGACATTGAACAGGCTCTCCTTCATGTGCTCCGGGACACCACGACGTGTTTGGGCACGAGACCCCCGGGCGGCGGAGCGGCCCGCCCAGTTACTCTCTGCAGGGACCACCGTAGTCGAACCAGGGCCCGGCGGCACACCCCGGCGAACAGCGCTGATCCCGGCGCCGGCACCCCTCTCGCGGACGCCGTCGCCGGTTCGGCCCTCAGCAACCGGCCCCGGCCTCGATGGCGTCGATCAGCGCCACCCGGTCGGAATGCCGACCACCTTCGAACTCGACGCTCATCCATTCGTCGACGATCATCTTCGCCAGTTCGATACCCACCACCCGCGAGCCGAAGGCGAGCATGTTGGCGTTGTTGTGCTGGCGGGACACGCGGGCCGTATAGGGCTCGCTGCACACACAGCATCGGATGCCGCGCACCTTGTTGGCGGCGATGGAGATGCCGATGCCCGACCCGCAGATCACGACACCCCGCTCGACCTCGCCACCCGCCACGGCTTCGGCCACGATCCGCCCCCAGGTGGGGTAGTCGGTGCGCGCGGCACCGTGCGCCCCGTAGTCGACGACCTCGTGGCCGAACGATTCCAGGTACGCCTTGATCTCGAGCTTCATCTCGTAGGCGGCGTGGTCGTTTCCGATGCCGAGCTTCATTCCTACCTCGCTTTGTGGAGAGACGGCCACCAGGGTAGCCCGCCCCACGCGCCGGCCAGGCCGATGCCCGCCCGCGTCCAGCCTGCGCACCCGTACCGGCCTCGGGGCATCGGTAAGGTACGGCCCATGCCCCTGGATCCTGTCGCGTCGCTCATCCTGGACGAGGCGGGCGACCTCACGGGACGCGTGCTCGTGATCGACGACGCCGGGGGCGAGCTCACCCGAGCCGCAGCCGCCGCAGGGGCGGACGTCCGCACGTGGTGCGACGACCTCCGCGAGCTGCGGCAGGTGCCCGCCGGCCACGGCGTCGAGGCCCTGCCACCCGGCTGGTCCCCCGACGTCGTGTTGTGGCGGCTGCCCCGCGCCGTGTCCGCGGTCGAGGACTACGCCGAGCACCTGGCGCGCGTACTCCACCCCGGCGCACGCCTCGTGGCGGGCGGACGCGTCAAGCACATGACGGCGGCCCAGAACACCGCGCTCGCCCGGCAATTCGGCCAGGTCTCGGCCAGCCTGGGCCGGCAGAAGTCCCGCGTCCTGCACGCCGGCCAAGCCCGGCCCGGGCCGCAGCGCTGGCCGCGGACGGGCTACGTCGCCGAGACCGGGCTGACGGTGGTCGCGCACGGCGCCGTGTTCGCCACCCACCGCCTCGACGACGGCACCCGACTGCTGCTGCGCACGCTCGGCCGCGTCGGGGGCGGGCCTCACCCCGGCGTCACCGCGCACGGTGTGGCACTGGACCTGGGCAGCGGCTCCGGAATCCTCGCGGCCTGGCTGGCGCGGCGCGGATGGACGACTCGGGCGACCGACGTGTCGGCGTCCGCCGTCGCCTCGACGCGGCTGACGGCGCGCGCCAACGGCGTCCACGTGCACGCCCAGCGCGACGACGGACTCGACGGCACGCGGCCCGCCTCGATCGATCTCCTCGTCAGCAACCCTCCGTTTCACATCGGCGGCGCCAAGGACTCCACCCCGGCGCTGCGGATGATCGCGCAGGCCGGGGGCGTGCTGCGTCCCGGCGGCGAGCTGTGGCTCGTGTTCAACTCCCACCTGCCCTACCTTCCTCACCTGCGCCGACACGTCGGCCTCACCACCGTCGAGGCGCAGGACCGCCACTACCTCGTCACCCGTTCGGTGAAGGACGCCGCCCCCCATGGCGCGTAGGCGGGCGGGGTGGGTTCCCGATCAGCACGGCGCATGGTCGATGGTCAGCCTGCCGTTCGCGATCGGCGCGATCGAGGCGGCCCGCGCGGGCGTGGCCGGGCCGTGGACGGCGACGCTGTTCGGGTTCTGGCTACTCGGCTACTTCGCGTTCAACGCGGCGTCGGTCTGGCTGAAGGCACCTCCGCGGCGGCGTCCGCCCTTCGCGAAACCCCTGGCGATCTACACCCTGGCCTCGGGCGCGGCGGGCGTGCTCACCCTGATGCTCGGCGGCGGGGCGATGGCGTGGTGGGTCGTCGTCTACCTCCCCCTGCTGCTGCCCGCCCTGTGGCTGGCCTCGCGCCGCCGCGAACGGGCGACCCTCGGCGGCGCGCTGACGATCGCCGCGGCGTCGACGATGCTGCTGGTCGTGCGCTTCCCCGACCCGTTCGCCCTGCTCGAGGCGGGCCCGGACGCCGCCCGGCCCCTCCTGCTCGCGGGCGCGATGTTCGCCTACTTCTTCGGCACGGTGCTGTACGTGAAGACGAACATCCGCGAGCGCGGATCGCGGCCCTTCCTGATCGCGTCGATCGGTTGGCACGCCGCCGCCAGCGTCGCGACGGCCGCCGTCGCCCGGGCCGGCCTGCTCCCCTGGTGGTGGGTGGGTCTCTTCGTGCTCACCACGCTCCGGGCGGCCTACGTGCCGAGCCGGGGGTGGACGCCGCGACGGATCGGTCTCATCGAGGCCGGCCTGTGCGTCGCGATCCTGGCGTGCCACCTGGTGCGGTGAGCCGGAACAGGAGCTTCCTGGGGCGGGGAGGTAGTCTCGCCCGGGTGAGAACCCCGCTGCGCGCCGTCGCGGTCGCGCTCGTCGTCGCGGTGGGCAGCGCCTGCTCGCCGGTGGGTTCGTCCTCCCCGCCGCAGGCCGGCCCGACCGAGCCCACGGCGCTCAGCCCGAGCCCGTCCATCAGCCCCTCCGTCAGCCCGGACGCCAACACGCTCGACCTCACCGCACCCGGGGCGGCCGAGGACCTGGTCGGCCGACTCATGAAGGCGTCCGGCGCCGAGCAGGTGCTCATGGTCACGGTGACGGCCACGGACGCCTCCATCGTCGTCGTCCGCAACGGCGCGCCCGAGGCCTGGGCCTGGCGCGACGGACGCATCCGCCAGGTGCCCTCCGACGTCACCGACGTCGCCCAGCAGATGTTCAGCCCGTCGACGTTCTCGTTCCACGACCTCGGGGCGATGTTCCGGCTGGCCGAGTCGGTGTCGGGTTCCCGGCAGGGCCAGTCGCTGCAGATCGTCGACTACTCGGCCGGCCTGGTGTCGATGTCGGTGTCGACCAACCCCGAATCGCGCGCGGTCTTCTTCGCGCCGGACGGCTCGTTGTCGCCCACCTTGGACTTCACCAGCGAGTGGGGCCTCACGGTGGGCTATGCGGACGTCGTGGGTCCGCGCGGCGCGGCGTCCGCGATGGGGTTCGGCTCGGCGATCGGCGTCTACCTGGACTCGCCCCCGGACGCCGGCGGCACGTTCCAGCGCCGCCAGCGCATGGCCCGCACGCCCGTGATCGTCACGCCGCGGACGGCGTCCGACACCGTGCGCAGCTTCGATCCGGCGCAGGTGAAGCCGGCCGTGGTGTGGTCGGTCCTGCAGCAGCAGCGGACCACCGGAACGTTCACACTCGACACGCCGTGGACCTGCCTGGTCGAGGACCGCGCCGGCACCGGCGTGCCACGGATGTACTTCACCGTCGGCGAGGACAGCTTCGTGACCACGCCGGCCGGCGTCCGCGTCTGATCCGTCCTCAGGCTTTGGCGAGGGCGTCCGCGGCGAACGTGTTGCACTGGTTGGGGTCGCCGGTGGAGAACCCGCGCTTGAGCCAGTAGCGGCGCTGCTCGGAGGAGCCGTGCGTCCACGACTCGGGGCGGATCCGGCCGGTCTGCGACTTCTGGATGTGGTCGTCGCCCACGGCCTGGGCGGCGTCCAGCGCGCGGTCGAGGTCGTCCTCGGTCACCTTGGCGATCACACCCGCCGGGTCGTTGGACGCGTAGGCCAACCAGTTGCCCGCGTAGCAGTCGGCCTGCAGCTCCAGGCGGACCTGGAGGGATTCGGGGCCTGTCTGGCCACCGGCGGACTGCACCTTGGCCATCACGCCGGTGAGGTTCTGGATGTGGTGGCCGTACTCGTGGGCGACCACGTACGCCTCGGCGGCGTCGCCGCCCTTGGCGCCCATCTGCGGCAGCATCCGGTCGAAGAAGCTGTCGTCGAAATAGACCGTGGAGTCGGCCGGGCAGTAGAACGGGCCGAGGTCGGACGTGGCGTGCCCGCATCCGGTGCTTACCGACGTCGCGAACACGACCGTCTTGGCGGGCTTGTAGCCGGCCAGCGTCTGCCCCCAGTAGGCCTGGACCGAGTTGGTGTAAGCCACCCACCGGCAGTCGCGATTGGCCGCCACGTCGGCGCCCGTGGTGCAGCCGGCGAACCGGTTGTCAGGCTGCGCCAGGCCGCCCTGCGTGCCCGCCTGGCCGGACCGCGCAGCATCGTTGTAGGGGTCGGTGGCGTTGAGCAACTCCGTGGGATTGAAGCCGAACAGCAGCGCGAGGATCACGATGAGGAGGCTGGCGCCGCCACCCACCGCGACCGTGCCGCCACGCCCGCGGCCGCCGCCGCCCATCTGGGACGGGTCGAGTGATGCATTCGGGTTGTACTGCATGGCTGTCCTCCATCGCCGAGCCCGTGGGGGCGCGCCTCACCGCACTGGCCTTGAGAATAGTCGCACTACACTGGCCAGATGGAGATTGTGGGCGTACGGATCCCGGGGGGCACCCCGGAGCTGTCGTTCACCCTCGGCCACGGCGACGACCCCTACCAGGTTTCCTGGGAGAACGGCTACCGGGTGCTGCGGCCCCTCTCGGCGTCCGGCACGCTTGAGGATCTCGTCGTCATCCTGCAGATCACCCCGCACGGACGCCGCGTCGTCCCCCGCGGCGCCCAACGCGTCCGCAGCGGGCTTCGTCCGGGCGTGGGGGTCGAAGAGCCGGTGATCCGACAGCGGCTGGCCGCCTACGCGCTGGTCGTCTCCGAGCGCGGGCTGCTCGCCACCGAATTCTCGGACAGGACGGCCGTGCCCGGCATGTGGGGTCTGCCGGGCGGGGGCATCGACCCCGGCGAGAACCCCGCGGCGACCGTGCAGCGCGAAGTGTTCGAGGAGACCGGCCAGCTCGCCGAGGTCACGCGTTTCGTCGACGTCCAATCCGACCACTGGATCGGGCGCTCGCCTACCGGTGTGGTCGAGAACTTCCACGCCGTCCGGCTGATCTACACCGCCCGCTGCGCCCACCCGGGCGATCCCGTGGTGCACGACCGCGGCGGCACCACCTCGAGTTGCCGCTGGGTCGCTGCGGACGCGCTCGACGACGTGGCCTGGATCAACGGTTCCCGCGCGCTGCTCGGCAAGCACGCGCCCTCGCTGCTGCGGCCGTACCAGCGCCGCCGCAGCGCCTGAACCCCACCCGACTCCGGCACGCAGAAGCCCCCGCCCAGGTGGGCGGGGGCTTCTGCCTGTTCGGTGGGGTCAGTTGGACCTGAAGTAGGACAGGATGCGCAGCAACTCCGTGTAGAGCCAGACCATGGTCACGGTCAGACCGAACGCGGCGCGCCACGACTCGGACGCCGGCAGGCGGTTGCGGATGCCCTGCTCGATGTAGTCGAAGTCCATGATCAGGTTGGCGACCGCGAGGACGACCGCGACCAGCGACACGAGCCAGGCGAGGGGGTTCGCACCCGCGCCGATCTCACGGATGCCCGCCCCGCCGCCGAACAGCGAGATGACCAGGTTGATCAGGATGATCCCCAAGAAGGCGAAGGTGGACATCGTCACGATCTTGCGGAACTTGTTCGTGACCCGGATCCGGAGGAACTTGTAGGCGGCGAGCGTGGCGCCGGCGGCGACGAACGTCCCGAGCACGGCCTGAACGACGATGTCCGCACCGAACATCAAGGCGAACAACAGGCTGAACGCGCCGATGAAGACGCCCTCGATCGCCGAATAGGCCAGGACGAAGGCCGGGTTGACCTTGCGCCGCAGCGACACCATCAAGACGGTGACGAAGCCCACGATGCCGCTGACGATGAGCGACGGGTAGAGCATCTCCACCGGCAGGAACATGAAGGTGATGGCCGCCGTGAGCACGAGGACGCCCATGGTGATCGCGGTCTTGGTGATCACGTCGTCGAGCGTCATCAAGCCCTGGGGCGCCGTGGCCTGCGGGGCCGGCTGGCCGTAGCGCGGGTCGGTGTAGCCGGGCTGAGCGTAGGGCTGGCCGGCCTGGGGCTGGCCCGGGAACGGGGCGTAACCCTGTGGCGCGGGCTGGGAGAAGTTCTGGCTCCGCGTGAAGACGGGGTTGGTGCTCTGCATGGAAGGTCTCGCCTTTCTCGGTGGACTCGTCGTCCATCATAGTTAACGGCTCCCAGCCGTCCCACTATTCCGCCGCCAGTCGCCGACCGGACGGACGGTGGCGTCGAAGCGGACCACCCGAGCAGGCCTCGCAGCACAGAAGGCCGCGGCGGACGAAGCTCAGCGCCGCACCGCTGAGCGTGCCCGGCGA
>JAVTWJ010000055.1:0-5078 GCA_032229785.1 Propionibacteriaceae bacterium
TCGCTGTAGAAGGCGTCGAGGTCGTCGAGGCGAAGGCACGAGCCGAAGGAAGACGCGGCGGGGTTGAGGTTGGCGTCGGGGAAGAACTCGAGGATGATGTCGCCGCGGCTGAGGATCAGCCAGCCTGCGTCCCGGAAGACGACTGTGAATCCGAGCGCTGCGTAGAAGTTGATCGTTGCTTCGAAGTGGCGTGACGGGAGATTGGGCGTCGCATGGTCGACCATGCTCGACCCTACATCGGGCTTGCGCGCGCCCCATGGCACATCCGATCACTCCGCCGTGGTGCCTGAATGTCAAGTTGCACGGGGTAACAGCAGGGCGCCGTCTGCGGCCGCCGGTTAGGCTAGTTCCGGTTCAGTCCGTGCTTGCGGGACAGCAGGGCCGACTTGAAGTGGGCCTCTGCCGCGTCGACCTCTGACTGGGGAACCTGGGGCCCGAACACCCGCAAGATGCTGAGCAGGTACCGACCCGGCTGATTGGGGTCGCGTCCGACTAGCTCGCGCATCTCCACGTTGCCGCCATGACCGTCCCGGGCGTATGTCGTCCAGCGGCTCCAGATCCGCTCCCCTCCGTCGGCCTTCCCGACGTACAGCTTCCCGGTCGCCGTGTCGGCGATCAGGTAGATGCCCTGCACCGCGCCCAACGCGGCACGCCACTTCGTGTAGCGGGAGTCGCCTACCATCTGGCGGAGCTGCGCGTACGACAGCAGCACTTTGTCGTACCCGGGGAACTCGACCACCTGTGGGTCGGCGATCTCGACGACGGGGAACTTCGCTCCGGCCGGGCCGCGCTTGGCCCAGTTCACCGGATCCTTCGACCACTCGATCAACAGGCGGCCGTGCAGCGACGCCAGCGCGTCCGACTCGTGCAGGTTGAACGACCGGCGGGTGTCGGTCCGTTCCTCGAGTGCCTCACCAGAGTTGTCGTACACCGTCAGCAGCCGGCACCGTCGGCCGGCTTCGGCCATGAAGATAAGCCACCACCGGGGCGGCACTGCTGGGATCTTGCCGGGCTTCAGGTGCTGGACTCGGGTGTAGGCCAACACCGCTTCCGGGGTCGCGTCGGCTGGGGAGGTCAGCCCGTCCGGTTTGTACGTGTGGCGGATCACGAGCACGTCGGTAGCCTCTATGCCGGCCGCATGCAGCACGTCACCCAGAGTGAGCGTGAATGGCTTCGGAAGGTCGGACCCCATGGGGTGAACCTACCGGGCCGAGCTTGAACTCGATGACGCGGGCAATCGAGGCAGTGGACGCTGTAGAGCCACGCAACCGCCACTTCATGTCGCCGCCGCCCAAGGGCCCACCGCGCTCAGCCGCGGCGCGGCCCGACGGCCTGCGGCGGGGCGGCCCCCAGCGTGCCGCCGCCCGAATATGGCGGGTGGGCGTACAACTCTCGGGTCCGACTTGTGCCACGGTGAGAGGGTGACAGACTTCAAGGACTTGACCCAGTGGAGCACCAGCCGCCTCCTGCGGTTCTACCTTGCGATCCTGGAGGAGCTGTTGCGGCGCGGAGTTATCCGAACTCGCAACGCGCCCGCCGGAGATCTGGCGGAGCGCGTTGTGGCCCTTGCGTACAGTGGGGAACTCGCGCCCAATTCAGAGAAGAGTTGGGACGTGCGAGCGAACGATGGTCGGCTGTTGCAGGTGAAGAGCCGCGTGATCTTCCCTGGCGCCCATAAGTCCCAGGTATTTTCGCCGTTTCGCAGTTACGAATTTGACGCATGTGTTTTTGTGCTATTTGACGGACGCAACTATGAAATCAGTCAAGCCATCGAGGTGCCTCGGCAATCGGTGATGGATATAGCAAGACGATCTGAGTGGGTTGCCGCCAGCCGTGTCCGAGTCTTCGCCGACCTTATCGCCGCGCCTGGGGCCCGCGGCGTGACAGAGGCAGTCCGGCTCCTTGGCCAGCCTGTGACGGGGACGCTGTCCACGTCCGGTCATCAGCGTGAGGCGTTGTGTGTCAAGAGATGGGGTCGGGGGCCTGGCCTGTCGTCGGTCCCTGCATAGCGGAATGGGGCTTGGTGGCCCGGCAGCGTGTGATCGGGTTGGTTCGACGACGGGTCGGGGCTGCCCATGATGACCGACGAGATACCCGAGGGTTCTCAATGCCGCAGAGGGCTCGCCCCGACCCAGCTCTTGGGGCTTGGTCGACGCCTCACGCGTCAGCGACGGTCAGGCAGCTTGTGGCACCTCCACACGATCACGGCGGGTGCCGTGGTTGGCGATGGCGGGGTCCCAGACCTGCCCGGTGGTGACGATCGCATACAGCTGGCGCAGCAGGGCGGCCGCCACGGCGGCCTGGGCCTGGGTGGGCTTCAACGGATGCTCGGCACGGGTGGTCAGGTGCGTGTAGCGGGCGGCGTGGACCGGGTTGGAGCGCAGGGTCGCGAAGATGGCCCGCCACGCGGCCAGGCGGAGCCCGGGGCGACCAGCGCCGGTCAACCGGGCCTTGCCGGTGAAGGTGCCGGACAGGCGTTCCCGCGGGGCGAGGCCGGCGTGCTTGACCACGGCACGGGCGGAGGTGAACCGGCGCAGGTCACCGGTTTCGGCGAGGATCGCCGCCGCACCCACTGCCGACAAGCCCTTGATGGTGCACACCAACTCGGTCAGGCCGAGCTCGTCCAACACCGCCACCATCCGCTGCTCGACGACCCGCTGGTTGGTCCGGGCGGCGTCCCAGTCGGCGAGTACCCAGCCGACCCGCTCCAACGCGCCGAGCCGATGCGTCACAACCCCTGAGGGGTCTGACAAGGCGTTGAACACGTTGCGGACGATCCGCAGGCATGGCTTGGTCTTGCCGCGGCGGACGACCTCCTTGCGGACCTGCTCGGCGAACCGGGCGGCGCCGAGCCGGCGGGTGCGGGGTAGGTCACCCCCGTCGCGGACCACGATCACGGTGAGCGCCGCCACCCAGGTCGTCGACTTGAACGGCTGCTTCGCCGCGGGTAGCACCGCTGGCCAGACGCACTCGAGCAGGTCGCGGATCTGCTGGACACACGCGGTGTGCTCCTCCAAGAGCGCCTCCCGACGGGCGCCGAAGTGGCGGAGCCGGCCCCACGTTTCGTCGACCGGCTCGGGCAGGTAACAGCGCAACTGCGCGGCCAGGCGGGCGATCAGGACGGCGTCCTTGTCGTCGGTCTTGTCGGTGGTGAGGTCCTCGGTCTTGCGGGCCCACGACGACAACGCCGGCTGCACGCACACGTACGGCATGCCCCGGTCGGCGGCCAACTGGCCCAGCACCCGCCACAGGTGGCCGGTCGGCTCACACGCCACTGTCACCCCGGCGAACCCCGCCTTCGCGGCGCGGTCGCGGGCCCAGTCCAAGGCTGCGCCGAGGTCCCACGCCTTGCAGCGGAACGTCCGCCGAGCCAGCACCTTCGAGTCGTGGTCACACACGACGACCATCTGCTTGCGGTCGGCCAGGTCGATACCGACGATGGCGTTCGTCACCGGGACCGCGTCGCGAAGCCTCGTGAGTCGAGCGTTCCTGTTGCGATCCCCTCGGGACACGCCGCTACCGTTGTTCATGAACGTCCTCCTGTTCTGCGATGGGACACCAAGCCCTCACAAGCGCAGCAGGAGGACGTTCCTCAACCGCCCTCGCCACGCCCTACAGAACGTCTTTCTATGCCGCTGCAGGCGTGGTTCCTCACTCGATCGGGGTCTGGTGGGCTGGTCCTGCCCGACGGGCGCAGCGTTCGTTGGTGTCAGCGGTTCGCACGGAGAGAGGTCCGCCATGCGTTCCAAGCTCCGGTCGCCCACAATGCCCAAGCTACGAGGACCGGCTGGAAGAAGAGCCTCACCAGTCGTGCCTCGTCACTGTTGAGCCCGAAGGCGTCTCGTCGGGTCAGGTACTGCGCAACGTTGCCCGGGAAGACAGCAACGAAGAACGCCGCCGTCGCCCAGCCGAGTGCCGGACGCAGGGCACGCGGCGCCAAGAGAAGCACGGCCCCGAGTCCGACCTCGACCACGCCAGAGGCAACGACGACGAAGTCGGGGTCCAGCGGGATCCACGGCGGCACCTGAGCCTGGAACTCCTGCCGCAGGCTGGTGAGGTGACCGATCCCGGCGGTCGCCAAGAACCCGCCGAGCAGAAAGCGACCCCCGGTCCTGAGCGGGGAGGACCGGCCTTGGAGCGATTCGGCCGAGCGCGGCGACTTGGAGTCCATCCCCGAAGTATCGCGGTCGTCGGCACTTTCGGCATGGATCCGCACTTGCCTGGCGGGGCCCTGACGTACCGTCTGTGGGACCTCGGAGGCGCCAGGTCAGCGGGATCTCACGGTGACGGCCACGACCTGATCTGCCGCTACGAGCGTGGTCGATCCCTGCTGGATGGACCGGCGGCGTCGTGTGCGTGGGGGCACGCGAAGCGGGTGCTCTCGTCTGGGACGTACTGTGGGTGGATGGACACCTTGGACCGCACGTTTTGGCTCGCCTTCGAACGGGATCTCGCTTCGCTGACGCCGCTGGTGGACGGTCTCCTTGAGCGCGGGGATTGGGCCGCCAAGGACCTGTACTCGTCGGTGGACGGTGTGGAGTTGGTCGAGGCCACGTGGAGGTTGTTCGGGCTGCGGGATCGGTTGGCCACGGCGACCCAGGTGTCTGCCCAGGACCGGCTGGACCTGCGAGCATTCCTGATGGGAAAGCCGGAGTGGGCCCCAAGCATTACGTCAGCGCCGGCCGCGGTCTCCCCACCGGGCGGCAGCGAGCCCTTTACTGATGAGGAAGAGGTCCGGGAGAAGGTCGCGGACTCCATCGCCAATCTCATTGAGGTCAGGTCGCGCATCCAAGCCGGCACCTACCGCAGCCCCCTTGAGTTGGCCCGCCTCGACAACGAGCTGGCCTCGGCGATCGAACTGTTGCGACTGATCACACGCGACGTGCGCCACCAGGACGAGACGCAAGGAAGCATGGGGCCTGCGTGACCCGACGAGCCGCGCCCTGATGGCCGTCGCGGCAGGACCTCTGGGGCCCATCTGGGCGACGTTGACGGCGGGCTGACCTGCCCGGGACATCCGCAACTGCCGCGGCTGGTGCTTGCGGGTCGGACCGTGGCCAGGCCGGCGCATACAGTCG
>JAVTWJ010000056.1:0-30852 GCA_032229785.1 Propionibacteriaceae bacterium
CACGCTTGGTGATCGTCGTCGGGCACGCTTGGTGACGGCTCAGCGGCCTTTGGGTGGCTTCCTCTTCTTCCGCTTGAGGTTCCGCCCCTCGACGCCGCGGCGGTACAGCTCGCCGATGCGGTTGACCTCCAGACCACCGAGGCGTCCCCACAGGCTGCGGGGCTCGGGCTCGGGCAGACCGGTGCGTCCGGCCTGCAGGACGACGATCGACCACGGCTCCACCGTGTACTCGCCCGTCACGTGCAGCGCCTGCGCCAAGTCCCAGCAGTTGCCCTCCGCCTCGGCCCAGCCGTGCGTGTCGACGATCCGGCGCCAGTCGTGCTTGGTTCCGGACGCCTCCGCCCACTCGCCGAGGTCGAACGTCGCCGGTCGGTCGTACATGTTGATGAGCACCCAGAAGTCGTCGCCTCCGGTGCTGCCGGCGTCGATCGCGACCGCCAACTGCCGGTCGCCGGTCCGAGGTGGATCGTCGAGGTCGGTGCCGAAGTAGACGTACGCCACCTCACTGCCGTCGCCACCCAGCGACAGGTCGCCCCAGGATCGCTGCCGCAGCGTCGGCTGCGCGGCGCGTAGGCGCGCGACGTAGCGGGCGAATACGAGCAGCGGATTGACGCCCGCGGGGGCGTCCGTCTGGCCGACCACGTCGTGGTAGCCGGGCAGGTCGGGCTGGGCGGGATCGACCGGTAGCCGCGTGGGCGCGTTCGACCCGGCCTGCGCCCAGTTGTTCCAGATGCCGACGGTGTTCAGCGACCACGGGTTGTTGTTGCCGTTCTGGGTGCGCCCGTACTCGTCGCCGGAGACCACCATGGGGACGCCGCGGGCCAGGAACGTGAGGAGCCAGAAGTTGCGCCACCGCGTCCGGCGCAGCGCCTGGTCGCCGCCCGAGTCCCACGAGAGGTTGTTGTCGGAGCCACCGTCGGAGGGCCCGAACGGGTAGGGCTGGTCGTTGTTCTTCTGGTTGTAGGAGACCAGGTCGAACATGGTGAAGCCGTCGTGCGCGGTCATGAAGTTGATGGACTTCTGCGGGCCGGCGTTGTCGTTGAAGTGCAGGTAGTCGCCGTTGAAGAACGCCATGAAGTCGTCGGTGTTGGCGTCGCCCTTCAGGTAGGAGCGCATGGTGTCGCGGAAGCGCCCGTTCCATTCGCCCCAGCCGGACGGGAAATTGCCGACCTCGTAGCCCCACAGGTCCCACGCTTCGGCGATCACCTCGAAGGAGTGCTCGGCGGCGAGCTTGGCGACGGCGTCCAGGAGGGGATGGTTGGAGAAGAACCGCCGCTGCGCAGGCCAGTCCTCCGCCTCGGCGGCGTTGGGGCGGCGTCCGAGCACGGGGGCCAGATCGAAGCGGAACCCGTCCACACCCATCGTGTGGTGCCAGTGCTGCAACGAGTCCAGGACGAGCGCACGCGTGATCCGTGACGAGAAGTTGAGCTGGTTCGAGGTGCCGGTGGCGCCGTCGATCAGGCCGCCGCCGGAGGTCAGGGCGTAGTACTCGGTGGTCGCGAACCCGCCCAGCGTCGTGAAGCCGGCCGCATCGAGGTCGCCGCCCCAGTTTCCGCCCTCGGCGGAGTGGTTGTAGACGACGTCGAGGAAGACCTCGAGGCCGGCGTCGTGGAACGCGTGCACCATCTCCTTGAACTCGCGCGTCGGCCCGCCGAGCGACCGATCGGAGCTGTAGTCGCGGTTGGGCGCGAAGAAGGCGAGCGTCTGGTAGCCCCAGTGGTTCGTCGTGCCGGCACGATCGCCGAGCTGGTCGGAGTCGGTTTCGTGCACGGGCAGCAACTCGATGACGGTGAGGCCGAGCGCTTTCAGGTAGGGCGCCATCAGCGCGGCGCCGGCGTAGGTGCCGCGTACGGCGTCCGGGACGCTCGGCAGGCCCTCGAAGCCGGGGACGCCCGCGAGCAGGTCGCCCAGCTTGACTGAACTCGGGTGCATCGTCAGGTTCTTGATGTGCGCCTCGTAGATCGCGTTGTTCTCCTCGGGGTGCATGAGGTGCGCGCCGTAGGAGGTCTCGTCCTCGATCACGACCCCCTTGGGGGCGATGGACGCCGTGTCCCATTCGCGCCCGGGCTTGCCGCGGCACTCGACCGGTCCGGAGCCGAGCAGTTCGGCGTCCGACCCGAGGCTGAGCGGGTTGTGCGTGACCTCGCGTGCGTACGGGTCGAACAACACCTTGTTGGGGTTGAAGTGGTTCAGGGCGGCGTCGCGGTCGGAGATGAACCCGGTGCTCGATCCAGGCACCCACTCCTCGGCCCACGGCCAGTTCTCGCCCCACACACGGAAGCCGTAGAGGGTGCCGTGCCGTGCGTTCTTGACGCTCGCCCGCCAGATGCCCTCGGCGTCCTGGGCCATGACGAACTGCGCGTGCGCCGACGCGCCCTGTGATTGCGGATAGAACTCGAGCACCACGCGGGTGGCGCGAGGCGCGGCGATGGCGAAGGTGGTGGCACCGGTGGGGCGGATGTGCGCACCCAGCGGCCACGTGGAGGTGGCCCAGGTGGCTTCGTGCACGGCGGACGGCAGACGCATGGGCTTAACGGTGCCACACTCCGCCAAAGGTGCGGGTCTGCGGGCTCAATCGGCGGTGAAGGCGTTCAGCGCAGGCCGCTTACGGCTGGTCGAACCCGGGCTATTTTGGAAGCTTGACACAGCCCAGCCCGGCGGGTCTTCTGGATCGTGGACAACGGCTCGTCCCACCCCGGCGGGCCGCTGAGGCCTGGCTGCAACGGCGCTATCCGAACGCGATCATCAGTCTTCGACTGATGGAGGGTCTCGCCTTAGCCGATGGCTTCTTCCAGAGCCGCGGCGACCCGGTCCTTGCTGACACTGACGGCCCGCCCACCTACGAGGTACGTGGGGGTCGCGAACACCCCATCCCTCCCGGCCTGTTCGGAGGCGTGCCTGACCCACAGGCTGTAGCGCCCGGACTCGACGCACATGCGGAACGAGCCCTCGTCCGCACCCACCCGGACTCCGATCCCGATCAGATCTGCCTCCGAGAGCCCGGCTGAGCCCTCAGGCGGTTGGTGCCTGAACAGCTCGTGGAGATAGGGCCGGGCCAGTCGCTGGTCGGCCGCGCAGCCGGCGGCGGCCGATGCGCGGGAAGAGTAGCCGGTGGGATTGCTGTAACGGTCGAGGTTGCCCAGGACGTGGTACTTAACAGTCACGCGGCCGGACGTCACGTTGCGCTCAAGGGTGTCCGTGACCGCCAGGTCTGCCTCACGGCACGCGGGACACAACGGATCAGCGTAAACGTCGACCATGACTGGCCCGGTCCCCTCGACCAATGCCAAGGAGTGGGCATCGCTCCCCGAGGGGAACTGGTCAGCTGCTAGCGGTGGCAAGGGTTTGGGTAATGACGAGATGGTGACAACCGTCACGACGACCATTGTGACGGCAATGCTCACAACGGTGAGCGTCAACCGCTTCCTGCGCTGTCGTCGGGCATGCTCGACGACAGCCCGGCGCTGCTCTGCGGCGGTCGGTGGCTGGGTTTCGGAACGGCTCATGTCACTCCTGCCTCTCGAATCGGATCGTGGCGAAGGCGAGCATGCCGAACGCCAGGAGAAAGAGTCCTGCCACCTCGAACCAAACCGGTGGATACCAACCGAAGATCGCGGGGGCTGCCGTCGGCTCGTTTCCATAGGGCAAGCCGGGTAGGACCCGACGCATCGCGTCCACGATGTAGGTGACCGGGTTCGCGCGCACGACGAAGCCGAGCCAGCCCCCCAGCGTACCCGGAGGAAACATGGCACCGGAGAGGAAGATAAGCGGCATCATGGCCAGACTCACGACGGTCTGGAACGTCTCGAGCGATCGGATGGTTACCGCGAAGAGCAGCCCGAGCGCCGTAAACAGCAGAGCGATCAGGCAGCAGAGTAACCACAACCACACCAGATGGAGACCATAGGGAACACCGGAGTAGGGGGCGATGGCCAGCATCGGCAAGGCGTAGATTCCCCCGATCGTCGCCCCAGTGGCGGCCAGCCCCCAACAGGACGGCACTGCGAGGTACGGGAGCGCTCAGCACCTGTCGGAGCACACCCCGCTGCCGGTCCCACACGAGGGAGACCCCGATCGAGATGGCAGGTGCCTGGACGCACATCACGAGGCGCCAGGAAACATGCTGCGACAGTGCAGGAGCAACGTAATAGGTCGTCATGGATTCCACCTCCTTCCGATGGCTTGTGTCGGGTGGCGAGCAGAATCGCCTACCCTCGGGCGACGGCGCATAGGGTCTGGCGCAGAGCCAGTCAGTGCCCAATCGGGAGCACTATGGTCCGAAGTGATTTGCATCAAGCGGCGGCGGCCGACTGAAGTGGGCAATAGACGCGGAGCCACATATGGCCGTTGGGAGTGGATTATGCCTACGAAACTATTCGATCGTTCCCATTGAAGTCAAGCCCGCTTGTCATATGAAAATATGGACCGCCATGCACCTACGACAGCGACGCCATATGTGCGAAACGTGAATTGGAGACGACAATTTCCGGTGCGACTGCGGTCGCACCGGGCGTGTGATTCCGGCTCAATCTCAGGTTTGTTTCGTCAGGCGTCCTTCCTCTCGAGGGCGACGGCGCCGATAGCGCAGCTGGCCAGCGCCCACGCGGCGATGAGCCAGCCGGCTTCGGGTTCAGGCGCCGTGACGTGGACGCCGTACCAGCGCGTCGCCGCGGCGCTGGGGAGATAGCGGGCGAGGGCGGTCAATGGGGTCAGTGCGGGTGGCGCAATGATCAGCAGAACCAAAGCCGTCCCGAGCGTGGCGACGAGGTGACGCAAGCCCAACCCGACGCCTCCGGCGATCAGGCTCACTGCAGTGAGGTAGGCGGTGGTGAGGCCGATCAGACGGGCCTCCCCAGCCGTCCAACTGGCCCCGGAGGCCTGCGCAGCCACCAGCATCGCGATGAGCGAGATCGCGGTGGTGGATACCCCGAGCGCCAGCAGTTTCGCCGCGACGAGATCGGCCCGTCGGGGGATCGCGGCGAGCGAGATCACGATCTGGCGCGAGGTGTACTCGCTGGTCACCGCGATGACGCCGAGCACAATCGGCCCGACCTGGACGTAGTCGGGGACGAGGGCGAGAGCGTCTATCGGGTCGAGCACTTCCCCCGGGGTGGCGCGCAGGGTCGCGGCCACGACCCAGGCCACCCCCCAGGTGGCCACCGCCACCAAGGGCACCTGCCAGAGGCTCCAGAGTTTGCGCAACTCGGCATCGAAGGCGCCGGCCATTCGGGTCATCAGGCGTCCCGGACAACGTAACTGATGGCCACTGCCGCGATGGCGACGGCCCCCCACACGCCCAGGACCGCCAGGCCTGCCATCGGCTCCAAGGGCTGGGGCATGGGATGCTCCGAGATGAAGCTCGGGTAGGCCGCGAGGTCGGGGAGGTACTTGGCGAGGTCGGTCGCCCGGGCCGCAAGCAGGCTGAACGAGATCATCGAAGCGTTGGTGATCAGCGCCACCATGGGCACCACACCGTTGCGGGTGAGCGCGGTGAGGCCGAGCGCCAGCAGGGCCATGCACACCCAGTAGGCCGTGGCCCCGATGCTCCGGGAGAGCATGTCGGGGAACGCCGATGCGTACGGGCCCAGCTCGGAACGCGACACGGCCAGTGTCAATGGGATCGTGATGGCAGCCATCGCGATCGTGCAGGCCGTGACCGCCACCACCTTGGCAACGACCACGCGGCCTCGTCGCGGCAGTGCGACCATGGTGCTCAGGAGTTGACGGCTCCCGCCGCTACGCTGGCCGCTGCGGGTGTACTCCGATGACATCGCGACGACGGCCAGCACGATCACGCCGACGATCCCGAAGGTGAGCTGACCGAAGCCCTCGTCAATCGTCGACGTGCTGAGGAGCCCGTCGACGCGCCCCGTGTCGAGGGCTCGGCGCAGCACGGCGGCGTTCAAGGCGGCCAGCGCGGGCGGCAGCCCGATGGTCAGTGCCGCGGCCAGCCAGACGGCTGGCAACGTGACGAGCTTGCGGCACTCCCCATCGAGCGCCGCGATCATCGCGCACCGCCGGCCGACGGGTGGGCGATCGTCGTGGCGGCGTCGCTGCCCGTGAGCGCGAAGAAGGCGTCCTCGAGGGTGTCGTGCCCGCCGCTGACCTGCGCGAGCGTGCCCGCTGCCCTGATGCGACCGCGGTGAATGACGACGACGTCGTCCGCGATCTCGGCAAGCTCGCCCATGAGGTGGCTCGACAGTAGAACGGTCCCGCCCGTGTCCGCATGGTTCCGCAGGAGCCGCCGCAACCACCGGACACCCTCCGGATCCAGCCCGTTCACAGGCTCATCCAGCACCAGCACTGGCGGTTCACCCAGCAGGGCCGTTGCCAGCCCGAGGCGCTGGCCCATTCCCAAGGAGAAGGCGCCGACGCGGCGGCGGGCCGCCGACTCCAGCCCGACCACCTCGAGCACGGTGGCGATTCGGTGTCGCGGGATGCGGTTGCTTGCGGCGACCCATCCGAGGTGGGCGCGCGCCGTCCGCGAGGGATGGGCGCCGCTGCCGTCGAGCATCGATCCAACCTCGACCAGGGGGCGCCCGAGTGAGGCGTAGGGGCGTCCGTTGAAGGTGGCGGAGCCTGCGGTGGGTCGGTCGAGGCCCAGGAGAATGCGCAGTGTCGAAGACTTCCCCGCACCGTTGGGCCCGACGAAGCCGGTCACCCGGCCTGGTTGGGCGGTGAAGGAGACGTCGTGTAGCACCTCGACGCTGCCGTGTCTTTTCGTGAGTCCGGTGACCTCGATCATGGCATCCAGACTCCCGCGCCGGATGCCGCCCGCCATCGCACCCGGGGGTGGGTCGCGCCCCCGGCCTCAGCCCTGGGGCTGTCGGCCCCAGGGCTGAGGCCGGAATCGGAAGCCTTCGGTAGGCTTCCGGGATGATCCGCCGCCACTCGACCGTCGGCCTGGCGAGCGTAGCGCTGGTGCTGGCACTCGCCGCGGTGCTGTTGGCCGTGGGGGTTCCCGACGCGCCGCCGTGGATGACGGTGCTCGCCCTGGCGGCAGGCGCGGGTGCGGTGGTCTGGGCGCTGCGGCAGTCGGGTCGCGACCGCCGCCGGTTCGAGGTTGCCTTGCAGCAGCAGGCTGCCGAGCAGGCGGTAGCAGCCGAGCGCCTGGCCATTGCCCGCGACCTGCATGACATCGTCTCGCACGGGCTGGGCCTCATCACGCTGCGAGCCTCGGTCGCTACTCGGCTGACCGATCGCGACCCGGCCACTGGGCCGACTGCCCTGCGGGACATTGAGCGCGTCAGCCGCGCGACCATGACTGAGCTGCGACGCATGCTCCATGTCCTGCGCGGCACCGGGGACGCGCCCCGTGAACCGACGCCGGGGTTGGAGGCGATCCCCGAACTGTTGGGTCGGGCACGTGCCGCTGGTCTTGACGTACGCTGGTCCGGTGAGGGTGTTTGGTCGAACAGCAACGGGGTGGCGCTCACGGCGTACCGTGTCGTGCAGGAAGGGTTGAGTAACGTCGCCCGGCACGCGGGCCAGACCACGGTCGATGTCAGGCTGAACCACACCGGAGACACGCTCAAGGTGCGCGTCAGCGACGCTGGTCGCGCGGCTCACTGGACGCCCCGGCCGGGTGCCAACCACGGCCTACTGGGTCTGCGAGAGCGAGTGGGTGCACTCGGCGGCACCCTGGAGGCCGGTCCTTGCGGGCCTGGCTGGCTGCTGGCGGCGTCCCTGCCCGACCCACCGGAGGCCGGGGATGACTGAGATCCGCGTCGTCTTGGCCGATGACCAGACCCTGTTGCGCCGGTCGCTGGCGGCGCTCATCGACTCCGAACCCGACCTCGCCGTCGTCGGCGAGGCGGCCACGGGGGCGGACGCGATCGCAGTGACGCGGACGACACGCCCCGACCTGGTGCTCATGGACATTCGCATGCCCGAGATCGACGGCCTCGTGGCCACCCGGCGCGTCTGCGCCGACCCCGACCTCTCCGGGACGCGCGTTGTCGTGCTCACGATGTTCGAACTCGACGAGTACGTCGTCGAGGCACTGAGGGCGGGGGCGTCCGGGTTCCTGCTCAAGGACACCCCGCCTCAGGCGCTGGTGGACGCCCTCCGCACGGTGCACGCGGGGCGCTCGCTCCTGTCACCACGGGCATTGGGTGTCATGGTCGAGCGGTCGCTCCCGACGGCCGGCCCTCGGGGCGGCCTCGACGGGTTGACCCCACGCCAGACCGAGATTCTCACGCTGGTAGCCCGCGGGCTGTCCAACGATCAGATCGAGGCGGAGCTGCGGATCACGAGGGCCACCCTCAAGTCGCACATCTCGGCGTTGCTCGCCCGCCTCGGTGCGCGCGACCGGGCGCAGCTCGTCATCGCCGCGTACGAGGGTGGGCTGGTCGCTCCCGGCCGCAGCGGTCAGGTCTGACCGCGGCGTCCGGCACGATGCGCGACCGATCGCGGCTCGTCTTGTGCGTCGCCCGCCGCGTCGGTCAGCCGGAGAGTTCGGCCAGCTCGGCCATCATGTTCGCCCGGGCCGACCGGGCCCACAGACGGGCGCCGGTGGGCGTCCGGAACAGGGGATCGTGCGCGAGCAGTGCGCGCAGGACAGTGGCGCGGCCGGCGGCGAAGGCGTCGGCGTCCAGGTGGTCGTACTCGAGCCGGACGTCGCGCGCGTAGACGTGGTAGCGCCCGGGCAGGGCGCCCAGGATCGACAGGTCGGCGTCCACCAGGGCGGCGCCGCGCGCGTCCCCGCGGGGTGTGTCGTGGCCGGTCGTCAGCCGGACCAGCCGGCCGACCTCGCGGACGTCGTCGGCGGGCAGGTGGCCGCGCAGGTGTCGTTCGGCGAGCCGCGCGGACGCCTCCTCGTCGTCGCCCGCCTGCCCGGTGTAGATCGCGTCGTGGAACCATGCGGCGAGGTGCACCAGCCGGTCGTCGCAGTCGAGTGCGCCGAGCGCGGCGAGGCAGGACGCGAGGTGCCGCAGGTCGTGGTAACGGCGATGCGGTTCGCTCCACCGCTCCAGGAGTTCGTCGCGCAGCGCCTCGCGCCCGGGGAACAGCGCCGACCCTGCCGCGCGCAGGCGCGCGGACGCCTCGGCGCGGCTCGGCGTCTTCTGGGCGGGCCGGACGCGCAGACCGGCGGCCCGCAGCCGCCGCAGCAGTTCGGTGGAGGATACGGGCAGGGCCCCCAGTGCGATCAGGTGTCGGCGCCGGGCGTGCGGGTAGTCGTAGTGGTCGTGGTCGAAACCGCGGACCGGCAGCCCCGCCGCGCGCGCGAACGCGTGCAACTCAGGCAGCGAGGCGTCCGAGACGACGTGGCCCCACACCGTGCCGTGCGCGGGCCAGCGCGCCTCGTCCACCAGGATCATGGCCGCAAGGATGACACGTCGAGGCGGTCCCGGCCCGTCAACCCGCCCACACGCGTGCGACGCTCGCGAGCACGGCCAGCACCGCGATGCCGGCCACGCCCATCCACTGCGCGCGCCCGCCCGACTTGCGCAGCCCGACGAGGGCGGCGGTGACCGCGAGGCCGCCCAGGAAGCCGCCGAGGTGGCCCTGCCAGGAGATGCCGGCGCTGCCCAGGACGGTGATCACGACGTTGACGCCGATCCAGGTCAGCACCCAGCGGACGTCGCCGCGCATCCGCACCACGATGACCAGTAGGGCGCCCATCAGCCCGGAGATCGCGCCGGACGCCCCGAGCGTGCTGGTGGTCGCGGGGGCGAGCCACATCACGAACCCGGACGCCGCGAGTGCGGAGATGAAGTAGAGCGCGAGGAAGCGGGTGCGACCCAGGATCCGCTCGACCTGCGGGCCGAGGATCCACAGCGCCAGCATGTTCATGCCGAGGTGGAGCGGCTCGGCGTGTGTGAAGGCGTTCGTGAGCAGTTGCCACCAGCCGCCGTCCAGCGGGCCGGGCAGGAAGGTGCCGCCGGCGGAGCGGCAGGCGACGTCGGCGACGCCGACCCAGCTCTCGGCGTTGAGCTGGCAGACGCCGCCCGGCGTGAGCATGAGGGCCGACGACAAGGTTCCCTCGAAACCGCCGGCGAGCAGGATCCCGACCCACACGGCGACGTTGATGGCGATGAGGATCTGGCTGGTGAGCGCGGGGTTGGCCGAACGGCGTCCGCCATAGGGCCCCTCGGCCTGCCGGGTGGCGGTCATTCCCCGCGCGACGCAGGCGCGGCACTGGAAGCCGACCGGGGCCTCGACCATGCACTCGCCGCAGATCGGGTTGCCGCAGCGTTGGCAGCGGACGCCGGCGGCGCGTCCGGGGTGGTAGGCGCAGCTGAGGGGCGCGTAGGGCTGGGCGGGACTGCCCGGGGCGCCCTGCCCGCCGGACGGATCCTGCCAGCCCTGCGGTGGGCCCGGCGTACCTGGAGGCGGCTGGGCCTGGAAATCGGGTCCGCTCGGCGGGTTGCTGGTCACACGGTCACCCTAACCGCCGACCCGAAACGGTGCGGACGGCGGGCTTCGCAACCCAATAGTTACCTCGTGCCGCTCCGGTGTTACGAGGAGCCGAATACAGTTCCGGCATGGTGGTGGATGCTGGCAGCCCGGTGGTCGAGGTGGAGCATGTCAACAAGCACTTCGGTGATCTTCACGTGCTCAACGACATCAATCTTGTCGTTGACAAGGGGGAAGTCGTCGTGGTGATCGGCCCGTCCGGGTCGGGAAAATCGACGCTGTGTCGCGCGATCAACCGCTTGGAGGCCATCGACTCGGGCACGATCCGCATCGCCGGCGAGGTCCTGCCCGAGGAGGGAAAGGCGCTCGCCGCGTTGCGCGCGCGGGTGGGCATGGTCTTCCAGTCGTTCAACCTCTTCGCGCACAGGACGGTCCTGGAGAACGTCACGCTCGGGCCGACGAAGGTGCTGAAGGTGCCGGCCGCCGAGGCGAAGCAGCGCGGCATGGAGTTGCTCGAGCGGGTGGGCGTCGCGAACCAGGCGACCAAGTACCCGGCGCAATTGTCGGGCGGCCAGCAGCAGCGCGTGGCCATCGCGCGCGCGCTCGCCATGAACCCGACGGTGATGCTGTTCGACGAGCCGACCTCGGCCCTCGACCCCGAGATGGTCAACGAGGTGCTGGACGTCATGGTGAGCCTGGTCAAACAGGGAATGACGATGATCGTGGTCACCCACGAGATGGGCTTCGCGCGCAAGGCCGGCGATCGCGTCGTGTTCATGTCCGACGGTCAGATCGTCGAGAGCAACACCCCCGACGAGTTCTTCACCCACCCGCAGACCACCCGTGCTCAGGACTTCCTCAGCAAGATCCTGACCCATTGATTCCCGGACGCCGTCGGCGCCGGTAAGCACGACCGAGTGAACGAGAGGACAACACTCATGAGGCGATCCAAGATGTGGGCGCTCGCTGGGGCAGCGGGCGCGCTCACCCTCGTCCTGTCAGCCTGTTCCAGCTCCGCCACCCCGGCCAACACCGCTGGTGGCGGCTCCGGCGGAAACATCAAGATCGGCATCAAGTTCGACCAGCCCGGCCTTGGCCTTCAGGAGGGCAACACCTTCACCGGCTTCGACGTCGAGGTCGCGAAGTACGTGGCGAACGAGATGGGCTACGCCGAGAACCAGATCGAGTTCGTCGAGTCGCAGTCGGCGCAGCGCGAGACGATGATCCAGGCCGAGCAGGTCAAGCTCATTTTCGCGACCTACTCGATCACCGACTCCCGCAAAGAGAAGATCTCCTTCGGTGGGCCGTACTTCATCGCCGGCCAGGACCTGCTGGTGCGTGCCGACGACACGTCGATCACCGGTCCCGAGACGCTGGCCGGCAAGCGGCTCTGCTCGGTGACCGGCTCGACGCCGGCTCAGAACATCAAGAAGGAGTACCCCGACGTCGAACTGGTGGAGTACGGCACCTACTCGATGTGTGTCTCGGCGCTGGAGTCGAACGGCGTGGACGCCGTGACCACCGACAACGTGATCCTCGCCGGCTTCGCGGCCCAGCCCCAGTACGCGGGCAAGCTCAGGGTCGTCGGCAAGCCGTTCACGACCGAACGCTACGGCGTCGGCCTGGCGAAGGGCGACACCGAGACCTGCACCAAGGTGAATGAGGCGATCACCAAGATGGTCGAGTCCGGCGCCTGGGCGAAGGCCCTTGAGGACACGGTCGGCAAGTCCGGGTTCACGCCCGACGACCGCAACCCGCCGACCCCCGACGCCTGCAGCTAGCCGGCGCCCCTGAACGCCGGCCGTTCGCGCGCACCGCGCGGGCGGCCGGCCGGGTCCGGGATCGTGAATGACCCGAGGCGTCCACGCCAGTGAGCAAAGGAGGATCCCATGGACCGTATTAGTCAGATGCTCAGCGACTACAACGTCCTGGCCGCATTCTGGATGACCGTGCAGCTGACCTTCTGGGGTGCGCTCGGCGCCCTGGTGCTGGGCACGCTCGTCACGATCATGCGTGTTTCTCCCGTGGCGGTGTTCTCGAAGGCGGCGGCTTTCTACACCAACGTGGTGCTCTACACGCCGCTGACGCTGATCGCGTTCTTCTTCGCGTTCGGCGTCTACATGAAGATGCGCATCTCCCTGGTGCCGCTGAGCGCGCCGCACGTCACCCACAGCTTCCTGATGGGCGTGGTGGCGCTCGCCGTCTACCACAGCTCACTCGTGGCCGAGTCGCTTCGCTCGGGCATCAATACCGTGCCGGCCGGCCAGGCCGAGGCGGCCCGCGCCGTCGGGCTCGACTTCGGCCAGTCGTTGCGGGAGGTGATCCTGCCGCAGGCGTTCCGCGGCTCCATCGCCCCGCTCGGCAACACGATGATCGCCTTGTGCAAGAACACCACGGTGGTGGCGACCATCGGCGTCGCGGAATCGGCGCTCGTCATGAAGGAGATGATCGAGATGTACGCGGACCTAATCGTCCCGATCTTCGTCATCATGGCGACCGGGTTCGTGATCCTGACCCTGCCGCTCGGCATGGTGTTCACCTGGTGGAGCAAGAAGGCGGCGGTGCTGCGATGAGCGTCCAGACTGTCCTGTTCGATCTTCCCGGCCCCAAGGCCAGGCGCCGCTACCGGATCATGGCCGCCGTGGGCACGATCGCCATCCTCGGTCTCCTCGCCGGCGCGCTGTGGCTGCTGCGCGCCGAGATCACCCCGCAGCGGTGGGCGCCGTTCGCCAATCCCGTGGTGTGGACGGCCTATGTGCTGCCGGGCCTGCAGGCGACGCTTCTCGCCGCGACCATCAGCGTCGCCACGGCCGGTGTGCTCGGGGTGCTGCTCGGCGTCGGACGCCTCTCGCACAACCGGATCCTCGCGGCGGCGTCCGGGATCTTCGTGGAGTTCTTCCGCGCGGTGCCGGTCCTGCTGATGATGATCTTCGCGTTCTACCTGTTCATCTTCACTCGTGTGCTCACCGGATCGGCGGCCTCGCTGGCCGGGGTCGTGGTCGGGCTCACGCTCTACAACGCGGCCGTCATCGCGGAACTGGTGCGCAGCGGCGTCCACGCCCTGCCGAAAGGCCAGACGGAGGCGGGCCTGGCCGTGGGCCTCACCCGGGGCCAGACCCTCCGGGCGGTGCTGCTGCCGCAGGCGATCCGGGCGATGCTGCCGGCGCTGGTCAGCCAGCTCATCGTGGTGCTCAAGGACACGGCCCTCGGCTACATCATCGTGTTCCCCGAACTGCTGCAGTCGGCCCAGCGGATCTCGGCCAACTTCGGCAACGTGATCGTGTCCTACTTCGTGGTCGCGGTGATCTTCATCCTGATCAACTGGGCGCTCGCCAGCGTGGCGGCGCGCGCGGAGCGCTGGGTCGGTAGCCGTCAGGCGGGGGTGGTCATGACCGCCACCAGCGTGGCGATGCCGCCGGTTCCCGGTCTGCGTCCGGTGCACCCGATCGACCAGATCGAGGACTGACTCGTCCGGCCGAGGGCGGGATCAGTACCAGCCGGCGCCCTGTCGGAAGGACAGCGCCTGGCACGGCGTCCCGTAGCGGTCCTTGATGTACTTCAGGCCCCACCTGATCTGCGTCGCCGGATTGGTCTCCCAGTCGGCGCCCTCGCTGGCCATCTTCTTGCCGGGCAGTGCCTGCGGGATGCCGTAAGCGCTCGAGGTGGGGTTGTCGGCCGTGGTGATCCAGCGTGACTCGTGCACGATGATGTTGTCGAAGCAGGCGAACTGGTCGCCGCCCCACCCGTACAGCTCGCTGGCGAGCTTGCGGCCGAGCTCCTTGTTCTGCGCGGGTGTGCCGCCGCGCATGAGTGCCGCCTCGGCGCGCTCCTGAGCGGCCTTCTCTTCGGCGAGTCTGGCCGTGATGGCGACGTCGGTCGCCTCGATTGCCACCGCGGTCGACGACAGGGCCTCATGGCGCGCCTCGACGGACGCCAGCCAGGCGGCCTCGGCGGCCTGGGCCTCGGCGGTCGCGGGGTCGGTTTCCTTCGGCTCGTCGCGGTCGTTGCCGCGACTGACATCGGCCTCGGTACGCGTCTCGTCCTGGCTCAGCAGGTCGGCCGGATCATCGGCGGCGGACGCCACGGCCGTCGTCGCCACGGGGTCGACGGAGATCGTCGCCGCGACGACGCCCACGGTCGCGGCAAGCGCGAGGGCGAGGATCGAAACGGCGAGCGCACGCAGTGGCGTGAAGAGGCGCATGACGTCATCGTTTCATAAGAAGCGCCTTCAGGAAAATCTCAGCTTTGTCCGGTTGCACGGGGTTGCCGCTCGTCGGACGCCCTGCCGCCGCGCGCTCCGGACGACGGTCGTGCTCCGTCGCGGCCAGCCCGTGGGTCCGGTGGCCGCCCCGTCCGTCCCGCTCGTTGCGCTGTTCTCGGGCCGCGCACCTGCGTACGGTAGGAGGGGTGACGCACACCGACGATGAGGACTGGCTGTACCGACGGGGGTCCTACGCCGACGCCGGCCAGGACGTGCCGCCCGCGCCCGACTCGGCACTGTCACCCCCGGCGCCCACGGCGACGGTGGGGGCATCGGGGGCGTCCGCCGCCCAGCCGCCTCGGTACGCGGCGCCGACCCCGGTGGGGCACTACGGCGCCGACGGCCACCCGAACAGCGCCGACCCGCCGCCGGACGCGGTCCCGTCTACTCCCGTGGTGCCCGCGCCACCCGCGACGCCCGGTGCGCGGACGCGCGGCCCTCGCAGGCGGCGGCGTCCGGGCCGGATCCTGCTCGGTGCGCTCCTGGTCTTCGTCGCCTACGTGATCGCCGTGCCGCTGGCGACCTGGCCGTTCGTCACCCGGGTGGAGGCCACCCCGTCGGGAAACAGGCCGGCCGACACCCCCGGTCACGTGTTCGTGCTGGCCGGGTCGGACTCGCGCGAGGGCCTCTCGGACGCCGACCGCGACCGTCTCGGAACGGGTGAGGCGGCGGGACGCCGCACCGACACGATCATGCTGCTGTACGTCCCGCCGAGCGGGCGGGCGGCGCTGATCTCGATCCCGCGCGACAGCTACGTCGCCATCCCCGGCCACAGCAAGAACAAGATCAACGCGGCCTACGCGTTCGGGGGGCCGCCCCTGCTGGTCCAGACCGTCGAACAGGCGATGGGCCTCCGTGTGGACGGGTTCGTCGAGGTCGGCTTCGGCGGCTTCGAGGGTGTCGTGGACGCCGTCGGCGGCATCGAGATGTGCCCTGAGAAGGCGATCAACGATCCGGCGTCCAACCTCGACATCCCGGCCGGTTGCCAGCGCATGGACGGTGCGACCGCGCTCGGCTATGTGCGGATGCGCAAGGCCGATCCCGAGGGCGACTTCGGGCGCGCCAAGCGCCAGCGAGAGATGGTGGCGGGGCTCGCCAAGAAAGCGCTGTCGCCGGCGACGGTCCTGCTGCCGTGGCGCTGGTGGGGGCTCAACTCGTCGCTCGCGAGCGGCATCGAGCTCGGCAAGGAGGTCGGCGTCGGCGAACTGTTCGCCCTCGGCGGCGGGGCCATGAAGATGGCGTCCGGCCAGGGCGACATGACGGTCGTACCGATCGGCAACCCCGACTACAAGACGTCCGCCGGGTCGAGCGTCTTGTGGGACGCCAAGAAGTCGCAGGCGCTGTTCGACGCGATGAAGCGCGGCGAAGGGGACCTGTCCGCCTACGCGTGAGCCGCACGGGACCCTGTGCCACCACCCTCAGAGGCGGCGCGGCTTCAACGAGGCTTATTGGGCCACCGCCTGAATAAGCCTCCCGGCCGCGATTTCATGAGCATGCTCTGTCGAGCGACCCGCCTTCCACGGATCCGTGAATAAGCCTCAGGAGAAGGATCGGGTTGGAGTGCCCGCCCAATCCTTCTCACCTACTCCATCGGCAGGCGGGTCTCCGGCACCTGCGACTGGACCGGGTTCCCCTCGGCGTTCAATATCTTGCTGGAGGCGAGGACGGTCCTGAATCCACATATTAGCCAACCCCCACGCCGCCATACTTGACCATCAACTTTTGGATGATCGGTCGCCCAAGGCGGATCCACGAGGGAGCGCGCAGGTCAGCCCTCGTCGAAGCGCTGGTCCATCTCCAAAGCCGGGAAGGACTCGGCGGGGAACGACACCAGCTTGGCGGGCACCCCGGCCACCGTCGAATGCGCCGGGACGTCCGCCAGGACCACCGAACCCGCGCCGATCTTCGCACCCTCGCCGACACGGATGTTGCCCAGCACCTTCGCGCCCGCGCCGATCATCACGCCGCGGCCGATCTTGGGATGCCGGTCGCCGCCGGTCTTGCCGGTGCCGCCGAGCGTGACCTCGTGCAGCATCGAGAAGTCGTCCTCGATGACGGCGGTCTCGCCGATCACCACGGAGGTGGCGTGGTCGAACATGATGCCGCGACCGATCCGCGCACCCGGATGGATGTCGACGGCGAACACCTCCGAGATGCGGCTCTGCAGCCACATCGCCAGCGAGTGCCGCTCCGACACCCAGAAGTGATGGGCGATCCGGTAACTCTGAATCGCGTGGAAGCCCTTGAAATACAGCAGCGGCTGGCTGTAGCCGCGGGTCGCCGGGTCACGGGTGACGACGGCCTGCAGATCGGCCACCGCCGATTCCTCGATGTAGTGATCGCCCGCGAACGCCTCGTTGATCAGGTCGAGCAGCGTCAGCGGCGACATCAGCGGGTTCGCCAGCTTGTGCACCAGAAGGGCGCCCAGCGCGTCCATCAGCGACGCGTGCCGCAGAATCGCCTCGTGAAGGAACCCGCCCAGGCAGGGTTCGGTCTCCGCGTCACGGACAGCCTCGGCCCGAATGGTGGGCCAGATGTCGTCGTCGGCGACGGGCTCGGTCATGGGGTTCCTCCGATCCTGGGCACTGCTTCGTGCCCGCCCACCCTAACGGGACCGGAGCGTGCCCGGCGACGTGCCCACCGGCGCTACGCTCCCGCACAACGGACGCCGCCGGCGTCCGCCTCCGCCGACGCCACGAGGATGAGCCGCCATGAAGGACGCTCACGCGTACGCCACCATGCCGATCCCGGCCCTGTACCGCTGGTTCGCCGGCGAGGCCGACCCGACCTCGCCGACCTGGGGCGCGCTCTGCCGCTGGATCGCCGCCGACGAGGCGCTGTGCGCCCGCCTCGACTCGCTCCCGGGACGCAAACGCCAGCCGAACCTGTTTCTCGCCTCCCTGCGCTACCACGACGCCCCGACGCTGATCGGCGGCCGCGCCTTCGCCGGCTGGGTCGACGAGCACTGGGACGCCCTGCGTGCGACGATCCTGGCCCGGGCGACGCAGACCAACGAGCCCGGACGCTGCGCGGTGCTCGCGCCGCTGCTGGCGGGCCTGCCGCAGCCGATCGCCCTGCTGGAGGTGGGCGCGTCCGCCGGCCTGTGCCTGATCCCGGACCGCTACCGCTACCGCGGCCCGTCCGGACACGTCGAGGCGGGTTCGGCTGCCACGCCGGACGCCCCCGTGCTCGCCTGCACCGTCGCCGGTCGTCCCCCTGGACGCCCGCGCGACCTGGTCATCGGCCATCGCGCCGGACTGGACGTCCACCCGCTGTCCGCGGCCGACCACGGCGACGCCCGGTGGCTGCGCGCCCTGGTCTGGCCGGGGGAGGACGACCGCGAGGCGCGCCTGACGGACGCCCTCGCCGTGGCCGCGCTCGCGCCGCCGCAGGTGCGCCGCGGCGCGCTGCCCGACGACCTGGACGCCTTCCTCGCCGACGGCCTCGCGCGGGCCGCAGACACCGGTGCCACGCCGGTCCTCATGCATTCGGCCACCCTGGCCTACCTGACCCGTCCCGAGCGGGACGCCGTCGTGGAGGTCGTTCGCGCGTCCGGCGTCCGTTGGGTGTCCTATGAGGGCCCGAGCGTGCTCACCTCGCTGCGCCGACGCCTGCCCGACGACCCGCGCCCGCACTTCGTCGCGGCGCTGGACGGCGAGCCGGTGGCCCGCTGCAGCCTGCACGGCGCCTGGGTGGAGTGGTTCACCCGGCCGTGACCGCCGCCGCGCCCGACCCCTGCCGCCGCGCCGCCCCCTGCCGTTGCGCGTACAGTGGCGGGGTGACGTTCCGCCGCTGGAGCGCCGTCCTGTTCGACTTCGACGGCACGCTCGCCAACACGATCCCGCTGATCCTCGGCTCCTTCCGCTGGACCCTCGCGCAGCACGACTTCCCGCCCACCGACGACGCCACGATCCGCTCGTGGATCGGGCGCACGCTGCCCGACGTCTTCACCGAGCTCGCCGGGGTGGACGCCGTGGACGAACTCCAGACCACCTACCGCACGTGGCAGTCCGGCAACCAGCACCTGCTGGAGACCTACCCCGGCATCGACGGGCTGGTGGCCCGGCTCGCGGACGCGGGCGTCCCGATCGGTGTCGCGACGTCCCGGCGCCGCGACTCGGCCACCGCACTCCTGGACGCCGCGGGCCTGAGCGCGCGCCTGCCGCTGCTGGCGGGGCTGGAGGACACCACGGACCACAAGCCGGATGCCGCGCCGCTGCTTCTTGCCGCTGACCGGCTGGGGATCGAGCCCGCCGAGGCGGTGTACGTCGGGGACGCCGTCGTCGACCTTCAGGCCGCGCGGGCGGCCGGCATGACCGGGGTGGGCGTGACCTGGGGCGCCGGACTGCCCGCGCAGCTGCGCTCCCAGCCCAGCCACGCGGTGGTCGACACGGTCGCCCAGCTTCAGCTGGCGCTGGCCGGGTGAGCCGGCCCTACTCCCACTCCCACAGCATCGAGTAGACGCCCGGCTTGGGGTCGGCCCACACGTGCTGGGCCTCGCCCGCCCTGATCGGCACGTCGACGGTGTCGGTCGGCATGTCCTCGTCGTTCATGGACTCCTGGACGCCCGTACGGACGCGGGCAGGCTGGGCGTCCGGGTGAAAGGTGATGACCATCGTGAGGGTCTTCATCGTGTTCGAGACCGCGCGCAGCAGCCGGAAGGAGGGCATCGAGGTCGGCGTCGACGTGAGCCGGTACTCGCACGCGAACAGCTCGCCGCGCTGCATCGGACGGCGGGCCTTCATCTCGGCGATGAGGAGGTGGCGCTCGGGGAACTCGACCACCTCGCCGAGCGCGCAGCCCATGAGCGGCTCGACCGTCTGGCTGGTGGAGCCCGCGGCGTCCTGCTCGCTGACCACCGCCCAGCGGGGCAGTCCCGACCGCTCGGCGCGCCAGATCACCCGCACCTCCTGCGCCGCTTCGGAGCGGTCGGCGCCGATGGTGAGGTGGTCGGAGACGGCGACGCGGGTGAGTTCGCCGTGCCAGTCGAGGTCGAGGTCGGCGATCACGTCGGCGACCATGTCGAGGGACGGCACGACCTTCTGCCACTCGAACTTCTCCCGGCGGGTGCGGCCGTCGGCGGTGTAGGTGTGCTGGGTGAGGTGGCCGGACTCGACCCCGAGCACGCGCTCGAGTTCGACCAGCGTGTGGAAGCTGCGGGCGCGTGTCGGAAGCGAGCGTCCGGACTGCCAGTAGCTCAGCGTCGCGATGCTCACCGGGACGCCTGCCTTGTCGAGATGGCTGCGGATCCGATCGAGGGAGAGCCCGCGCGCCTGGATCGCGGCCGTCAGGACGTCGGCGAAGGAGGGGGTGTCCGCGTTCATCACCTCATTGTCGCAGGGATCCGGACTCACAGCGGCGTCACGAGACCGAGTTCGTAGGCGCGGACGACGGCCTTGAGGCGCGACGGCACCCGCATCTTCATCATGATCGCCGAGACGTGGGTCTTCACCGTCGACTCCGACACGAACAACTCCCCGGCGATCTCGGTGTTGCTGTAGGCAGCGCAGAGCAGCCGCAGGATCTCGAGCTCGCGCGGGCTCAGGCCGAGGTCGGACGCCGGCTGCGGACGCCTCGTGCCCGGCTCGGCGAGCAGCAGAGAGGTGATCGGCCCGGGCGAGACGACCGCGTTCCCTTGGAGGACGGCGCGGAGGGCGTCCACGAGTGCCGTCGGCGAGGTGTCCTTGAGCAGGAAGCCGTTCGCGCCGGCGGCGAGGGCGTCCCGGACGACGTCGTCCTCGTCGAACGAGGTGATCACCAGGATCTTCAGGTCGGGGAACAGGGCGCGCATCGCGGCCGTCGCCTCGATGCCGCTCATGCGTGGCATGCGGACGTCCGTGATGACCACGTCGACCGGGTCCGCCTGGAGGCCCTCGATCGCGTCGGCGCCGTTGGTGAACTCGTGGCACACCGTGAACTCGTCGGCCGGGCTCAGGTAGGCCCGCAAGGCGGCGCGCACCATGGCGTCATCGTCGACGATGGCGATTCTCACCGGTCGGTCCATGCCGCCATTATCGCGGAGCCGGTGGCGTTCGTGGGTGGAGATGCGCGGCCCGCGGTGGGGGAGTCACCCGCCCAGCGGCAGGCGCGCGCGCAGGATCCAGGTGTTGCCGAGGGCGGACGTCTCCAACTCGCCGCCCAGGGCCTCCACACGTTCGTTCGCGCCGATCAGGCCCAGGCCCAGGCCCGTGGTGTTGCGGGAGGCGGCGCCGGCGGCGATCTGGTTGGTGAAGACCACCTCGACTGCATCGTGGTGTGCCTCGACGATGACCTGGCAGGGGCCGCGGGCGGCGTACTTGGCCATGTTCGAGGTCGCCTCCACGATGAGTCTCGCCAGCGCCTCGCGCACGGAATCGTGCAGGCCGTCGAGGTCGTCCTCGGCGCTGATCTGCAGTTGCAGTCCGTGGGCGGCGAGCTCGATTCGTTGCCGGCTCAGGGCCTCGGTCGGGGTCAGCAGTTGGCGCGGGACCGGCGCGGACGGCTCCAGGTCGGGGTCGTTGCGACGAAGCGTCTCCATCATGCCGCGCAGGTCGCGCACCGAGCGGCGTCCGGTCGCGATGATGAAGTCGAGGTCGCGGATCAGCTCGGGGTCGCTGCTGCGCAGCTTGACCTGCTCGGCGCGCATGATCATGGTGGCGGTCGCGTACGACACGGTGTCGTGGAGATCGCGGGCGATGCTGCGCCGCTGGCTGCGCAGGGCTTCGCCGCGCAGGACGACCTGACGCTCCCCCTCGTCGCGGAGGCGCTGGATCGTGCGGCCGCTCAGCCACGCCACGCCGATGAAGACAGCCCAGATGACGATGGTCTGGACGACCTCGGAGGTGCCTCTGGCCTGCGGGATCGTCCAGGCCAGTGCGCCGGCCCAGTAGCTGAGGGGGGTGGCGTCCTGCAGTGAGCGGCGTCCGTGCGCGGCATTGGAGACGACGGGAATGAACAGGGCCAGCAGCGCGACGGACGCCGGAAGCCCGAGCAGGATCGAGGCGAGCAGGCCGACACCCACCCCGACGGTGCCGATCCTGGGCCATCGGCCGGTCATCCCTGCCAGAAGGCACCACCAGATGTCGATGAATGCCGCCTCGGGCGAGCGCTCCATGCCGGTGACGGGGAAGTGTTCGAAGAGCTCGTTGTAGACGAGGATCGTCAACGCTGCGAGCGCCTCGGGTACGCCGGCGAGCCCGAGTTGGCCGACCCAGTGCGGGATCCGAGGCGAGCGCGTCCGCTCCGGGCCGCGGTCGCGTTCCCCGGTGCTGGTCATGGGCCCCAGTTTCGCACGGCGGGTGCCGGGGCGGGTCTCGTACTTTGGTAGGGGTCGTTCGGCACCTTTGCCCGATTCCGCCTCCTCATGAGGCTGACTAACCTCGTAGTCACTCACCCCCCCCGGGAGAAGGAGTCTGATCATGGTTCGAGGGCCTGATGTCATCGTCGTCGCTTGTGCGGTGGCCGGCGCGACCGTCGGTCTGCTCATCGGGCTTCTCGTCGGCAATCCGGGTGCGTACGCCGCCGTGGGGGCCATGAGCGGCCTCGTTCTCGGCAGCCTCCTGACGGTCCTCCCCCTTCGGACGTCACGCAGGCCGTCGGGTTCGGACGGCGCCCGTGGTGGCTGACGAGAATCGGAAAGAGGGGCGCCCCTGTTGCGAGTCGGGGGCGCCCCTTCTTCCTTCAGTGCGTTCCCGTCTGAGCGCCTGCGCGGTCCCGTCGGGGCGCCCGCCTCGCTGGGTGCGCGCGGCGGCGGCAGGCCTCACTCGTGTGCCGACGACAGACTCCAGCCCGGCCCCGAAGGGCCGGGCTGCAAGAGGGGGAGGTAGACAGCGCCGCCCGTGAAGGGCGGCTGTACGCGCCGACCGCTAACGGCACATGATCGGAGCGATCCGGCAGATCCACGCCGGAAGTGCGGAGGGCGCCAGCGGCGCTGCGGGGGCAACGGACATCGCCAGTGTCGTGATCAAGAGAAGGATGATGTTCGTCATTGCCTACCCCCCCGCGCTTCCTTCATTCGACCTTGTGAGATCGATGTTAGACGGGCGCAGGGGGTCCGATCATCGGCGAAAAGTACCGGTCGTCTCGTCCAAAGGTCTGATTGTGACCACTCCTGCCCCAGGCATGGGGCGGCGTCCTAGGCGAGCGACCCGAGCAGTTCGGAGATCCGGTCCGGGCCGAGGATGCCGACCTGAGTGGCGCGGATCGTGCCGTCGGCGTCGATGAACCAGTGCACCGGGATGCCGTTCACGCCCCATGTGGACGCCAGCGTCTTCTCCGGATCGGGGACGTGGTCGTAGGTCAGGCCCAGGGCGTCCGCGAAAGACGCGACGGCCGTGGCGTCCTCGCCCAGGTAGACGCCGATCACCTGGACACCCGCCTGCTGCGCGCGGTGCGCGGCCTCGATGTCGGGCGCCTCCACCCGGCAGGGCGCGCACCAGGTGGCGCCGAACGTGATCCACACCGGACGCCCGCGCAGTCCGGAAAGCGTGAGCGTGCGTCCGTCGCTGGTGTGCGCGGTGAAGTCCGGCGCGGGAGTGCCGACCTTCGGCGCGGCCTGCGCCCCCTCGACGACCACCTGGGCCACACCGAAGTCGGTGCCGCCGTAGGTGGTGGGCCGGGTGATCCACCAGCCGCCACCGACGACGATCGTGACGATGACGGCCATCACCAGCAGTGTCCGCCACCGCGTGCCGGCGGGACGCTCCTCGATCGTGGTGCCGCGCTCGAGTCCGGGCGAGGTGCTCATGAGTGGAAGCTCCGATCAGGCGTAGGCGTGCAGGCCACCGAAGAACAGGTTGCCGAAGTAGGTGAACAGGATGGCGGCGAAGCCCAGAATCAGCAGCCAGGCCGAGCGGCTGCCGCGCCAGCCGCGCACGACGCGGGCGTGCAGATAGGCGCCGTAGATCAGCCACGTGACCAGCGCCGCGGTCTCCTTGGGATCCCAGCTCCAGTAGCGGCCCCAGGCGATGTTCGCCCACAGGGCGCCGAGGATCACCATGATGGTGAGCAGCGGGAACGTGATGACGACCGCGCGGTAGCTGATCTCGTCCAGCAATTCTTCGCTGGGGATGGCGCGCGACTTCAGGTGGGGGCGCAGCAGGTAGAGGATCGCGGCGCCCGCCGACACGGCGACCGCGCCGTAGGCGATCACCGCGGTGATGACGTGCAGGGTGAGCAGCAGGTGGTTCTGCAGCGCCGGCATCAGCGGACGCGCCTCCGATCCGACGGTCGAGGCGTAGAGCAGCATGACGAGCGCCAGAGGCAACACCATCAGGCTGAGGGCCCGGACGCCGTAGCGGCGCTCGAAGAACACATACGCCGCGGTGATGCCCCACGCGAACGAGCAGGCGAACTCGTACTGGTTGGAGAAGGGGGCGTGGCCGACGGCGATCGACCGGAGGACCAGCGCCAGAGTCATCGACACGAGGGCCACCTCGACGGCGCGATCGGCTGCCCAGGCTACGCCGCGCCTGGGCCGGACGGCGACGTCGTCACCGATGCCCGACGCCTCGTCGACGTCGGAGGGGCTCCTTGGCGACATGGGGTGCGATCCGCCGCCGGTGCGGACGGGTTTGCGCGCGGACGCGACCGCTGGGCGGCGGCTGCGGGTGGCGATCACGAACACGTTGACGATCAGGGCGATCGCGATGAGTGCGGTCGCGGCGGCCAGAAGGTAGCGGGACATTTCGAGCACGGTGATTACCTCTTCTTCGCGTTCGACGTGGCGGGGGCGGTGCGGGTGGTGGGCAGGGACGCGGCGAGCGTGCGAATCGAGCGCTCGAAGGTGACGTCGTGACGGTCGGGGGAGGCGAGGGTGACCTGGGTGCCGGCGTCGGTGGACTCCAGCCGAACCCAGATGCGGTGGTGCCGCAAGAACATCGTCCAGCAGGTGCCGATGGCCAGCAGGGCGCTACCGATCCATACCCACATTGCGCCGGGATCGCGGCTCAGCATCAGGCCGGTGAACTGGCGCTCGCGTTCGAAGGTGAGCTCGAACCCTCCCCCGGAGGCCGGTTGGCCGGGGGCGAGCACGGTGGTGAACGACGGGGTGTCGCTGTCGGGCGGGTACATCTCGAGGCGCGCCTTGCCGGCGGGCAGTTCGGGGAGGACCTGCCCTGAGGCCGGAGTCAGGACGTAGATCAGGGTGCCGTCGGCGAGCTCCGCCTTGCCGTAGGCGTACCGCTTGTCGCCGGTCTGGTACTGCAGCGCGATCGAGCCGTCGAACACGGACTGGCCCGAGGCGTCCCTGATGCTCATGTCGGCCGCGATGCCGAAGAACGCCTGGTGAAGCGACCAGCCCTCCCACCGCAGCGGCGCGTTGACGCGCACCACCTGCTGGGCGACCGGCTGGCCGCCGCTGAACAGCACCAGCTCGCTGATGTAGTCGGACGGGGAGCCGTCGGGGTTGTAGGAGTCGCTGAACCCGATCGCCTCGACGGCCAGGTCCGTGCCGCGTCCGACCTCGACGCGCCTGCCGACCGGAACGGTCAGATCGTCCACGCGGAACCCGAACGTGGAGGTGACGAACACGCCGATCAGGATCACCACGAAGGCGGTGTGCGCGATGAGGGTGCCGCCGGGGGCGAACCGGTTCTTGTCGGCGTAGCGGGGGACGCCGTCGGCGTCCGTGATCACGCGGAAGCGGCGGGCGAGCAGCGCGGCCTTCACGATGGCGGCGGCGCCGGTCACGTCGGCGTCGATGACCGCATCGGCGCGCGTGCGTGCGTGATCGAAGAAGGTGGGGCGCACCTGGACGTGCGGCTTCATGGCCTGGGCGTACAGGTTGGGCGTCCGGTGCGCGGTGCAGGCGATGATGCTGAGCCCGAGGGCGATCGTCACCACCTTGAACGGGATCGACCCGAACATGGTGAAAACGCCGAGCAGCGCCAGCGCGTCGGTCCAGCCGCCGTAGCGGGTGCGCAGGTCGTCCAGCCAGGTGGCCATGAAGTCGGGATTCTCGGCGATGCCGTCGGGCGCCTGCGGGAACAGGACGCCGAGCAGCGTGAGCACGGTCATCGCGAGGATCAGGAACAGCCCGAAGCGCTTGTTGTAGAACAACGCGTACACGCGATGGAGGAGCTCCCGGACGCCGATGTCGCCGGTGTCATGAGGGTCGTGGGGATCGCGCGCGTCTGCGGGCTCGGTCTGGGGCTCGAGGTCGAGGCTCATGGCGTCCCTCATCGGCTCGCGGTGGGCGACGGCGACGCACCCGGGACGCCGGTGTCGAGCCGGTCGAGGTGCTGGCCGACCATGGTGGCCATGTCGGAACCGGGCGCGATCTCGATGACGCGTTTCCAGGCCGACTCGGCGCGCTGGTCGTCCGGCGGGTCGAGGCTGAGGTAGAGGAAGCCGAGGTTGTACCAGGGCTCGGGACTGGTGGGATCGAGGGCGGCGGCCTTGAGCCAGACCTTCTCGGCCTCGGTGAAGTCCGAACCCGAGTAGAGCGCGACGCCCAGGATCAGCAGGTTGTCGGCGTTCGAGGGGTCGAGCTGGACCAGCCTGGCCTGCCATGTGGCCGACTCGGCGTACTCACCGACGCGGTAGTACTCCTCGGCGATCGCGCGCAGGCTCTCGGCGTCGTTCGGATTCTGTTCGACCTTCGCCTTCCAGGCCGCAAGGGACGCCTCGTCGAGGGGGGCCGGCGTGGTGGCGCCCGCCTGGCTCATGTCGATCGACGGATGCCCGGAGGGAAGGGCGTCGTTCGAGGGCTGTCCCATCTGCCACACGGAGAGGATGATGCCGACTCCGAACGCGAGCGCGACGAGCAGCAGCAGCGGACGCGGACGCGAACGGCGACGCGGGGCGGGAGTCGCGGTGGGGCGGGCGGCCGATGGCGCCGGCGTAGCGGGCGGCGGGGGCGTGGCGGCGGCGGGATCGCCGTCCAGCGCCTCGACGTCGGCGTAGGTGCCGTCGTCGTCGGGGACGCGGTTCATCGTTGCTCCTTGCGGGGGACCGGGTGATAGTCCAACCCACCGTCACTATTGTTCTCCTACGCCGTGTCGTAGGCCATCCGCCGCGGGGCACGCTTTGGGTAGAGGACGCATCGTGTCTCTGTATCCAACGGCACACGCGTGCGGCCACAGGGAACGGGGAGCGAGGTCACCCTTCCTCGCTCCCCGTTCGTCCGCCGGATAGTCGGTTAGATCCGCTTATCCGGAGCCAACGTCGGCTGACCCTGCGCGGATTGCTCGGGAGGGCCGGCCGGTTCGTACTCGACGCCGCGCAGCGCCATCTGGCCGCGGCGGGAGGCGTCCGTCACGTCGTTCAGCAACCGGTTGGTGTAGGCCGGGGCGTGGAAGCCACGGCTGTTCTCGCTGACCACGTAGTCGATGAAGAACTGGGCCTTGCGCTGGTAGCCGCGGGCGGCGTTCAGGCGCTCCTCGGAGGTCCCGTCCTTCTGGGCGGCTTCGATGTCGTAGATGAGGGCGGTCAGGGCGTCGAACGCGACGTCCTTGGTGTGCTCATAGGTGGTGTGGATGCCCGCGACGCGGTCGCGCATCTGCTGCTCGGTGTTGCTGTGGCAGGTGAGGCAGGACGCGTTGATCGTCTCGTCGGACAGCATCGGGCTGGCGACCTGGTGGTTGCTGACCTTCGCCGCGCCCTCGCGCTGGTACGGCATATGGCAGTCCGCGCAGGTCACGCCGGAGGAGGCGTGGACACCCTGGGAGAAGGTCTCGAAGTCAGGATGCTGAGCCTTGACCGCCTTGGCCCCGGTGATGCCGTGCGTGAAGTCGGACCAGCCGATCTCGTCGTAGTACTGCAGGGCGTCGTCGGCCGTCAGGCCGTGATCCCACGGGAAGGTGAGGGTCTTGCCCTCGCCGGCGAAGTAGTACTCGACGTGGCACTGGGCGCAGACGTAGGTGCGCATCTCCTGGGGCGTGGCCATCGTGTGGACGTCGTAGTCCTTGATGCCCTGCCCCTCCTTGTACTCCTTGATCCCGTTCACGAACGCGGGGCGCGTGATGCGCAGGGCCATGGTCTGCGGATCGTGGCAGTCGATGCAGGCCACGGGATGCTGGGCGACCTGGGTGGCCTCCTGGTAGGGCATCTTGTTCATGGCGGTCCAGCCGGCTTCCCGGTCGCCGTTGCCGAGCGTGTCGAGGACCTCGGGCAGCGAGGCGTGACAGTTGAGGCACGCGCCCGGCTGCTTGAACTGCGGGCTGGTGACGCGCTTGGTCAGCCGCTGGTCCTCGAGCATGTAGGCGTGGCCGCGCGGGTGGCGGTAGTCGGTCGAGAAGGCGTAGCCCTGCCAGATGGTGACCAGGCGGGGATCCTGCTCGATCTTGCTGTGCGCCACGATCGTGCGTGGGTCGGTCTCCGTCGGCTGCTGCGCCTGCTGGTCGGCGGTCTCCATCTTGGCGGTGTCGCGCCAGGCGGCGTATTGCAGCGGGAAGTTCTGGCCCCAGATGGACGGGTCATAGGTGGTCTCGGTCAGCTCCGCGACCCGGAAGTACGGGTTCTGGGCTTCGGCGCGCTTCTCGAAGATCGAGATCAGCAGCGAGGCGATCCCCACGGTGACGAGGGCACCTGCTATGAGAAACACTCCCGCCAGCAGCAGGCGATTCTTCTTCTTGGATTCAGTTGCCATGTGTGATCACCTCATGTGCCCCACGTCGGCATGACACTGGAGACAGTCGATCTGGTTGTTGTGGGTGGTCATGCGGGGTTCCTCAATGTCCTTGACGAGGTTGCCGTGGCAGTGCAGGCACGACTCACGCGTGATCTCGCGGTTCACCTCGCGGATCCTGATGTTCTCGGGGTAAGCCCCCGTCGTGAACTTCAGCGCGTGCCAAAACCCGTTGTCAGCCTTGTTCAGGTACTTGTGAACCAGGTTGTCGTGAGGGGCGTGGCAGTCGTTGCAGCCGGCGACGGCCTTGTGGCTGCCCTTGGCCCAGCTGTTGTACTGCTCGTTCATCGCGTGGCATTGATTGCAGGTGGCCGGGTCGCTACCGAAGTACGCCCACCCGCCGGCATAGCCGAAGGTGAAGATGGCGATGCCGAACAGGATGCCGACCAGGCCGCCAGCGATGACGAGGAAGGTGGCCTTGATGCCGCTGAACAGTGACGATTTCGTCGGTTCGTCCGCCATGGGGGCCCTCCTTTCTGCACAGGTCTCCTGTCTCCTCCATCCTGTCGCTGACGGGCGCGTCGTGACATCTGCCGGGAGGTAGAAAAGCGGTACACCCTGCGCGGGCGGGATACAGTGCCCGGCCGTCGGCGTGGGGAGACAGTGCCCGGCCGTGGCCGTGCGGATACAGTTCCTGGCGGTTGGCGTGCGGATACAGTTCCCGGCCGTGGGCGTGAGGAGACGGCGCCCCGCCCGCGGGGTGTTCCGGTTCAGGGGTGTGGCTGGCCCAGGCCGTGGCGGACGATGTAGGACGCCGCCTGGATGCGGTTCTCCAACCCGAGCTTGTTGAGGGCGTTGTGCACGTGGTTCTTCACGGTGCCCTCGGTGATCGACAGCTGGACGCCGATCTCCTTGTTCGACAGGCCGTCGGCGACCAGGCGCAGCACCTCCAACTCGCGGCGTGACAGGTCGGCCTCCGGCGCACTCGCCAGCGTGGGCCGGCGTCCGGACTCCCGGACGGCGCTCAGGAGGCGTCCGACCAGGGAAGGCGAGACGGGGGCCTCGTCGCGCATGGCGGCGCGCAGCATGTCGTAGAGCTCCTCGGGACGCAGGTCTTTGAGTAGGTACCCGTGGGCGCCCAGCCGGATCGCCTCGAGCAGGTGGTCGTCGTTCTCGGAGACGGTCAGCATGACGATGCGGGCGGTGGGAACCAGCTCGCGGATCCGGCGGGCTGCGCCGATCCCGTCCATGACGGGCATCTCGACGTCCAGCAGCACGATGTCGGGGTGGAGTGCCTGCGCCAGATCCACCGCCTCGACCCCGTTGTTCGCCTGTCCGACCACGACCAGGTCTGGCTGCTCGTCGAGCAGGTGCGCGATGGCGCGGCGGAACAGCGGCAGATCGTCGGCGATCAGGACGCGCGCGGGCTGAGGCAGCATCGACGGGGTCACGCGAGCGCCCCCGTCGGGCGCGTGGCGAGCGTCCGTCCGGGAACGGACACGCTGACGCGGGTGCCGGCGCCGGGGGCCGACTCGAGCAGGAGGCGTCCGCCGGCCGACTCCGCCCGCTCGCGCATGGAGGTGAAGCCGAAGCCGTCACCGGCCTGCGCCGACGCCGTGTCGAACCCGACGCCGTCGTCGCTCACCACGCACTCGACGTGGTGGGCGCCCGCGATCACCGACACCGTGGCCGCGGTCGCCCCGGCATGCTTGCGCACGTTGGTGAGTGCCTCCTGGATGATCCGCACCACCTGGATCTCTGCGCCCGGCGCGAGGCACAGGTCGGCGTCCGTGTCGGCCACCAGCGTGGTGGGGACGCCGCTGGTGCGGGAGAACGTGGCCACGTAGGAGCGCAGGTGCTCCAGCAGCGTGCGGTCGGGCCGGTTGGACCCCTTGAGCGCCAGGATCGCCTCGCGGACGTCGGCGTACGCCTCGTGGCAGAGGTCAGCCAGATCCAGCACCTCGCGATGCGCGCACTCGTCGGCGCCGACCGAGGCCCGGACTGACAGCGCGTGCAGCCGCAGGTGGGTCACGCCCAGCACCTGGGCGAGGCTGTCGTGGAGCTCGCGCGCGATCCGCTCGCGCTCGAGGAGTGCGGCGGTGCGTCGTTCGGTCTCGGCGGCCGCCTCGTAGGCCTTGCCGAGCAGGTGGTACATGGCGACGCCGAAGGCGGTCGCGCTCAGCAGCAGCGTGGTGCCGAGGGTGAGGTGTGCGGCGTCCAGGCCGACGGTCGCGATCAGGATCGGGCGCAGGACGAGCATGACCACCACGAAAACGAGGGGCACCAGGAGCCCCGCCAGCCGCAGGCGTCGCAGCGAAGCGACCGGGAGGCGCTGATCGAGGCTCATGCCGGTCCTTGGGTGTGAGGGCTGGTGCTGAGTCCGACTCAGTGTAGTAGTTTTCCGGTCCCGCCGCTGGTCATCATGGCCCGTCCGTGCCGGGGCTGCCGGGGGAGGCGTCCGGTGCCGAGGCGGCGGGCGCGCTCGGGGCGTCCTGGACGGTGCGTTCGTACTCCTCGATCCATTCGGAATCGCAGCCGGGGCAGCGGTAGACCGGTGCACCCTCGACCCGGCGGTCGGTCTCGATCGTGCCGCAGGCGTCCTCGCACGGATGCGATATCAGGAAGCGGGCCATGCCCCTATCGTGCCGCACGGCCGGGCGCACCTCGGGCGCGACACCGGTCGTCC
>JAVTWJ010000057.1:0-4639 GCA_032229785.1 Propionibacteriaceae bacterium
GGGGCGACCGAACCGTCGTGTGCGTGATGTCGCTGCTGATGAGAAGTTCCGCAACGACCCAGATGCGTCGTCAGACCGCGGCGGAGTCGAGCCTCTTGACCTCGGGTCTCCCAGCAGCGAGTTCGTGCGCCAGATCGTGGGCCGTCTGCATCGCCAGCCACGCGCGGGCCGTACCCACGCCCGCCTCTTCCAGGCGAACGGCGAGGTTCGGGCTGATTCGGGCATGACCGTGGAGGACGCGGCTGAGCGTCACCCGGGAGACGCCGAGGCGGGCGGCGGCTTCGCCCACGCCAAGGCCCAGTTCGTTCACCACGTCCTCTCGAAGCAGCTCGCCGGGGTGGACCGGGTTCGTCATCGCCATGCCCATCTCCTCTCAGTGGCAGTCCTGGTAGTCGACGAGTTCGACGTCGGCTCCGATGAAGCGGAATGTGACTCGCCAGTTCCCGTTGACCCAGATCGACCAGTGACCTGCTAGGTCCCCCTTGAGCGGGTGAGTGCGAAACGAGGGAATCGAAAGGTCATCTGGTGTCTGGGCGACATCCAGTGCAGACAGGATTCGGTTCAGCTTGGGCACGTGAGCCGCCTGCACGCCCCGTTTGGACCCGTCCCGATACAGCCGTTCCAAGCCCTTGTGCCGGAAGCTGACGATCACGAATCGAATGTAACGCGTATCGTTACACGATACAAGGCTCTGTGTGGCGGGCACATGAGGCGCCCTGCCCGGAGCTGGGCCGCTTTCACGTCAGGTGGGCGCGTCGCGATGAGTGGAGAGGGCCCGCGAAGCCGGGCCGGGCCGATCGCGATGGGCCTGTGCGAGCCTTCGGTAGGACGAGGGACTCCGGCGTCGCGTGTGCCAGTGCCGCGTCCAGGGCCGCGCGGATACGCGCCTCCTCCTCGCTGCCGGTCGTACGCAGACGAAGTGGGGCGGGGAGTCCGGCGGCCTCGAAGATCCTGTCCTTGATGCAGTCTCGCGTCAGCTGCTCGGGCTTGTTCTCATGGAATCCCCACCCGTCCACCTCGATGGCGAGGACCGGTCGCAGACCCACCGACCGGTAGATGAGGAAGTCGACCGAGGCGACTGTGCGGATGAACCGCTGTTGCTCGGCGGTGAACGAGGCGGTCTCGGTGAACAGGTGTGCGAGGCGGTATTGGGGGGCCACGGCCAGGCCTCGGTACCGATCGTGGTCGTCCGCAGTGTGCAGGACTTCCTCGATCAGGGTCCGCGCGAGGTCTTCGGAGAGATACCGCGATTCGCGTCGGACGCGCGCCGCGAAGGGGGCAAGGCGCTGCGAGTAGTCGCGGTACAGCAGGTCGAAGATGGAGACGACGGTGCTCTCGCGCACACCGTCGGGGGCGTGGTAGGCGATGTAGTCGATCAGGTCAGCGAGGTTGCGGCTCTTCGGGTGGCGCCGATGGTGGGTGACGAGCACGAACGTGGAGATAGCCCTGGACACCGCCACGTTGATGAGGCGGGCGTCGTCGGCGTACCGCAATGCGTAGCGACCCCGCCACGAATCGTCGACGACGCTGGACATGACGACCACGTCACACTCACGTCCCTGGAATCTGTGCACGGTGTCCGACTGCGCTCGGGGGCCGGAGACCGAGGGCTGGACGGAGACCTCGACAAGGTCGGCCTCGACATCGGAGGTGGTCGCCGCATCTCCCGCAACCGTGCTCGCCATCTTGTCGGCCTGGAGACGATAGGGGGTGATGTACCCCACCTGTCGGCCGACGAGCCCCATGTCGGGGATCACCTCCCGGCGGATGACGTCGATCTCGCGTTCGTTCGAGATTCCTCGTCCACCGCTGAGGGCGCGCATGTGGTTGCCGTCCGCGGTGGTCCACACGTGCATCGACGTCGTGCCCGGCTCCGAGCGGGTGAAGCTGATGAGTTCGCCGTCGTAGAAGGAACGGTTGCAGAATCCGATGATCTCGGGGGCGCAGCGGTAGTGCTCGATCAACCGCGTGCTGGGCAATTCCTCGCCGTAGAGAGCGTGGAGTGAAGAGAGCAGGCTGTGTCGTTGGTGGTCGTACGCCGGGTGCGGCGGTTCGACGCCATCGGGGACACGGCCGGCGATGTGGGGGAGCTGTCGGGTGTCGCCGACGATGACCACGCGCTTGGCGCACGCCATCGCGACAGCGGCGATCAGCAGGTTGACCTGGGAGGCCTCGTCGATGATGAGCAGGTCCACGAGGTGATCGGAGGGCAGATTCGAGGCCAAGGAGTGACACGTGCTGAGCACGACCGGGTAGTCGACGAGGAAGCCGGGGGCGGCTCGCCAGGCCCTGTCCGCGTAGGTCGTGTGACTGCCACGGCTGTAGCGGTCTCGGAGTGCGTGCTGCAGCCGCGTGGTGGAGGCACCGGTGTGCTCGGCGACGAGGCTCGGAAGATCCGCGCGCTCGAGTCGAGCGCGGACGGTGCGCAGCCCGGCATCCAGTTCCTCGATGCGACGGCGGTAGTACGTCTCCTGGAGGCGGAGGACGACATCGATGTCGTCGGTGTCGATCGTGCCGGTTCTGCCGTAGCGGAGGTAGCGACGCACCCGGGTCAGCAGACCCGGCGTCGTCGCGTCGACACTGGTCTCGGCGAGGTAGTCGAGGATCTTCGCTGACGCCTTGCGTAACAGCGGCAGGGTGTCCAGCGCCGGGAGCTCGCGCCCCTCGACATGGCGGAGAAAGTGGCGATGCTCCACGCGGTAGGCCGCCAGCTCGGATTCGAGGCGGGCCCGGTCGCGGTCGTCCTGCTGGGCTCGCCTGAGACGCGCGGTGAGGCGTTCCATCGCTTGCTCGGTGGCAGGGTCATCCGGAGCGGCTTGCGACATCGCTGCCTCCACGGCCGCGATGCGGGCCGCCTGGCCGGCCACGAAGGCGTGCTGGTTGTCCCGGTTTCCGAGGGCGGCTGCAATGTAGCCGACACCGAGGGCGTCGAGCTTCTCGCGGACGTTGTCGACGGCCGCGTTGGTTGCGGACACCACCGCCACACTCATGTCGCCGGACGCGACCGCACTGGCGACGATGTTGAGGATGGTCTGGGTCTTACCGGTACCCGGCGGCCCCTCGATCACGGAGATCTGGTGTGCGAGAGCCATGTCGACCGCGTCCCGCTGGCTGATGTTGGAGCTGAACGGGTAGAGGGCGGGGGTCGGTTCTGCGAGTCGGTCGAGAGAGACACCGTGGAGGTAGGTGGCAAGAGCGCTCTCTGGGTGGACGAAGGAGAGGGCACTCACCGCGCGTCGAGTGGGGTCGCCGGCGGGTAGCGAACGCCCGAGGGCACGCCAGTAGTCGAGGATCGCTGACGCCTCCCCGGGAGCAGCCGCCGTCTTCAGGAGCTGCACGTCGTGGGAGGGGAGCAGATCGTGCTTGAGGGCGCCCCGGTCGTTGCGCCACGTCACACGGGTGTGTTCTCCGAACCGCGTCATCGACGTGGCGCCGGGGCAGATCTGGCCGCGGACAGCGAGGCGCTCTTCGGCGGGCACAGCCTCTGGATCACCGGTTCGCACATCGACGTTCGCGCGACTGTAGGTGTAGGCCTTGCTGCTGCGGTGGAAGGTCACCCGTAGCGTGTCGCCGGTCCACCGGTACTCACGGAGGTCTTCGGTCCTGTCCCTGATCCGTCCGGTCTTCGGGTCAGGGAGACGGATGAGGTGGTGTTGTGCGTCCACGTCGAACTCCCTGATGCTGAAGTTTTTTTCGATGACGCCATCGTGCCGGACGCGAGAACAGTGAGGGCTCCCGGGCGGCAGGCGGCTTTGCCCTGGATCGGCAGGGGCTTCCCGCGGACCGGATTCCACCAGCGCGACATGCCCACGATGAGGCGCTCTCTACTCGCCGTCCACGCCGTCCTCGCTGAGGGCTTGGGCGAGGTCCTCGGTCGTCATGTGGGACCTCTCCACGGCACTCCCGTTCTCGGTGAAGGCGACCCCTTCACTTTCGAGCACCTGGCGCGGATCGTCGCTCCGCCCCTCCTCGACCCAGTGGAAACTCCCGGAGATCCAGCCACCGGTGCGCAGCACCCGGTGTGCACCGGGCACGGCGGTGGTGGCGAGGTAATTGCCGATCGGTTGGGGAGCCGATCCGATCAGAGCAGCCAAGTCGCCGTAGGTGGTCCATCGGCCGGCGGGGATAGCGGTGACTGCCCGGCGTAGATGCTGCCATTTCGCTTCGACATCGGTGGGGGTCACGTCCGAGGTTGGGGCGGGCCAGATGTCGGCGATGCGGTCGGCAAGTTCATTCCCGCGGCGGACAATCTCGGTTCGTCCCCATCGGTCGCTCTCGGCGATGGACCTGCTGAGCCGGATCCCCGTGTGAGCGAGATGCTGCCGTTTGGTGGCGAAGGTTCGATTGCCAAGGGTGCCGTTGTAGCCGGTCAGAGTGAGGTTACCGAGAACGTGGACCAACTCAGTGTGCAGGTCGGCGATCTCCTCACCTGCCTGCAGGTCTCGCGCGAGTTCGGCCGCCCACTCATCGGTCAGGGTCTGCGGCAGCACATGCTCGATCGATGCCTTGGTCAGGTCGACCGGCTCCTGGCTGCCGAAGGATTCTTCGAGCCACTGAAGAACGAGCTTGCGCTGTGGGCCGCGTCCGTTGAGGTAGAAGGGGATTTGCGACGCAGCTTCGTGGACCTCGAGGTCCGTGG
>JAVTWJ010000058.1:0-4586 GCA_032229785.1 Propionibacteriaceae bacterium
GAACACACCCACCAGGGTGAAACAAAGAGGGCCCCAGCAATGGGGCCCTCTTTTTGCGTCCGGGCAGTGCGACACCTCGATGCGCGCGATCGGCTCCGCCTCAGGTTGGCCCGCCTCGGTGCCACCCAGCTCGCGCGGCGTGACCGTCGCGGACCCCACCGGCATGGGGCTGAGCCCCCGCTGGTCGGTGCTCCGCCACCCGATCGGTCGCCGCTGTTCCAAGGGTCGCCGGCGCGGATGATCCGGTCGATGGTGTCGGCGACGGCGTGGTCGGGCACGGATCCGGTCAGTGCCGAGACGCGCGCGCGGACGGCTGCTCGGGGCTGGCCGGATGGGCCGCGGGAGAGCGAAGGGCGGAGTGGTCGGACGTGCGGACGCCGCTCGCGTTGGTGGGCGGGGGCTCGGGCTACGCAGGCTCGCCGAGCGTGGACTGGTACGACGTCCGGCGCGGTGTCCCGTCCATGGACGAGGACAACGCCGGTCGGATGATCGATCTCGCCGAGTACCGTGCCGAGATGGTGGGGGCTGATTTGGTCGTCCACCTGGGTGTCGCCTAAGATACTCACCGAAGCCCAAGACCGCTGGTATCTCGCGCGAGCGAGTGCAAACCCCGCGCAGGTGTCACGAACGAAACGCTGGAGTTCCAGCTCTCCCCGTGGTGCCGCGCACTCGGGGATTTTCCACGTCTAGGGCCTGAATCAAGAGAAGTGGGAAGGAGACCCATGGCGAGGCCGGACAAGGCAGCCGCGGTCGCGGAGTTGAAGGAAGCCTTCAGCTCGTCGAACGCCGCTGTGCTGACCGAATACCGTGGTCTCACCGTCAAGAGCATCAAGGCCTTGCGCCGGGCTCTCGGTGAGGACGCCACGTATGCCGTCGCGAAGAACACTCTGACCCAGATCGCCGCACGTGAGGCGGGCATCGAGGGGCTCGACGAGCAACTCACCGGCCCCACGGCGATCGCCTTCATCAACGGTGACGTTGCCACCGTTGCGAAGGGTCTGCGCGACTTCGCGAAAGACAACCCGCTTCTGGTCATCAAGGGTGGCGTCATGGACGGTCGCGTCCTCGGCGCCGAAGAGGTGAAGAAGCTCGCCGACCTCGAGTCGCGCGAGGTTCTGCTCGCCAAGCTGGCGGGCGCCCTGCAGGCGAACCTCAGCAAGGCCGTCTACCTCATCGCCGCTCCGCTGTCGCAGGTCGCCCGCGCCTTCGGCGCGCTGGAGACGGCGGCAGGGGAGAACCCGGCCCTTATCGGTGGAGCCGGCCAGGCGTCCGCTGCCGACCAGAAGCCCGAACCCGCCGAGGACGCCTCGGCATCCGACGCAGCGCCCGCTGCCGAGGCCACTGATGACGCGGCTGAGGCTGCGGAGTAACTGAAAGGAACGCCCACCATGGCGAAGCTCACCAACGACGAGCTCCTTGACGCCTTCAAGGAGATGACCCTGATCGAGCTCTCCGAGTTCGTCAAGCTGTTCGAGGACACCTTCGGTGTCACCGCCGCCGCACCGGTCGCGGTTGCCGCGGCCCCGGCCGCCGTCGAGGCCGCCGAGGCCGAGGAGGAGTCCTCCGAGGTCGACGTCATCCTCGAGTCGATCGGCGAGAAGAAGATCCAGGTCATCAAGGAGGTGCGCGCGCTGACGTCCCTCGGCCTGAAGGAGGCCAAGGATCTCGTGGAGTCCGCGCCCAAGGCGGTCCTGGAGAATGTCGCTCGCGACGCTGCCGCGAAGGCCAAGGAGCAGCTCGAGGCTGTCGGCGCCACCGTCAGCTTCAAGTGACACGCTGATCTCAGCACCGTTCACGAGGCCCCCGGATCATCCGGGGGCCTCGTGGCATTCCCGGACGCCGTCGCCGCGCATCCCCGTCGCCCCGCCGCAGCCGCCGCGCATGCCCGTCGCCCCGCCGCAGCCGCCGCGCAGGGGGCACGGCGCGTGAGACAGGTGCGGCGTGTCCGGAGGGCGGCGCCGGCGCAGGCGGGGCTATGCTGGGCCCAGACCTGCCGCACGGCGACGGAGCCGCGCGAGGTCATCGAGGCCGTGGGTTTGCGCGCCCCGCGTTGAGGGGCTAGGATCAGGCTTTGCCCCAACTAGCGACCCGTGACAGCTTGACGCGGGGCGTTTCGCATGCAAAGAACCTCCCAGCCGGGTTTCTTTTGGAAGGACCATAGTCTTGGCCGTCTCGCGCGCTGCGTCGAAGAACACCAATGTCATCTCTCCCAGCGGCCGGATCTCGTTCGCGAAGATCCACGAGCCCATGGAGGTTCCGAACCTTCTCGACCTGCAGGTCGACTCCTTCGACTGGCTCATCGGTAACGAACCCTGGCGCCAGCGGGTGGCCGACGCCCTCGCGCAGGGGCGGACGGACATCAACACGAAATCGGGCCTGGAGGAGATCTTCGAGGAGATCTCCCCGATCGAAGACTTGTCCGAGACGATGTCGCTGAGCTTCCGCCACCATCGTTTCGAGGACCCGAAGTACACGGTCGAGGAGTGCAAGGACCGCGACGTCACGTTCGCGGCGCCGCTGTTCGTGACCGCCGAGTTCGTGAACAACGAGACCGGCGAGATCAAGAGCCAGACGGTGTTCATGGGCGACTTCCCGCTGATGACCCCGCAGGGCACGTTCATCATCAACGGGACCGAGCGTGTCGTCGTCTCGCAGCTGGTCCGCAGCCCGGGCGTCTACTTCGAACAGACGCCCGACAAGACGTCCGACAAGGACATCTTCACCTGCAAGATGATCCCGAGCCGCGGCGCGTGGCTGGAGTTCGAGGTCGACAAGCGCGACATGGTCGGCGTCCGCGTCGACCGCAAGCGCAAGCAGAACGTGACGGTGCTGCTCAAGGCCCTCGGCTGGACGAACGAGCAGATCCTCGAGGAGTTCGGCGACTACGAGTCGATCCGCCTCACCCTCGAGAAGGACAACACCGCCACCACCGACGAGGCGCTGTTGGACATCTACCGCAAGCTGCGCCCGGGCGAGCCGCCGACCCGCGAGGCCGCGCAGGCGATGCTGCAGAACTACTACTTCAACCCCAAGCGCTACGACCTGGCCAAGGTGGGGCGCTACAAGATCAACAAGAAGCTCGGCCTCGACCAGCCCTTCGACAAGCAGGTCCTCACGATGGAGGACATCGTCAGCTCGATCCGGTACGTGGTCGCGCTCCACGAGGGCAAGGAAGAGCTCGGCGGCCTTCCCATCGAGACGGACGACATCGACCACTTCGGCAACCGCCGGCTCCGCACGGTGGGCGAGCTGATCCAGAACCAGCTCCGCATCGGTCTGGGACGCCTCGAGCGCACCGTCCGGGACCGGATGACGACCCAGGACATCGAGGCCATCACGCCGCAGACCCTGATCAACATCCGCCCGGTCGTCGCCGCGCTGAAGGAGTTCTTCGGCACGTCGCAGCTGTCGCAGTTCATGGACCAGACCAACCCGGTCGCCGGCCTGACCCACAAGCGCCGGCTCTCGGCGCTGGGTCCGGGCGGTCTGTCCCGCGACCGCGCCGGCATGGAGGTCCGTGACGTCCACCCGTCGCACTACGGCCGCATGTGCCCGATCGAGACGCCTGAAGGCCCGAACATCGGCCTCATCGGCTCGCTGGCGTCGTTCGCTCGCGTCAACGCTTTCGGTTTCATCGAGACGCCCTACCGCAAGGTCGTCGACGGCCGGGTCACCGACCAGATCGACTACCTCACCGCCGACGAAGAGGACCGCTACATCGTCGCTCAGGCGAACGCCGTGCTGGCGGACGACGGATACTTCCTCGAGGACCGCGTGCTGGTCCGGGTCAAGCACGGCGACGCCGACGAGGTTCCTGGCGTCGACGTGCACTACATGGACGTGTCGCCGCGCCAGATGGTGTCGGTCGCGACCGCGCTGATCCCGTTCCTTGAGCACGACGACGCATCTCGCGCGCTGATGGGCGCGAACATGCAGCGTCAGGCCGTGCCGCTGCTGCGCAACGAGGCTCCCTATGTCGGCACCGGCATGGAGTACCGCGGTGCAGTGGACGCCGGTGAGGTGACGGTCGCCGATAAGGCGGGCGTCGTGACGAGCGTGTCCGGCGACCTCGTCGACGTGATGAACGACGACGGCACCCAGTCGAGCTACCGGCTGAGCAAGTTCGTCCGCTCGAACCAGACCACGTGCATCAACCAGCGGCCGCTGGTCGCCGACGGCGATCGCGTGGAGGCGGGCACGCCGCTCGCCGACGGCGCCTGCACCGACCGCGGTGAGATGGCGCTGGGTCGCAACCTGCTGGTCGCGTTCATGCCGTGGGAAGGTCACAACTACGAGGACGCGATCATCCTCAGCCAGCGCCTGGTGCAGGACGATGTGCTCACGTCGATCCACATCGAGGAGCACGAGATCGACGCTCGCGACACCAAGCTCGGCCCCGAGGAGATCACCCGCGACATCCCCAACATCGGTGACGACATGCTCGCCGACCTCGACGAGCGCGGCATCGTCCGCGTCGGCGCCGAGGTGGGCACCGGCGACATCCTCGTCGGCAAGGTCACGCCGAAGGGCGAGACGGAGCTGACCCCCGAGGAGCGGCTGCTGCGGGCGATCTTCGGCGAGAAGGC
>JAVTWJ010000059.1:0-141401 GCA_032229785.1 Propionibacteriaceae bacterium
TGACGGCCAGGCAGATCACGTAGAAGCCGATGAACGCCACGTAGGCGCCGTTGGCATTGCCGAGGCTCAGGAACGACTGCCGGAAGGCCAGGTTCACCCCGAATCCGCCCAGGGCCCCGATGGCGCCGGCCAAGCCGATCAATGCGCCGGAGCGGCGCAACGAGAGGGCGCTCGCGTCCGCGATGGGCGTCCCGGAACCCACCGACAGCTGCGCCTTGGCGAGGAAGACCGCCGGGATCATCTTGTAGGTCGAACCGTTGCCCAGCCCGGAGAAGACGAACAGGGCGGAGAAGCCCACCACGAACAGCGGCAGTGAGTGCAGGAGAGCCGCGATCAGCACCACGACGGTGCCGAGCGCCATGGCGACGAAGTTCCAGAAGGTCACCAGCGAGCCGGTGTAACGGTCGGCGAGCTTGCCGCCGACCGGACGGATCAGCGAGCCCAGCAGTGGTCCGAGGAAGGTCAGCGCTGCAGCGGCGGCCGGGTTCGGGAAGTACTGGGGGAACTGGATCAACAGCACCTGGCCGAAGGCGAACGAGAAGCCGATGAAGGAGCCGAAGGTGCCGATGTAGAGGACTGCCAGCACCCAGCTCTCCGAATGCTTGACGACCTCGCGCATCGCTCCCTTGGCGTTGCTGACCTGGGTCAGGTTGTCCATCTTGATGCCGGCCAGCACGGTGACCACCACGATCAGCGGAATGTAGAACGCCACCATCAGCCGGGGGTACTGGGTGCCGGTGAGGGCCAGCACCGCGAGGCCGATCAGCTGCGCCACCGGGACGCCGAGGTTGCCGCCACCGGCGTTGATCCCCAGGGCCCAGCCCTTGAGCCGGGCGGGGAAGAAGGCGTTGATGTTGGTCATGGACGAGGCGAAGTTGCCGCCACCGACGCCGGCCAGGGCGCTCACCCACAGCAGAGTCTCGAAGGAGACCCCCGGCTCCAGCACGATCGCGATCGCCACGGTCGGCACCAGCAGGAGGCCGGCCGAGATCACCGTCCAGTTCCGGCCGCCGAATCTCGCGACGGCGAAGGTGTACGGCACCCGGACGAACGCGCCGAGCAACGACGGCACCGCGGTCAGCAGGAACTTCTGACCGACGTCAAAGCCGTAGTCGGGGCCAAGGAAGAGGACCAGCACGGACCAGAGCGTCCACACGGAGAATCCGATGTGCTCGCTGGCGACGGAGTAGATCAGGTTGCGGCGGGCGATCGCCTCGCCGCTTTCCTTCCAGAAATCGGGATCTTCGGGTCGCCAGTCGTCGATCCAGCGGCCGATTCGGCGGGGTTCAAGCCGGGGGCGGCTGGCGGACGCACGCGTGGTGGTGGTCATCGGAGTCTCCTTTTCGTCGGGTCAGGCTCGGTCGGCCGGCACGTGAACGATGACGTCGCCGACGTCGTCCACCTGTGCCGGGTAGGTCGTGAGGGCGTAGTCGCCGCCTGTGGCGCAGCCGGTCTTCAGGTCGAACGCCCTCAGGTGCAGCGGACAGAGCACGACCTGGCCGTCGGTCTGGCCGTCGGCCAGGGGGCCGCCCCGATGGGGGCAGGCGGCGTCGACGACCCGCACGGCGCCGTCGCGCAGGTGGAACACGGCGATCTGGCGTCCGTCCAACTCGTAGGCACGGCCCTCGCCGGAGGGAATGTCGCTGAGCGGGCCCAGGTTGTGGGCGAGCATGGTCGCGGTGGTCATGACCGGGAGCCCACCGTGGGCAGCACCGTCAACGGAAGTGCCGTCCGGAACTGTCCGGGGACGGCCGGCGTGGCGCCCTCCAGCCAGGGGTCGACGAAGGTGTCGGCGTGCTGCTGGACGGCGGCGTCGAGTCGGGCGGCGATCCCGTCGGCGTCGTCCACGACGATCGCCTTGATCCGGTCCAGGCCGATCCGCGGCACGAACGCGTAGGTGCGTTCCAGCCAGTTGGCGTTCTCGCGGTAGTACTGCAGGAAGCGTCCGGTCAGGATCTTGGCCTCCTCGGCGCTGTCCACCGTGGTGAGCAGGTCGCCCCTGCGGATGTGCGCCCCGGCCGCCCCGCCGATGTAGATCTCCCAGCGGCCGCCCTCGATCGCCACGATCCCGACGTCCTTGACGTAGGACTCGGCGCAGTTGCGCGGGCAGCCGGAGACGGCCAGCTTCATCTTGGCGGGGGACTCCATGCCCTGCAGCCGCGTCTCGAGCTCAATGCCGAGCCTCGTCGAGTCGCCGGTGCCGAACCGGCAGAACTCCTGGCCGACGCAGGTCTTCACCGTGCGCATGCTCTTGCCGTAGGCGAAACCGGACGGCATCCCGAGGTCGGCCCACACCTTGGGCAGATCCTCCTTGCGGATGCCGAGCAGGTCGATCCGCTGACCGCCGGTCACCTTGATCAGGGGCACGTCGTACTGCTCGGCGACGTCCGCGATCGTGCGCAACTGCTCCACGGAGGTCACCCCGCCACGCATCTGCGGCACCACGGAGAAGGTGCCGTCCTTCTGGATGTTGGCGTGCACGCGGTCGTTGATGAACTTGGCGTCCTTCTCGTCGACGTAGCGATCCGCCCACATCATCTTCAGCAGCGAGGCCAGCCCCATCTTCGACTTGACGTCCTCGGCTCCCTCGGGCGCCAGTGCTGCGAAGACCGCCGAGACGGAGGTCAGTTCCAGCTCGCGCACGCGCGCCATCAGGGTCGGCTTGTCCAGCGGGACGCCCGGCACGTACCAGTCGGCCGACGGGTCGGCGGTGATCGAACCCTGGCCGGCGAGCTGGACGATCGCGCACACCTGCTCTTTGCAGGACCCGCACCCCTTGCCCGCCCGGGTACGGTCCATGACCTGCTGGACCGTCGTCGCGCCGGAATGGACGCAGGCGACGATCTGACCCTTGGTGACACCGTTGCAGTTGCACACCTGCGCGTCGTCCGCCAGTTCCGCCACGCCCACCTCCTCGGTGGGACCGCCGAGCTCGAACAGCAGCCCGGCCCTCTCCTGGGGCAAGGGTGTACCCCGGTCGAACGCCTGCATCAGGAAGCTGACCTTGCTGGTGTCGCCGACCAGAGTGGCGCCGACGACCTTGTCGTCGCGGACCACCACCGACTTGAACACACCCCGGGCGGGTTCGGTGAAGACCACGTGTTCGTCGTCGTCGCGCTCGGGGCCCTGCAGCCCCATCGCGGCGACGTCCACGCCGGCCACCTTCAGCTTGGTGGAGGTCCGCGAGCCGTGGTATGCGGCCGACTCGTCGCGTCCGGTGATCTGGTCGGCCAGCACCACGGCCTGCTCCCACAGCGGGGCGACGAGACCGTACACCTGTCCGCGGTGCTGGACGCACTCACCGACCGCCCAGACGTGCGGATCGTCTACGGTGCGCAGGTCGTCGTCCACCACGATCGCCCGCTCCACCGTGAGTCCGCTGGTTTCGGCGACCTCGACGTTGGGCCGGATGCCGGCGGCCACCACCACCAGGTCGCAGGGCAGGGTGCGGCCGTCCGCCAGGGCCAGGCCCTCGACCGTGGTCTCTCCGATCAGGCCGTCGGTGCGGGAGGACGTGTGCACGGCGATGCCCAGCGCCTCCACCTGGCGCCGGATGATCTCGCCGGCAGGCCCACCCACCTGGGCGCTCATCAGGTGCGGAGCGGCGTGCACGACGGCGACGTCCAACCCGAAGCGCTGCAGGCCGCGGGCCGCCTCGAGGCCGAGCAGGCCCCCGCCGATCACCACCGCCTTGCGGCTGTCGACGCGATCCGCGTGGGCGATCATCGCTCGGGTGTCGTCGAGCGTCCGGAAGGCGAACACGCCGGGCAACAGGCCGCCGTCCCCGGTGTAGAGGTTGTCCATGGGGGGCAGGAAGGAGCGGCTGCCGGTGGCGATGATCAGCTCGTCGTAGGGGGTGATGGTGCCATCGTCGGCGAACACCACGCGCGCGAACCGGTCGATCCGGGTGACCCGGACGCCGGCCCGCAGCGTGATCCCGTTCTGCTCGTACCACGCCAGCGCGTTGAGGAAGATGTCGGCGTCGTGCTCTTCGCCGGACAGCACATGGCTGAGCATGATCCGGTTGTAGTTGCCGTAGGGCTCGTCGCCGAACATCGTGATGGCGAACTGCTCGGAGCCGCCGCGGGCCAGGATCTCCTCGACCGTGCGGGCTCCGGCCATCCCGTTGCCGATGACGACCAGCCTGCGCAGCGCCGTCCGGCGTTCGAGACCGACCAGGTCGGTGGTGTCGATCGCGGTCATGTCAGTGCTCCACCAGTCCGAGGTCGACCACGACCGTGCCGCCGACCCCCGCGGGAGCGGCGATCCTCAACTCGAGCACGGAGCCTCCGTCGATGTCTTCGACCACCCGCAGCGGCACGTGCACGTCGGACTTCGCGCCGATCGGGAAATAGCGCATCACCGCTCCGTCGAGCAGCAGGGCGATGACGATCAACTCGTCGGTGCTGTTGCCTCCCCGGAAGTAGAGGGCCTGGCAGCGCAGTCCGTCGTCGACGCTGTGGCTCAGCGCCGGGTCCAGCGGAGCGAACTCAGCCAGCCCCGCGCCCTCGAAAGGGACGATGGCCTGGAGGAAAATGTTCTTGCTGATCATCGGCAGTGTCCTGTTCCGTTCGGCGCCGTGTCGACCGTCCGAACGCCCAGGTGAGGCGACCGTTCGTGCGGCCGACCCGTCTTTGGGATCGTGGACACGAGTAAACGGGGCTTTTGTTTCGAGTGCCGCGTTCGGTCGTTACGGGAGCTTCAAGGTCTTCTCACACTCGGATGCGGACGCCGTGAGCCCCCTGTGTGGGGGCGTCCTCCTCAGTAGACGTCACGGACGTAGCGCCGCTGCTTGGTCATGGCCTTCAGGTAGGCGACCGCGTCGTCGTCGGACATGCCGCTCTGGCTCGTGATGATGTCGCGCAGGGCGACGTCCACGTCGGCGGCCATCCGTCGCGCGTCGCCGCACACGTAGAAGTGGGCGCCGTCCTCGAGCCACTCCCAGACCCGCGCGGCCCGCTCGCGCAACCGGTCCTGCACGTAGACCTTCTGCCGCTGGTCGCGGGAGAACGCGCAGGTGAGTTCGGTGAGGACGCCCGCGTCGCGGAGCCCGGTGAGTTCGTCGGCGTAATAGAAGTCGGTCGCCGAGTTCCGTTCGCCGAAGAACAGCCAGTTCCGGCCGGTGTGACCGAGCGCCCTTCGCTCCTGGAGGAAGCCGCGGAAGGGTGCCACCCCGGTGCCGGGCCCGACCATGATCATGGGCACCTCGGAGTCGGCGGGGGGCCGGAAATGCGTGGTCGGCTGAACGAAGACAGGCACCTGGGCCGACTCGCTGTGGTCGGCGAGGAACGTCGAGCACACCCCGTGCCGCGGCTGGCCCTGGTACTCGAACCGGACGGCGGAGACAGTCAGATGCACCTCGGTGGGGTGTTCCAGTGGGCTGGAGGAAATCGAGTACTGGCGTGGCTGAAGCCGTGGGAGGACCGATAGCCATTCCTCGACCGACGCGGTGACCGGATACTGGGCGAGCACGTCGACCGCCTGCTTGCCCCACAGCCAGCGCTGCAGGTTGACGGTGTTCCCCTGGCGCATCAGCGTGCCCAACTCGCGGTCGCCGGCTCGCTCGTTGACGAACCGCAGCAGGGCTCCGGTGACGTTGACGATCTCGAGATGCCGGGCGCAGGCGTCCCCCAGGGAGGTGCTGACGCCGTCCAAGCCGACGGCGGTGTCGCCGTTCAGCCCGGTGACCTCCAGCCAGCGCTGGACAGCGTCGGCGCTGTTGACCGGGCGGACGCTGAGGGCGTCACCGGCCCGATAGCTGAAGTCGGCGTCGATCGCGAAGCCGAACTGGCGGACTTCCTTGCTGCTGGCGGCGGCGCCCAGCCGGTTGTTGAGGGTGACCCGGGTGAGCAGTGGCGACTGCCTGGAGTACGGGCTGGACGCCGCGCCGTTCGTGCTCGGTGGCCGGCGCGGCTCGGCCGTGGCAGAGCCGGCGATGGCGGCGCTGGTGGCGGCGGTGGTGGCGGTGTCGGCCACCGCAGGCGGGGCGGCGGCCTTCGACGCGTTGAGCAGGCCGAGCACCCGGGCGTACCAGGACTCGGCTCCTTCCTCCTCGCCGGGCTCGCAGTCGGCTCGTTCGACGATCCGCTGCGCGCCCAGCTCCGCCATCCGGTCGTCCAGCCGCCGGCCATGCCCGCAGAACTGGTCGTAGCTGGAGTCGCCGAAGGCCAGCACGGCGAAGCGGACGTCCGGCAGCCGGGGCGCGTCGTCGCCGGCCAGCGACTCCCAGAAGGCCTCGCCGCTGTCGGGCGCGTCGCCGTCGCCGAAGGTGCTGCTGACCAGGAGTATCACCTCGGCGCCGGGGAGACGGGCGAGGTCGACCTCGTCCATACCGGTCAGCTCGACGGCGAACCCGGCCGAGCGCAACCGCTCGGCGTAGTCGGTGGCGTGGTCCTCGGCGTTCCCGGTCTGGGACGCCCACAGCATCAGGACGGCAGGACCCGCGTCGGCTGCGCCCGCGCCGGTCGCGAGCGCCGTGGCGGTCGCATCCGCCGTCGCCCGCCCGTAGTGGCCGGCGATCATGCCGCTGAGCCAGGCCCTGGTCGCCGGGTCGAACGGCGCCGAGGCCGGCACCAGCACCGGCTCGTCGTCGGGGCGGGCGTCCAACGCCCACAGCAGACCCTGGAGGTAGTGACTCTGCTCCGGGCCGAGGCGGGGCGGTTCGACCGGGTTCAGCCCGAGCGCGGCGATGACCGATCCGCCGCGTCCGCCAGGGGCAGTCGCCACGCTCGTCGCCAGGGGTACGGGTGCGGACGCGGGTGAGGGTGCAGGCAGTGGCGCGGCGGCGACCTTGGTCAAGGTGACCGCGGTCACCTTGAACTCCGGTTGGAACGAGATCGGGTCGACCGCGTCGCTGGTGACCGCGTTGATCGCCAGGTTCTCGCCGAACACGTCGTTCCAGTGGAAGGGTGCGAACAGATTGCCGACCTGGACCCGGTCGGTGACGACCGCCGGCAGCACGGCCCTGCCGCGGCGCGACGCCACCTCCACCGAATCTCCGTCGTGGACGTCCAGGCCCGCCGCGTCCTCCGGGTGCAGTTCGACGAACGGCCCCGGGTTCAGCTTGTTCAGCTTGGCCACCTTGCCGGTCTTGGTGAGTGTGTGCCACTGGTGCTGGAGCCGACCGGTGTTCAGCACGTACGGGTAGTCCTCGTCGGCCAGCTCTGCCGGGTCGACGTGCGGTCGGGCGAAGAACACGGCACGCCCGCTCGGCGTCGGAAAGGCGAGCCGGGGGCGGACGCCGTCCGCCCGCTCCAGGAGCTGTTGGCTGACGCCGTCGTTGAGGTAGCGGATCGGGTTTCGGCCGTCGTCGTCGGCGAGAGGCACACCGACCTCGGTCTCGGGGGGCGCGGGCCACTGCACGGGCGTGCGGGCCAGCCGGTCGTAGCTGGCCCCGCGCAAGTCGTAGCCGGTCTTCGGGTTCCAGAACTGCTTGATCTCCTCGAACACCTCCTCTGAGGAGGAGTAGGCGAAAGCCTCGGCATAGCCCATGGCGCAGGCGACCTCGGCGATGATCTGCCAGTCCGGCATGGCCTCGCCGATCGGGTCGGCGGCCTGCTGGAGCAGCGTGAGGTTGCGTTCGGAGTTCACCATCACGTAGGTGGACTCAGCCCACAACGCAGCAGGAAGCAGCACGTCGGCGTAGGCGTTGGTCTCGGTCTCGACGAACACGTCCTGGGCGATGACCAGCTCGCAGGCCTCCAGCCCGGCGATCACGTTGGCCCGGTTGGGCACCGACGCAGCAGGGTTGGTGCAGATGACCCAGCATGCTTTGACGGCGCCGGTCTGCATGTGGCGGAACAGGTCGACGGTGCCGCTGCCGGCCTCGGTGCGCAGGGTGCCCGACGGCACCCCCCACGCCTGTTCGGTGAAGGCGCGGTCGGCGGCGTCCAGCGTGCTGCGCTGCCCAGGCAGGCCCGGGCCCATGTAGCCCATCTCCCGTCCGCCCATCGCATTGGGCTGGCCGGTGAGCGAGAACGGGCCGCTGCCGGGACGGCAGATGGCGCCGGTGGCCAGGTGCAGGTTGACCAGGGCGTTGGTGTTCCAGGTGCCGTGGGTGCTCTGGTTGAGGCCCATCGTCCAGCACGACATCCACTCGTCCGCCTCGCCGATGAGCCGGGCGGCGCGATGCAGATCGGCCTCGTCGAGACCGGTCAGGCCGGCGACCGCGGCCGGCGGATAGTCGTCCAGGAAACCGGGCAGCTGGTCCCAACCCTGGGTGTACTCGCCGATGAAGGCCTCGTCGATGTGCCCGTTGGCCACCAGCAGATGCAGCAGCCCGTTGAGCAGCGCCAGGTCGGTGCCCGGCTTCACCTGCAGGAACAGGTCGGCGGCGGCGGCGGTGGTGGTGCGGCGCGGGTCCACCACGATCAGTTTCGCCCCCGCCTTGACCCGGTCCATCATCCGCAGATAGAGGATCGGGTGGCAGTCGGCCATATTGGCGCCGATCACGAAGAAGAGGTCGGCGTGGTCGAAGTCGGCGTAGGAGCCCGGCGGACCGTCGGCGCCCAGCGACAGCTTGTAGCCGGCGCCCGCGCTGGCCATGCAGAGCCTCGAGTTCGATTCGATCAGGCTGGTGCCGATGAAACCCTTGGCCAGCTTGTTCGCCAGGTACTGGGCCTCCAGCGACATCTGCCCCGACACGTAGAGCGCGACGGCGTCCGGACCGTCGGCGTCCACGATCGCGCGCAATCGGCGTCCGAGTTCGGTCATCGTCGCCCGGGTCGGTCTGGGTTCGGGCGCCGCGCCGCGAGCCGGGCGCACCATCGCCTGCTCCAGACGGCCGGGTGCGGAGGCCATGTCGGCGCTCGTCGCGCCCTTGGTGCACAGCCGGCCCCGGTTGGTCGGATGCTGCTTGTCCCCCGACACCTTCGCCACGCGTCGCGCCCCGGTGTGCGGATCGGTCTCGACCTGCAGCACCATGCCGCACCCCACTCCGCAGTACGAGCACGCCGAACGCACGGTCGTCGGACCGGTGGGGGTGGGGGCGGCATGGTTCGGTTCGGTTCGGCTCACCGCATCATCGTCGGCGACCCGGGTTTCGCCTCGGCTTCGGCGTCGTGCCGCCCGTGTAAAGAGAACCTCACGCCCGGACGCCGTCCCTGTGCTGCGCTGAGGCAGGCGTTTGGCCTCACAGCCGAGGTGCCGGCGGTGAGCGCGAAACGTTACGGCTGAAGCCATCGCCGTGAACAACGACGAAATCCAGCGTCCATAGATTCTTCAACGACGCCTCGCCCGGCGCACCCGGGTGAGTCCCCTGAAGACGTGGAGACCGCATGACCTACGTGAAGCCAGCCGATCTCGCGGTTGCCTTGGCCGACGCCGGCGAGGCCAAGATACGAATGAGCACGCTCGACACCCTGGTGCGGGCCACGATGGGCGGCGCGCTGCTCTCGCTGGCCGCCGCCTTCGCCGTGACCGTCACCGTGGTCACCGGGTCCGCGCTGCTGGGAGCCCTGCTCTTCCCGGTCGGGTTCGTCCTGCTCTACCTGCTCGGCTACGACCTGCTGACCGGAGTCCTCGTGCTCGGCCCGCTGGCCTGGCTGGACCGCGCCCGCGGCATCCCCCTGCGGGGGCTGCTGCGCAACTGGTGGCTGGTGTTCCTGGGCAACTTCGCCGGAGCGCTGGTCGTCGCCGTCGCGATGGCCATCATCTTCACCTACGGGTTCGACCTGCCGCCGAATGAGGTCGGTCAGAAGATCGGTCATATCGGCGAGGGGCGCACCGTCGGCTACGCCCAGCACGGCGCCGCAGGCATGCTGACCTTGTTCGTCCGCGCCATGCTGTGCAACTGGATGGTGTCCACCGGCGTCGCCGGCGCGATGATCGCCAAAGACGTGATCGGCAAGATGGCCGTGATGTGGCTGCCGATCATGCTCTTCTTCTTCATGGGATTCGAGCACTCGATCGTCAACATGTTCCTGTTCCCCTCGGGCCTGCTGCTCGGTGGGCAGTTCACGATCGCCGACTACCTGTTCTGGAACGAGATCCCGACCGTGCTCGGCAACCTCGCGGGTGGCCTCGTCTTCACGGTGCTTCCGGTCTACCTGCTCTACGGCCGACGCGAGCGCGCCCAGGTGCCCCTCCTACCGGCAAGCCCTGCCCCGAGCCGTCATCAGCTGCTCGAGGGGATCTGACATGCCCCGCCACCTGATCATCGTCGGCGCGGGCATGGCTGCCCATCGCCTGGTCGAGAAGCTCCGCGCCCGCGATACCCAGGGGATCTGGAAGATCACCGTCTTCGGCGAGGAAACCTCGCAGCCGTATGACCGGGTGGCGCTCACCAGCTACTTCTCGGTGCGAGACGTCAAGGAACTCGCCCTCGGTGACCCCGCCCTCTGGGATGATCCGCTCGTCACCCTGCGCCGGAACCGCGCGATCGTCTCGATCGACCGCGAGGCCCGCACGGTCACCGACGATCTCGGTCACGCCCACGCGTACGACGAACTGGTCCTCGCCACGGGATCGTCCGCGGCCGTACCCCCAATCCCGGGAACGGACCTGCCGGGCGTCTTCGTCTATCGCACCCTCCACGACGTCGCCGCGCTGCGCGGCTGGGTCGAGCAGAAGCAGGCCGAAGCACCCGTGACCGGCGGCTGGTCGCGTCCCGTGCGCGGCGCTGTCATCGGCGGTGGACTGCTCGGCATCGAGGCGGCCGGCGCGCTGCGCGCCCTCGGCGCGCAGGCCACCATCCTGCAGTCGGGAACGCACCTGATGAACGCTCAGATCGACCTGGGTGGCGGCGAGGCGCTGAAGCGGATCCTCGAGGACATGGGCATGGCCATCAAGTGCCAGGCCAGGACCACACGGATCCAGCGGTCCCGCTCCACCGGCCAGGTCGGATGGCTGGAACTGCGCGACGACGGGCGGATGGACTGCGACGTCGTCGTGATCGCGACGGGTATCCGGCCCCGCGACGAGCTGGCCCGTGCCGCCGGTCTGCCGCTCGGCGAGCATGGTGGGGCGACGGTGGACGTGACCTGCCGCACCGTCGACGCGCACGTATGGGCGATCGGTGAGGTCGCCGCGATGGACGGTGGCCGGTGCGTCGGGCTCGTGGCGCCAGGCTATGCGATGGCCGAGGTCGTGGCCGACCAGCTCCTCGGCGGGGCCGCGACCTACCCCGGCGCCGACACGGCGACCAAGCTCAAGCTGCAGGGGGTCGATGTCGCCAGCTTCGGCGACGCCTTCGCCGCAACCCCCGGCTCGCTGGAGGTCGTCTACGCGCACCCGGTGGCGGGGGTCTACAAGAAACTCGTCGTCTCGGATGACGCGCGCACGCTGCTCGGCGGCGTGTTCGTGGGCGACGCCGGCCCGTTCGCGTCGCTGCGTCCCATGCTGGGAAGCGAACTGCCCGGCGATCCCGGTCTGTTCCTGCTCCCCGAGGGCGGTTCGGCCCCGGTGGGGTTCGACCTGCCCGACGAGGCGACGGTCTGTTCATGCAACAACGTCACCGCCGGCCGGATTCGTGCCGCGGTCACCCAGGACGGCTGCACCGACCTCAGCAGCGTGAAGGCCTGTACCCGGGCCGGGACGGCCTGTGGCTCCTGCCTGCCACTGGTGAAGAAGATCACCACGACCGAGCTCGAGCGCGCCGGCATCCAGGTCTCCAACGCGCTCTGCGAGCACTTCGAGTTGTCGCGGGCCCAGCTCTTCGACGTGGTCCGCGTGGCGGAGCTGACGACCTTCAGCGAGATCATCCAGCGCTTCGGACGCCGCGCGGGCGCCGTCCCGGACGCCGAGTGCGCCGTGCATGATCCTGGACGAGGGTGCGACATCTGCAAGCCCGTGATCGCCTCGATCCTGGCGTCGCTCGGCAACGGCCACATCCTCGACGGCGAACAAGCCACCCTCCAGGACACCAACGATCACGTCCTCGCCAACATCCAGAAGGACGGTACCTACTCGGTGGTGCCCCGCATCCCGGGCGGTGAGATCACGCCCGATCAGCTGCTGGTGATCGGGCAGGTGGCGAAGGATTACGGCCTGTACACCAAGATCACCGGCGGCCAGCGGATCGACATGTTCGGCGCTCGCATCGAGCAGCTTCCGCAGATCTGGAGCCGACTGGTCGAGCACGGTTTCGAATCGGGTCAGGCCTACGGCAAGTCGCTCCGCACCGTGAAATCGTGCGTCGGGTCGACCTGGTGCCGCTACGGCGTCCAGGACGCGGTGGGAATGGCGATCGAGCTCGAGTTGCGCTACCGCGGGCTGCGGTCGCCCCACAAGATCAAGTTCGGTGTCTCCGGCTGTGCCCGAGAGTGTGCGGAGGCACGCGGCAAGGACATCGGCATCATCGCCACGGAGAAGGGGTGGAACCTCTACGTCGCCGGCAACGGCGGGTTCAACCCGCGTCATGCCCAGCTCTTCGCGGAGGATCTCGATGACGCCGCGCTGGTGCAGGCGATCGACCGGTTCCTGATGTACTACGTCCGCACCGCGGACCGGCTGCAGCGGACCGCCGCCTGGATGGAGGACTACGCCGGGGGCATCGACGCGATCAAGGAGGTGGTGTTGTCCGATTCGCTCGGGATCGCCGCCGATCTCGACGCGGCGATGGCCCGCCACGTCGACAACTACACCGACGAATGGCGCGCCGTGCTGGAGGATCCGGTCAAGCTCAGCCGGTTCCGTTCGTTCGTCAATGCCCCCGAGGTAGCCGATCCGGATCTCGCCTACGTCACCGAGCGCGGCCAGATTCGGCCCGCGACCGAGGACGAGCGGACCATGCTGGGGGAACGGTCCGCCGGGCGGATGCACAATGGCCCTGTCCTGATCGCCGCTGGCAAACTGGAGGTTCGTCGATGACCACGCTGTCCAAGGGCGCTGCGCCCGAGCACGTCACCTCGCTCGGGCCGGGTAGGTGGCACGCGGTGTGCCGCCTGTCGGATCTTTCGCCCGAAAGAGGTTCGGCGGCACTCGTGGGGGGTGTGCAGATCGCACTCATCCGCCTCCGGCACGGCGCGGTGCGGGCCGTGCAGCAACTCGACCCGTATTCGGGCGCGAACATCATGTCGCGCGGGATCGTCGGCACCCGGGGCGGCGTCGACACGGTGGCGGCGCCCATGTACAAGCAGGTGTTCGACCTCGCCACGGGTGGCTGCCTGGACGCCGTGGGCTACAGCCCGCGGTCAGGCCTGGCGCCCGATCTGGAGACCTGGCCGGTGGAGGTGGTCGACGGAGTCGTCCACGTGCTGGTCGAAACCGCCACCTCGGAGGCGGCCGTCGCATGAGCCCCCCAGACCAAGCGGGCTCCCGGGGCCTCGGTCAGGTGATGGCCGGGTGCACCGTGTTGATCACGGCGGACCGTCGCAAGCATGAGCTCGCCGCCGCCTTGGAGCGGCGGGGCGCGGTCGTGCGACATGCGCCGGCGCTCACCATCGTCCCGCACGCCGACGACGAGTTGCTGCTCGCCTCGACCGCACGGCTGATCGAGAACCCCCCCGACGTGGTGGTCGTGACCACCGGGATCGGCTTCCGGTCCTGGATCGAGGCGGCGGATGCGCACGGTCTCGCCGAGCGGCTGCTGACGGTGCTTGGTGCCGCGCGTCTCGTCGCTCGCGGGCCCAAGGCGCGTGGCGCGATCCATGCGGTCGGGTTGACAGCCGACTGGGTCGCCGAGTCCGAGACCTCTGCGGAGATCGCCGAGGTGCTGCTGGGGGAGGGCGTCGAGGGGCTGAGCATCGCCATCCAGCACCACGGCGCCGGCGCTGACGACCTCGACACTTTGTTCACCGCGGCGGGGGCGAGCGTGCTGAGTATCGTCGTCTACCGATGGGGGCCTCCGCCGGACGCGGTCGCTCTGGAGCAGTCGGTCGAGGCGGCCGCGAACGGCGACATCGACGCCATCGTGTTCACCTCGGCTCCGGGAGCCGAGGCCTGGCTCGACGCCGTCGAGCAGCAAGGGCTGCGGGAGACGGTCCTCGGGAGGTTTGGGAGCGGCGCACTGGTGGCGGCCGCCGTCGGGCCGGTGACGGCGCGTCCGCTCGAGGATCGTGGGGTGCGGCCTCTGGTGCCGGAACGAGCCCGACTGGGATCGCTCGTGCGGGCCATCGTCGCCCACTACGAGCTGGTGGACGCCCAAGCCCTGACGACGGTCGCGGGCAAGCTGGTCATCCGCTCACGCGTCGCGCTGCTCGACGGTCGCCTGCTGCCCCTTTCGCCGAGCGGACTCGAGGTGCTGCGACTGTTGGCCACCCAGCGTGGGGCGGTGGTCACCCGTGACGAGGTCATCGCGGTGCTTCCCGATGCCGAGACGGCGCACGCGGCCGAGGTGGCGATCGGACGGCTGCGGGAGGCCATCGGTCGCCGCGACGTCGTCGGCACGGTCATCAAGCGCGGGTATCGGCTGGAGTTGGCGTAAGCGGCGCACCGACGGCCTCTGCGGTGCCGATCGGGGTGAATGGCGTCCGCAACGCCTGCTCGGATCGCTGAGACCCATAATGAGGCCATGCGCGACGCGTCCGAGGTGGCCCTGGTCTGGTTTCGCGACGACCTCCGTGTCTCGGACAATCCAGCCCTGCGGGCGGCCGTTGACAGCGGACGTCCGGTGGTCGCGCTGTTCGTCCTCGATGAGACCTCGCCCGGCTTCCGACCCTTGGGTGGCGCGGCGCGTTGGTGGTTGCACCACAGCCTGGAGGCGCTGGCGGCGTCGCTCGACGACATCGGCGTCCCGGTGATCCTGCGCGAAGGCTCCGCGGACGCGGAGCTGCCCGCCGTGGTGGACGCCACGGGCGCGGCGGTGGTGCATTGGAATCGCCGCTACGGCGGACCCGAGCGTGCCGTCGACACCGAACTCAAGGCGGCCCTTCGCGCGCGGGGGATCGAGGTGGAGAGCCACGCGGCGTCGCTGCTGTTCGAACCGTGGACGATCAGCTCGAAGACGGGGGACCCGTACTCGGTGTTCACTCCGTTCTGGCGCGCCTGCACGTCGGGGCCCGAGCCCCGACACCCGTTGCCCGCCCCGGAGACGGTCGGCTGCCCGGCGGACGCGTCCGCTGTCGAATGCCTCGCATTGACGGACTTGGCGCTGCTGCCGTCCCGGCCCGACTGGGCGGGAGGTCTTCGCGACGCGTGGGTTCCGGGCGAGGCGTCCGCACAGTGCGCGCTCGACAGCTTCCTCGCCGCCGCCATCGACGACTACGATGCGTCGCGCGACACGCCGTCGAGCCCCAGCACGTCGCGGCTGTCGCCGCACTTGCGGTGGGGTGAGGTCAGCCCCCACCAGGCGTGGCATGCGGCACAGCGGGCCCGGGGCGTCGCCGGCCGTGAAAAGGGGATCGCCCGCTTTCTCGCCGAGCTTGGGTGGCGCGAGTTCGCCTGGCACACGCTCTATCACTGTCCGGACCTGGCCACCCGTAATTGGCGAGGCGGCTTCGACCGCTTCCCCTGGCCGGAGCTTCACCCGGCGATGCTGGCGGCCTGGCAGTCTGGACGCACGGGGTTCAGGCTCGTGGACGCCGGAATGCGCGAACTCTGGCGGACGGGGTGGATGCACAATCGGGTCCGCATGGTGACGGCATCGTTCCTTACCAAGAACCTGCTGATCGACTGGCGCCTTGGGGAGCAGTGGTTCTGGGACACCCTCGTGGACGCCGACGCCGCAAGCAACCCCTTCAACTGGCAGTGGGTCGCAGGCTCAGGTGCGGACGCCGCCCCCTACTTCCGCGTGTTCAACCCGGAGCTTCAGGCGAAGAAATTCGATGCCGACGCGGTCTACGTGCGCGCTCACGTCGCCGAATGGGGCACCCCGGACTACCCCGAGCCGATCGTCGATCTGGCGGTCACTCGCGCGGAAGCGCTGGCCGCCTACGCGGAGATCCGTTCACGGACACCCGGGTTGAAGGAGGCCTGAGAAAGGCCCTGTCGGCGAGCGATCACCGTGGCGACGGCGGCGCTCAGCCGGCCGAGCAGCCCCTTTCGGTGTGGAGTCAGGGGTCAGGCGCTGCCGGCGGTCCCGGAGGGGCTGCATGCCCTTCTGATTCGGCTACATGAGACCGGGAGGCTTATTCAAAACTATCGCCGTCTCCAGCGAACCACCTAGTCAGCACGCGGTTTCCAGGCTCAACTGAGGAGTTCTGAATAAGCCTCCGGGTGTGCGTCAGGTTTGTGGTGTGAGGGTTGTCTGGGGCCAGAGGGGGTGGTCGCGGCCTGATTTCTGTAGCCGTTGGCTTTGAAGTCCACGCGACGACACTAATCTCCCTCAGATTGCACTTGGTGGGCTCGTTCGGTCGCGACTGGGACGTTGTCACTCCAGCTGAGCAGGATTCGGAGCTTCTCGTCGGAGGGCGAGCCGACATCGGCGGTGTAAGTGGAGAGGAATTGGCCATCGGAGTCGACAATGTTGAGCGTCTCGTAGTTCAGGGTCATAATCCCGACGGAGGGATGGAAGATACGTTTAGTGCCATGGGCGTGCTGAAAAAGCCGATAGTCGGCCCAGTACCGGGCGAAGTCCTGCGAGGCCACTGAGAGTTCACCAATAAGTCGCTCGAGCGCCTCATCGGGGGCGCGTGGGTTTTGGAAAGCGCGCAAGGCAGCGACGGTTGGCGCTGCGATCTGCTCCCAATCCGGGTAGCGGGTTCGGGTGGTCGGGTCGAGGAATAGCCAGCGGGCAACGTTTCGGTCTTCCTTACGCATCGCGTCGAAGTCAGCCAGCAGGATCGTCGCAGCACGATTCCAGGCGAGGATCTCCATTCTCGGACCCTGAAGCATCGCAGGGACAGGATCGATGGCGTCTATGAAAGCCTTCAAGCTCGCGCGGACATTGGCCTTGGCTGGCGTCCGAGGACGGGGCTTGGCTGGTGTGGTTCCAACGAGGCCGCGAAGATGGTCGCGCTCAAGTGGGTCGAGCCGCAGGGCATCCTCAATAGCGGTGAGGACCTGGTCGGAAACGTTACCGACGCGCCCCTGTTCGAGACGCGCGTAGTAGTCGACGCTGACGCCAGCGAGCGCGGCCACTTCCTCCCGCCGCAGACCATGGCCACGCCGGGGGACGGGAGACGGCGGCAAGCCGACTATCGCAGGGTCGAGCCGCGCGCGGCGGGAGCGAAGGAACTCGCCGAGCGCGTTGGGGGAAGCCATGCCGCCATTATCCTCCTTGCACCGCGTCGGACGGGCGCCTTAGTAGGCACTGCGAGTACTGGCTGCAGGGGTGCGCATCAACTGGTTCCGTATGCGCGATCCCGCTGGTGTGATGGACGGGTAGACAAACCTAACCCTGTGGAGGAACCCATGGCAGAGGACCTGACCGGCACAGTCGCACTGATCACCGGCGCATCTAGCGGCATCGGGCGAAGCACCGCCCTTCGCCTGGCCTCAGCCGGCGCCTCGGTGGCGATCATCGCGCGTCGCGCTGACCGGCTGGAAGCGGTCGCGGGAGAGATCAGCGAAGCAGGGGGCACGGTGCTGCCGATCGCAACCGACCTCACCGACCCCGCTGCTGTCGAGGCTGCGATTGCTCGTACGGTCGCCGTACTGGGTCGCCTAGACACTGTCGTGAACGCGGCAGGTCTCATGCTCAACGGACCGACCGAGGACTTGACGCTGCAGGACTGGGATCGAATGGTCGACGTGAACCTGCGCGGTCTGCTGTGCGTAACGAAGCTCGCGCTCCCGCACCTGCTCGCCGCTGCCCAGGACAGTCCTCGTCGAGTTGCAGACCTCGTGAACATCTCGTCGGTCGCCGGCCGTTTCGCCGCGGCGACTACCGCGGGCTACAACGCCACCAAGTTCGGTGTGACCGCGCTGACCGAGTCGCTGCGCCAAGAGTTTGCGCGGCGCCACTTGCGAGTCTCGGTCATCGAACCCGGACGTGTGGACACCGAACTGTTCGACCACCGTGAGGGCTCCGCCGAGGGCTTCACTGAGATGTTCGGTCAGATTGAGTACCTTCAGCCTGGCGATATTGCGGAGGCTGTGAACTACATCGTCACCAACCCTCGGCATATCGCAGTCAACGAAATCGTCATCCGCCCCAGTGAGCAAGCGTGATCGCGCAGGAGTCCGGAAAGGCAGGACCGGGGATGCTGGGAAGATTGCAGGGGAAGACGGCACTCGTCACCGGCGGTGCGCGAGGCTTGGGCGGCTGCGATTGAGCTCGCCACACAGACGTATGGCGGGCTGACCACTCTGGTAAACAATGCTGCGGTCAACAACGCATCCGGTCTGATGGCGGTCACTGTCGAGGGTTGGCAAACTGTGCTTGATGTCAGTCTCAGGTTGGCAGGATGTTCGTTGAGGCTTACGGAAGGACGCCTATCGCTTGCCTGACTATGCTGCGCGTCGAGCAGATCGCCGATCTCTTGCGCACAACAGACTTGCCGATCGCCGTGATCGCTCATCAAGTCGGCTGGGTCGATGCGGACTTCGCTACAGTTGCCGACATGAGCCCCGCACGAGGCCGCGAACGCAGTACCTCGCAAGGACTGAGTTCCGCGACTGGACTTAGAGCGCACTCGAAGTTTTAGAGTGTTCGTATGACCACTGAACGACCCGCCCCCGCCGCGGGTGATGGGCTCTCCGTCGCGCAGATGGCGCAGTTCGTCGGCGTGAGCGGGCACATGCTGCGTTACTACGAGCGTGCCCGGCTGATCCAGCCCATCCAACGCACCAGCGGGAACCAGCGCCGCTACCGTGCCAGCGACATCGAATGGGTGCGGTTCCTGCTACGCCTGCGACAGACCGGGATGAACATCGCCGGGATGCGCGAGTACGCGCGCCTTCGCGCGCTCGGAGTCGCAACGCTCGAAGCGCGGCTCGACCTGTTAGCCGAGCACTCGCAGTCCATCGACGAACGCATCAGCAACCTGCAAGACAACCAGCAGGCACTACAACAGAAGATCGTCACATACCAAGAACTGATCGCGCACCGCGACGAAAGGACTCCCGCACATGATGATCAATGAAGCGACCAGGGCACAGCGTTTCGAGGCTGGCAAGCAGGTGCTTGACGCAATCGATGGCGAGGCCGGTCGCAACGTGATCGCCTCCCTTGCGGACATCGCACCAGAACTCGGGCATCAGGTCGTGGCCTACGGCTTCGGAGAAATCTACGCCCGTCCCGAGCTCGAACCGCGTCAGCGGCAGCTCATCACTCTCGGAGTACTCGCCGCGCTCGGCGGGTGCGAAGCCCAACTCGACGTGCATATCAACGCTTCGCTGAACGTCGGGCTCACGCCGGATGAAATTGTTGAAGCGTTCCTGCACGCCTCGGTCTACGCGGGATTCCCTCGCGCATTGAACGCGACGTTCGTCGCGAAGAAAGTCTTTGCCGAGCGCGGCGTCTCAGTGACCGCCGATGCCGTCTGATCTCCGAGCCAGCGGGCACAGCCCGCGGCCAATGTTCCGCATGAAGCGGCGCACGATCGGGGGGCGCCCCAGGTCGCCGCGCTCGGAAACGGAGTCGTGCGACTTCATGCCCATAGTGCTATCAAGAGCCTCTTGACGTTGTAGGTCGGATGGCACAGACGCGACCACGCGGACCAGGAGCCCCGCTGTTACATGGGGATCGCCCTCCATCGAGTACCGACAAGTGAGTACCCAAGCTGCGTGACGCTCGCACTTGGGCAGTTGGGTGGCTCTCCCTCCGGCCATGTCTTGGCTCGCCACACTCATTAGTTCCCTGGAGTGAGCCCTTGTGAGGATTCGGCGTATGTCTTGAGGACGCGGAGTTGGCGTCCGGCCATGAGCTTGTCGCCTGCTGCCAGCGCGAGGCGGCGCAGTCCTCGTCCTCTGGCCGTATGGGCGATGCAGGCGTTTGCGCGTAGCCGGGTGGTCCGGGCGTCGAGCGGCATGGCGGAGTAGGAGACCGCGATGTGCCCGTAGGTGCGGGTGAACTCGGGGCGGGACAGGCCGGCGATGTGAGCGTCGGGACTGAAACTGGTGACGGCGAAGATGAGGAAGGGCTGCCCGATCTCCAAAGCCTCCGCACCTGGGGTGAGGGTGCGGGGACTGCGCCTGCCGGGGAAGTCGATGGTATCGAAGCTGTACGGGGCCACGGTGAGCTGGCACAACCAGCGATACACCACTTGATGCGGGGCGCTGATTGTGATGCAGCGCACCCACCGGTCGCAGTCCTTGGGCATGAGTTCATCGGCGGGACTGGGCGTGGCGATTTCCTCGGCGGTAGCCCGGGTGTAGCGCAAGATCGCGGGCACCGGGATCGAGCGCCTGTTCATTGCGCCCTGACACTGATGACGCGTTTGCCTGCCGCGGAGTGCTCTTCTGCGGCCTGGTGCGCGTCGCCTACTCGGCCCAGTGGATAGCCGGTATCGATGATGGGGGTGATGGTTCCTTCGTTGACCTGTGCGGCCAGCCAGGCGAGGTCGCCCGCGTCAGGCTTGGCGGAGACCATGCGGATCATCGGGCCTGGAGTGAAGGCTGATGCCAGGATCGCGGGCATCGCCGCCGGTGATAGAGGCGCGATCCGACCGCGGCGGTTCAGAAGTCCGCGGTACGCGAACAGCTCGACACAAGCAGCCTCGAGGATCGCGTCATAGCTGGCGCTGATCTGCGCGGTCCCGCCGTCGTGATAGTTGTAGATGTGTGCGGCTCCAGCCCGCTGGGCGGTTTCGTGGTGGTGCCCGGACACTGCGTCGACCGTGGCGCCGAGTGCTCGGGCAACCTGGATAGCGGTCGATCCGACACCGCCGTTGCCGCCGACGATCAGCACCCGCTTGCCGGCCTCGACACGCAACGCCCGAAGTGCCTGGATGGCGGTGAGCCCGACCAGCGGAAGAGCAGCGGCGTCTTCGGACGGCATCAAGCCTTTCATCTTCCCTGCCCGCGCCGCCAGATCGGCCTGGTTCACGCTGAATGCCGCTACCTCCACCAGCACCTGTGAGGCGCTTGCCTTCGGCATCGGCACCCGCCCAACCGTTAGGACCTCTGGGCCACCGTAGCGGCCGTACTGCACTGCCCACATCTCATTCACGCGGACCACCTCCACTAGAAACACTACGCAACGTAGCGTAGCATTCAAGTATGAGAGTCGCGCACCGAGACCAGAGCAGAACGATCGCCCGGAGGTCAGTCAGCCGGCGGTGCGCCCAGGAGCCTCAGCAGTTGCTCCGTGAGAGAACTGGTCAACGCCCGGATGTCGGTGTTGGCGAGCAGGTGAACATGGGCGTACGGGATGCCCAGCAGGGCGGCATGGATGTCGGCTGCATCTGCGTGGATCGCCAGGTCACCGCGCTCGCGCGCCCGGTCGAGCATCGTGGTGATGTCGTCGCGTGCGGCGGCGATGAAGCTCTGGCGCAGGCGGTCGGTGAGTTGGGGGTCCCCGGCCATGTCGGCCAGCAGGCCCGGCAGGACATCGCGGCCAGGCTGTTCGGCGATCAGTTTCACGGCCCGTTCGGCCAGCACGGCCACATCGCCCGTGAGCGAGCCTGCATCGATGGGAGGCAGGGTTTCGGGGCGATGGATCGCCAGTGCGAAGACCATCTCAGCCTTGGTCGCCCATCGCCGGTAGATCGTCGTCTTCGCCACCCCAGACTGCGTCGAGACTCCTTCGATCGTCAGGCCCGAATATCCCTGCTCATCGAGGAGGCCGGTCACCGCTTCGGCCAAGCGTGCGTCGGTGCGAGCGCGCCGCGCACCGCTCTGGCTGACCTTCTCGGGCATTCCGACTCCCTCCACCGCCAGAGCAAGACTACGCTTCGTAGCGTATCGCTCCCGTCGTCGGCACGCACAGCCAGGCCCGGAGGACGTCGATGAGTCTCGACATCATCGTGTGGCTCAGCGTCACCTTGTTCTTGGTGCACGAGTTCGAGGAGATCATCTTCATCCGCCCCTGGCTTCGTCGGCATCGCGACGAACCGCGAGCCAGACAGCAAGTGTTCTGGAGTTGGCGCAACACCAGCACTGCGACCATCGCTGCCATGATCTTCGAGGAGTACCTTCTCGTCACTGCGTTCGCGTTCGTCGCGGTCCTCGCCAACCAGCCGGCGCTCTTCGCAGGATTTCTGGTTCCCTACGCTCTGCACCTGATCGGGCACATCGCTGAGGCGATCACGCTGCGAATGCGCACACCCTCGGTGATCACCTCGATCGCCACGCTGCCCTGGTGCGTCTACGCGATCATCGAGCTCACCAGCCGATCTTCGGCGCCCGTGATGGTGGCCGTCTGGGCGGAGGCCTCCACAGTGCTCATCGCTGCCAACTTTGCCCTCATCTACCGACTCGGGCCCACCATCGACCGGCACCTGACCGGTGAAACGGAGCCGTCGGATGCTCACTGACCAGGGGCTCGGGGATGATGACACGCTCTGGTTCCTACCCGGTGGGCCGTTCATCCGCCGCTGGGTCGGAGACCTTTGAGATAGGCCGTGAGGACTGCCGTCTCGTTGATTGGTGCCGTGCGGATGACTCGTTGCATCAGCAGGGAGTCCACGAGCGCTACGAGGTCGCCCGCGTGCGATGTGGAGTCGTTCACGCCGAGCCGGTCGAGAGCTTTTCCGGCCAGGGCGATGGCGGAGTCGCGTATTGCCGGACGCGTGGCAAGGGCGGCGTGAAGTTCGGGATCGCTCCGGCATTCCAGGAGCAGAAGAAGCCTCGCTCGATGATCGTCGGCGCGCTGCAAGGTGGTGTCGAGACCGGCGACGATCGTTGCCGCGACCATCTCTGGCGTCAGTTCGTCGGGAATGGGCTGGGCTGCCAGGTCGTCGTTGGTGTGGTCGGCCAGACGGCCGACTACCAGGGTGATGAGGTCGCGGCGGGTACGGGCGTAGTACGAGGTCGACCCCTGAGCGAACCCGAGGTCGCGGTCGATGCTCAGATGGGTCAGCGCATGGGCCCCACGCGTGGCGAGGATGCGGATACCTGCCTCCGCGATCTGGACACGACGATCACTCACGGCGCCTCCTCTGCTGGCCGCCACTTTCAAGTCTCTACGATCATAGAGTACGATAGACCTCTATGATCATAGAGGAATGGGGTGAGGTCGAGTGATCGTCTGGTTTGAGGAGATCACGGCGGCCGACACTGCGCGGGTGGGAGGCAAGGGCGCGAACCTTGGTGAGTGCGCGCGTGCGGGCCTGCCTGTGCCGCCAGGGTTCTGCCTGAGTGCCGACGCCTATCGGGAGGCCACCACCGGTCTGACGGTCTGCCTGGCAGCGGACGCCGCACGTGGCGATGCGGCAGCGGCGAGAGAGCGGGTTCTGTCGCTGCCTCTGCCGGAGTCGGTGCGCTCAGCGGTCGAAGAGGCTTATCTGCGGTTGGGTGAACCGCCTGTGGCCGTGCGGTCGTCGGCCACCGCCGAGGACTTGGCGGAGGCGAGCTTCGCCGGTCAACAGGACACCTACCTCGGTGTCGTCGGTGTCGAGGCGGTACTGGATGCGGTGCGTCGGTGCTGGTCGTCGCTGTGGACCGACCGAGCGGTGGACTACCGCCGCCAGCAGGGTGTTTCGGACGAGGGCCTCGCGCTGGCGGTGGTGGTGCAGGAGATGGTGTCCGCCGATGCCGCCGGGGTGCTGTTCACCCGCGATCCCGTGACCGGGGACGATGCGACGATGCTGGCCAGTTCCTCCTACGGGCTGGGTGAACCTGTGGTCGCGGCTCTGGTGACTCCGGACACGTTCACGCTCTCGCGCGATCCGGCGGGGGTCGTGGCCAGGGAGATCGGCTCGAAGCAGACCCGGATCGACCAGACCCTCGCTGGTGGAACGATCACCACCGAGGTGCCGGAGGCCGACCGTGCCAGGCCGAGCGTCACCGATGCCGAGCTCATGCAACTGATCGACCTCGGTGAACGGGTTGAAACGCACTACGGGACGGGTCAGGACATCGAGTGGGCCTTCGCCGGACCGGACCTGTATCTGCTCCAGGCGCGCCCGATCACCACCAGCACCTCGACCGTCGAGGGACACGCTTCCGTTCGCGGACGCCTCGAACATACGCTGCGCGACGATCTGATCGAGCACTTCCCGGCACCGTTTCCGCTCGATCTGTTCGCCGTGCATCAGGTGCAGGGCGTGATCCAGGACTTGATGGGCGTAGCGGGGCTCCGGGCAGTCCCCGCCACATCGCTGGTGCACGGTGACGATGACGGGATCATCCGCATTGCGATCACCAAGCCCCGCCCTACCGCAGCGATTCTCTGGCGGCTGCCGGCACTGTTCGTCAAGGGAATGCGCCACGATCCCTCGACCTGGCCCGACGAGGAAGCCGCCTTGCGCAGACATCTCGACCGGCTCGCAGGCGAGGTCCGAGAGCTGGGTTCGGCCGGCGACGATGCGGCGCTCGGGCTCGTGCACGAGGCGGTCGGACAGGCCACCGCCATCACCGCCGACCGCTTCCTCAACTACCTCGCCCCGATGATGGTCAACCGCGCGCTGGCGTCCTGGCTGATCGGACTCGCCGGACCGAGCGACGCCTGGACACCCGAAGACCTCTATACGGGCTTGGCCTACACGTCCGCCGAGATCACGGCCGGGATCACCGGACTCGCCGCGACGGCCCACGCCAGCGGCGTCGCCGACGTGATCGCGTCGGCCCCGCAAGGCGGCGTCGGTCAGGTGCTTGCGGCCAGTGCGTCCGGGCGGGAGTTCCAGACCCATGTGGAGGCGTTCCTTGCGGCGCATGGTGCTCGGACCGCGCGGCTGTACCTGCCGTTCTCCAACCGTTCCTGGCGGGAGGACGCGGAAGTCTTCTACGCCCTCCTGGCCGCGACATTGCGGGGTGCGCCGCTCGAACACGCCAACGCCACCTCTCCCGCCCTGGAGATCGAGCAGCGGTTGCCTCGTCCCCTGCGCATGCGGTGGCGTTCCAACACCGTTCGGCTGCGTGCCCGCCACGTCGGACGCGAGGCGACGGTGTACCTGATCGAGGAGTTCTTCTGCCTCGCCCGGGCTGCCATGGACGAGATCGCCCGCCGCCTCGCAGACCGGCACCAACTCGACGACCCCAGCGACGTTCGTGTCCTGTACGTCCACGAGGTCGAACAAGCCCTCCGCGACCATCAGCAGCTCCAGTCGATCGTTGCGCGGCGCAAGCGCAAGCGTGGCGCGGCCGAGGCGATCTGGTGGGACCGCGGCCAGGCCGACGACGACCAGAGAGCGCTGCGCGGACTACCCGCGAGCGCAGGCCGCGCGACCGGAACCGCTCGCGTGATCCGCTCGCCGGAGGAGTTCCATCGGCTCCAGCCCGGTGACATCCTGGTGTGTCCGTACACCGATCCGACGTGGACGCCGCTGTTCGCCCTCGCCGCCGCCGTGGTCGCGGACACCGGTGGGCCGCTGTCCCATGCCGCCATCGTCGCCCGCGAGTACGGCATTCCCGCCGTACTCGGCGTCGGGCACGCCACCAGCCTGCCCGAGGGTGCGACCCTGCTCGTGGACGGAACCGGCGGCACCGTCACCATCATCGACCGGTCATGAGTACGGCGGACGGTTGGGGTAGCACCCGCAGGAGGCTGTGCGTTCTCACCGTGCTGCTCGCCACCGCCGCATCCAGCCTGATGCAGACCTTCCTCACCGTCAGCCTGCCCACCGTCACCGCCGAACGTCGACCCCATCGCCTGGTTGAGGACGACGGCGAGCCACGCGTCACCTACCAGCGGCCATACGACACAACTGTGCGACCCCCGAGGTGCAGGCCAACGCCTTGAACTGGGACGCCGCGGCAAGGAATAGAGCCGAAGTTCCCATTGGTCGATTGGTCTCGTACGCGGCGGCGAGCTGCGCGATGGAACCCCACCGGTCTTGCTCAGCGACGATCGTCTCGTGGGCGGAGAGCTGGCCGAGCGCTGCGGGGTGCACCGTGCCACGGAGTTGGCGCATCTGACTAGACGGGGCGTCACTGCGAAGGCAGCCCGGCCTGGGGATCGAGGAAGCTGCTGAGGCGGTGAAGCGCCACCTCGGCGGTGTCTCAATGCAAGCGATCCGCGCAGAGCAGGGGCGTGGGGCGGAAGGGCCGTACGGAAAGCTCTGGTCGAAGCCAGTGCAATCGGTGAGCCTGAATGAACCGCTTTGAGGGGACCTGAGCGACCGCCGTAGGGCAGGTTCGGCACGATTGTGTCTCTGTTGACTGTCGAGCCACGTGGACATTTAGCGATCCGTAAATGGTCACGACGGGGTGCGCTGGGGGCGTGAGCAGCATGACTGTAGACCCGGCGCACCTGTCGAACGACGACTGGGCGCGCGTGCGCGCGGCATGGCTGAAGCGTCCGCTGCCGATATCGCGGCCGAGACGAACCCCGAGCCACGTTCGAGCGCCCGTTCGGGACGCTCTGCGATCCGCAGGTCCAGGCCAACGCCCTGAACTGGGCCGCTGAGGCGAAAATAAAGGGCGAGGTTCAAACCGGGACCAGAGCGGCGTCTCTGGTCGAGGGTTTGAACCTCGCCACATCAGGGTCCCTGCGTAGTACGTTCACCAACCTTGCCCCACGGCTGAACACCCTTGTCACCCGCTGGAAGCGGGGCCGTGTACCGTGTGTCGCAGCGCGCTGAGACCGCCCCGATCCAGGACTCTCGTGGTGCTGTTGTCAGGAGGATTGAGAATCTTCAAACCTTTCTCACGGCCTCCGAGATCGATCGACTTGTCGGCGACTACCTGACAGGTGCGACGGTGGTCCAGTTGGCCGAGCAGTACGGAGTGCACCGTGCCACCGTGTCGGCGCATCTGACCCGACGGGGCGTCACTCGAAGGCAGCCCGGCCTGGGAGTCGAGGAAGTCGCTGAAGCGGTGAGGCTCCATCTCGGTGGTGTCTCGATGCGAGCGATCGCGCAGAGCATGGGAGTAGACCGTAAGGCTGTGCGGCGCGCGCTGGTAGAGGCATCCGCGATCGGTGCGTGAGATCACGAGTGCCAGCGGGAAGTCGGTTCCTGCCAGCTGCACCGACGAGCGTGCCCCCTACTCACCGCGCTTGCCGTGACGCATGATGTGGGCGGGAACATCAGGCCGGGACTGGTACTGCGAAAACTGGACCAGGAGCGCCTTCGCGTGCGGCTCCACCAGCCGGCTGATTCGCCGGACACCGATGACCACCGCCCCCGTCGAGTTGACGGTCAGCGAGATCAGCCCGTCGACGAAGTTCGGCCCGAACGCTGCCTCGTACAGACGCTGGGCGACCTTGTCGCGGTCCGGGAAGTCCTTCGCGGCAGGGAGCAGGTCGATATCCTCTCTCGCCTGCGCCACCCTGCCTTTCGCCCAGGTACGCAGTTTCGCGGGACGCTTCACCCAGCCGGCCGTGAGGGCTTGGGGGTGCGACATCGACAAGGGAAAGCGAGCCGATCCGTCGTTGGAAATGACACATGCGTCAAGAACCTGAGGCGGCAGGTAGACCCGTTTCGCGAGGTTGACCACCACGGAGTGCTCGCTTTCGTGGTGTAAACGGCCAACCGGCAGCAACCGGCTGCTTGGCGTCTCGGTTGGTGAGGTCGTTTCCTCCAGTAGCGCGAGCGTGAAGGCGGCCGGGGCGTTGGACCGTTCTCCATCCTTCCGGACAACGAGATCACAGGATTGTGCGAGGAGGATGACATGAGTCTTTGTGCCGTCCCGGCCCGTGAGCTCGTAGATGTCACCGACTTCGGTAGGACTCTTGCTGTTCTTCAAGTCTTCGTCGGAGTCGAAACGGTCCCGCCACTCCAGGAGACGAGCGTCAGGGGAAGAGGGGAGCACCTCGGAGATGACCGCATTCGTCGCCTTCCGGAGGAGCTGAAGCTCCTTGGCTGGCGGATCGGTTGCAAGGTGCCGTTCCGTACCCCGACGGAAATGTGCGCGCGCAAGTCGAAGCAGGCCGTCACCCTCAAACACCCCTTCGTCATGCGCGCTGGCCGCTGACGCAAGGATCACGTAGTACCCGATGCCGTTCAGGAAAGCTTTGGTGCTTTCGAACGCGGCGGTGAGGGCGCTGTCTGTGTGTTTTTTCACCCGCGCGAGCTCGGTGATGTGGAGAAAGAACTGGAGACCTTGCACAAATGTCTCGGGGGTGCGGATCCGGTACTTGCCGATCACAGGAACGGCAACGTCGACGAGGCTCCGCAGCTCTTCTGAGACTCGGGTCTCTCCTGCGAGGTCTACGGCGTCTTGGGTGAGAAGGCCGCAGTACACGCCCTTCCGGTCTTTCGAGTGGAGCTGCTGAACCAGGAGGTCGCCACCGTGCTTCCCTCCGAGAGGTTCCGAAAGCTGACGGTCGAAGAAGACGAGGGTATGGGGATGCCCCTCCGCGAGTATTTCCTCGCAGGTCGCTTTCCACTCACTGACGGACATTGGCGCATAACTGATCCGTGCCGGGAGAAAGGGCTTGATCGCATCCAGGGCCGCGAGGTTGCTGGTCTTATCGCCCGAATCAGGGATCAACGCCGCGAGCGTGAGTTTGTCCTCAGCGGGCAGAAGGCTCCACAGCAGATCGATGTCATCGCGAATCTCTTCGCCGAAGTCTGACGGATCCCGGACGTCCTCAATGAGTTCGTCTACTCCGTGCGCTTCCGCGAGTGCTGAGAGTTGCGGGCGCATCAGGGTAAAGTGCGTTTTCACTTGGATAAGACTGTCCTGGTCGCCAGCCTCGTCGAGGTCATCGTCCACGACCACGATGCGGGTGATGTTGAGCTGGTCGAGCAGCGCAGTGATCGCCTCCTTGATCCGGATATCAGGTGCTTGGATCGTCACAGCTGCACTCCTAACTGCGAAGGTCGACACGGAACCTGTATCGATTACCGCGTGAGTTACGGGTGGGGTCCAGGGAGACGGCGAATCCCTCAGACTCGAGAAGCTGGCGGACGACGAACAGTCCCAGCCCGCGGCCGCGACGTGATGGCTTGCGCGTCACGAACGGGTCGAATAGCAGCTCCTCTACGGACGGGTCGATGCCCGGTCCGTTGTCTTCCACGGTGAACCCGTGGCGGTTGACGGTCAGTCGAACCTCGCCGTGTTCAATCCACCCGCGCCTCAACGCTTCGAGCACCCAGAACTCACTGTTCAGGACCAGGTTGTCGATGACCTGCGCAAGCTTGCCCCGACTTATCCTGACGGTGAGAGACTCGTCGATGGTGGCGGTCATCGCCATCTGTTTGGCGTGCCAGCGGGCGTTGAAGTACTCAGCCGACTGCTGGGCTGCCTCCCCGACATTGACCTGTTCACGCTGGTCGCGCACGTACCGCATGGAGGAGTCGAGGTGCGACACCTGCTTGTGCATGGATTGGACGGCGGCCTTGACCTGCTCCACGTACTCCCCGAAACGCGAGTTGCGGACCTCCGCGTCGTTGTACCTCGCGATCTGCCGGCTGCGTTCCCGGAGCCGGTCGGTGACGTTCAGGACCTCGTGCGACACGGCTTCCGCCGTCATCCCGAGGGAAACAACCTCCCACACCTCTTGAACCTGTTGCTCAGCATCGACCAGGCGCTGAAGGAGCAGCTCCACGACCTCCCGGCGATCCGCGATCTCCGCTGACGCGCGCTGCACCAGATCAAGCTGAGATCCCAGAGCGTTGATCGCACGTTCGAGTTCGCTGGTCAGACGGGTGTTCGCGGCGATGAGTTCGGGGGTCACCAAAAGGGAGCTTTCAAGCGCGTCTCGGTGGGACTCGAAAGACTCGATTGCCGCTCGGGCCTGCCGGATCGAGTCCCCAGTTGAGGTCGCGCGGAGTTTGACCTCCTGCGCCTTGTCGAACTGGGAGGCGATGTCGCGTGCCAACTCCTTCGACGACGAACGTGGAGAGATTCCGTTGCGGTCTTGCTTTAGCTCCTTTACGTAGTCGTTGTAGCCGCGGCGAACGGCAGTCTGGAAGAGTTCAGTGAGCGTCTGCCATTCGGCGAGGATGCGCTGGAAGTTGCGGAAGGCGGGGAGGTCAAGAAACTCTTCCCGATTGCTGGTCTCCTCAAGCGCCGCATTGTGCTCCGCCGTGATGCTGATGTAACCCACCACGTTGTCGGGCCGCAGCGTGTAATAGGAGCTGCCGGTCGTCCATTGGGTTCCGAGACGGAGCCAGTCGTCACGCATCCGGATGCCGAACCGGTCCCGGTACAACCGAACACCTACGACCGCGTTGACCCACTTCTCGTAGTCGTTGCCACCTTCAAACAGCTCTTTTGCAGTGCGCCTCGCGATCATGTCGACGCGACCCTCGAAGGGGCCGGGATCGTCGGGTGTCCCGTCAGGCTTCAGTTCGACTTTGGGGATGTCGTCCAGCCGTGTCGACGACTCGAAGCCGCACAGATACTGGTCATCGCCGTCACTTAGCTGCAGTCGCTCCGACTTCGGCTTGCGGTTCTCCCGAAACCAGGAGAGGAAGGCTGCCCCGTTGTCGGGCGCGATGAACTCGTTCCAGTCTGCCGCGCCCTCAGGATTACGATCCGGCTTCAGATACTCGGCCCGCATCTTTCCGGTGACCGTCAGGGTGCCGTCGTGGAACGCCAGCTCGTAACTGACTGGAGAGATCGCGAGCGCCTGGTCTGTAATTTCCCGCAGGTTCACGGAAGTCCCATTGACCCGCATCGTGATCCGGAACCCGCGGTCATCACCATACGGCGAGATCATGTCCGCAATGTTGCGTTGGAAGAGCGGACGAGACTCGTCCCAATGGTCGGGGTGACGCAATCCACGGATCGCAATCCGCGTGCCCGCCGCGCCCGATTCCTCGACGCGGCGGACCCGGATGGGCACGTCCGACAACGCGTCAACATCTGTGAAGTCGTCCCAGAATAGGGTCGTGCGAAGACTGCCGGTGTTGTTGGCGGTGCGCGTGTGCAGATCGAGCACTCGACCCAATCGCTGAGCGCCTAACCGGCCGAGGCCCTTGTCGCCAAGCGGGGTACGAAGGTGGGTGGCGGTGACCTTCCCTTCCGCCTTCATCTGACGTTTGGGGCTGGCGGACACGGTCAGCCAGCCCCGTCGGATGTCCTCCATCGTCATGCCCGTGCCGCGGTCGGACACCTCGATGATCCCGAGAACAGGTTCCTTAACCGCCGCGAGGCGACTCTGGAGGATCAGGATCTCTTCTAGCAGCTTGTCGGGATCGGTGGGCGGACTGTCCTCGCGCAGGAGCTCTTCAAGGCGCTCTATCCGGGCGCTGAGTTGTGCCCGCTCGCCAAGAAGTTTGCTGGCGACGGTGGGTTCCAGGGTTTCGCCGCTTCGTAGTTCCGTCCAGACGCGGGTGTCGATGCGGACGCTGACGCTGGTGGAGTCCGCGTCGTACGCGTTCTTCATTAGCTCGGTGAGCGCCTGGACGTCGTCGGTGATGAGATCCTCACCGAGCTTGAACACCACGGACGGGTGGACTGACAGCGCGAACACCTGCTCTTCGCCGGTGTCCTCGCGCGCAACTCCCATGATCACTCATCCTAGCGTCTGACTCATTCTGAGCGCGGCGCGCAGGATCAGGGGTGACGACTCGGGACGCTCCCTCCCGTTGCCGGACACGCTCGCCGCACTCTGTGTTGGACGTATATCGTCGTTGACGGCACAGGAGGAGTGCGGCACAAACCAGATGATGTCGGACGGTGGGCTAGAATCAGGCTGAGATGACCCGTCAGGACTGGAGGCGACGCCTGTGACAGTCACGACCGCCACACCGCCGGCGACCCTCGCTCAGAGGATCGCTGCGCGCTCCGCGAACGACCCTACTTTCTGGGACTTCGCCGGCGTATTCGGTCGGAGTGGGGGCCATGGCTACTTCCAGTACCCGGCGATGATGGTGCCGGAGTTGCAGCGTGCGCTGCTCGAAGACCTGCGCGCCAGCGACCCGAGTGTGAAGACCGTGTACGACCCCTTCATGGGCTCCGGCACGGTCCTCTTGGAGTCGCTCTACCTTGGTTTGGACTTCGTCGGTACGGACATCAATCCGATGGCTGTCCTGCTGAGCGCCGTGAAGGCAGCACCCCCCGCGAGCGAGGTGGCGGAGGCGAGCGGCACTCGGGTGACGAAGTGGGCGCGCGCGTCACGTCGGACGCGATCCTTCGAGTTCAAGTTCCGCGACAAGTGGTTCACGGAGGACGTGTCGCTAGGCCTCACACGCCTACGCGTCGGCATCCAACGAGAGCAGGACCAGCAGGTCCGACGCTTTCTGTGGGTTTGTCTGGCCGAGACGGTCCGGTTCGTGTCGAACTCTCGGCCCTCCACGTTCAAGCTCCACCTCTACAGCGCCGAAGATCTTGCCAACCGCGCCCCCGACCCACTCGCACAGTTCGAGGCGGTGCTGACCGCGAACGTCGAACGAATCCGAACCCACGAGGCATTGGTGACTGGCCCGCTAGGGTCTCCCACGCTGATCCGCGCGAGCGTCAACGACCCCTTCCCCGTCGGCACCGCTCTCGCGGACGCGCTCATGACCTCCCCGCCGTATGGGGACAACCACACCACGGTTCCGTATGGGCAGTACTCCTACCTGCCCCTCCAATGGATCGACCCGATCGACCTCGTCGGCGACTTCGACCCATCGCTGATCGAGATCCCCGGCCGCCTGGATACCGTCAGCCTCGGTGGCCGCCGCTACGCTCCACGTCCCCTTCCGGCGCACCTGGCCGATGAAGTGCCCAGCTTGCAGACGTGGTTGGCGGGACGCGCCGAGCTGAGCGAAAAGACCCAGAAGGTGGTGACTTTCGTTGACGACTACCGGGCGGCGTTGCGTGACGCGTCCACACGCCTGCGAACCGGAGGATTCTCGTTCTTGACCCTTGGTGAGCGACGCGTCAGCGGTGCCGACGTCCCACTGGTTCAGTTCACGCGGGAGATTCTAGAAGCTGCCGGCCACACCTACGTGACCCGAATTGAGCGACTGCTGCCCACCCGCAAGAGAATGGCGAACCGCAACGCAGCTGGCGAGACGATGATCCGAGAAACAGTGCTGGTCGTCCAGAAGATGACGGACACCGCCTGAGCGTGCTTCACGACCCCTCTCGCGCCATGGAGCGGACGCTGATGGCGGTCCTCGCGAACCCGTCGGATCGGACGGCGACACGAACGGAGCGTCAGATCGAAATTGCAGCCGATGTGCTTCGCTTCGACCGCGTCGAGATCACGAACATCTTCGCCTACCCGAGCTCCACCTCCCGCGACATCCTCACGCTCGGCCGAGATGTAGGCGGGTGGTTGAAGGCTCGATCCCGGATGATCGAAGCACTCGTTCACGCGGACGGTGTCCTCGTCGGCTTCGGGAGCATCCCGGTCAGCGGCCCCAGCCGCCTCCATCTCGCCGATCAGCTGCGCTGGTTGTCAGCGGAGTTGCAGGGACGGCCGTCCCTTCCGGTCTGGCAAGTGGGTGCTGCCCGTCACCCGTCCAGGTGGCATCAATTCGTGAGCGATCGACACGGCCGGACCGCAGGCGGCTCGTTTCAGACACGCCTTGCGGAAGTGATGCAGCCTGTTCCCGTAGACGATCGCATCTGGGCCTGCTGACGGACTGTCCCGTGCGGGGAACGGCTCATCAGCTGCAACACGCGCAACCGCCACGGTAAGGTCTACCCGTACTTCGTGTGCTCGGGCAGGCACGGCAACAAGGGCGACTGGACCAGGCAAGCCATCCTCATCGAAGACGTGGAGCGTCTGATCGAGTCCTACTACGAGACCATCCAGGTCTCCGGTGAGACCCGGCAGAACGTCGCCGGCATGATGCACGCCGAGTTCGACCAGCTCATGGCGTCAGAGACCGAGGAGCTGGCCAGTCTCGCCGCCGACCGGGACCGGCTCAACGAGGAGCGGACGAAACTGCTCCAAGCCCACTACGCCGGGGCAGTGCCGCTGGACCTTCTGAAGATCGAACAAGACAGGATCAGCGCCGAGCTGGAGACGATCAACAACCGGATCGCCGCCCACCACGACGAGTACGCGGCCGCGCGCGCCAACCTCGAAGACTCCCTCGATCTGCTTGCGCACGTCGCCAGCATCTACCGCCGTAGCGACGACGCGAACCGGCGACTGTGCAACCAGGCGTTCTTCACCGCGATCTACATTGATGACCACGACGAGCCCCGCGTCACGTTCGAGCGTCCGTTCGGGACGCTATGCGATCCCCAAGTGCACGCCAACGCCTTGAACTGGGCCGCCGAGGCGAAAACAAAGGGCGAGGTTCAAACCGGGACCAGAGCGGCGTCTCTGGTCGAGGGTTTGAACCTCGCCACATCAGGGTGAGTAACGGGACTCGAACCCGCGACTTCCTGGACCACAACCAGGTGCTCTACCAGCTGAGCTATACCCACCACGCGCCGCGTCAGCAGCGGCGACCATCATAGCCCGTCCCGGTCCCGCCTGGGAAATCCGGGACGGGAGGCGTCCGTATCGAAGGGCGACACGCAGTGCCGTCCGCGACGCCGCAGCCGGCGTCCCGTCGCTCAGCCTGCGGCGGCGTCCGGGGTCGGCGCGGGAGCCTTGGGGTGACGATGGCCGGTCAGCGCGCCCTGATGGCGGCGCGCGACGGCGCGAAGGTCGGCGGGCTGAGGACCCGGAGGGGGGACGAACACGGCGTCGCGGTAGTAGCGCAACTCCTCGATGGACTCCTGGATGTCGGCGAGCGCCCGGTGGTTGCCTGACTTGGCCGGGGAGTTGAAGTAGGCGCGCGGGAACCAGCGCCGGGAGAGCTCCTTGATCGTGCTGACGTCGACGTTGCGGTAGTGCAGGTGTCCCTCGAGCGTGGGCATGTCGCGGGCCAGGAACGCGCGGTCGGTGCCGACCGTGTTGCCGGCCAGAGGCGCCTTGCGTTCCTCCGGAACCCACTCCCGGATGTAGGCGAGGACCTGCGCCTCGGCGTCCGCCATCGTCGTGCCGGACGCCAGCTCCTCGAGCAGGCCTGAGCTGGTGTGCATGGTGCGGACGTAGTCGCCCATGAACGCCAGCGCGTCGGCGGGGGGAGCGATGATGACGTCGACGCCCTCACCCAGCACGTTCAGGTTGCCGTCGGTCACCAGCGCCGCCACCTCGATGAGGGCGTCGCCGACGAGGTCGAGGCCGGTCATCTCACAGTCGATCCACACGAGTCGGTCGTTCACATCCCCACCTTACGGTGGCAAACTCACTAGGCTGTCATCGACACCAGCCGTCACCGTCGTCCTCAGGAGCGTCATGGACCAAAGCAATTTCCAGGAGATCCTGGAAGAGGCGCCCGCGCAGCGGGAGAACCTGCGTCAGTTCATCGACAGCCTGGTGATGCAGGGATACTCGGTGGGGGACTCCGAAGGCCCCGATCCGACGCTCATCGATCCGGGCGGTCGCGCCGTCGAGACGTGGCGCGAGGACTACCCCTACGAGGAGCTGAAGACGCGGGACGCCTACGAGGCCGAGAAGTACCTCCTGCAAGTCGAGTTGCTGAAGCTCCAGTACTGGAGCCAAGACCACGACATTCGCCACCTCATCCTGTTCGAAGGCCGGGACGCCGCGGGCAAGGGTGGCACGATCAAGCGGTTCACCGAGCACCTCAACCCGCGTGCGGCGCGCGTGGTCGCGCTGACGAAGCCGACGACCACCGAGCAGGGCCAGTGGTATTTCCAGCGCTACATCAAGCACTTCCCGACGTTCGGCGAGATCGTGATGTTCGACCGCTCCTGGTACAACCGGGCCGGCGTCGAGCGCGTCATGGGGTTCTGCAGCGACGATCAGTACGAGATCTTCATGACGCAGGCCCCCGACTTCGAGCGGATGATCATCGACGCCGGCATCCACCTGACCAAGTTCTGGTTCTCGGTGACCCAGCGCGAGCAGCGGACGCGGTTCGCCATCCGCCAGATCGATCCGGTTCGGCGCTGGAAGCTGTCCCCGATGGACTTGGAGTCGCTCGACCGCTGGGAGGACTACACCGCGGCCAAGGAGGCCATGTTCGAGCGCACCGACACCGACCATGCGCCGTGGATCACGATCCGGTCGAACGACAAGAAGCGGGCACGCCTGAACGCGATGCGGGCCTTCTTGAACCAGTTCGACTACGAGGGTCGCGATGACTCGGTGGTTTACGAACCCGATCCGCTGATCGTGAAGCGCGGTCGGGACGCCGTCGGCGACTGACGCACGACTGACGCAGGACATCGAACGAGCCGGGGCCGATGATCGGCCCCTATGATCATGTCCAGGCCCCCGTAGCTCAGGGGATAGAGCAGCGGCCTTCTAATCCGACGGTCGGAGGTTCGAATCCTCCCGGGGGCGCCGGCGACCAGGCGAGATCAGGGGCTCCAGCCCGAGCCGAGTGCGGCGGCGGCATCGCCCAGCTCCTGCCGTACCGCGGCGAGGGCGGGGTGCGAGCCGGCGGACGCCCGGGCCGCGGTGAACACGGTCCGGCGTGGGGCGTCCGGAAGATCGAGCAGTCGCATCCGGGTCGCCACGCCGACGTGCACCAGACCCGGCAGCAGCGCGACCGCGTTGCCGGACTCGATCAGGCGCACGTGCACCTGCAGGTCGGCGGTCTCGTAGCGGACGTCGGGCTCGAATCCCGCGCTGCGGCAGACCTGCTCGGCCCAGTGCCGGCTGGCGGCGCCCTGTTGCTCCATCACCCACGGCAGCGCCGAGGCGTCGGTGAGGGAGGAGACGCCGTCGAACGCGGAATCCGAACCGAAAGGCGGGAGCCCGAGTCGGATCGGGTCGCCGACCAGTGGCTGACGATCCAGGCCCGGAAAATGCGCGGCGGCATGGCCCGGGTATTGCTCAGCGATGACGAGGTCGAAGCCGCGCGCCCATGTCTCCCGTAGTCCGGCGCCGGGTTCGAACTGCACTACCTCGACGCGCAGGCCGGGGTGATGCTCGCGAAGACGGCGGAGCGCCAGGGGGATGATGGACAGGAGGGCGGTCTGGAAGGCCGCCACCCGCACGGTACCGGTGACCTCGTCCCGGACGCGGTGCAGGGCGGCCTCGGCGCGCTCGAGCCCGGCGAGCAGCAGCCCGGTCTCGACGACGAGCGCCTCGCCCGCCGGTGTCAGTTCGAGCGTGCGTCCGGATCGTCTGAGCAGGGGGACGCCGGCCTCGCGTTCCAGGATGCTGAGCTGCTGCGACACCGCCGACGGGCTGTAGCTGAGCGCCTCGGCGACCGCCGCCACCGTGCCTCGGGCGCGCAGTTCCCACAGCAGTCTGAGCCGCTTCATTTCCAACATTCAGGCCCCGTTCCCGGCTGTCCTCGGCGTTCCGGTGGCTCGAACTCGAGCCCTCGTCCTCACCCGATTCAGGTTCGCTTCACATTATTGAGTAGAAACAGTCGCTTTACTTCATCGCCTGCCGTCGCGCACACTGATCACGGAACCCGCTGCTCGCGCAGGGCAACTGTTCGTACCCCCACCCAAGACCCGAAGTCAGGTGGTTTCGGCATGCCTGCGGGGTCGTTACTCAGCTGTTCGATCACCGTTACACCATCGTTCGAAAGGACACACCGTGAGCGTCGTTCGTCCTCAGGATCTCGCGCCCGATGCCATCGCTCTCGTGCAGCGTTGGCTGACCGAATCGGCCGACTACCCGGTCGCCACCGCCGCCGAGTTGCTCGCCGGCGTCCTGCGTGACCCCCACGGGCTCGATTTCACCGTGGGCTTCGTCGATGGCGTGGTGCGTCCGGAAGATCTCGGCGCCGCGGCGAAGAAGCTCAATGAGCTGGTCCCGCTCACCCCGAAGTTCCTGCCCGCGGGCATGCGCGCCGCGATCGGTGTCGGCGGCGCCGTCGCGAAGCCGTTGCCCGGAGTCGTCGTGCCGATCGCCCGCAAAGTGCTGCGCCAGATGGTGAGCCACCTCATCATCGACGCCAGCGATGCGAAGCTCGGGACCGCGATCAAGAAGATCGCGTCCGAGGGAGTCCGACTCAACCTCAACCTGCTGGGCGAGGCGATCCTCGGCGAACACGAGGCTGAGCGCCGGCTCGCCGGCACCCGCGCGCTGCTGGCCCGAGCGGACGTCGACTATGTCTCGATCAAGGTCTCCGCCACGGTCGCGCCGCACAACCACTGGGCGTTCGACGAGGCCGTCGACCACATCGAAGCGCAGCTGACGCCGCTGTTCGAGCTCGCCAACGCGGCGAGCCCGAAGAAGTTCATCAACCTCGACATGGAGGAGTACAAGGACCTCGATCTCACCATCGCGGTCTTCACGCGCATCCTCGAGCGCCCCGGCTTCGAGGATCTGAGCGCCGGCATCGTGCTGCAGGCCTACCTGCCCGACGCGCTCGGCGCCATGATCGGACTCCAGCAGTGGGCGGCGCGGCGGGTAGCGGACGGCGGTGCCCCGATCAAGGTGCGCGTCGTCAAGGGCGCCAACCTGCCGATGGAGCAGGTGGACGCCGCGATTCACGGCTGGCCGGTGGCCACGTGGGGCTCCAAGCAGGACTCCGACACCAGCTACAAGGCCGTCATCGACTACGCCCTCGATCCCGAGCGCGTGAAGAACGTCCGGATCGGCGTCGCCGGCCACAACCTCTTCGATGTGGCACTCGCCTGGTCCCTGGCCAAGGCCCGCGGCGCCCAGGACGGCATCGAGTTCGAGATGCTCCTGGGCATGGCGACCGGCCAGGCCGAGGCGGTGAGACGGGAGGTCGGTTCGCTGCTGCTCTACGTGCCCGTCGTTCATCCGCAGGAGTTCGACGTCGCGATCGCCTACCTGATCCGCCGTCTCGAGGAGGGTGCGAGTCCCGAGAACTTCATGTCGGCCGTGTTCGAGCTGAACGACAACGCCGCGCTGTTCGAGCGCGAGAAGAACCGTTTCCTCGACTCGCTGGCCGACCTGACGGCCATCACCGGGGACGGTTCGGTCGAGTCCTACGCGGTGCCGCGTCCGAATCGGGACCAGGATCGACGCTTCCCTGACGAAGCCGGCGCCGACGCACGCGTGGAGGCCCGCGTCGAGGCCGGACGCCACGGCCTCTTCCACAACACGCCCGACAGCGATCCCGACCTGCCCGGGAACCGGGCCTGGGGCCGCGGGATCGCGAACCGCATGGTCGCCTCGACGCTCGGCGACGCACGAGTCGAGGCGTCGCGCATCGAGGACGAAACGCTGCTCGAGGAGACGATCGCACGCGGTGTGGCGGCGTCCGAATCGTGGAAGGCGCTCGGCGCCGACGAACGCGCCCGCATCCTCTACCGGGCCGGCGAGCGGCTGGAGGCGCACCGTGCCGAGCTCCTCGAGGTGATGGGCTCCGAGTGCGGCAAGACCCTCGATCAGGGTGATCCCGAGGTCTCCGAGGCGATCGACTTCGCGAACTACTACGCGATGCTCGGCCAGCTGCTCACCCAGGTCGACGGCGCGACCTACCAACCGAAGAGACTCGTCGCCGTGATCCCGCCGTGGAATTTCCCCGTCGCGATCCCCGCCGGCGGTGTGCTGGCCGGCTTGGCCGCCGGGGCGTCCGTCATCGTCAAGCCCGCCTCGAACTCAGCCCGCTCCGCGGCCGTCATGGTCGAGGCGCTGTGGGAGGCCGGCGTCCCCCGCGACGTGCTGCAATTCGTGCAGTTCGCCGATCGCGGGCTCGCCTCGAAGCTCGTCGCCGACCCTCGCGTCGACCGGCTCATCCTCACGGGTGCCTATGAGACGGCGGTCAGCTTCCGCGAGCTGCGTCGCGACCTGCCGATCCTCGCCGAGACCAGCGGCAAGAACGCCATCATCGTCACCCCGAACGCCGACCTCGACCTGGCCGCGAAGGATGTCGCACTGTCCGCCTTCGGGCACGCCGGCCAGAAGTGCTCGGCCGCGTCGCTGGTGGTTCTGGTCGGATCGGTCGCCACGTCCAAGCGCTTCCGCGGACAGCTCCTCGATGCGGTCCGCTCGCTCAAGGTCGGCACCCCCGAACACGTCGAGACGCAGGTCGGAACGATCATCACCGCCCCGTCGGGCAAGCTGCTGCGCGGCCTCACGACGCTCGGCGAGGGCGAGCGATGGCTCGTGGAGCCCGGGCCTCTTGAGAGCGACAGCCCGCTGGCCCTCGACAAGCGAGGCGAGAACAAGCTGTGGAGCCCCGGCGTCCGCGACGGCGTGCGGCGCGGCTCCGAGTGCCACCTCACCGAGTACTTCGGTCCGATCCTCGGCATCATGACCGCCAAGACCCTCGACGAGGCGATCGACCTGGTCAACGACATCGACTACGGCCTCACCAGTGGCCTGCACTCGCTCGACCGCGACGATCTCGCGCGCTGGCTGAACCGCATCGAGGCCGGCAACCTCTACGTGAACCGCGGCATCACGGGCGCCATCGTGCGCCGGCAGCCGTTCGGTGGCTGGAAGAAGTCCGCCATCGGAGCGGGGACCAAGGCCGGCGGTCCCCACTACCTCCACGGCCTCGGTGACTGGATCGACGCACCCTGCACCGCAGAGATGCGCGCCCCGCGTCCGGACGCCGCACGCCTGCTCGCCGCCGCTCAGCAGGCAGGCGTGGACGGCGAGGATCTGGCCTGGCTGCGTGCGGCGCTCGGCAGCGATGCGCAAGCGTGGGCGGAGGAGTTCGGGATCGCCCGGGACGCCTCCGAACTGGGCGTCGAACGCAACGTGCTGCGCTACCTGCCGGTCGAGGTGGTCATCCGCGTCGCCGTGGATGCGCCCGTGCATCACGTCGTGCGTGCGATCGCGGCGGGCCTCGCCGCCGACGCGAAGCCCGTCGTCAGCACCCCGCTCGCCCTGCCGAGGCCGGTGGTGGACGCGCTCGGCGCCCTCGGCGTGCCGGTGTCCTTCGAAGACGAGGCCGCCTGGCGGGACCGCGTCGCGGCCCTCGCAGCCAAGGACGGCCCGCACGCGAGCGCCCGCGTCCGCCTCGTTGCCGGGGCGTCCCGCGACGCCCTGGTCGCCGCGGTCTACGAGGCGACGAACGGCAAACCCGACGTCGCCGTCTATGGCGGCGAGGTCGTCTCGGCCGGCCGCGTCGAGATGCTGCCCCACCTGCACGAGCAGGCGGTGTCCATCACTGGTCACCGGTTCGGCACGCCGAATCAGCTCTCGGAGGGGCTGATCTGACCAGAGGCCGGGGCGCGTGGGCGCCTCGGCCTTCCTGTTTCCCGCACCACAAGCCTGAACAGAATCGGAGAACAACGACTCATGTCCGCATCGCTGACCCCGCCCGACACCCGGCCCCCCACCCGCAGACTCGAGGTGGACGACGTCATCGTCGTCGCGCCGTCGAAGATGAAGCTCGCACTCCGGGGCGCGTTCGTCGGCAACTTCATGGAGTGGTACGACTTCGGCATCTACGGCTACTTGGCCGTCACGATGGCGAAGGTCTTCACGGAGGGCATGCCCAAGGAGCTCGGTCTCACCGTCACCCTGCTCGGCTTCGCCGTCTCGTTCCTCGTCCGTCCCTTCGGCGGGCTGATCCTCGGCCCCCTCGGCGACCGCATCGGCCGTCAGAAGGTGCTCTACTTCACGATGGGGCTGATGGCCACCACCACCGCGCTCATCGGAATGCTGCCTTCGGCGGCGCAGGTCGGCGGCTTCTGGGTCATCGTTCCCCTCTACATCCTCAAGATGCTGCAAGGGTTCTCCACGGGCGGCGAATTCGCCGGTGCGACCACCTACGTCAGCGAGTACTCAGCCGACACGGACCGCGGCTACTGGGCCTCGAAGCTGAATGTCGGCTCCTACCTCGGCTTCGCCGCGGGCGCCAGCATCGTGGCGCTGACCACCTTCATCACCGAATACCTCTTGGGCATCGATGACGCCATGCTCCACTGGGGCTGGCGTATTCCCTTCCTGCTGGCCATCCCACTCGGCTCGGTCGCGATCATCTTCCGCATGGGCATCCCCGAACCTCCCGGCTTCGAGGACACCCGGAGCGTTCAGGAGAGCTATCACCCCAGTGACCCGCTCGATCTTCAGTATCGACACAATCCGGCCAGCCTGATCCGGGTGTACTGGAAGCAGGTTCTCATCGGAATCGCCATCGTGGCGGCCGAGGGGACCGCGGGCTACGCGCTGACCAGCTACATGCCGACCTACCTCGAGGAGGAGCTGAACGTCTCCAGCCTCAACGCCGCGATCGCCACGGTGCCGGTGCTGGTGATCATGTCGCTGCTCCTGCCGACGATCGGCCGCTGGTCCGACCGGGTGGGACGCCGCAGGGCGTACTTCATCGCGACGGGTTCGACGCTGGTGCTCATGCTGCCGGCCTTCGCGATCATGCAGCTGGCGCCGACGCTCGGCATGTGGATCGTGTTCGTCGCGCTCGGTCTCGTCGCGATCCCGGTGGCGTTCTTCGTCGCGATGACGGCGTCCGCCCTGCCTGCACTGTTCCCCACGGCGGCCCGCTTCACCGGCATGGGGATCACCTACAACGTCGCGGTGTCGCTGTTCGGCGGCACCACACCGCTGTTCGCGAATCTGCTCGTCAATGCGACCCACGGTTCCCCGATCAGCCCCTATATGCCGGCCATCTGGATCATGGCCTTCTCGGCGATCGCCGTGGCGGCGGTGTTCGCGATGGGCGAGACGAGTGGACGACCGCTGCTCGGATCGGTTCCGACCGTGTCGACCCTGGAAGAGGCGGAGCAACTCGTGGCGACGCAGGATTCCAACCCGCTGATCGATACGACCGCCATGCCCATCTACGCGGGCATCAGTCGCTGAATCATCGGGCGACCCGGCTCGTCCGGGCCCGAGGCGGCCGGCGTCCCACACCATGGGGCACCGGCCGCCCGGGTCGGCCCTCTTCAGCCCGCTGCATGGCCGAAGCGGCCTCGGGGCGTGCCACTACTCTGGAGCGCATGACGCTCGACCTCGCTGACGCCCGCGCGCGCCGCGCCAACGGCATTCCCCAGCAGTCGGCGTCCGAGAACGGCCACTGGGCCAAGCGGGTTCTGGTGAGTCCCTGGACGTGGGTCACGCTCGGGCTGACGCTGACGTACGCGGCGTGCCTGTGGTGGATGTATGCCACCGCGATCCGTGACACGGTGCTGGACGACGGGGTGATTCCGGGGTTGAACCCCTCGGCCATCCGCCGCTCCGCGCAGTTGGCCCTGCCGACACTGCTGGTCTGGATCGCGGTGTTCCTCCTGCTCGATCGCTTCCGACCGATGCGCACGTTGCTGTGGTGGCTGGCGCTCGGATGGGGCGCGGCCGTGGCGACGACGGCATCCATGGTGATCAATACCTGGGCGGGGGAGCGCCTGGCGATCGTCGGCCCGGGCGACCCGGCGTCCGGGGCCCGGACGGCGGTGTTCATCGCGCCGTTCGTCGAAGAGGCGACCAAGGCCACCGTCCTGTTCGGCATCGCGATCGTGCTGCGCTACCGCCTGGTCACCCGGGTCCAGGCGGCCGCGCTGGCCGGCCTGTCGGCCGCGGGATTCGCTTTCACCGAGAACATCCTCTACTACAGCCGCGCCATCGTGTATTCGTCGACGACGATCGAGGCGGGTGACCCGCAAGCGGCGCTCAATCAGATCGTGCTGCTGCGCGGGGTGAAGACGGCGTTCGGGCATCCGCTGTTCACGATCTGCACGGCGATCGGGCTGATCGTCGCGCTGCGCGCGCGCAGCAAGGTCGTCCGGATCATCGCGCCTGTGGTGGGGTTCCTGGTCGCCGCCTTCGCGCACATGGTGTTCAACTTCTTCGCCAGCGTCGGCCTCGACGCCGACGTGATGGCGGTCGTCGGCTGGATCCTGGCCCTGTCCTTGACCGCCCATCTCATCCGTCAGCTGCTCGCCGAAGGGCGCCGCCACCACGACCGGCTGGGCGACTACGTGATGAGGGGTTGGCTGCCGGCCGAGTCGGTCGTCGCGTTCGGGCGGCAGCGGACGCGGTGGGCGAGCCTGCGCAACGCGGTCAGCTACGGCTGGGGTCCGTTGACGGCGACCTTCCGGCTGCAGCGCACGATGAGCGAGTTGGTGCATCTGCGCGACGGGCAGGTGCGTGGCCTGATCGACGAGGCCGGCGACTCCCGCGCGCGCGAACTCCTCGCCACGGCTCACGACCTGTGGCCGGTCGCCATCGTCGACCCGAAGAAGCAGCGCTTCCAGTTCCCGAAGATTCCGCACCCGTTCGCGCGACTGCGGCGAGGCCGTCCCGAGGCGCCTTCGCCGATGGCGCCGGTGCCGCTAGGCTCCCCGGTGTATTCGCCCGTGGATCCTCGCTGGGGGCCACCCAAAGGTTAGGACGCCATGAGCACAGGCGCGCTCGTCGACGCACTCGTCGCCCTCCGCGACGCGGTGAGCGCGGTGCGCCTGCCGTTGAGTCTTCCCGGCAGCGCCGAGGCGTCCCAGGTGGCCCGAGGCATGGTGGCGCAACTCGACGACTACATCCTGCCCCGGCTCGACCGTCTGGAGGCGCCTCTGCTGGCGGTGGTCGGCGGGTCGACCGGCGCGGGAAAGTCGACGCTGGTGAACTCGCTGCTGGGCCGTGTGGTGACCCGTCCCGGCGTGATCCGGCCGACCACGCGCAGCCCCGTCCTCGTGCATCATCCCGGGGACGCCGAGCACTTCGGGTCCGACCGTGTGCTGCCGGGGCTGGGCCGCACGTTCGAGCCCTCGCACGACACGAGCACGCTGCAACTGGTCGCCGAGCCGTCGCTGCCGGCGGGTCTCGCGTTGCTGGACGCCCCCGACATCGACTCGGTGGTGGCCGAGAACCGGGCGCTGGCGGCGCAGCTCCTGGCGGCGGCCGACCTGTGGCTGTTCGTCACCTCGGCCGCCCGGTACGCGGACGCCGTGCCCTGGGAGTACCTGCGTTCGGCGGCGGACCGGGGTGCCGCGGTGGCCGTCGTGCTCGACCGCATCCCGGCCGTGGCCATGGGCGAGGTCCCGGCCCATCTCGGGCGCCTGATGACGGAGCGCGGGCTCGGGAACTCGCCCTTGTTCGCCGTGCCCGAGACCAGCACCGACGAGCGGGGCCTGCTGCCGGACTCGGCGGTCGCGCCCATCCGCGGCTGGCTCGCGACGCTGGCCGCCGACCAGGGCAGTCGCCAGGCGGTGGTCCTGCAGACCCTCGAGGGAGCGATCAACGCGCTGGCAGGCCGCGCGCCGGCCCTGGCGACCTCGGTGGACGACCAGGTCGAGGCCCTCGCCCGGCTGCGCACGGACGCCGAGAAGAGCTATACCGAAGCGGTGCGCACCGTGGGCGTCCAGACCGCGGACGGCACGCTGCTGCGGGGCGAGGTGCTCGCGCGCTGGCAGGACTTCGTCGGCACCGGCGCGTTCATGCGCGCGGTGGAGGAGAAGATCGGCTGGTTCCGCGACCGCGTGGTGGCCACGTTCCGGGGGGAGCCGCCCCAGGCCGCCGAGGTGAAGCTGGCGGTGGAGTCGGGGCTGGAGGCGCTCATCCGCGAAGAGGGCGACGCCGCCGCCGAGCGGGCGGAGGCGTCCTGGGCGGCGAACGCCGCCGGCCGCCAGGTGCTCGAGAGGGCACGCGCCGATCTGGCTCACTCATCGCCGGACTTCGCCGACGAGGTCCGGCGCGCCATCCGCGCCTGGCAGGGCGACGTGCTCGACCTGGTCGGCGAGGTGGGCGCGTCCAAGCGCAGCACCGCCCGCTACCTGGCGCTCGGCGTCAACGGCATCGGTGTGGCGCTCATGGTGGTGGTATTCAGCCAGACCGGCGGCCTGACCGGCGCCGAAGTGGGCGTGGCGGGCGGCACCGCCCTGCTGGCCCAGAAGCTGCTGGAGGCCGTGTTCGGCGAGGACGCGGTGCGCCGGTTGGCCAAGCAGGCCAAGGACCGTCTCGACGACCGCGTCCATGCGCTGATGGCGTCCGAACTGGCTCGCTACGAGCAGGCGCTGGCCTCGGTCGGTGTCGAGGCCGCAGAGGCGGACGCCGTCCGTGAGGCGGTCAGCGGACTGACCCGGCGGCGCGGCGAGGCCCAGATCGATGTCGTGCGCCGGGCCGAGCTCGGGCCGGCGCGGGCCGCGCTGGACGCAGCGGACCACGCGGCCCTGACCGGCGACGTGCTCGACCCGCTCATCGAGGGCTACCGGGTGGAGGTGCGGCGTGAAGGATGACAGGCGCCAGCAGCCGGGCCTCGCGCAGCGCCTGACGTATCTGGACGAGGTCCTCGACCTGGCACGCGGACGGGCGAGCGACGCGATCGTCGAGGCGACCGACGCGCTGATCGACCGGGCGGGGGAGCGGCTGTCGATCGCCGGCGACCACACGGTGGTGGCGCTGGCCGGAGCGACGGGGTCCGGAAAGTCGAGCGTCTTCAACGAGGTGACGGGCACCCATCTGGCGGGGGTGGGCGTGACGCGTCCGACCACCAGCGAGGCGCTGGCGGTGAGTTGGGGGACGGCGCTGCCGTCCGAGTTGCTCGACTGGCTGGGCGTGCAGCGCCGGCACCTGGTCGCCTCGGGCGAGTCCGGGCCGCGTGATCTGGTGCTGCTCGATCTGCCCGATCATGACTCCACCGAGCTGGCGCACCGGGTCACGGTCGACCGGCTCGTCGAGCAGGTCGACATGATGGCGTGGATCGTCGACCCCCAGAAGTACGCCGATGCGGCGTTGCACGACGGCTACCTCAAGCCGTTGGCCCGGCATGCCGCCGTCATGGTGGTCGTGCTCAACCAGGCCGACCGCCTGGCGCCCGAGGCACGCGCCGCCGCGCTGGCCGACCTGCGGCGGCTGCTGGACTCCGAGGGCCTCGGTGCGGTGCGCGTGATGGCGATGTCGGCGCTGACCGGCGAGGGAGTGGAGGAATTCCGGGCGCTGCTCGCGGACGCCGCGCGCGCGAAGGCGGCCACTCGGACGCGTTTCACCGCCGACGTCGTCCGTCAGGCAGGCCTGCTGTCCCAGGATCTGGGGACGGGACCGGTTCCGGTGCTCGACGGCCGCGTCCTGGCCGCGGTGCACGCGACGATGGCGCAGGCCGCAGGGGTGCCCCTGGTGGTGGAGAGCGTCCGCGACGCATGGCGGCACCGGGGCGCGCTGGCGACGGGCTGGCCGATGGTGTCGTGGGTCAAACGCCTCAAGCCGGATCCGCTGCGGCGGTTGCGCGTGGGTCTGTCCCCGGCCGAGTTGGCGCCCACCCAGGTGAGCCGGACGTCTCTTCCGAAGGCCACTTCGGTGCAGCGGGCACGGCTGGACGCCTCGCTGCGGGGGCTGATCGAGGCGTCCACGGACGGGGTGCCGCGCGGGTGGGCGGAGCGGATCCGCACGGTGGCCCGCGGCAACGAAGCGCGCCTGATCGATCGGCTCGACGCCGCGGTCGCCGGCGCCGACCTGCGGATGGAGACCGGTCACGGCTGGTGGCTGCTGGTCACGATCGTGCAGTGGCTGCTGTTCGCCGCGCTGGCCGTCGGGGGGGTGTGGATCCTCGTTCCGATCCTGCTGGGACTCGCCCAGGTGCCGCTGGATCTCCCGCTGATGCTCTGGTGGGGCTGGCCGGCACAGCTGGTGCTGGTGGCCGTCGGTGTCGTCGGCGGGGTGGCTCTGGCGCTGCTCAGCACGCTGTTCGTGGACGCCGGGGCGCGGGTCAAGGCACGATCGGCGCAGCGAGCGCTGACGATCGCGGTCGCGCGGGTGGCCGACGATGAGGTCGTCGGCCCGGTGCGGGCCGAGCTGGAGCGGCTGGCCGCTGCCCGGGCCACGATCGCCAAGGCACTCTGAGCTCGCAGGTTCGAGCGTCCCGGCGCGGCGCGCCGGATCGTTGTCCACAGTTCTTCGCGTGAGCGGACGCCGCGTGGCGGGTTGTCCACAGTCGATGGATTGGGTGCGCCCGGTGCCGTCCGGATGTCGAATGCCCGGGCACGAGCCAACCGGAAGGGGCTGCCATGGAGGCGGAAGTGGTCATCAGCGGAAACGTCGGGTCAGAGGTGGAGTGGCGCAGCGACGAGCGGTACGGGGCGCGCGCCACCTTCCCCGTCGCGGCGACGCGCCGAGGGCTGAGAGAGGGGGTGTGGGTCGATCTTGACACCACCTGGTACCGGGTGACGTGCTGGCGGCAGTTGGCCGTGCACGTCACCGACAGCGTCAGGAAGGGCGACGCGGTCATCGTGAGCGGACGCCTGCGCACCGATCGCTGGGTGGGCAATGACGGCGTGGCGCGGGCCGCGTTCGCCGTGGACGCCGCCTGGGTCGCGCCCGATCTGCGGCGGGGCACCGCGGCTTTCACTCGGGCGCAGCTGCGGCCCGAGCCGAGCGCGCCGGTCGAGTCGGAGTACGAGGCGGCAAGGGCGGACGCGGAGGCGGCACGTGAGATGCAGCAGCCCCGCGACGCCCCGCATGACCCGTGGGGCGGCGAGCCTGACGCGGACGGGGTCATCGGCGGCGGCGGCACGGGCGAGACCGACCCCCGGGCGTCCGACGCCGACCAGGGGGGTGCGGGCGACGTGCGGCTGGCCAGCTGATCTGCTGCCTGTCCTCCGATGAGGGCGCCGGTGATGCGGACGACCCCGGCGCTCAGGCGAGCCTGAGCGTGATGCCACCGGTGGACGGAAGACCGACCTCGAGCGCGGTGAAGTCGGGCACCGCGATGTCGGGAGCGAACTCCACGGCCGCCTCGCCCACGCCCACGACCGCCATGCCGGCGGCGCGGGCCGCAGCGATACCCAGGGCGGAGTCCTCGCAGACGACGCACGACGCGGGGTCGACGCCGAGCAGGGCCGCGGCGCGCAGGAAGCCTTCGGGGTCCGGCTTGCTGGCCCGGACGTCGTCGGCCATCACCTGGATCGGCGGCAGCGGCAGACCGGCAGCCCCCATGCGGGCTTCAGCGAGGAATCGCGGCGCGGAGGTCACCAGTGCGTGCGGACGGCCGGCGATCCGGGCCAGCAGGTCGGCCGCGCCCGCGACGGCGACGACACCGTCGAGGTCCTGGCGTTCCTGCTCGAGCATCCTCGCGCTGTCGGCCAGGTTCTGCTCGTGCATGCGGTCGGGCAGCAGGACGGCCATGCTGGCGTGCGCCTGGCGTCCGTGGATCTGCGGCAGCACGTGGGCCGGATCGAGGCCGTGGGCGAGCGCCCACCCGCTCCACAGACGCTCGACGACCGCGTGGGAGTTGACGAGCGTGCCGTCCATGTCGAACAGGACGGCACGCGCGGAAAGGTGCTTGCTCACCGTCAGTCACGCCTCAGCCGGCGGTGCTTCGACGCGTGCGGGCGGGCCGCATCGGCGCCGAGGCGGGCGACCTTGTTGGCCTCGTAGTCGGCGAAGTTGCCTTCGAACCAGAACCAGTTCGACTCGTTGTCGTCGGAGCCTTCCCACGCGAGGATGTGGGTGGCGACGCGGTCGAGGAACCAGCGATCGTGCGAGATGACGACGGCGCAGCCGGGGAACTCCAGCAGTGCGTCCTCGAGGCTCTGCAGCGTCTCCACGTCGAGGTCGTTGGTCGGCTCGTCGAGCAGCAGCACGTTGCCGCCCTGCTTGAGGGTCAGCGCGAGGTTGAGCCGGTTGCGCTCGCCGCCGGACAGGACGCCCGAGGGCTTCTGCTGGTCGGGTCCCTTGAAGCCGAAGGACGCCACGTAGGCGCGCGAGGGCATCTCGAAGTGGGCGACCTTGATGTGGTCGAGTCGGTCGGAGACGACCTCCCACACGTTCTTGGACGGGTCCAGACCGCCGCGACCCTGGTCGACGTAGCTGAACGACACGGTCTTGCCGACCTTGAGCTCGCCCGAGTCGGGCTGTTCCTCGCCGACGATCATCTTGAACAACGTGGTCTTGCCGACGCCGTTGGGGCCGATGATGCCGACGATGCCGGCCCGCGGGAGCGTGAAGTTCAGGTCGTCGATGAGGATGCGGTCGCCGAAGCCCTTGGTGAGGCCGGTGGCGTGCAGCACGTCGGCGCCCAGGCGAGGGCCCGGCGGGATGTTGATCTCGGTCGGATCGATCGCCCTGTTGCGCTCGGCCTCGGAGGCCAACTCCTCGTAGCGGGCGAGGCGGGCGCGGTTCTTGGCCTGGCGGGCCTTCGGATTGGCGCGCACCCACTCCAGCTCGCGCTCGAGGATCTTGGCCCGCTTGGCGTCCTTCTTGCCCTCGATCTGCAGCCGCGAGCGCTTGGTCTCGAGGTAGGTGGTGTAGTTGCCCTCGTAGGGGTGCAGCTTGCCGCGGTCGATCTCGCAGATCCACTGCGCGACGTTGTCGAGGAAGTAGCGATCGTGCGTGACCGCGAGCACGGCGCCCGGGTAATTCTTGAGGTGGTTCTCGAGCCAGTTGACGCTCTCGGCGTCCAGGTGGTTGGTGGGTTCGTCGAGCAACAGCAGGTCGGGCTGCTGAAGCAGCAGTTTCGCCATGGCGACCCGGCGCCGCTCGCCACCGGACAGCACGTCCACCGGCGTGTCGCCGGGCGGGCACTGCAGGGCGTTCATCGCCTGCTCGAGCTGGGATTCCAGATCCCACGCGTTGCGGTGATCGAGTTCGGTCTGCAGGGTGCCCATCTCGTCCATGAGCGCGTCGAAGTCGGCGTCCGGCTCGGCCATCTCCATGCCGATCGCGTTGAAGCGCTCGAGCATCGCCTTGGTGTCGGCGACCGCCTCCTCGACGTTCTCCATCACCGTCCTGTCTTCGGTGAGCGGCGGCTCTTGCAGCAGGATGCCGACCGTCTTGCCCTTGCCGAGCATCGCGTCGCCGTTGTTGGCCTTCTCAAGGCCGGCCATGATCTTCAGCAGCGTCGACTTGCCCGCGCCGTTGGGGCCGACTACCCCGATCTTGGCGCCTTCGTAGAACGACAACGTGACGTTGTCGAGAATGAGCTTCTCGCCCAGCGTCTTGCGCACGTTGTGCATGGTGAATACGAACTCGGGCATGGACCGTCCTCGTCAGTGGCTGTGTGGGATGAGATCGCCCACCAGTATACGGTGGCGGCATGTCGTCTTCCCCGCCCACCGCACCGACGCCGAGGCTCCCGGGCATGAGCGGACGCCGCAAGGCCATCCTCATCGCGGCCTGGGCGATCAGCGTCGCGGTGGCGTTCGGGATCGGCACGCAGGTACCGCTCGGCGCCGGTCCGGCGGCCGCGCGCCCGGACGCCCGTTCCGACGTCGCGACCACCCCCGCCCAGACGGACGGTGCCGCGGCGGCCCCGTCGCCCACGCAGACGGCGGACCCGGAGATGCAGAAGTTCCTGCTGGCGCTGCCGCGCAGGCAGGCGGGCGATCCTCTCGCGCTCGGGCGGGTCGACGCGCCGGTGGTGTTGACCAACTGGTCCGACTACCGGTGCCCGTTCTGCGCGAAGTGGCATCAGGAGACGCTGCCGCAACTGCAGCCGGCGGTGGACGCCGGGACGCTGCGGATCGAGTTCCGCGACCTGGTGCTCTTCGGCCAAGAGTCTGAGGACGCGGCGGTCGCCGCACGCGCGGCCGGCGTCCAGGACCGGTTCTGGCAGTTCCAGGAGGCGGTGTTCGCGGCCGCTCCGATGAGCGGTCACCCCGAGATCAGTCGCGCCGACCTGGTGGCGTTCGCCCGTCAGGCCGGCGTCGGCGACCTCGCGGCCTTCGAGGCGGCGCTCGACGACGAGGCGCTGCGCGCCGCCGTTCGCCAGGACACGACCGAGGCCCGGGGCTTCGGCATCTCCGGTACGCCGTTCTTCGTCGTCGGCGCCCAGGCCATCAACGGCGCCCAGCCGATCCAGGTGTTCCAGCAGGCGATCGCGGCCGAGTCCGCCCGCTGACGGGTCTCCGCCGAACGGCCGTCCCGCCCGCGGATCACGACGGATTCAGCGGGCACGGATCGGGGCACAGGCAGGGCCAAGGACAGGCGCGTATATAGGGCCAGGGAGGAGCCCGGTGCAGGACCGTTGGTTCCTGCACCGGGCGTTCGGGTTCGGCTGCTACTTGAGGAAGCCGTTCGCCCTACCGAACTGCTCAAGGTCGACCTGCCAGGCGGCGAAGGCGTCCTTGAGAGTTCCCTGGCCGGCGTAGACGTCTTTGACCTTGTCGCCGAAGATCGAGTTGGCGTACACCTGGAAAGGCAGGTAGCTCCAGCCCGGCTGCACGTCCTTGGCGGCCTGGGCCAGCACCCGGTTGTACTGCTGGCCACCGAAGTACTCGTCGGTGTAGTCGAGGAATGCCGGGTCGGCGAGGTCGGCGGTGGTGGACGGGAAGTTGCCTCCCTTGATCCGGATCGCGACACCGTCGCCGGCGCTCGCGAACTCGAGGAACTTGTACGCGGCCGCCTGCTTCTGGCTGGAAGCCAGGATGGCGAGCGAAGAACCGCCGTTCTCGGAGTTAGCCGCGGTGCCTGCGCCGGGGACCGGGGCGGCGGCGACGCGGAAGTCGCCCGCGGCGTTCGGTGCCGAGCCGATCAGGTTGGCGGGCATCCAGGCGCCGGTGAGCAGGCTCGCGATCGTGCCGTCCCCGAGGCCCTTGAACCAGTCGTCGGACCAGCCGGTCACCCGGGTATTGATGAGGCCCTCATCGATCATCTTCTGCCAGAACTCCGCGAACGCGAGCACGCCGGCATCGCCGAGATTGATCGTGACCTGGCCGGCGTCCACGCCGAACGGCTGGCCGCCGGCGAGCCACATCATCGAGGTCGCGAACCCGGCATCGCCGGTGTCGGTGGTGATGTAGTAGTCCTTGCCCAAGGCCTTGATCTTCTTGGCCGCCTCGTAGAACTCCTCCCAGGTCTTGGGAGCCTCGGCGACCCCCGCCTTGTCGAAGGTCGCCTTGTTGTAGAACAGTGCCATGGGACCGGAGTCGACCGGCAGTCCGTACACCTTGCCGCTGTCGGCCTGGGTGACGGCGTTCCAAGTCCCCGTGGTGAAGGTGGTCTGCAGGTCGGCAGCTCCGAACTGGGTCAGGTCGGCGAGCTTGCCCGGGATGGCGTACTGGCCGATCGCGTAGTACTCGACCTGAGCGACATCGGGGGCGCCGGAGCCGGCCGCGATGGCGTTGTCCAGCTTGGTGTAGGTGTCGCTGGCGCCGCCGACATTCTGGAGGTTGACCTGGATGTCAGGATTGGCGGTCTGGAACGCGGCGACGACGTCCTTCAGGGTGGGTTCCCAGCCCCATACCGTGAGGGTGGTCTCACCGCCCCCGTCCTGAGGAGCGGTGGTCGCCGTGTTGACGGGCGAGCCGCCGCAGGCGCTGAGCGTCAGCGCAAGGCCTGAACAGACGAGGCCGGCCAGTATTTTCGTGAGGTTCATGGTATTTCCTTCGGTCTTGACGAAATTGGAAGCGGACGGTGGGCAGGTGGACGTATGTGGGGCGCCCCCTATTCCTTGACGCTTCCGGCAGCGAGGCCGGACTGCCAGTAGCGCTGGAGGAAGAGGAAAGCGATGATGAGAGGGACGATCGTGAGCAAGGAGCCGGTGAGGATCACGTTCTGCAGCGGTTCGAGGCCGCCTGCGGCGGAATACGTCTGAAGCTTGATGTCGTTCAGGCCGGTCGTGAGCGGTTTCCATTCCTCCGACGTGAGCATGATCAGAGGAAGGAAGTAGTTGTTCCACGTGGCGACGATCGCGAACAATGCCACGGTGACGACGCCCGGCGACAGGAGGGGGAGGGCGATCCGGAAGAATGCCCCGATCTCGCTGCTTCCGTCAACGCGCGCGGCCTCGATCAACTCGTCCGGAACCGCCTCCTGGGAGAACACCCACATCAGATAGAAGCCGAAGGGAGTGATTAGGCTCGGCACGATGATCGCCCACGGGGTATTCACGAGTCCGATGCGGGTGAACATCAAGAACAGGGGAACGGTGAGGGCGGTGCTGGGAACGGCGATCGCACCCATGACCACGGCGATGACTCCGCGACGGCCGGGGAACCGGTACTTGGCGAGCCCGTAGCCGCCGAGGACGGCCAGCAGCGTGGCCCCACCGGCGCCGACGACGACGTAGAGCAGCGTGTTCAGGAACCAGCGGACGAAGATGCCGTCCCGGTAGGCAAAGGTCTGCGCGATGTTGTCGAAGAGGGCGAACGAGTCGCCGAATGCGAACCCGAAGGTCGACACGTAGTCCGCCTGGGTCTTGGTGGCGTTGATCACCAGCCAGATCAGAGGCATCAGTGCATAGAACCCGAACAGTGCCGTGACGGCGGTCAGGGCGACTGAGCGCTTCGGGCGGAGGTGATTACGCGGTGCACGGTGGGTCCCACGTGTGGCCTTGATGGCGGCGGTGCTCATTCCACGCCTCCCTTCGCGCCCCACAGTTGGACGACAAAGGCGACCACGATGGTGATCAGGCCCATCACGATCGCCAGTGACGCCGAGTAGTTGGGGTTGTGTGCGTTGAACGCTAGATGGAATGCGTAGAAGTTGGGTGTGAAGTAAGTGGTGATCACGTTTCCGGACATCTCCTTGAGAACGTTCGGCTCGTTGAACAGCTGAAAGGTCCCGATGATCGAGAAGATCACCGCGATCATCAGCGATCCACGGATGGCTGGGAGTTTGATTGCCCTGATGATCGACCATTCGCCGGCGCCATCGATCGCTGCCGCCTCATACAGGGAGCCTGAAATGGTCTTGAGTGCAGAATGGAAGATCAACATGTTGTATCCGATGAACTGCCAGGTGACGATATTCCCGATCGCGCCCCATATGAGATTGGTCGAGAATGGGTCGATCGTGGTGTTGAAGACGTCGTTAACGGAGGCCATCACGCCGTAGCGTGTTCCGTAGAGAAAGCCCCACATGAGCGTCGCTACCACGGCGGGGATCGCGTAGGGAAGGAAGACCGAAACCCGGAAGAACGAGGCGCCGTGCAGCCGGCCGGAGTCGAGTGCCAAGGCAAGGAACATGGAGATCAGGAGCATGATCGGCACCTGGATCAGCAGGAACAGGGTCACCCCCAGGACGCCGGACCAGAAGTTCGGGTCGGCGAAGAGCTTCAGGTAGTTGTCCAGGCCGACGAACCGTTCGCCCTCGGAGACTCCCCAAACCATCGTGGGTTGGAAGAACGACAGCCAGATCGCGTAGAGCAGCGGAGCGATGAAGACGATCAGGAAGAAGAACGAGAAGGGAGCGATGAAGATCCAGCCGCTCCAATCGCGGCGAGGTGGACGGAGGATCTGGGTTGTGGTGAGCGACACGACGGGCTCCTTACGGCTCGGTGTGACCGAGTTCGGGACGGGATACGAAGCGGGCCTCTGGGTTGCCGGTGCCCATCAGTTCCCATACGACGAGGTGGTTGTCCTCGCTGACAAGCGGCCCCGGCACGTAGAGGGTCTGGGTCGGGCCGGCCGACCAGTAGCGACCGAGAAGGAAGCCGTTCACCCAGACGACTCCGTGCCCCCACTCGGACGTGTCGAGGAAGAGGTCCCGGCCGGGCTCGGCGGCGAAGGTGGTGGAGAGGACGGTCGGGCCCGCGACGGGGTGGCCGGGCTGCATCTGGTCGCCGTCGTCGGCAGTGAGGTTGGCGATCGAGTCGAGATCGATCACCTTCAGGGTCCAGTTGGTGAGCTGCCGGCGGGCGGTGCGCGCCGGGCCAATGAGCCCTTTCGGTTCGCCGAGTCTCGAGGCGTAGTTCACGCGCCCGAGGTCTTCGACCAGGATCTGGAGGGTGCCGGCGACGGCGGGAAGCGGTAGCACTCGTTCGTGCAGTTGGCGGTCCAGGGTGCCGATCGGTGCCCCATCCAGGAAGAAGAGCGCCCGGTCGCGAACCTCGCCCACGCAGAACACCGCATCGTCTGCTCGCACCTGGGTTTCGTAGACGACGAACAGGGCGTTGGGGTCGATGTCGTCGAAGGTCGGCAGATCGCCGAACGTCCGCCTGTCGGAAGGGGCGAGTCGCGGGAGGCCGCGGGTGCGCGAGAGCGGCACCGCGAAGCTCGGTGCCGGTTTGGGTTCACCGCAGGTCGCGTCGGGGACCGGCGAATGCCGCTGGATCACGGCGCGGAAGGCGTGGAACTTGGGTCCCGGATTCCCGTCCTCGCGGAGGGGTGCGTCGTAGTCGTATGAGGTGGTGATCGGGGCGTAGGTACCTTGGTCGTTCGCACCGTTCGCGAGGCCGAAGTTGGTGCCGCCATGGAACATGTAGAGATTGACCGATGCGCCGGTGTCCAGGAGAACGTCGAGGTCCTCGGCGCTGCGTTCTACCTCGGTGACATGGTGATGCTGGCCCCAGCTGTCGAACCATCCGTTCCAGAATTCCGCACACATCAGGGGCCCGGTGGGCTGGTGGCGGCGAAGGGCCTCGAGGCGCTCGGCCGGCCGTGAACCGAAGGTGCCGGTGCGTAGGATCTCGGGGAGACCGCCACGGGCGAGCATCTCGTCATTGGCCTGATCGCAGGTGAACAAGGGGACATCGATCCCCTCGCGGCGCACGAGATCAACCAGACTCCGCAGATACGCCTTGTCCTGGCCGAACGCCCCGTACTCGTTCTCCACCTGGACCATCAGCACGTTGCCGCCGCGGCTGACTTGGCGCGGAGCCACCACCGGTAGGACGGCTCGGTAAAAGGCGGCCACCGCCGCGAGGTAGGCAGGATCGCCCGTCCGCAACCGCAGGTCGGGGTCGGCGGTGAGCCAGTTCGGCAGACCGGCGTTCGTCCACTCCGCGCAGATGTACGGACCGGGGCGCACAATCGCCCACATCCCGGCGTCCGCAATGAGATCCAGGTAGCGCCCCAGGTCGCGCCAGCCGTCGAGGCGAAACTCTCCGGGCCTGCTGGAGTGGAAGTTCCAGGCGACGTAGGTGTCGACCGTGTTCAGTCCGAGCTGCCGCGCCTTCTCGATGCGGTCCGCCCACTGCTCGGGGTGCACCCGGAAGTAGTGCATCGACCCAGAGATGATCTGGAAGGGCTCGCCGTCGAGCGCGAAGCTCGCTTCCCCTATCTCGAAACGGGACATGACACTCCTTCGTGCAACGCGTGTGTTGACGTCAACATGGTGACGTCAACATTCTGCACTTCCACGTGCTCCGTCGTCAACCGTCGCAGCAACACGGTCGATCACGGTCAGGTAACGGCTCCCGGGAGCGGGTGTTTGGCGTCGTCACCATGCGCTCCCGCGCGAGGTAGCCTGGACTCATGGCCCACACGACTCACCGCAACCGGAAGACGAACGGGCCGTCCATCGAGGACGTCGCCCGCCTCGCCGGCGTGTCCGGCCAGACGGTCTCCCGGGTGTCCAACGGTGCGAGCAACGTGAAGCCTGAGACGCGGGATCGGGTCGTCGAGGCGATGAGCCAACTCGGTTACTCGCCCAACCACGCCGCTCGGGCGTTGCGCAACGGGTCCTTTCGCACGATCGGTCTGATGGCGCACCGGTTCGAACGGACGGGGGAGGCATTGATCACCGAAGCCGTCATCGAGGCGTCGCAGGAGCGCGAGTACGCGGTCACGATCGTGAGCGTCCAGAATCCAGGCACCGATGGCTGGGCAAGCGCGGCCAGTCGCCTCACGCATCAGGCCATCGACGGACTCGTGATCATCAGGGCCGAACTCGATGCCTCTGACGCCCTCGCGCTCCCACCGGGTTTGCCGGTGGCCGTGTCTGACTCGCGGCTTCTCGGCTATTACCCGGCCGTCGGAGGCGACCAGGTTCAAGGCAGCATCCTGGCCACGCGCCACTTGTTGGGGCTGGGTCACTCCACTGTTCACCACCTGGCCGGACCGGTGGACTCCGACCCCGCCAATGTGCGGCTGGCTGCGTGGCAGCGGGCACTCCAGGACGCAGGCGTCCCGATCCCGGCGCCCTGGCGGGGAGACTGGACGGCCGGATCCGGGTATCAGATCGGACTCCAGATCGCCGCCGACCCTGACGTCACCGCGCTCTACTGCGCCAACGACGAGATGGCCGCCGGGGTGATGAGGGCGATGCATGAGCAGGGCAGGGAGGTTCCCCGAGATCTGTCCATCGTGGGCTTCGACGGGATCGCCCTCGGGGAATACCTGTGGCCGCCGCTCACGACGGTGAGGCAGGACTTCAGCAGGATCGGGCATGAACTCGTGCGGCTCGTCGTCGACCAGATCGGCGGCACCCTCGGCCCCACGCCGGAACGGATTCTGGTCCCGGTCGAACTGATCCAGCGCAGCACGACCTCGCCTCCGCCCAAGCGCTGACCCGAGTCGTGGCTGACGACCGTCGCGGACGCCGCGGGGCGCCAGGGCCCCGTCGGCGATCCAGGTCAGTCCGCAGCAGGCCTTGCGCTCGAGCAGGCTCGGCGGCGTCAGCTGTGCGCGACGATGAGCTCGGCGAACGTCAAAGAGGGACACCGGCGCAGGTCGGTGAGCTGGGTGCGGCACGAGAAGCCGTCGGCCAGCACGATCACGTCGTCAGCCGCGGCGTCCAGCGCCGGCTCGAGGTGCGTGGCGAACACCGATCGCGAAAAGTCGTAGTGACCCTCGATCATGCCGTGGTTGCCGGCCAGACCACAGCAGCCCGCGACCTTCGTCACCGTCGCCCCCGAGGCGGCCAGCAGCCGCCCCTCGGCGGCCCACCCCATGACGGACGCCTCGTGGCAGTGCGGCTGCGCGAGGATCGTGTGCCCCGACAGGTCGGGCATGACGAAGGCGGGGTCGTCGGCGAGGAACTCGGCCAGGGTCACCACGTGGTCGGCGACCGTCCGCACGCGCGGGTCGTCGTGGAGCAGGGCGAGGGCGTCCGAGCGCCACACGGCGATACAGCTCGGCTCGGTGCCGACGATCGTGACACCCCGCTCGGCGAAGGGGTGCAGCACCTCGGTGGCGTTGCGCAACTCCTGGACCGCGCCGTCGAGTTGGCCGGTGGTGATCCAGGTCAGCCCGCAGCAGGCCTTGCGCTCGAGCAGCCTCGGCGTCCAACCGTTCGCGATCAGCACCGCCGCCATCGCGGCGACGCCGTCGCCCTCGAAGGCGTCCGAGAACGAGTCGACCCACAGGACGACCTCGCCCTTCGCGGCGATCGCGTCGGTGCGTCCCGACGCGCCCGGGGCGAGACCGCCCCGGGCCAGCTCACGCCGCAGCGCCGACTGGGTGGACCGCAGCGCTAACCGGGGCATGCCCCGGCGGGCGTCGATCCCGGCGACCTTCTTCACGACGGCCGAGACGCCCGGGGTCTGCATGAACAGGTTCATCAGCGGTGGCAGCAGCCGGGTGCGGGACACCAGCCGGCCCCACCTCGGCAGCCAGCCCATGGTGTAGTGATCGCGCGGACGCAGGCGGCCCTTGAACGCCTCGTGCAGCACCGTCGACTTGTAGGCGGCCATGTCGACGCCGGCCGGGCAGTCGCGCGAGCAACCCTTGCAGGACAGGCACAGGTCGAGCGCCTCGTGGACCTCGGGTGAGCGCCACCCGTCGGTGATCAGCGTGCCGTTGATCATCTCCTGCAGCACGCGGGCACGGCCGCGGGTGGCGTCCTTCTCGTCGCGCGTCGCCTGCCAGCTCGGGCACATCACGTCGGCGCCGACGCTGGCCACGCACCGGCCCACGCCGGTGCAGCGGTGCACGTCGTCGACGAAGCGCCGGTGGCTGGCGAACAGCGGTGACCGCCGGACGGCGGGCGCGCGCAGGTCGGTGTCCACCGAGGCGGGATCGACCAGGACGCCCGGGTTGAGCAGGTTCTCGGGATCGAAGATGCGCTTGACCTGCGCGAACAGGGCGAGCGCCTCGGGGGAGTACATGCGCGGCAGCAGCGCCGAACGCGCGCGCCCGTCGCCGTGTTCGCCCGACATCGAGCCGCCGTAGGACGCCGCCAGATCGGCGGCCTCCTCGACGAACGCCCGATAGGACGCCGCGCCGCCCGGCTCCTGGGTGAGCGGGAAGTCGATGCGGCAGTGCACGCAGCCTTCGCCGAAGTGCCCGTACGGGAGCCCGCGCAGCCCGTGCGCGGCGAGCAACGACTCGAAGGCGCGCAGGTAGGCGCCGAGCCGGTCGGGCGGCACGGCGGCGTCCTCCCAGCCGCCGTAGGCCGGCCTGTCGAGGCTCACGCCGGCCAGGCCGGCGCCGTCGGAGCGGATCTTCCACAGGGACGCGGTGATCTGCGGGTCGGTCACGATCCGGCCCTCCAGGCAGCCGGACGCGGCGACGAGCGCCATCGCGCGCTCGTGCAGGACGCCCGGGTCGGAATCGACCAGCTCGACGAACGCCCAGCCCCCGCCGGCGGGCAGGTCGGGCACCGCGGAGTCGCCGAGAGCGCGGCGCACCACGTCGACGATGCCCGAGCCCAGGCCCTCGGCGGCGGTGGGGGAGAACGGCAGGATCGCGGGCATGGCGTCCGCGGCGTCCGCCATCGTCGGATAGCCCAGGGCGATCATGGTCTGGTGCGGCGCGTCGGCCACCAGCCGGACGGTCGCCCGCGTGATCACGGCCAGGGTCCCCTCGCTGCCGGCGAGGAACTTGGCGACGTCGAAGCCCCTCTCGGGCAGCAGCCACTCCAGGGAGTACCCGGACACCTGCCGGCTGAACGTGCCGAACTGGGTGCGGATCACGCCCAGGTTCGCGGCGACGAGGTCGTGCAACGCCCGCAGGGTGGGCGAATCGGACGCCGTGAGGTCGGCCCGGGAATCGAGGCTGAGCCGCTCGCCGGTGCCGGTGATCACGTCGAGCGCCACGAGGTTGTCGGAGGATCGTCCGTAGCCGAGTGCGCGAGGTCCGCAGGCGTTGTTGCCGATCATGCCGCCGATGGTGCACCGGTTGGCCGTCGAGGGGTCGGGGCCGTAGCGCAGCCCCAGTTTCCGCGCCGCGCGGGACAGTACGTCCTGCACCACACCGGGATCGACCACGGCGGTGCGTGCGTTGGCGTCGATCTCATGGAGGGTGTTCAGGTGACGGGCCACGTCGACGACCAGCCCCGGTCCGACGGCGTTGCCGGCGCAGGACGTGCCGGCGCCGCGGAGGGTGAGCGGCAGTCCGGCGGCGCGGGCGGCGTCCGCGAGGTCGCCGAGTTCGGCCACCGTCGCGGGATGGGCGACCGCCTGCGGGATCACGCGGTACAGCGAGGCGTCCGTCGAGTACAGCGCGCGCGTCAAGGTCGAGGAGTCGGCACCCGTCAGCGCCGGCGCCACGGACCTGGGCGCGGCCATGAGTTAGTCCGCCGGGTGGTTGACGGCGTCCATGGCGCGTCCGAGAGCCGCGAAATCCTCGGGGTCGACGGCATCGACGAGGATCTCGCGCACCGAGGCCACATGGTCCGGTGCGGCCTCGTCGAGCAGATCCCAGCCACGGGGCGTGAGGACGGCGATGACCCCGCGCCGATCGCCGGGGCAGGGCACCCGCGCCAGGAGGCCCTTCTGCTCCATGCGGGCCACGGTGTGGGTCAGTCGGGAGCGTGACTGCCGCGAGGCGTCCGCGAGATCGCTCATGCGCATGCGGCGTCCGGGGGCTTCGGAGAGGTTGACGAGGATCTCGTATTCGCTCATGCCGAGCCCGAACGGGCGCAGCCGCTCGTCGAGATAGACGTCGATGCGGGCCGTTGCGCAGAGGTAGGCGCGCCACACTCGCTGCTGCTCCGCGGAGAGCCAGCGCGGGGGGGCGGACGTGTGCATGGGTCGACTCTAGCCCGCGCGGCTAGCGAGCATGGCCGTTTTCAACCTCTAAGCTGGCCCAACGCCGGCTCGAGCACGGGCCCGCGTCCGAGGGGAAGGACCAACGATGACCGGCATCCAGACGCTGCTCGACAACCGGCCACCGACCGTGGGTGCCATGTTCAACCTACGCGTCGACAAGACGCCCGACCAAGAAGCATTCCGCTACCCCGACGAGAACGAGAATTGGGTCAGCCTGACCTGGGCGCAGGCCCGGGCCGAGGTGTGGGAGATCGGTGCCGGCCTGTTGTCGCTGGGGCTGCAACCCGAAGAGCGGGTCGCGATCGCCTCCACCACGCGTATCGAATGGGTGTTGATCGATCTGGCGATCAACTGCGCCGGAGGCGCGACCACGACCGTCTATCCGAACACGACCGGGCCCGAGTTCGCCCACATCGTCACGCATTCCGATTCGCATTACTTCGTGGCCGAGAACCTGGAGCAGGTGAAGAAGCTGCGCGAGTTCGTGCCCGAGGGGCAGATCCGCACGATCATCCTGCTCGACGGCCAGGCGGAGGGCGCAGTGAGCGTCGCCGGGCTGCGGGAGCGCGGGCGCACCTTGCTCGCCGAGAACCCGGCCGCGATGGACGACGCGGTCGCCGCGACCGGCTCGGACACCTTGGCGACCCTGATCTACACCTCCGGTACGACCGGCCTGCCCAAGGGCGTCGAGCTGACGCACGGCAACTGGACCTACGAGGGGGTGGGCGTCGACTCGATCAACATCATCGGGGCCGACTCCCTGCAGTACTTCTGGCTTCCGCTGTCGCACGTCTTCGGCAAGGCCGTGTCGATGATCCAGCTGCAGATCGGCTTCGCGTCGGTCATCGACGGGCGCCTCGACCGGATCGTGCCGGGCCTCGGCGCCACCCAGCCGGAGTTCATGTGCGGCGCGCCCCGCATCTTCGAGAAGGTGCGCAACGCCGTCAAGGCGAATTCGGCCCGCGGGATCACCTTCAAGATCGCCCGCTGGGCGTTCGCCGTCGGCCGCGAGTCGAACCCCTATCGCCTGGCGGGCAGGCCGATGCCGACGCTGCTGGCGCTGCAGTACGCCATCGCGAACAAGCTCGTCTTCTCGAAGCTGCAGGACAAGATGGGCGGAAACATCCAGTTCATGGTGTCCGGCTCGGCCAAGCTGAGCCCGCAGGTGCAGGAGTGGTTCTACTCGGCCGGCATCGTGATCGTGGAGGGCTACGGCGCCACCGAGACCTCCGCGGTGGCCACCGTCAACCCGCCGGCGACGCCGCGCTTCGGCACGGTCGGTCCGGCATTGCCGGGCACCGAGATCCGGATCGCGGAGGACGGCGAGGTGCTGATCAAGGGCCCGGGCATCATGCGCGGTTACCACAAGGATCCCGAGCAGACCGCCGAGGTGCTGGTCGACGGCTGGTTCCACACCGGCGACATCGGCGAACTGGACGCCGACGGGTACCTGCGGATCACCGACCGCAAGAAGGATCTGATGAAGACCTCGGGCGGCAAGTACGTGGCTCCGCAGAAGGTCGAGGGCACCCTGGCGGCCAACATCCCCTACGTGTCCCAGGTGATCGCGGTCGGCGACGGACGCCACTACATCTCGGCGCTCGTCACCCTCGATCCGGCCGCCGTCGAGAACTGGGCCAAACGGCACGGCAAGGAGGATCTCAGCTACGCGGAGCTGACCCGGCTCCCCGAGATGCGTGCGTCGCTCGACCGGTTCCTTGCGCGCGCGAACGCGAAGCTGGAGCGCTGGGAGACGGTGAAGCGCTACGCCGTCCTGGATCACGAGCTCACGGTGGAGGACGGCGGTCTCACCGCCAACATGAAGCTGCGCCGCAGCGTGGTCACCCAGCGGTACGCCGACGTGGTCGCGACGCTGTACGACGACGAGGGCGATGACTGACATCCACCAGGTGCGGGTTCCTGTGCGTTGGGTCGATCTCGACGCCCAGGACAGCCTGCCGCAGCGGTGGGCCAACGACGCGGTCATCCTCGACTACCTGCAGGAGGCGCGCGTCGACTTCCTGCTCCGCGGGCCGAACGCGCACCTGCTCGGTGGCGGCGTCATCGTGGTCGAGCATCAGGTCGAATACCTGGCCCCGATCCGCTCCGGAACCGAGCACGTCGACGTCGAGCTGAGCGTGGCGGACGTCGGCGCGGCCCGGTTCACGGTCGGTTACGGCGTCCGCGCCGGCGGGCAGCGGGTCGCCCACGCCCGCACCCTGCTGTGCAACTACGACTTCGCCGCCCAGCGCCCCGCGCGGTGGGCGGACGCCGAACGGGCCTGGTTCGCGCAGCTGGCGGCGCCCCTGGAGCCGCTGCGCGACGTCGGCGGGTTCGAGGTGGGGGAGCGGTACCACCGGCACTCGTTCGTGGTGCGCTGGTCCGACATCGACGCTTACGGGCACGCCAACAACACGCGCTTCTACGACTATGTCGCCGAGGCGCGCGTCAGAGCGCTCGGCCCGCCTTCGCGCGGCAGCGCCTGGCTGGTCGTCCGGCAGGACATGCGCTACGTCGGCCAGATCGAGCACCGGCTCGAACCGTACGAGGTGCACACCGCCATCGCCGCGCTGGGGCGCACCTCCGTGACCCTGGCCGTGCGCCTCGTCGACCCGGCCACCGGACGCCTGCTGGCGCACGCGACCAGCGTCCTGGTGCATGCGGACGCCGCGGGACGCCCGAAGGCGCTCCCCGATGCCGTCCGCGAGACGTACCGGCGCTGGCCGGCGGAGCCGAAGAACGGAGCCCGATGACCCTCCGCCGCTGTGCCGTGCTGGGTCGGCCGATCGCGCACTCGCTGAGTCCCGCGATCCACACGCGCGCCTACGAGGTGCTCGGCATCGCCGGCGAGTGGCGGTACGGCCGCCACGACGTGGGCGAGGAAGATCTCGCTGCCTTCGTCGCGTCCTGCGGACCCGAGTGGGTGGGCCTGTCGTGCACCGCCCCGCTCAAGGAGGTGCTGCTCACCCTCGGCGAGCCTTCCGAGCGCGCCCGCATGCTCAACTCGGGCAACACCTTTCTGTTCGATCACGGCGGCACCGGGCGCGTGGAGAACACCGACGTGACGGGCCTGCTCGGCGCGCTGCATCGCGCGGGGGTCACGGGCGCCGCGACGGCGATCATGATCGGCAACGGGGCGACGGCGCGGTCCTCGCTGTACGCCCTGGCCGAACTGGGCGTACGGGACGTGCTCGTCCTGGCGCGGTCGCCGGAACGCGCACACGCCAGCCTCGGGTCGCTCGCCGAGGCGCTGGGCGTCCGGTACGAGGTCGGGGCGTTCGGCGAGGTGCCGGACGTCGACGCGGTGGACGTCCTGGTCTCGACGGTGTCGACGCCGCAGGAGCCGGAGGTGGCCGCGGGTCTCGTCGCGTTGACGGACGTGTGTTTCGAGGCGACGTACAACCACTACCCCACCCGCCTCGACCTGGCGGCGCGCCAAGCGGGGATCGTCCAGCTGTCGGGGGTCGATCTGCTGGTCGGGCAGGCGCTCGACCAGATCCGGCTGATGACCGGGCGTTCGTGTGAGCCCGGGCCGCTGCTGGACGTCTGCTACGCGGCGTTGGAGGGGCGCACCTGACACCCGGCGCTCCAGGCGTGCGGCGGAACCGCGCGGGCTACGGGGTGCGCGAGCGCCGCAGCCAGGTCGGGCCCATCAGGAACAGGGTCGCCACGCCCGTGATCAGCAGGGGGATGCCCAGCACGACGGGAAGGATGTCCATCAGGCCCGGCTCGTACTCCTGCGGCCATCCGGGCAGGCTCTCGAGGAGCGGGATCAACCAGAGATGCGACATGATCGGAATGCTAGCGGACGGGTCGGGTAGATTGACCCCCCGGGAGAGCGGCGAAGGAGCAACGCTGGTGAGCGCAGAATCGACGGCCCGGCTGATCTGGGATGGCAACGACATGAACCGGGCGCTGAAACGGATCGCCCATCAGGTACTCGAGGCGAATCGGGGTCCCGAACGGCTCGTGCTCGTGGGGATCCAGACCCGCGGCGTCCCGCTGGCGGCGCGCCTGGGCGCCTTGATCGCCGAGTCCGAGGGCGTCGACGTCCCGGTGGGTGAACTCGACATCACCATGTATCGCGACGACCTGCGCACCCAGCCGACGCGGGCGGTCGGCCGCACGCGCATCCCGGTCCTGCTGGACGATCGAACCGTCGTGCTCGTCGACGACGTCCTCTTCTCCGGGCGGACGATCGCGGCGGCGATGGACGCCCTGTCCGACATCGGGCGTCCCCGGGCCGTCCGGTTGGCGGTGCTGATCGACCGCGGGCACCGGGAGTTGCCGATCCAGGCCGACCATGTCGGCAAAGACCTGCCCACCCGATCCGAGGAGCACGTGCGGGTCGCGCTCGCCGAGATCGACGGAACGGACCTCGTCAGCATCAGCCAGCCCCCGAAGGGGGCCTGATGCGCCACCTGCTCAGCGCCGGCGATCTCTCCCGCCGTGAGGCGCTGTCCGTGCTCGACATGGCCGAAGAGATGCACGAGGTGCAGCGGCGTCCGATCAAGAAGCTGCCGGCCCTGCGCGGGCGCACCATCGTGAACATGTTCTTCGAGGACTCCACGCGCACCCGCACGAGTTTCGAGATCGCCGGGAAGTGGATGAGCGCCGACACGATCAACGTGTCGGGCAAGGGATCCTCGGTGTCCAAGGGCGAGTCCCTGCGCGACACCATGCTGACGTTGGACGCCATGGGCGTGGACTGCTTCGTGATCCGGCACGCGTCCTCGGGGGCGGTCGCGCAGGCCGCGAACTGGGTGCGCGCCTGCGTGGTGAACGCCGGCGACGGCCAGCACGAGCACCCGACGCAGGCGCTGCTGGACGCGTACGCGATGCGCCGGCACTTCCGCGCGGCCGGCGTCCGGGACGACTTCGCGGGCAAGCGGATCGCCATCGTGGGCGACCTGCTGCACAGCCGGGTGGTCCGCTCGAACGTGCTGCTGCAGCGCACGCTCGGCGGGCAGGTCACGCTGGTCGCGCCGCCGACGCTGCTGCCGGCCGGTGTGGAGTCCTGGGGGGTGGCCGTCAGTCATGATCTGGACGCGGTCCTGCCGCAGGCCGACGTGGTGATGATGCTGCGCGTGCAGCGCGAGCGCATGTCGGGCGGGTTCTTCCCGACCGCGCGGGAGTATTCGGCCGGCTACGGGCTCACCGCGCCACGTCTCACCCTCGTGCGACCGGAGGCCGCGATCCTGCACCCGGGGCCGATGAACCGGGGGGTGGAGATCTCCTCCGAGGCCGCGGACGCCGCCAACTCGCGCGTTCTCGATCAGGTGTCGGCCGGCGTGGCCGTCCGCATGAGTGTGCTGTATCACCTGCTGGGTGGAGAGGGAGGGGCGCGATGAGCCTCGTTGTGACGGGCGCGACGCTGCCGGACGGAAGCGTCGGCGATCTCGCGGTGAGGGATGGCGTGTGGGTGCCCGCGGGCGATGCCCCGGCGGGCGCCGAGCGCATCGACGCCGCGGGCCTGATCGCGCTGCCGGGTCTGGTCGACCTGCACACGCACCTGCGCGAGCCCGGCAAGGAGGACGCCGAGACGGTCGAGTCCGGCACCCGCGCCGCCGCCCGCGGCGGCTTCACGGCCGTCTTCGCGATGCCGAACCTCGACCCGGCGACCGACACGGCCGAGGCCGCGCTGCACGTCGCCGAACTCGGACGCCGCGACGGCCACTGCGAGGTCGTCCCCATCGGGGCGGTCACCAAGGGGCGCGCCGGGGTCGAGCTCGCCGAGTTGGGGCTGATGGCCGGCGTGGGCGTCCACGTGTTCTCCGACGACGGCGCCTGCGTGCACGACTCGCTGATCATGCGCCGCGCGCTCACCTACCTGAAGCCGTTCGACGGCGTCGTCGCCCAGCACGCGCAGGACCCGCGGCTGGCCGGGCCGGGGGCCTGCTGCCACGAGTCCGCGATCTCGGGGCGCCTCGGGCTGCCCGGGTGGCCGACGGTCGCCGAGTCGACCATCATCGCCCGCGACGTGCAGTTGGCCGAATTCACCGGCGGCCGCTACCACGCCTGCCACCTCTCGACGGCCGAGAGCGTCGACGTGATCCGGTGGGCGAAGGCCCGGGGCAAGGCCGACGTGACCGCCGAGGTGACGCCGCACCACCTGCTGCTCGACACCCCGCACGTGGAGAGCTTCGACACCACCTTCAAGGTCAACCCGCCGCTGCGGACCTCCGAGCATCTCGAGGCCGTGCGCGAGGCGCTCGCCGACGGCACCATCGACATCGTGGGCACCGACCACGCCCCGCACACGCAGCAGGACAAGGACCATCCCTTCGATGTCGCCTCCCCGGGCATGCTGGGCCTCGAGCAGGCATTGGCCGTGGTGATGGAGGTCATGGTGAACACCGGACGCCTCGACTGGGCCGGCGTCGCCGACCGGATGTCGGCGGCCCCGGCGCGCATCGGACGCCTGGGGCATCAGGGGCGTCCGCTGGCGCTGGGAGAGCCGGCCCACCTCGTGCTCGTCGACCCGGGTCGTCGAGCGACGGTCGACAAGCACCGTTCGGCGTCCAGGTCGCGCAACAACCCCTACCACGGTCTTGACCTGCCCGATCCGGTCGAGCTGACCGTGTGGGGCGGCCGGGTGACCTACCGTCGCTGACGTGGCACGCAGACTCTCCCCGCTGCTCTATCTGCCGGTGTTCCTCGGGTGGTATTTCCTGCTCGAGGGACGTCGGGTGGACACGATGATCGACGTCTCCTCGCCGTGGGACGCCCTGTTCGTCTTCGACGCGCGGTGGATCATCGCCTACCTGGCCTGGTTTCCCTACCTGCTCGGTTTCATCGCCTGGTTGTACGTGCGGGACTGGCGCCGGGTGGCCGAGATTCCCCGGCTGGCCTTCCTACTGATCGTCGGCATGACGGTGTGCCTGCTCGGTTACACGCTGTGGCCGACGACCCAGTCGTTGCGCCCCGAGACCTATCCCGATCAGGGCGTCTTCACCGCGATCGTGGTGGCGCTGCAGGGCTTCGACGACCCGTCGAACGTATTCCCCAGCCTGCACGTCTACTCCTCCATCGTGGTCGCGTTCTGCCTGGCCACGAGCCGGTACGTCACGCGAGCCTGGGTGCGGTGGGCGTCCTGGGTGCTGATGGTGCTGATCGCGGCGTCCACCTGCTTCCTGAAGCAGCATTCCATCCTGGACGCCGTCGGTGCGGCCGCGCTGTTCGTGGTGGTCTGGGCGTCCTGGCGACTCCTCGAGCGCGCGGTCAGGATCAGGCGGGACCGGTACTCCCGCGGACCATCAGCTGAACCGGCAGCGACGGCACCGTAGCGTCGTCGGCGGCATCGCCGGTCAGCTTCGCGACGAGGTGCTGCACCGCGATCGCCCCCATCTGGGTGAGCGGTGCGCCGACGGTGGTCAGCGGCGGCGAGATGAGAGTCCCCGCGAAGATGCTGTCGTGACCGATGACGCTGACCTGGCCCGGCACGCTCACGCGGAGGTCGTTGAGCCCCACCATGAGCCCGATCGCCATCATGTCGTTGGAGCAGATCACCGCCTTCTCGCCGCGCGCGACGAGTTCGGCGGCCGCGCCGCGTCCGCCCCGCAGGGTCGGGGGCAGCGGGCCGAGGCGCTGCGCGGTGAGGCCCAGTTGCGACGCCGTGTCGCGCAGGGCGCGCCAGCGCAGGCCGTCGTCCCAGGACGCCTCGGGTCCGGCCAGGTAGGTCACGCTGCGGTGGCGGAGGTCGCGCAGGTGCCGGACACTCGCCCGGGCCCCTGCCGCCAGGTCCGGAACCAGGCAGGGCAGGCCCGGCACGCGCCGGTTCAGCAGGACCAGGGGAAGCGTCCCGGCGACCGTGCGGAGGTCGGCGTCGGGCAGCCGCGGGCCGACCATGATCAGGGCGTCGATCAGGGGGAGGCAGCGTTCGAGCACGTCGCGTTCGAGCGCGGCGGACTCGCGCGTGTCCAGGATCGTCACGATGTAGCCGGCCTCGGCGGCGGCGGTCTGGGCGCCGCGCACGATCCTGAAGCCCGCGGGGTTGGTGACGTCGGTGACGAGAAGGCCGATCACCCGGGTGGCGGTCGGTGTCGGCGGCTGGGCTCCCGACTTCGTCTGATAGCCGAGTTCGCGGGCGACCTGCCTGATCCGTCTGGCCGTGTCCGCGCTCACTCGCCCGGGCCGGGAGAAGGTGCGCGAGACCGTGGAGGGACTGACGCCGGCCGCGCGGGCGACATCGTAGATCGTTGCGCCCTCTCGTGTCATGGATGCACGGTAGCAACGCAGCGGACGCCGTCAATGGGGCCAGGGCTGTCGTCCCTGTCGGTGGTCGGTGGGATCCGCGGCCGGGCGGGCGCGAAGGTCCCCTCTCTCACGGGCCGACCTCGCCGGGGGCCCACCCTGCAGGTAGGGCAAAATGGCCGATATCCGTTGCCGTCGGGGCGGCGTGACGCAGTTCCCGAGGGAAGGAACATCACCAGAATGAGCGACAAGACCGGCACGGCGCAGATCGGCGTCGTGGGCATGGCCGTCATGGGCTCCAACCTGGCTCGCAACTTCGCCAGCAAGGGCTTCCGTACCGCCATCTTCAACCGTTCCTACGCCAAGACCGCCGCGGTGCTCGAGGCGCACCCCGAGGCGGGCTTCGTCGGCACCGAGACCGTCGAGGAGTTCGTCGACTCGCTGGAGAAGCCGCGTCGCATCATCATGATGGTCAAGGCCGGCGCCGCGACGGACGCCACCATCGCCACGCTGACCCCGCATCTGGCTCAGGGCGACATCATCATCGACGGCGGCAACACCTACTTCCCCGATACCCGGCGCCGCGAGAAGGAACTCTCGGCCCAGGGCTTCAACTTCATCGGCTGCGGCATCTCCGGCGGTGAGGAGGGCGCGCTGAAGGGTCCCGCGATGATGCCCGGCGGGCCGCAGGAGTCCTACGCGCACGTCGGCCCGATGCTCGAGGCCATCGCGGCGTCCTACGAGGGTGAACCCTGCTGCGCCTGGATCGGCACCGACGGCGCCGGGCACTTCGTCAAGATGGTGCACAACGGCATCGAGTACGCGGACATGCAGTTCATCGGCGAGGCGTACGACCTGCTCAAAGGGGTCGGGCTGTCGGCGTCGGAGGCCGCGGACGTGTTCGCGCAGTGGAACACGGGCGATCTCGACTCCTACCTGATCGAGATCACCTCCGAGGTGCTGCGCCAGGTCGACGCCGAGACCGGGAAGCCGCTCGTCGACGTGATCGTGGACGCCGCGGGCATGAAGGGCACCGGCACGTGGACCGTGCAGGAGTCGCTGAACCTCGGTGTCCCCGCCGCGGTGATCGCCGAGGCCGTGTACTCCCGCGCGGCATCGTCCAGCCCCGACCTGCGCGCCGCCGCGAGCGCCGCGCTGACCGGGCCTGACGGCCGGGTGCAGACCGAGGACCGCGACGCCTTCATCGAGGACGTCCGCCAGGCCCTGTGGTGCGCCAAGGTCGTGGCCTACGCCCAGGGCCTGCACCTGATCAAGGTGGCGGGGCAGGAATACGGTTGGGACATCGACGTGGCGGGGGTGGCCCGCATCTGGCGCGCGGGCTGCATCATCCGCGCCAAGCTGCTCGACCGCATCTCCAGCGAGTACGCGGCAGGCAATCTCCAGACGCTGCTCGAGGCGCCCTCCATCGCGGCCGGACTGGGCGACGCGCAGGGGCCGTGGCGCCGGGTGATCGCGCGCGCGGCCGAGGCGGGCGTGCCGATCCCGGGCTTCGCGTCGGCGCTGTCCTACTACGACCTCGTCCGGGCCGAGCGCACCAACGCCGCGCTCACCCAGGGACTGCGCGACTTCTTCGGCGCGCACACCTATGGCCGCATCGACAAGGAGGGGACCTTCCACACGCTGTGGAGCGGCGACCGCTCCGAGGTCGACGCGGTGGACGCCCACTGACGATGACCGCCGCGCCGACACCGCCGGCGGTGCGGGCCTCTGAATGGCCCGCACCTGCCGGGGTCCGCCTGGGCGGGCTCGGTGCGAGCGTCGGCGTCCTGGTCTGCCTGCACGCGGGGGTGTCCCTCGTCGCGGGAGGCGTCCTCGTCTGGCGGCTCGCCACCCCTCCCGCGTGGCTCACCGAGGACGTCTCGAGGTGGGTGTGCGGCGCCGCCGACCTCTCGCTGCTGCTCGCAGGCCTGGCGTGGGCGCTGTGGCAGTACCGGATCGTGCGGACGTTCCCGCCCGGCACCCCCCGCAGCGCGCCGGGCTGGCACCTGTGGTCGTGGCTGATCCCGGTCGGCTCCTGGTGGCTGCCGTACCGGAACGTGCGCGACCTGCTCCGCTGCGCGGGCCTGCGCCGGCCCGGATGGATGCTGGCGTGGTGGCTGTTGTGGGTGATCGGCCTGCCGGCCTCGCTGGCCGGCCGGGTGCTCGCACGCTACCCCGGCGCGGTGGCCCTGTCGGAAGGTGCGGCGTGGACCGCGGGCGCGGGTGGTCTGCTGCTCGCGGCGGCGGCGCCGCTGGCGTTCGGGTTGGTCGCTCGGCTCAGTACCGCGCGATCCACGGGTCGGTGACCAGCGTCGACACCGACGACGTGATCTCGGCACTCACCGCCGCGGCCGTGCGCCTCAGGAAGGCCTCGGCTCGCGGGAGCCACAGCCACTCGGCCGCCCAGTGCGGGACGTCGACGAGCGCCGGGCCGCCGGCATGAGCGAGAAAGTCCTGGGCCGGATGATGGCGCAGGTCGCCCGTCACGTAGCAATCCGCTCCTGAACCGCGGGCGGCGTCCAGCATGGAGTCGCCGGCGCCACCCAGGACCGCCACGGTGGTGACCAGGCGGCCGGGATCGCCGCCGAGCTTCACTCCGCCGGTGGTGGCCGGCACGGACGCCGCCACCCGCCGGGCGAACGCGTCCGCGATGAGCGGCTCCGGCAGGCGTCCGACGCGGCCCAGGCCGAGCCCGGGAGCCGCGTCCGGCGCCTGCGCCAGCGGACGCAGATCGACGAGGCCGCACGCGGCGGCCAGGGCGTCCGCAACGCCGTCGGCGGCCGCGTCCGCGTTCGTGTGCGCGCTGAACACGCTGATGCCGGCGCGCAGCAGCGCGGTGACGATGCGGCCCTTCGGCTGGTCGGTGCGCACGGCGTGGATGCCGCGCAGCAGCAGCGGATGGTGGCTGACGATCAGGTCGGTGCCCGTCCCGATCGCCTCGGCGACCGTGGCGTCGGTGATGTCGACGACGAACAGCACCCGGGTGACGGCGGCGTCCGGATCGCCCACCGACAGCCCCACCTGGTCCCAGCTTTCGGCCAGTCGGGGCGGATAGGCGGTCTCGAACCAGGAGACCACCGCGCCGACCGTCGTCACGGCGGTCAGCGCCCCTGGTTGGAGAGCGCACGCACCGCGTCGTCGCGCCGTTCGATCACCGGCCGGCGCACCGAGTCGGGCAGGTCGCGCTCGGCGAGCAGGGCGTCCAGTTTCGCGATGAACGCCCGGTCGGCGAGCGGGCGCGGGAACAGCAGCCCCAGGACGTGCTGGCGGATCGTCGTCGACGTGCTCGCCCAGCGTCCCTGCTGCTCGCCGATCGCCGCGACCACCCCGAGGTAGGCGTCGGCGTACGGCGCACTGACCGCGTCCTGGTCGAGCTGCCAGAACTGTCCGCAGATCTGGAAGTGCGTCTCGTTGGGCGTGTCCTCGGTGGTGGCCGCGGCCCAGGCGGCGGCCTTGGCGTCGGCGTCCTTGAGCGCCGCCCGCGCCCCGGCCGCCTTCTCGGCGCCCGTGGCCGTCTTGTCGCGCGCGGCCTCCGCGGCGATGTCGGCGGAGTCGGCTGCACCGACGCGGGCGAGGTCGGTGAGCAGCCGCCACCGCAGGTCGGTGTCGATGCTCAGCCCCTCGGGGATCTCCTCGCCGTCGAGCCACGCCCGCAGGACGGCGGCACCGACCTCGTCGTCGACGGACGCCGACAGCGCGCGCGCCAGGGACAGCTGATGATCGGATCCGGGTGCGGCGTCCTTCAGTAGACGAGCCACACCGGCCGTGAAGCGATCGGCCAACGCCCGGCGATCCTCGCGCGGCGCGTAGTAGTCGATCGCCGTCCGCGCCTGGGCGAGGAGGGCGTTCACGGCTGCCAGGTCGCTCTCGACGCCGACGCCGCGTAGCACGAGATCGACGTAGTCGGACGCCGACAGCTCGCCGTCGCGGGTCAGATCCCAGGTGGCGCCCCATGCGAGGGCGCGGGCCAGTTCGTCCTCGAGCAGGTGCACCGACCCGACCAGGGTGGCCAGCGACCGTTCGTCGAGCCGGATCTTGGCGTAGGTCAGGTCGTCGTCGTTGAGCAGCAGCAGGTCCGGACGCCGCTGGCCGATCAGCTCGGGCAGCGCGGTGAGCGGCCCGTCGAGGTCGAACTCGAAGCGCGCCGTGCGGGTCAGCTGCTCGTCGACGAGGCTGTAGAAGCCGATCGCGACCCGATGCCGGCGCAGGGTCGGCCACTGCTCGGCCGCCGTCTGCCGGACGGCGAACGAGGTGAACGCATCGTCGCCGTCGACGACGAACTCTGCCTTGAGCGTGTTCACGCCGGCCGTCTGCAGCCACTGGCTGGTGAAGAACGACAGGTCGCGCCCGGACGCCGCCTCGAGGTGCGCGAGCAGGTCGGGGAGTTGGGTGTTGCCCCACGCGTGCTCGGCGAAGTAGGCGCGCACGCCGGCGAGGAAGGCGTCCTGGCCGACGAAGGCCACGAGCTGGCGCAGCGCGGAGGCCCCCTTGGCGTAGGTGATGCCGTCGAAGTTGAGCTCCACGGCCTCCAGGTCGACCATGTCGGCGGCGATCGGGTGGGTGGAGGGCAGCTGGTCCTGGCGGTAGGCCCAGGTCTTGCGGCTGTTGCAGAACGTCGCCCACGGATTCGCGCGGTCGCCGTACTCGGCCCGGATCTGCTCTTGGGCGAAATGGCTGGCCCATTCGGCGAACGACTCGTTGAGCCACAGGTCGTCCCACCACGTCATCGTCACGAGGTCGCCGAACCACATGTGTGCCATCTCGTGCAGGATCGTGTTGTCGCGGCTCTCGTAGGCCGACGCGGTCTGCCGGCTGCGGAAGATGTACTCGTCGCGGAACGTGACGCAGCCCGCGTTCTCCATGGCGCCGAAATTGAACTCGGGGACGAAGACCTGCGCGTAGTCCCCGAACGGGTACGGGCAGCCGAAGTGGTCCTCGAACACCGCGAACCCGCGCTGGGTGGTGGTGAGGATCCGGTCGGCGTCCAGGTGCTCGGCGAGTGAGGCGCGCACGTGCACCGACAGCGGGATGCTGCTGCCGTCGGGGCGCGCGTAGGCGTCCGTCACCGAATGGAACTCGCCCGCGCACAGCGCGGTGATGTAGCTCGACATGCGCGGCGTGGGCGCGAACTCCCAGCGGTGGACGCCGTCGCCCACCTCGGACGGCGTCACGGCGGCGGAGTTCGAGAGCACGGTCCAGGACTCCGGCGCGAGCACGGAGAACTGGAACGTGGCCTTGAGGTCGGGCTGCTCGAACGTGGCGAACATGCGCCGGGCGTCCGCGACCTCGAACTGGCTGTACAGGTAGACGCGCCCGTCGGCAGGGTCGACGAAGCGATGAAGGCCCTCGCCGGTCCGCGAGAACCGCATCAGGGCGGTGACGGTGAGCTCGTGGTCGCCGTCGCCCAGCAGCAGGGTCAGGTGTTCGCCGTCGAACACCTCGGAGGGCAGTTCTCGCCCGTCGAGGACGAGCGAGGTCAGCTCTTCTGCGACCAGGTCGGCGTTCGTCACGCAGGCGATGGACGAGAACCGGATCGTGGTCGTCGATACGAACGTGGCCTCGGGACGGGACAGGGGTGCGCCGTCGGCGTCGCGCCCGGTCAGGTCGACGAGCACCTCGTAGGACTCGATCCGCACCTGCTGGCTTCGGGTCTGGGCCTCGTCACGGGTGATGTTGGCGTGGAACATGGGCATCCTCGCTGTGCTGACCTCAGGGACCTGCTCACCCTAGCCGTGTGGTGCAAGTGCGCCCACACTCGGCGTCCATGTTCGTGGCGGCGTCCTCCGCCAACATTTCACTCTGCTCGTCACCTGCGCGGTCACGACGCCCGCCTGGCGGTTCAGGCGCGTCGCCCGGGGTTCCGCGCATGGATTCATCGTCAGTCTTTGTCGATCTCGCGCCACGTTCTCAAGCCGGACGCACGTGCACCGTTCACGCCGCCGAGTCGGCCCTCATCCTCGTCAAGCCCCGCGGCTAGACTGCGCGCATGACGCAGGCTGTTGATTTCTGGTTCGATCCGATGTGCCCCTGGGCCTGGATGACCTCCCGGTGGATGCTCGAGGTCGAGAAGGTCCGCGACGTGCACACCGAGTTCCACGTGATGAGCCTGTCCGTGCTCAACGAGGGCCGCGAACTGCCCGAGGAGTACCGGGCGGCGATGGAGGCCGGCTGGGCGGGAGTCCGGGTCGCGCTGGCCGTCGAGCGCGACCACGGCCAAGCGGCGTTGCGCGCCTTCTACACCGCGATCGGAACCCGCTACCATCCCGGCGGCGAACCGCAGACCCGCGCGAGCATCCAGGCGGCGCTCGCCGACGCCGGACTGCCGGCGTCGCTGGCCGATTTCGGCGACACGGACGCCCACGACGACGAACTGCGGGCCAGCCACCACGCGGGCATGGATCCGGTCGGCAACGAGGTCGGCACCCCGGTGATCCACATCAACGGGCAGGCGCTGTTCGGTCCCGTGATCAGCCCGGCACCGGTCGGCGAAGAGGCCGGGTCGCTGTTCGACGGCGTCGCGAAGGTGACCGCCTACCCGGGCTTCTTCGAGCTCAAGCGCAGCCGCACCGTCGGCCCGATCTTCGACTGATCGTCGCGGGCATTCACAGGAGGGCCGATTCCATGCGCATCCACATCGCCGCCGACCATGCCGCATTCGAGCTCAAGCAGTTCCTGGTCACCCAACTGATCGCCCTCGGCCACGATGTTCTCGACCATGGCGCCCACCGCTACGACCCGAACGACGACTATCCGGTGTTCGTGATCCCGGCAGCCGAGGCGGTGGCCGCCGAGCCAGGCTCCCTGGGGGTGGTGCTGGGCGGGTCGGGCAACGGCGAGCAGATCGCCGCCAACAAGGTGCGCGGCGTGCGCGCGGCGCTGGCCTACAACACGGTGATGGCGCGGCTGGGTCGCGAGCACAACAACGCGAACGTGCTCAGCCTCGGCGGACGCGGCCAGAGCCACGACGAGGCTCTCGCCATGGTGACGACGTTCGTGACGACCTCCTTCCCGGGCGAGGAGCGCCACCTCCGTAGGATCGCGATGCTCGACGGCTACGAGACCCGGCGCTGCGACCCGTGACGGCGCTCCCGGCGGAGCGCCCGGCGTCCGGGCCGAGCGGCGCTTTCGGACGCCTGCTCGGCGAGAGCGTCGCCTCGTTCGCGACGTTCGTGACCGGCGGCGTCCGCGTGCTCGCCCAGCACTGGCCCCAGCTGATCGGGCTGTTCCTCGCAGGCTGGGCCGCGCGCATGGCGCTGCTGTGGGGCGTCACCGTGGTGTCCGACGTCAGCCCCACGGTCGCCGTGCTGGTGCTGCCGCTGGCGCCGATGGCGACGCTGCTGTCGCTGGTGCTGATGATGCGTGCGATGGCCCCGAGCCTGCCTTCGTTCAGCGGCGTCGTCGAGGCGACGCCTCCCGGGCAGCGCTGGCGTGATGACCTGCGTGCCGCCTCGCAGGTGCTGCTGCCGTTCCTCGCCGTGTACGCGTCGGCGGGCATGCTGCGCGAAGACGTGCGGGTCTTCCTCTACGACTCCACCAGCGACGAATGGCTCAATACCGCGCTCCAGGACATCGACTGGGGGCGCGCCGACTACGCGCCGGGCGGCACCATCGCGATCTTCATCGTCGTCGCCCTGATCGCGCGCAAGCTGATCACGGTGAAGGGGCTGGCGAAGCGGCATCTGGCGTGGGCGACTCTGGCGGTGTACGTCGAGGTGCTGTGGGTGATCACGCTGGCCAACGCGTTCTCGTCCGAGATCGGGCGGATCACCGACTGGGTGACCTCGCGCCAGCTCGTCGCGGGCGTCCTGCACTGGTGGGAGACGGCCGTCGCCTTCGTGCGCGGCCTCGGCGCGCCGGTCGCCGCCGTCGTGGACGCCGCGGGCGCGCTCGTCGCGAATCTGGGCGGCGTGGTCATCGTGCCGGTGGCGTGGCTGGCGATCGGCGCGGCGGTCTACGGCCATTCGCTTCGCTCGGACGGCCTGAAACTCGAGAGCCCCGAAGACATCAACCGCCGGATCCAGGCGATCCCGACGCCGGTGCGCCGCGTCGTCGGCCATGCGGTCGAGCCGGTCGCGTCGCCGGTGAAGAGCACGCTGTCGGCGATCGGCAAGATCGCGAGCGCGGGCGTCCTGCCGATGGTGATGTTCTGCCTCACCTTCGTGGTCGCCAACCAGCTGCAGCTGTTCGTGGCCTGGTCGGCGCGCCAGATCGTCGGCCCGGGCACCCAGGCCCGCAACTACGCGCTGGAGCCCTACATCCAGCTCGCCGAGCGCGGCGTCTACTTCGTCGTCGTCCTGTCGCTGCTGGCGGCCGCGGTCAACGCCGTGGTCTCGGCGCAGCGGACCGAGAAGGACGGGGCTAGGGCTAGGCGGGGAGCTCCAGCACCAGGAACTCGGGGAGCGACCACATGATCCGGACCGACGTGGGCTCCACGCCGACCGGCATCGCGATCGCCACGGTCTGACGCCAGGACGGCGGGCGCTCGACCGGTGACGGCTCCAGCGCGCCGGTCAGGGGCGCCAGGCGGGGGCCGGGCGCGTCCGGCGGCACGCAGTCGATCAGGACCGGCGGAAGGAAGAAGCGTCCAGGGTCGGCCTGCTGCTGGCCGGCGCTGTGACCGTAGCGGGTGCCGTCCGCGTCCGCGAGCTCGACGGTGCAGCCGTCCAGGATCTGATCGGACGCCGCGCTCAGCTCGAGCTCGACCCGCCACAGCGTGCCGCCCGGCACCGCAGCCGCCCGGTCGACCTGCTGCTCGGGCGTGGCCGACAGGACGCGCACGGTGACCTCCCGCGTCCGTTCGGCGTTGTCGAAGCCGCGGAACTCCTGACGCAGCGTCCCGGTCGTGGCGTGGGCCACGACCGGGCGCGACCACTCCCACGGCTGGTAGAGCCGCAGCATCCGGAACGAGGACGCCGCGACCGCCAGCCCCAGAAGCGGCAGCAGCAACGCCAGCCACAGCCGGTTGCGGCGCCACCAGACCGAGCGCGGGGGAGTCGGAGTCGTCATGGCTGCACCACCGCAGATTCCAACAGGGCGATCACGGTGGTGGACGCCGCCCACCGCGCCGCCTGCTCGGGCGTGATGCCCAGATCGATGTCGGCCACATCGTCGGCGATGCCGGTGGAGGATCCCGCCGGGATCCGGAGGCGGGCGCCCGCGGCGGCGTCCGCGCTCACCTCGAACGGAAGCTGGCAGCGCACCGGCAGTCCCGGCTGGGCAGGACCGCAGTTGTTGGCGACCGGCTGAAAGCCGCCGAAGACGCGCCCGTCCTCGGCGACGATCTCGGGGGCCGAGCCGGCCAGCATGGACGCCTGCCCGCGCGGCGCCCAGTCGACCTCCACGACCACGAACACGCCCGGTGTCTGCGCGGTGGAGGAGAAGACACGAACGAGCCGCGACCCGTCCACGCCGCGCACGGTGACGTCGGCCGTCCGGAGCTCGATCGTGTCGCCGACGGCGCCCTCGCGCACGAACGGCGCCTCGAGCACGGCCGACGGCTGGGGGAGGCGGTCGGTGAGGGACGACCCCACGAACAGTGCCGCGACGACCAGGACGGCGGTCAGGAGTCCTTCGCGTGTCAGCCGCATCACGCCTCCTCGACCGGCTCGACCGGCAAGGTGACGTGGGCCACCGGGGTCGGGTCGAACCAGCCCAGCGAGCCGTCCATGCTGGAGAGTCGCTGCGTGTGTCGCGCGAGGGTCATCGTCACCGTCGCGGGGATCGGCGCTCGGGCGTCCTGCTGCCAGACCAGGATGACCGCGCCGGTGAGGCCCGGCTGGAACGTTCGTTGGCTGAGGCCGTCGTCGAGGCGCAGGACCAGGGGGCGACGGGTCCGCTCGCCAGAGGACAGCAGGTCGGTGCGCAGACCCGGAGCGTCGAGCTCGGCGGCCTGGGCGAGCACGGAGCCGTCGACGTGGGCGTCCTGGGTGTTCGTGACGTCCGCCACGACCATCAGGTAGCGGAAGCCGTCCTCGCGGCGCAGGACCGTCGTGACCGAATCGGCCACCCGCGCCCGCCGCGCGGAGACCTCGAAGGGTGCCGCCGACACCGGCGTGCGAGGATCGGCGACGCCGATCGCAGTCTCTTCGGCCGAGACGGCGTCCCACCCACCGAACAGGCTGGCGATCCCGATCCCGGCCAGCGCGAGCACCAGCAACAGGCGTTGTGGCGTGAAGACGTCCGCCACCAAGGCGTACCAGGCCCGCGCGCGCTGCCGGCGCGTGGGTAGCGCGCGTCGGGGTCGTTGGTCCGCCACGGCGGCGATCCTAGCTGGGTTAGAGTGCTCGGCATGCCGGAGGGACACGTGATTCACCGCCTGGCGCGCGCGCTGACCGAGTCCTTCGGCGGACGGCCCGTCGGGGTGTCCTCGCCGCAGGGGAGGTTCGCCGACGAGGCGCAGCTGCTCGACGGCCGGATCCTCGAAGGCGCGGACGCCGTCGGCAAGCACCTGCTGATCGACGTCGAGCCGGGCACCGTGTGGATTCACCTCGGCCTGATCGGAAAGCTCCTGTTCAACGACCAGTTCCCGCCTCCCTACCCGGGCACGCTCCGGCTGAGGGTCAGCGACGGCACCTCCGCCGCCGACCTGCGGGGCCCCCAGTGGTGCCGGCTGGTCACCCCCGCCCAGCGCGCCGCGGTGGTGGCCGCCTCGGGCCCCGACCCGCTCCGGGCGGACGCCGACCCGGACCAGGCCTGGAGGCTGGTGAGCCGGACGCGACGTCCGATCGCCGCGGTCCTCATGGACCAGAAGGCGTTCGCCGGCGTGGGGAACATCTTCCGCGCCGAGGTGCTGTACCGGCACCATCTCGACCCGTACCTGCCCGCGGCCGACGTGCCGCGCGACGTCTTCGACGCGGTGTGGGCCGACCTCGTCGTGCTCATGCACGCCGCGCTCGGTGTGGGCCGGATCGACACCGTCGCCGAGGAGCACTCACCCGAGGCGACAGGGCGCCCCGCCCGCGTCGACCGACACGGGGGAGAGGTCTACGTCTACCGGCGGGCCGGCCTGCCCTGCCATGCGTGCGGGACGGCCGTCGCCCGGGCGGAACTGGCCGGCCGCAACCTGTACTGGTGCCCGGTCTGCCAGCCGGCCGGATCCCGCGGGACGGTGCGGTCGTGAAGGTCGATGTGAGCTGGCGGGTCACGGCCGGCGGGCGCGGGCTGGCGGTGACCGGCGACGGAGCGCCCCTGGCCGAGTTCGCGTTCGGACTGCCGGCCGGCGAGCGGGTGACCGCCCTGTTCGACGAACTCGACGGGCTGCGGCACACCGAGGGCTCCTGGGAGGCGTGCCTGCGGCACTTTCCCTCCGACGACGGCTGGTCGAGCGTCCTCTCCCTCGACAACCGGTCGCCCGACGAGCAGCCGCTGCCGCCCCTCGGCGTGGCCGTCACCCTCGCTCCCGGCGCGAGCGGGTGGGCGTGGGCGTCCGACACCGACGGTTTCTGGGTGATCGCGCCGGCCTCGGGGCCGTGCCTGCTGATGGTGATGCGGCGCGGGTTCCTCAGGGCCGGACGCCGCACGCCGGTGTTCGCCGCGTCCGACCGGCGCGGCGACGGACTGCCGGCGGGTGTCGCCGCCTTCCACCTCGCCGACCCCGACGGGGTGCTGAGCGGGTTCGGACGCCACCAGACCACCTTGGAGTTCTCGGTGGTCGCCAGCATCGAGGACGCCCGCGGCGCGCTTCCCGGGTGGCTGCCCGAACTGGTGCACGCCGCCGGCGATCCGTTCGTGCTCGACCTGCCCGACCAGGCGGTCGTTCCGGGGCCGGGTCTGCACCTGACCACCGAGGGCACGGTCTCCGTCTTGAGTGGAGCTCCGGGCCATCACGAGGTAGCCGTGCACGGTGTGCGGGGCGTGCAGCGGCTGCAGTTGTCGACCACGCCCGACATGGAGCCGTTCCTGGCCGATCTGGCCACCGCGCTGACGTCCACCCGCCCCTCGGCGATGCCGTCCGCGACCGCGGCGTTGATCGCCTGCGCGTTGGCGCGACGCTCGATCCACGACCCCGACGCCGCCCTCGACTGGCTCGAACGGGAGGACTGGCTGATCCGCGGCGACGTGTTCGGTCCGGCGATCGCGGCCATCGTGGCCAATGAGACGCTCGACGACGCGCTGCTGGGCGCCGCCTGCGAGGCGGTCCTCGCCCTGCCGCCGCAGCGCGGGCGGGGCCTCGTGGCGACGCGCTGCTGGCTGTCGACGCTGCGCGCCGGCTACCCGCCGCTGGATCTCAGCCGCGTGCTGGCCGATATCGATGCGGCCGACCCGATCGCGCGCCTCGAGACGGCCGTCCTGAGCGACGGCGACGCGGTCGCCGGCGAACCGACCGCCCGCCAACTGGTGCGCCGACTCGGCGGCAGCCTGCCGGGCGCCCCCATGGGCCTGCCCGAGGCGGACGCCGGCCTCGCCGTGGCGCTGCTGCGGCTCGCCCCCGAGAAATGGGACGTCCGGGAGGCCGCGCTTGTGGCGTCCGAGAAAGCGGCGAACCTGCTGCTCGCCGACCATGCGTCCGGCCTGCACCCCGGCTACGAGGGACTGGCGTGGATGCTGCTCGGCGAGATCGGCGCCTGAGGGCCTGTCAGGCCACGGTGGCACGAGATCGGCGTGTCGTCGGTCCCTCCGCCTGCGACGTGCCGGACTCGTCATCGGGAGTCACCTCGCCTGGCGTCCCTGATGAGCCGCTGACGGCGTGCACGCTCGTGACGAGTCCGGCTTGTTCGTCGGCGAGCGTGGTGAGCGAGAGGGGAACGACCCGTGGTGCATGCACGCCGGGACGTGAGGCGCCGCCTGTCATGTCTCATGCTGCGCTCGGGCCGGACCTGAGCCAAGCTGGACGATGAAATGAACGTGGCCGGTCTACCGAACGTCCGGACGGGGTCACCCCGAATCCGGAGAGTGAAAGGGTGTGGTCGGTAGACCAACCACACCCTTTCATCGTCAGGCCACGGACGCCGCCCGCCCCGAGCGTGCGCGGGACCCAGGCGGTCGTACCCGAGTTGTCCGGTGCTCAGGCCTCGGTGCGGCCCTCGTAGAGGCCGATGTGGTTGCCGTCGGGGTCGTCGAAGGCCGCGAACCAACTCGTCTCGTCGATGGCGGTCTTCGGCATCGTCACGACGCCGCCGAGGTCGGCCGCCTTCGCGAGGACGTCGTCGATCGAATCGACCTCGACGTAGGACCGCGGCTGCGTGAAACCCTCGCCGCGCGGCGCCAGCCCGCCGCCGCTGATCGTGTTGGGCGCCTGCCACATCGGGTAGCCCTCGAAGCCGGGAATCTCCGCGATCTGCCATCCGAACAGGCCCGAGTAGAACGCGGCGCCCTTCGCGAGGTCGGACACCGGGATGTCGATGTGGGTGATGTCACCGTGAGCCATGACTGCCTCCTCATGAACGAGGTCGCCCACGCTACGCGCTCGTCCGGCACAGCGGAAGACCCGCCGAGGACGCCGCTGTCGGTCACGCACAACCCTGAGTTGCGCCGGCCATCGACGGATCACGGGGGTGAGGTCGTCCGGGGCGATCACGACGATGAAAGACGGTGGTTGGTCGACCGACCCCACTCTTTCACTCTCCGCCGCCGCGTCTCCGGGATCGATCGGTGGTCGGGGTGACAGGACTCGAACCTGCGATCTCCTGCTCCCAAAGCAGGCGCGCTAGCCACTGCGCTACACCCCGCAGTGATGTCGGCGAGTGTAGGGCCTTCCGTGTCCAGCCGCCGAATGCCCGTGGCGTCACCGCGTCCGGTGTGCGTCGAGCGGTGGTCACCGGGTAGAGTGCGGTGGCGCGCGAGCGCACGCGGATGTAGCTCAATGGTAGAGCCCCAGTCTTCCAAACTGGCTACGCGGGTTCGATTCCCGTCATCCGCTCTGTTCGTCACCGAACTGTCGAGATCACAGGAGTCAACCACGTGCCCAGCACCGTCGATCGGCTGTCCCCGTCCCGGGTCAAGCTGACCATCGAGATCCCCTTCGCTGATCTGAAGCCCCACTTGGAAAAGGCGTACTCCGACATTGCGCGCCAGGTGAACATCCCGGGCTTCCGTAAGGGCAAGGTGCCCGCAGCGATCATCGACCAGCGCTTCGGCCGCGGCGCCGTGCTGCAGGAGGCCATCAACGCCGCGCTCCCGGACGCCTACAGCGCCTCCGTCACCGAGAACGCGCTCGTGCCGCTGGGACAGCCCGACATCGACGTGACCAAGCTGGAGGACAACGACCTCATCGAGTTCACGGCGGAGGTCGACGTGCGCCCTGACTTCGAGGTGCCCGCCTTCTCGGAGCTGTCGGCGTCGGTGCCGGTGCTCGCGGTGACCGGCGACGAGGTGACCGAGCGCATCGAGATCATGCGTCAGCGCTTCGCCACCCGCATCGACAAGGACGGTGCCGCCGCCGAGGGCGACGTCGTCACGATCGACCTGGTCGCCGCGCAGGACGGCGAGGCCGTCGAGGACGGCACGGCGTCCGACCTGACCTACAAGGTCGGCTCCGGCGGCATGCTCGAGGGCCTCGACGATGCCGTCGCCGGCAAGTCTGCCGGTGACGTGGTGACCTTCACCTCGCAGTTGGTGGGCGGGCCTGCCGAGGGTCAGCAGGCCGACATCACCGTGACCGTCACCAAGGTGCAGACGGAGACGCTGCCCGAGGTCGACGACGAGTTCGCCCAGCAGGTGTCGGAGTTCGACACGGTCGACGAGATGATGGCCGACCTCGCCGAAGCCTCCGCCCGCGCCGCGCGTGTCGACCAGGTGAACGCCGCCAGCGACGCGATCGTGGCCGATCTGGTGGCCAAGACCGCGTTCGACCTGCCCGAGGCGATGCTGACGGCCGAGATCGCGAACCGCAAGCAGTCCATCACCGAACAGCTCGCCGGCGCCGGCTACACCCTGGAGCGCTACCTCGAAGACACGGAAGAGGAGACGGCGGCGGACGCCGACGAGTTCTGGGAGCAGGTCGCGCAGAACGCCGAGACGTCGCTCAAGGCCCAGATCATCCTCGAGAAGGTCGCCGACGAGCGCGAAGTGGGCGTGGAGCAGGCAGACCTCACCGAGATGATCTTCCGCCGTGCCGCCAACTCGGGCAACAGCCCCGAGCAGGAGATGCAGCACATGATGGAGCACAACCACGCCGCCGAGTGGATGGGGGAGATCCGCCGAGGCAAGGTGCTGCGCATGATGGTCGATGAGGCCTCCATCACCGATGAGTCCGGCGCGCCCGTCAACGTGGCGGGCGTCCTTCCCGACGGCGGCCTCGACGAGGAGCCTTCCGCGCCGGTGGCGTCGGAGGAGGAGGCTTCCGCGCCGGCGGCGTCCGAAGAGGAGGCTTCCGCGCCGGCGGCGTCCGAGGAGGAGGCTTCCGCGCCGGCGGCGTCCGAAGAGGAGGTCGCCGAGGCGAAGGAGCCGGCCAAGAAGGCGTCCGCCAAGAAGGCAGCGAAGAAGAAGGCCGACGACGCCGCTGAGTGAACGCTCGAGTCATGCGTGCGAACGGGCCCCGGAGATCACGTCCGGGGCCCGTTCGTCTGCCGTCAGCGAACATCGGCGCCGACAGCTCCGAAATGTCGGACGCGGAGGGTAGCGTCAGCGATGTGACTGACACCCTTCCCGGCCTGCGAGCCGCAGCCGGCGCCTCCGGCGCCGGAATGAGCGACTCGGTGTACCAGGCCCTCCTGGCCAACCGCATCGTCTTCCTCGGGTCCGAGGTGCGCGACGAGAACGCCAATGCGATCTGCGCGCAACTCCTGCTGCTCAACGCAGAAGACCCCGAGAAAGACATCTACCTCTACATCAACAGCCCCGGCGGCTCCGTCACGGCGGGCATGGCGATCTTCGACACCATGCAGTGGATCAGCAACGACGTCGCCACCGTCGCGATGGGCCTGGCGGCGTCCATGGGGCAGTTCCTGCTCAGCGCCGGCACCCAGGGCAAGCGGTACGCCCTGCCGCACGCCCGCATCATGATGCACCAGCCGTCCGGCGGCCTGGGCGGCACGGCGTCCGACATCAAGATCCTCGCCGAGCAGATCATCGCCACGAAGAAAGAGATGGCCGAGCTCATCGCCGAGCACACCGGCCAGGCCGTCGAACAGATCGAGGCCGATTCCGATCGCGACCGCTGGTTCACCGCCGCGCAGGCGCTCGAGTACGGGTTCATCGATCACGTCTACGAGCGCGCCGCGCAGATCGCCAGCCACGACGCCCCGAACCAGTGAGGAACGTAAGCATGCAGAGCACTCTCGGCATCGGCGGCACGGCGCCCGCCGGTGCGTCGATGGACTACTACATCCCGCAGTGGGAGGAGCGCACCAGCTACGGCGTCCGGCGCGTGGACCCCTACACCAAGCTGTTCGAGGACCGGATCATCTTCCTGGGCACCCCGATCAGCGACGACATCGCCAACGCGGTGATGGCGCAGTTGCTGTGCCTGCAGTCGATGGATCCCGAACGACCGATCTCCATGTACATCAACAGCCCCGGCGGCTCGTTCACGGCGCTCACGGCGATCTACGACACGATGCAGTACATCAAGCCCGACGTGTCGACGGTCTGCCTGGGTCAGGCGGCGTCCGCCGCCGCCGTGCTGCTCGCGGCCGGCACCAAAGGCAAGCGGTTCGCGCTGCCGAACAGTCGCATCCTGATCCACCAGCCGGCCACCGAGGGCGGTTACGGGCAGGGCTCCGACCTCGAGATCCAGGCGCGCGAGATCCTGCGGATCCGCTCGCTGATGGAGCAGATGCTCGCCGACGACACCGGCCAGAGCGTCGAGCAGATCAGCCGCGACATCGAACGCGACAAGTACCTGACGGCCGCCGAGGCACTCGAGTACGGTCTGATCGACGAGATCTTCACCTCGCTGAAAGACCCTCGCTGACGCGGCCGCGTCGGTGAAGAAGGAGTAAGAGATGGCCCGGATCGGTGAGACATCGGATCTACTGAAGTGCTCGTTCTGCGGCAAGAGCCAAAAGCAGGTGCGCAAGTTGATCGCCGGTCCGGGCGTCTACATCTGCGACGAGTGCATCGAGTTGTGCAACGAGATCATCGAGGAGGAGTTCTCCGAAGCCACCGACGCAGGTCTCCTCGAAGACCTGCCCAAGCCGCGTGACATCGTCGCGTTCCTCGACTCGTACGTCATCGGGCAGCCGCTCGCCAAGAAGGCCCTCGCCGTCGCCGTGTACAACCACTACAAGCGGGTGCAGGCGCAGGCAAGCAGCCCGCGCCGCGCCGCCGACGACGAGATCGTGGAACTCGGCAAGTCGAACATCCTGCTGATCGGTCCCACCGGATGCGGCAAGACGTACCTCGCCCAGACCCTCGCCCGCATGCTCAATGTGCCGTTCGCGATGGCGGACGCCACGGCGCTCACCGAGGCCGGCTACGTGGGCGAAGACGTCGAGAACATCCTGCTCAAGTTGCTGCAGGCCGCCGACTTCGACGTGAAGAAGGCCGAGACGGGCATCATCTACATCGACGAGATCGACAAGGTGGCCCGAAAGTCCGAGAATCCGTCGATCACCCGCGACGTGTCCGGCGAGGGCGTCCAGCAGGCGCTGTTGAAGATCCTCGAGGGCACCACCGCGTCCGTGCCGCCGCAGGGCGGGCGCAAGCACCCGCACCAGGAGTTCATCCAGATCGACACGACGAACATCCTTTTCATCGTGGGCGGCGCCTTCGCCGGGCTGGAAGAGATCATCAACGCCCGGGTCGGAAAGCGCCCGCTCGGCTTCAACAACGACCTCGCGCTGCGCCGGGCCGACGGCGGCAACCCGTTCGAAGACGTCCGCCCCGAAGACCTGCACAAGTTCGGGCTCATCCCGGAGTTCATCGGACGCCTTCCGATGATCTCCACGGTGAACCCACTCGACCGCGACGCCATGAGGCGCATCCTCGTCGAGCCGCGCAACGCGCTCACCAAGCAGTTCCGCAAGCTGTTCGAGTTGGACGGCGTCGACCTCGAGTTCACCGACGAGGCGATCGATGCGATCGCCGACCTCGCGCTCGAGCGCGGCATCGGCGCTCGTGGCCTGCGCTCGATCCTCGAAGAGATTCTGCTCAACGTCATGTACCACGTGCCGTCCGACGACAAGGTCGGGCAGGTCGTGGTGACCGCCGAGGTGGTCCGCGACGGCAGCGAGCCCCGCATGCTTCCGCGCGCGGTGACCCCCCGGACGCGGCGCACCCGTTCCGCCTGAACTCAGGCGGAACGGCTGCGGGCTTCCGCGCGGGAGCTACTGCGTCGGGATCGTGAGTTCGGCCGACACGGACACCGCGTCAGCGAGCGACCACTCCAGTGGCGTCGTGATCCGGCCCACCGCACGCAGGTCGGCCTCGGTCGTCCGCAGGCGTGCGAGGCTGGCGTCCGGTCCGCTGATCGTCGCCGAGGCGATCTCCGTCTTCATCGACACCTTGGCGTGGGACTTCGCACCGCGGATGCCGATCAGGCTGGCGGAGACGTCGTCCAGCAGCGCCGCGTCGCCGCCGTCGGGCAGTTCGGTGGCGACCGGCCAGGACGCATGATGCACCGAGCCTGCCCGCCACCACGACCACACCTCTTCGGTCACGAACGGCATGAACGGCGCGAACAGGCGCAGCTGAACGTCCAGGGCCAGTGCCAACCCGGCCCGGGCGGACGCCGCGGCGTCCGGCCCCTGCGAACCGTACGCGCGCTCCTTGACCAGTTCGAGGTAGTCGTCGCAGAACGTCCAGAAGAACCGCTCGGCGGACTCGAGTGCGCTGGAGTAGTCGAACCCCTCGAAGGCCTTCGTCGCCTGCCCGACCACGTCGGCCAGCGCCGCGAGCATCGCCAGGTCGACCGGCGCGGTGATGGCGGACGCCTCCGGCTCGGCCCCTTCCGCACCGGCGGCGCCCAGCACGAACTTGGACGCGTTGAGGATCTTCATCGCGAGGCGGCGCCCGACCTTCATCTGGGTCTCATCGAACGGCGAGTCCATGCCCGGGCGGGCCATCGCGGCGCGCCAGCGGACCGCGTCCGCGCCGAACCTGTCGAGGATCTCGGTCGGCACCACCACGTTGCCCTTGGACTTGCTCATCTTCTTGCGGTCGGGATCGACCACGAAGCCCGAGATGGTCGCCCGCGCCCACGGCAGGCAGTCGTGCTCCAGATGGGAGCGGACCACCCGGCTGAACAGCCAGGTGCGGATGATGTCGTGGGCCTGCGGGGCGATGTCCATCGGGAAGGTGAGCCGCCACAGCTCCTCGTCGGATCCCCAGCCGCACGCGATCTGCGGGGTCAGGGAGGAGGTGGCCCAGGTGTCCATGATGTCGGGGTCGCCGACGAACCCGCCCGGCACGCCGCGCTGTTCCTCGGTGTAACCGGGGGCCGGCTCCGATGCGGGATCCACCGGAAGGGACGCCTCGTCGGCGACGATCGGGTGGTCGTAATCGGGATTGCCCTCGGCGTCCACCGGGTACCAGATCGGGAACGGGACGCCGAAGAAGCGCTGGCGGCTGACCAGCCAGTCGCCGTTCAGGCCGTTGACCCAGTTCGAGTAGCGGTGCCGCATGTGGTCGGGCGTCCACGCCAGCTCCTCGCCGCGCGCCAGCAACTGGGCACGGAGCGCCTCGTCGCGTCCGCCGTTGCCGATGTACCACTGGCGGGTCGACACGATCTCGAGCGGCTTGTCGCCCTTCTCGTAGAAGTTCGCCATGCGCTGGGTCGGCTTCGGCTCCCCGTCGAGGTCGCCCGCCTCCCGCAGCAGGCCGACCATCGCCTCGCGCGCGCTGAACGTCGTCTTGCCCGCCAGCGCCGCGTACGGCTCGGCGTTGGCCAGCCATTCGGGGGCCTCGCGCTGGAGGCGTCCGTCACGCTGCAGCACCACGCGGGTCGGCAGGTGGAGCTCGCGCCACCACTGCACGTCGGTGAGGTCGCCGAAGGTGCAGCACATCGCGATGCCGGCGCCCTTGTCCTTCTCGGCGGCGTGGTGCGCCAGCACCGGGATCTCGACGCCGAACACCGGGGAGGTCACGGTCGTGCCGAACAGCGGCTGGTAGCGCTCGTCGTCGGGGTGCGCGATCAGCGCGCACACGCTCGGGATCAGCTCGGGACGCGTGGTCTCGATGTACACCGGCGCTTCGGGGCCGTGGAACGCCACCCGGTAGTAGTGCCCCGGGTACTCGCGGGCCTCGAGCTCGGCCTGGGCGACGGCGGTCTGGAACGTGACGTCCCACATCGTCGGGGCCTCGGACAGGTACGCCTCTCCGCGGGCGAGATTGTGCAGGAACGCGCGTTGCGCGACCCGCTGTGAGGCGTCCGAGATCGTCGCGTAGAGCGTGTCCCAATCCACCGACAGCCCGAGGTGCCGCCACAGATCCTCGAACACCTGCTCGTCGACCGCGGTCAGCTCGTGACACAGCTCGATGAAGTTGCGGCGGCTGATCGCGATCTGCCGCTTCGGGTCGGGCTTGGCCGGGGGGGTGAAGTCCGGATCGTACGGCACGGACGGGTCGCAGCGGACGCCGTAGAAGTTCTGCACCCTGCGTTCGGTCGGCAGCCCGTTGTCGTCCCAGCCCATCGGGTAGAACACGTGCTTGCCGGTCATCCGCTGGTAGCGGGCGATCAGGTCGGTGTGGGTGTAGCTGAACACGTGACCCACGTGCAGCGAGCCGGACACGGTGGGCGGCGGGGTGTCGATGCTGAAGACCTGATCGCGGCACTCGGGCCGCACGAACGCGTACGTACCCTGCGCCTTCCACGCTTTCGCCCAGCGATCCTCCAGCCCCTCCAGCACCGGGCGCTCGGGTACGACCCACCCGGAGGGGGACGACGCGGGCGTGCTGGCAGGAGGCTGAGCGATCATGCGGGCGATTTTACCGGTGCGGACGCCCGGGGCTCACCTCGGTCCGACGGGTGCTCAGGCGGCGGCCTTCAGCGCGGCGAGCAGCGCGTCCGGCGTGGTGGGCAGGGCCTGCCAGTTCGCCGTCTTGCCGTTCACGTGCACCGTCGGCGTGCTGCTGACCTGGTCGTCGTAGGCGGCCTTGGCCACCGCTTCCACGAAGTCGGACGTGGCGCTGGTCGACACGCAGCCCTGGAACTCGGTGAGTGCCTCGCCGGTGAGCCCGATCGCCTGCGGGATGGCCGTGTTCAGCAGCTCGTCGCTGTACCCGATCGAGCCAGCGATCTCCTCGGCGGCCTGATTGGCGAACACCGCGGAGTTGTAGGCGGGGTAGACCCCGACCTGGTCGGAGCAGGCGGCGGCGCGCGCGGCCCGGCTGGACGCGGTGTTGCGCATGTTGTTGTCCATGAACGTCATGGTGCGGTTGACCAGCGTGATCTCACCGGCCTGGGCGAGCTCGTTCAGCGCGGGCCCGTTGCGGGTCTCCAACTCGCGGCAGTAGGGGCACTGATAGTCGAAGAACACCTCGACGGTGGGCGCACCGTCGGCCACCTGGCCCGAGGTTGCGGGGATCTGGATCCCGTTGAGCGCGGCGCTCGCGTTCGGCGGGGTCAGCTGCGTGCCCTTGGCGCCACCGCGGCTGGAGCTGACCAGGGCGAACACCAGGATGCCGACGAGGACGACCGCCAGGACGCCCACCACGATGGCCACGATGCGTTGGGTGCGCTTGACTTTTGCGGCGGCCTCCTGCTGGCGGCGCAACTGCTCACGTCGGTTGGATGCGTGACTGCTCATCGTGCTGGTAGCTCCTCGGCTGCGTGGTCGTCGGTCAGGGAGGCGAAATCGGGATCGGCCGGGGCGGCGAACAGGCGCCCGTCGACCGAGAAGGGGCTGCGCGGGAACAGCACGAGCCAGACGCCGGCGGCCGCCAGGCCGATGTCGCGGGCGATCTCCCACGGGTAGGCGGCCTTCGCCACCTCGGGGTCGATCACGCCGCCGCCGCCGAAGCAGCCGCAGTCCAGGCTCAGGCCGCGGGCCCACGCCGACGCGATCCCGGCCGCGAACACGAGCATCAGCAGCGCCCCGAGGGCACCCGAGACCCGGGTGAACGTGCCGGTGATCAGGGCGAGCCCGAGCGCGATCTCGGCGAGCGGAAGCGCGTAGCCTACGAGCTCCGTGAGCTCGTAGGGCAGGATCAGGTAGGCGCGCACCGCCACCACCGACTCGCCGAGAGCCCCCACCTTGAGGCCGCCGGCGGCGAGTAGGACGCCACCGAGCAGCAGTCGCGCGAGCAGGCTGACCCATTCGCGCGCAGAACTCGACTTCCGCACAGGGCGGCCGACGATGGTCGAGGCAGTAGGCACGGGCCCTACGATACCCGGGCTGCGTGACAGCGGGCGCGCCCGACTCGGCCGCGGGTAGGCTGGTGGGACCATGACGACCCACGCCGACATCGCGCGCGCCTTGCAGGCGCGCTGGCCCGAACACCGCATCGCACCCGGTCTGGCTCGCGTGCAAGCGCTCGCCGACCTGCTGGGCGCTCCGCAGCGCGGCTATCCGGTGATCCAGATCGCCGGCACCAACGGCAAGGGCTCGACCGCCCTGATGGTCGACGCGCTGCTGCGCGCGCTCAACCTGCGGGTGGGCCGGATCGCGTCCCCGCACCTGACCGACCTGACCGAGCGCGTCTGCATCGACGGCGAGCCGATGGACGCCGACGCGTTCGACGCCCTCGTCGGCGACGTGATGCCGCTGGTCGAGATCGTCGACGCCGAGCGCCATGACGGCGTCTCGATGACCTTCTTCGAGGTCATGACCGTTCTCGCGTTCGAGGCGTTCGCGCAGGCACCGGTCGACGTGGCCGTCGTCGAGGTCGGGCTGGGCGGCATCACCGACGCCACCAACATCGCGGACGCCGACGTGGCCGTCATCGGCCCCATCGATCTGGACCACACGCACCTGCTCGGCGACACCATCGCCGGCATCGCCGCCGAGAAGGCGGGCATCATCAAGCCCGGATCGGTCGTCGTCACGGCCGCCCAGCACCCGGACGCCGACGCGGCGATCGCCGCGCGGGCCGCCGAGGTGGGCGCGCGCGTCCTTCGCGAGGGCGTCGACTTCGCCCTCATCGACCGCCTGCCCGCCGTCGGCGGTCAGGTCATCCGCGTCGACACGGCCGCCGGCCCGGTCGGCGACCTGATGCTGCCGGTGCACGGCGAGCACATGGCGCGCAACGCCGCCCTCGCGGTGGCCGCGGTCGAGGCGCTCCTGGGTGGTCGCCCCCTTCCGCCGGACGCCCTCCTCGACGGACTGGCCGAGGTCGTCGCACCCGCCCGTCTGGAGTTGGTGCGCTCAACCCCCCCGATCGTGCTGGACACCTGCCACAACGTGCACGCGGTCCGGGCGACGCTGGCGGGGCTGGCCGAGGCGTACGGGTTCGCTCCGCTGATCGCGGTGGTCGGCCTGATGCGCGACAAGGACGTCGAGGGCGTCCTGGAGTTGCTCGCCGACGACGTCACCACGTTCGTGTGCACCCAGGTCGCCTCCACCGACCGCGGGCTGCCCGCCGAGGAACTGGGGGAGCTGGCCGCCGAGGCGGTCGGAGAGGACCGCGTCCACGTCCGCGTCGCGCTGCCCGACGCGCTCGAGTTGGCGGTGCAGCTGGCCGACGACGCCGGTCCGGGCGCCGGCATCCTGGTCGCGGGATCGGTCATCCTCGCTGGCGAGGCGCGCACGCTGCTGGTCCGCGAGCGGGCCCGGGCGGACGCCGAGGCGCACCAGGAGTCGCGATGAGGCTCGCCGACGGCAACCCGATGACGCGGACGCTGTCGCTGACGCTGATCTTCGAGGCGATCGTGTTCGTTCTCGCCATCGCCGGCATGATCCAGGTCAGCGAGGTGGCCGTCGGGCTCGCCCTCGGCGTCGGGCTCGGTGCCGCCGTGCTGGCGATCGTGGCAGGCGGGACGCTGCGGCGTCCGTACGGCTGGCCGCTGGCCTGGCTCACCCAGGTGGCGGCGATCGCGCTCGGCCTGCTCACCCCGTGGATGTTCGGGGTGGGGGCCATGTTCGCCCTGCTGTTCATCGTCGTCTTCGTGCTCGGAAAGCGAATCGAGGCGCGCCGATAGGGTCGGCTCGACGCGCGCGGCTAGGCCTGACGCTACTGTGAACCTCATGACCGAACAGACGCTCGTGTTGCTCAAGCCGGACGCCGTGGCCCGCGGCCTGGTCGGCCGGATCCTGGCGCGCTACGAGGCCAAAGGGCTCACCGTCCGGGCCCTTCGACTGCGGGCGGTGGACGGCGCCCTCTCCGACCAGCACTACGCCGAGCATGTCGAGAGGCCGTTCTACCCGGAGCTGAAAGCGTTCATCACCTCGGGCCCCCTGGTCGCCGTCGTCCTCGAGGGGGAGCGCGCCATCGAGGCCGTCCGCTCCCTCAACGGCGCGACCGACGGCATCAAGGCGGCACCGGGGACCATCCGAGGCGACTACGCCGGCGCCGGCACGCAGAACCTCGTGCACGCCTCGGACTCACCCGACTCCGCAGCACGCGAGATCGCGCTGTGGTTCCCCGGGCTGGGCGCCTGAGGCCCCATGACGTTCCCCGCGCCGGCCTGGGTGCCGGACATCAGGGCGGTGCCCCCGCATCTGCGCCCGGCGCTCCCGATCGTCGAGACCGGCTACGTCGGCTTCTGGCGCGCACCGCGCTACCGGTGGTGGAAGGGGCTGCTCGCGATCGCGGGCACGGCCGCCGGCTTCCTCGCCCTGACCACGGTCGCGGGGCTGATCGGGATGGTCGCCGACCGGGTCGACTTCAACGCGGTGGCGATGGGGGACCGGTCCAGCCTGGGCGTGTGGTTCTTCCTCGCGAACAACGTGGGCATCGCGCTGTGCCTGCCTCTGGCCCTGGTCGTGGCGTGGGCGTGCACCGGGCAGCGTCCGCGGTGGCTGTCGTCGGTGGCAGGCGGGGTGCGTTGGCGTTGGCTGTTCTCGCTGCTCGCCGTCGTGCTCCCGGTGTGGGTCCTGCTGAACGTCGGCCTGAACCTGATGAGCGGGGTCGAACTCCGCTGGCGGGAGCACACGCTGGTCATGATCCTCGCCGTCGCTCTCACCACGCCGTTCCAGGCCGCGGCCGAGGAGTATCTGATCCGCGGCGTCCTCGTCCGCGCCGTGGGGTCCTGGTTCCGGGCGCCTGTGATCGGCTTCGTCGTGTCGACCGCCGTGAGCGCGGCGGTGTTCATGGCGCTGCATGGCGCCGGGGATCCCTGGCTCAACGCCGACTACGTGGTGTTCGCCGTGGTGGCGTCCTGGGTCACCTGGCGCACCGGCGGGCTGGAGGCGGCCGTCGCGATCCACATCGTCAACAACATGGTCGGTCTGGCGCTCGCCCCCTTCACCGAGATCTCCGGGCTCTTCGATCGGCAGGAGGGTGCCGGTGGTCCGTGGGTGCTGCTGGTCATGGGCGCCCTCGTGCTCGCCGGTGTGCTGGTCGAATGGCGTTGGCGGCGGCGTCCGGGCATCGCCCACAACGCCCCGGGGCGCGACGACTGGGCGCGACTGTGGTGGCCCGCGCCCGCGGGGACGCCGCCGATCCCGTCGACCGACGTGGAACCGGACGGTAACAGCCCTTTTGGTAGGCTGAATCCACCGACCAGCTAACCCTTCCACGAGAGGCGTGATCGCGTGCTGCTGAGCCTGATCGCCCTTCACCTGGTCCTGGGCATGGGCGCTGCGCTCTCGGTACGGCTGCTCGGACGCAATGCCTTCCTGCTGGTGGCGTCCGCCCCGGCGATCGGCTTCGGCTGGCTCCTGTCGCTGGCCCCCGCGGTGATCGCGGGCGCGGCCTATGTGGAGATCGCTCCCTGGATCCCGTCGCTGCACGTCTCGCTGGCCTTCCACGTCGGCCTGCTGCAATGGCTGCTGGCGATGCTGGTGACCGGCATCGGCGTCGTGGTGCTCGTCTACTGCCGCTGGTACTTCACCCAGCCGCCGGCCCGCACCCTCGGTCTGCTCGTCGCCTTCGCCGGCGCGATGCTCGGCCTGGTGACCGCCGACGACCTCATCGTGCTCTACGTGTTCTGGGAGCTCACCACGGTGTTCTCCTACCTGATGATCGGCCACGACTCGTCGAGGCGCGCCAACCGCGCGGCGGCGACCACCGCCCTGCTCGTCACCACCACCGGCGGGCTCGCGATGCTGCTGGGCATCGTCGGCTTCGGGGTGAGCACCGGCACCTTCCGCCTGCACGCGATCCTGGCCACCGAGCCGACAGGCCTGGCCGCGACCGTATGCGCGCTGCTGATGCTCGTCGGTGCGCTGAGCAAGTCGGCGCTGGCCCCGTTCCACTTCTGGCTCCCCGGCGCCATGGCCGCGCCCACCCCGGTTTCGGCCTATCTGCACGCCGCGACGATGGTGAAGGCGGGTATCTACCTGGTCGCCGCGCTCGCCCCGGTCTTCGCCACCGTGCCCGGCTGGCGTCCGGCGCTCACCCTGCTCGGCGCCGCGACGATGCTGCTCGGCGGCTGGCGCTCGCTGCGCCAGAACGACCTGAAGCTGCTGCTCGCCTACGGCACCGTCAGCCAACTCGGCTTCCTCATGCTGCTCGTGGGACTCGGCACCCAGTCCGCCGCCCAGGCCGGCCTCGCGATGCTGCTGGCCCACGCCCTGTTCAAGGCGACGCTGTTCCTCACCGTCGGCGTGATCGACCACGCGACCGGTACCCGAGACCTGACCAAGCTGTCGGGGCTGGGCCGCCAACTGCCGGTCCTGGCCGTGGTCGCCGGGCTGGCCGCGGCGTCCATGGCCGGCATCCCGCCGCTGTTCGGGTTCGTCGCCAAGGAGGCCGCCCTCGACGCGCTCGTCAAGGTGGCCTCCGACGGCGACGGCACCGGCATCCTGCCCGCCCCGGCCGTGCTGCTGGTCGCGGTCATCGTCCTCGGCTCGATGCTCACCGCCGCCTACTCGCTGCGGTTCTGGTGGGGCGCGTTCGGACGCCGCCGCCGCGCGACCGAAGCCACCGCCGTCCGGCACGCCCCCGAGGCGGGCTTCCTCGCCGGCCCGGTGCTGCTGGGCGTGAGCTGCTTGATCGCCGGGTTCCTGGGCGGTCCCGTCACCGAACTGCTGGCGTCCTACACCTCCGCGATTCCCGCGGGTGCGCATCCCCACTCCCTCGCGCTGTGGCACGGGTTCACCACGCCGCTGGCGCTATCGGCGCTGGCCCTCACCGGCGGCGCCGTCCTGTTCTGGCAGCGCGACGTCGTCGGACGCGTCCAGAGCACCTTCCCGCAGGTCGCGGCCGCGAACGACTTCTACCGGGGGACGATGCGCCTGCTCGACGTCCTCGCCGTGGAGGTGACGGCGCGCACTCAACGGGGTTCGCTGGCGTCCTACCTGTCGGTGATCCTTTCGGTGTTCCTGCTCACCGTCGGCGGCACGCTCATGGTGCTGCCGCAGTGGCCCACCGAACTGCACGCGTTCGACACGCCGGCGCAGGTCGTCGTCGGCGCCGTCACCGCCGTGGCGGCGATCTCGCTGATCACCGTCCGGGGCCGGATCCGCGCGATCATCACGGTGGGCATCACCGGATACGGCACCGCGCTGCTGTTCCTGATCCACGGCGCGCCCGACCTCGCCCTCACCCAGGTGCTGGTCGAGACGGCGAGCCTTCTGGTGTTCCTGCTCGTGATGCGCACGCTGCCGAAGTACTTCACCGACCGTCCGCTGCATTCGTCGCGCTGGTGGCGCATGCTGCTCGCGATCGGCGTCGGCGCCACGGTCACCGCCTCGATCCTGGTCAGCACGACCTCGCGGGTGGCGGAGCGGTCCTCGCTCGGGCTCGAGGAGGCGGCCTACGAGTTCGGCTACGGGCGCAACGTCGTCAACGTGATCCTCGTCGACACCCGCGCCTGGGACACCCTGGGGGAGGTCTCCGTCCTCATCATCGCCGCCACCGGGGTGGCGAGCCTGATCTTCCTGCGCTCGCGCGTCCAGCGGCGCCCACCGCGCGCCCGGGCGGGCAACCGAAACTCGGGAGCATGGCTGCACACCAGCGGCGCGCTCGACCCGGCGGCGCGATCGCTGATCTTCGAGGTGGTCACCCGCCTGCTGTTCAGCGTGATGATCCTGGTGTCGCTCTACCTGCTCGTCGCCGGTCACAACAACCCCGGCGGCGGGTTCGCCGGCGGCCTGGTGGCGGGCCTTGCGCTGATGGTCCGCTACCTGGCGGCCGGGGCGAAGGAGCTCGAGGACGCCGCCCCGACCGACGCGGGACGCCTGCTCGGCACGGGCCTGTTCGTGGCCGTGGGCAGCGCCGCGTTGCCGTGGGCGTTCGGCGGACGGATCTTCCAGAGCTACGACATCCACCTCACGATCCCCGGCCTGGACGCCGTCGCCACCCCCTGGGGCGTGGTGAACCTCGTCGGCGACCTGCACCTCGTCAGCTCGACCGTGTTCGACATCGGCGTCTATCTGATCGTCCTCGGCATGATGCTGGACCTCGTTCGCAGCCTGGGTGCAGGCATCGACCTGCACGCCGAAGAGGAGCGGACGCCGCTGCCGCGGCCCGAGTCGACCACGGCGCTGTCCGTGAGCGCCCGACAGCAGGGCGGCCCCCGATGAGTGGCAACCTCACCCTGGCCATCGTCGCGGGGGTCCTCGTGGCGTCCGGCGTCTACCTGCTCACCGAGCGGTCGCTGACCCGCATCCTGATCGGTGTCCTGGTGATGGGCAACGGCGTCAATCTGCTGTTCATGCTCGCGGCAGGGCCCGCGGGGAACCCTCCGCTGCTGGGCATGTTCCCGACAGACTCGATGACCGACCCGCTGCCGCAGGCCATGGTGCTGACGGCCATCGTCATCACCATGGCGGTGTCGGCGTTCGTGGTGACGATGGCGTACCGCAGCTTCCAGCTCAACGGCAACGACGAGGTCTCCGACGATGTGGAGGACCGCCGCATCCGGGAGCTGGCCGAGCGCGACGACGTCTCGGACTCCTACGAGGACAGCGGCTTCTCCGACGCCGGCGAGGACAGGGTGAGCGAATGAACCTCCTCACCGTCCCCGTCCTGCTTCCCATGCTGGGTGCGGCGCTCACGCTCATCCTCGGACGCCGCCCGCGCCTGCAGCGCCTGGTGTCGATCCTCGTCCTGGTCGGGGTCGTGGTGGCGGCCGGAACGCTGGCGCTGCGCGCGCACGTCGGCGACGTCCAGACCCTGTGGGTGGGTGCCTGGCCGCAGGGTTACGGCATCGTGCTGGTCGCCGACCGGCTGTCGGCGATCATGCTCACGGTGGCCGGCCTGGTCACGCTCGCCGTCCTGGTGTACTCCGCCGGCCAGGAGGAGGACGAGGTCCGCAAGGAGACGCCGGTCTCGATCTTCCACCCGACGTTCCTGCTGATGTGCGCGGGGGTGTCCAACGCGTTCCTCGCCGGCGACCTGTTCAACCTGTTCGTCGGGTTCGAGATCCTGCTGTTCGCGTCCTACGTGCTGCTGACGATGGGCGGCACCAAGTCGCGGATCCGCGCCGGGTCGATCTACGTCGTGGTCAACCTGCTCAGCTCGATGCTCTTCCTCATCGCGCTCGCCAACACCTATGCGGCGCTCGGGTCGGTCAACCTGGCCCAGATCGCGCAGCGGATGCCCGACCTGCCCGACCACACGCAGGCGCAGCTCCAGTTCATGATGCTGCTGCTGGTGTTCGCGATCAAGGCGGCCGTCTTCCCGCTGTCGGCGTGGCTGCCCGACTCCTACCCGACGGCGCCCGCGCCCGTCACCGCCGTGTTCGCGGGCCTGCTGACGAAGGTCGGCGTGTACGCGATCCTGCGGACCCAAACCCTGATCTTCCCGCACCGTCCGCTCACGGATCTGCTGATGTGGGTGGCGCTGTTCACCATGATCGTCGGGATTCTCGGCGCGATCGCCCAGGTCGAGATCAAGCGACTGCTGTCGTTCACCTTGGTCAGTCATATCGGCTACATGATGCTCGGCATCGCGCTCGGCACGGCCGAGGGCATCGCGGCCACGATCTACTACACGGCGCACCACATCACGATCCAGGCGACGCTGTTCCTGGTGGCCGGCCTGATCCAACGGGTGGGGCACTCCAACAACCTCGACCGGCTCAGCGGCCTGATGACGACCTCCCCGCTCCTCGCGGTGCTGTTCATCGTGCCCGGCATGAACCTGGCGGGCATCCCGCCCTTCTCGGGGTTCATCGGCAAGCTCGGCCTGCTGGACGCCGCCACCACGGCCGGAACACCGCTGGCGCTCACCCTGGTGGTCTCCAGCGTCGTCACCAGCCTGCTGACGCTGTACGCACTCGCCAAGGTGTGGAACCGCGCCTTCTGGGGGACCCCGGTGGCCGTCGCCCACGTCGCGGATGAGGACGACGAGGACGAGGAGAGCTCCGGACGGTTGATGCCCGGGGTGATGATCGGCGCCACCCTGGCGCTCATCGCCTTCAGCCTGACCCTGACGTTCGTGGCCGGCCCGGCCTACGACTACACGAAGCAGGCCGCCACCGCCCTGCTCGATGGAACCTACGTGCAGGCGGTGCTGGGGGAGGTGAGGCCATGACCGAGTCACGCGACGGCGCGGCCACGACGGAGGCGGCGGCGAGGTCACGACGACGGTTCCAGCCGAAGGCGATCGTCGTGCTGACGATCATCTGGGTAGCACTGGTGGGTGAGATCACGATCGTGTCGGTCGTGGGGGGCGCCCTGTTGGGCCTCCTCGTCACCGTGCTCTTCCCGATGCCGCCGATCTCCTACCGTGGGCGCGTCCATCCCTGGGCCGCGGTCACGCTGCTCCTGCATCTGGTCAAGGACCTCGCCGTGTCGTCGACCCGCTTGGCGATCTTCGCGTTCGGGCGGGCCGCGCCCCGGCCCGGCATCATCCGGGTGAACCTGCGCTCCGACTCCGACCTCTACCAGGTGAACACGGCCGAGTTGGCTTCGGTGGTGCCCGGCACGCTCGTGGTGGACGCCCGCCCGAAGCGCCGCCACCTCTACCTGCACGTGTTCGATCTGCCCGATCTGGAGGAGCGGGCACTGATCATTCGCGACACGCTGGGACTCGAGAGCCGCGTGGTGCACGCGCTGGGCTCGCGCGCCGAGATCGCGGCACTCGAACACGACGAGACCCTCGAGGTGGGCGCGGCCGTGCCCCCCTCCGAGCCCGAGGAGGTGACCTCGTGAGCGTGCGCGAACTGCTCATCGCCCTCGCCATCGTCGTGCTGGCTGCTGCCGCACTGCTGGCGATGCTGAGGCTGGCGAAGGGGCCGACCGGCCTCGACCGTGGTGTCTCCGCGGACGTGCTGATCACCGTGCTGATCGGCGGCATCGCCGCCCACGCGATCGTGATGCGCACCTCGGTCGGTCTGGTGATCATCTTGATGATGTCGCTGGTCGGCTTCACCGGCGCCGTGGCGCTCGCGCGACTGATCACGGGCACCTCCCTGCGCGAGCGTCGTTTCCTCGAGGCCGAGGCCCGGGCCGCCTACGCCGAGCAGTCGGACGCGGGCCGGACGCCGAGGCCGGCGCCGCGACGGACGGACGACCTGCCGGAGGAGGACCAGTGAGCGGCGGTGACGTCCTCGACATCGTCGGTGCCGCATTCCTGCTGGCGGGCGCGTTGTTCTGCCTGGCCGCCGCGGTCGGCCTCGTCCGGTTCCCCGACGTGCTCACCCGCCTGCACGCCGCGACCAAACCGCAGGTCTTCGGCCTCATGCTGATCCTCACCGGCGTCGCGTTCACGCTCCGCACCTGGCACGTCGTGATCTGGGTCACGCTGGTGATCGGGCTGCAGATCCTCACCTCGCCGGTCGCGGGCCACATGCTGGCCCGAACGGCCTACCGCACGGGCCAATGGGACGACGAGCACGCCGGGGTCGACGAACTCGGCGACGATCTGGCGGCCGCGGGCTTCCGCGCCACGTCCGATCAGGAATCGGCGGATTGAGCGTGCCGCGCGGCGCCGTGGTGCGCACGCATACCGCCTCGCTAGAGTCCGTGCATGAGCGACCGGAATCAGTGGAAGCACGATCCGAGGTCCGCGCTGCGCGCCGGGGCCGGATTCGATCTGTCGACCTTCGACCGCGGCGGGACGCCCGGATGGTCACGGGACCGCGAGTCGGGGGAGGCCTTGATGGCCGCCCGCGGCGAAGATCTGTCCGAATGGCAGGAGCGCCTCTACGCCGAAGGGCGGACGGGCGGGACGCGTTCGGTGCTGCTGGTGCTCCAGGGCCTCGACACGGCGGGCAAGGGAGGCATCGTGCGTCACGTGGCGGGCATGGTCGACCCGCAGGGCCTCTCCTTGGCGTCGTTCGGCGTCCCCACCGCCGAGGAACGGACGCACCACTATCTGTGGCGCATCGAGCGTCGGCTTCCTCCCGCCGGGCGGATCGGCGTTTTTGACCGCAGTCACTACGAGGACGTCCTCGTGGTCCGGGTCGACAGCCTCGTGCCCGAGGCGGTGTGGCGTCCGCGCTTCGAGGAGATCAACGCATGGGAGCGGAGGGTGGTCGACGGTGGCACGACGGTGATCAAGGTGGCCCTCATGGTGTCCTACGCCGAGCAGGGCGCGCGGCTCATGGAGCGCCTCGACCGGCCCGACAAGCACTGGAAGTTCAGCATGGGTGACATCACGACGCGCTCGAAGTGGTCCGCCTACCAGGAGGCCTACGCCGAGATGTTCGCCGAGACCTCGACCGAGCACGCGCCCTGGTACGTGGTGCCCGCCGACAGGAAGTGGTACGCCCGGTTGGCCGTCACCGAGATCCTCACCCGCACGATGGAGGATCTCGATCCGGGCTGGCCGAAGGCCGCCTTCGACGTGGACGAGGCCAGGCGCGCGTTGAGCGCCACGATGGACGAGCGACGCTAGCGCGCCGTCGGCACCGTGCCCGACGCGCCGTCCTGGTCGGGGTCGGACGTGAGGTAGACCAGATCGCCGCCCACGTACAGGCAGAGCGGTGGCTGGACGGGGTCCCACCGGCAGGGCCGCGGCGGCGGGACGTCCGGTAGGTAGCGGCGCGGTGGCTTGACGACGATGCCGTCCTGGGCGCTGACGCACGGGTTCGGCCGCGGGACGATCGGGTCGATCCGCTCGGACGGCGGCGGCGCGGCGCCCGTGGGCTCTGCGGCGAACGTCAGGGTCGGTGCGGCGGCGGTCAGGACCAGGGCGGCGCCGGCGGCCAGTCCCGCGATGCCGGTGGCGGATCGTGCGAGTCTTGTCATGATTCCTCCTGAGGTGTCTGGTGACTTCAGGATGGCCGGATCCGGCCGCCCGCCGCGTCCGCCGAATCCGGTCGTTCGGCTACCGCATTCGACCGACGCTCGGGCACGTCAACGCGGTAGTGGACGCTGGCCCGGGACGGGATCGTCGGGGTGGACGAAGCCGCTGCGGTAGGAGAGCGCCACGGCGGCGGCGCGGTCGCGCGACCCGGTCTTCAACAGGATGCGGGCGATGTGCGTCTTCACCGTCGCCTCGCTCAGCACCAGATCATCGCGGATCTCGGTGGTGGACAGGCCTGCGGCGAGCATGCGCAGCACCTCCTGCTCGCGCGGCGTCAGGAGGGCCGCGATGTCCATGGTGACGGCGCCGCGTGGGCGCAGCCGCTCCACCAGGCGCGCCACCGCGGCCGGGTCGAGCCAGGTGTCGCCCAGGGCCACGCGGCGGACGGCGTCCGCGATCTCGGTGGGCGAGGCGTGCTTGAGCAGGTAGCCGCTCGCGCCGGCCTGAAGCGCATCGACGACGATCCCCTCGTCGTCGAAGGTGGTCATCACGAGCACGCGGACCAGAGGGTCGGAGCCGGTGTCGGCCACCAGTGCGCGGGTGGCGCTGACGCCGTCCATGCCGGGCATCCGGATGTCCATCAGCACGACGTCGGGCTTCAGCTGCCGGACGCGGGGGAGGGCCTCGTCGGCCGACGCCGCCTCGCCGACGACGTCGATCTCCGGCTCGCCGGCCAGCAGCATCGTGATTCCGGCCCGCACCAGCGGCTGATCGTCGACGATGAACACCCTGATCATGAGTCCTCCTGGAGGCTCGTCCCACGCCTCTTCGTGGTCGGCAGATCGGCGTGTAGCAGATAGCCGTCGGCCGTGGGCCCGGACTGCAGCGCACCGCCGATGACGCTGACCCGCTCGCGCAGCCCGATGAGCCCGAAGCCGCCGCTGGGAGCGCCCGGCTGGGCGATCCCGGCCTTGTTGCGGACGGTGATGGCGAGGCTTTCGGGCAGCCAATCGAGCACCACTTCGACGCGCGCTCCCGCGCCCCCGTGCTTCATCACGTTGGACAGCCCTTCCTGCACCACCCGATAGGCGGTGTGCGCGATGCTGGGGTCGAGTTCGACCGGCTCGCCGGAGCCCTGCGCGACCACGTCCAGCCCTGCCTCTCGCGCCGACTCGATCAGCGCGCCGAGCTGTTCGGTGCCACCGCGGGTCTCGGCTTCCTCGGTCTCCCTGAGCATGCCCAGCAGCCGGTGCAGTTCGCGCATGCTCTGCTCTGCGGCGCGCTGGATGGTGCCGAGGGCCTGGTCGAGCTCGTCCTTCGTCGTGGCGTCCCGGGCCAGCCCTGATCGCGCCCCGGCCGCCTGCAGCACGATCCCCGTGAGGCTGTGTGCGACGGTGTCGTGGATCTCGCGGCTGATCCGCAGGCGCTCGGCGGCGAGCGCCGCGGTCTGAGCGTCCTCCGCCCATTGGCGCTGGGTGGCCAACCGGTGGTCGCCGCGGGCGAGCAGGCGACCCACCAGCCAGGCCACCAGCATCAGCAGCGTCCACAAGCCGATGTTGATGCCGAGGAAGAGCACGTCGGGACCGTCCGTGAGCATCCACACCGTGAGGGTGTTGACGGTGATCGGCACCGCGGAGCCGGCCAGGGCCAGCGCCGCGACCGGCCGCGGCATCATCCACGCCATCCAGAACAGCGCGACGAGATACCCCGCGAAGCTCTGGACCGATGGCACCAGCAGTCCACCCAGCGAGAGCAGCCACAGCGCGAGATACCCGGGCGTCGGCGACCGCCAGATCACCAGGCAGGAGTAGCCGAGCACCGCGACGGAGACGATCAGCACCCGGTCGGCCTGCCCTCCGTCCCAGGTGTGGGCGTCCCCGCCCCACACCCAGAGGTCGACCAGCAGCGCCGCGAGGGCGAGCAGCCCGCGGACGATCCGTTGGCCGCGAGGCAGGCGGACGGCGTCGATTAGCGACAACCTCTCATCTTCGGGAAGACCAGGCACCAGAACGGGACCGTGGCCTTGTGGCGGAGGTCGTCGCCCTCCTCGGCGTCCGGGTGGGGCAGGGCGAGCACCGGAAGAACGGACGGCCTCTGGGCGGCGACGCCATCGAGCGTGCCGGCGGGCAGTTCGAGGGCGGTCCACGGCTGATCGCCCTCGATCTCGGTCGTCGTCTCGTGCACCACCTCGGCCTCGACCCAGCGTTCGCCGATCCGGGCGCTGAGCGGACGGCTCAGCCCGCCTGCCTGAACCGCGACGGTGTCGGTGCGGATGACCCAGCCGAGCACCCACGCGCCGGCGGCGTCGCGCACCGGAATCTGCTCGTCGGGGGCGTCGCCTGCGGGCAGTGGGGATGTGGACATCGCAGACCTCCTGGTCGCGTCGATCGTTGAGAGCCTCGCGGGCGGCGCGCCCTGGTTCCTGGGGAGCTGTCACCGCGAGGGTGTGTCCTATCCTCGCCGACTCCCAGAAGGTCCACCATCCTCCATCCGCGGTACTTGGGATCACCCGCACGGATGACGCGCCCCCGATTCCCGGTCCCGCGCCCGGGCCGGACAGCCCCCAGCGGGCCATGCGGTTGAGCCTCGTCGCCGACGCTCAACCGCATGCTCCCCGTCTCAGCCCGGGTCCGGGCCTGTCAGGAGGCCGCCCACACGACCGGGACGTCGGGCGTCGGCCAAGGAGAGGGGCCCGGCCACGGGGACGGCCACGGCGACGGGCCGGGCCAGGGCTCGGGACCGGGCCACGGGCCGGGTGTCGGCCAGGGTTCGCAGCCGGCGTACGGGCAGGGACCGGGGACGGTCTGGGCCGACGCCATGGACGCCGAGGCGAGCACGAGCCCTCCGGCCAGCACCGCCCCGATCACGACGGAGCGGGCCAGGCGCCTCATGGCGCCTCGATCGCGCAGGACGACCCGATGTCGACGGTGGCACCCAGGTGGTAGTAGCTGGTGAAGGTGAACCCGGTGTTGGCATTGACGTAGTTGTGGCCGCCGTTCGGGTTCGGCCCGGTGTACACGAGGGTGTCGGCGAACGCGGCCGGCGCGATGAGCATCAGGCCGGCGGTGACGAGGCCGCCGGCGGCGGCTCGCTTCAGGAATGGGCGAGGCATGGTCGTCCTTTCGGTGAGGGAGGCGTCCTGGAGTGGACTGCGTCCAGCCTCGCCGGGGTGCCGCACCCGCCGCATCGTCCGGGCGCGTCAGCTCGACTCGCGCGTCTGTGGTGCGGGGGATCGGGCCTCGGGATGACGGGGCCGGCCCGGCCTCCCCCCGTCGGTGGTAGACGGCTGCGCCTCACCACACGCGCGAGCGGCGCCCTCCCCGCCGGGGGGAGGGCGCCGCACGGCGTCTGCGTCGGAACCGTCAGATGAGGCCCAGTTCGGTGACCGCGTTCTTCTCGTCGACCAGCTCGGCGACGGAGGCGTCGATCTTGGCGCGGGAGAAGTCGTTGATCTCCAGGCCCTGGACGATCGAGTACGCGCCGTCGCTGACGGTGCAGGGGAAGGAGGAGATGACACCCTCGGCCACACCGTAGGAGCCGTCGGACGGCACCGCCATCGACACCCAGTCGCCCTCGGGGGTGCCGAGCACCCAGTCGCGCATGTGCTCGATGGTCGCGTTCGCGGCCGACGCCGCCGAGGACGAGCCACGGGCGGCGATGATCGCGGCGCCGCGCTTGGCGACGGTCGGGATGAAGTCGTCGGCCAGCCAGGCCTGGTCGTTGACCGCTTCGGCCGCGTTCTTGCCGTTGACCTCGGCGTGGAACAGGTCGGGGTACTGGGTGGCCGAGTGGTTTCCCCAGATCGTCATCTTCTTGATCTCGGTGACGTTCGCGCCCAGCTTGGCGGCCAACTGGGAGATGGCCCGGTTGTGGTCGAGGCGGGTCAGCGCGTTGAAGCGCTCCTGGGGGATGTCGGGGGCGTTGCTCATGGCGATGAGGGCGTTGGTGTTGGCCGGGTTGCCGGTCACCAGTACCTTGACGTCGTCGGCGGCGACGTCGTTGAGCGCCTTGCCCTGCGCGGTGAAGATCGCGCCGTTGGCGCTGAGCAGGTCGCCGCGCTCCATGCCCGCGGTGCGGGGACGGGCGCCGACCAGCATGGCCAGGTTCACGCCGTCGAACACCTTGGTGGCGTCGTCGCCGATCTGGACCTTGCTCAACAGCGGGAACGCGCAGTCGTCCAGCTCCATGACGACGCCCTCGAGCGCCTTCAGGGCCGGCGTGATCTCCAGCAGGCGCAACTCGACGGGCTGATCCGGACCCAGCAGCGCGCCGCTGGCGATGCGGAACAGCAGGCTGTAACAGATCTGTCCGGCCGCACCGGTGACCGCGACCTTGACGGGGGCTTTGCTCATGGTTCCTCCACTCTGAGACGTTGCGAGGCGTCCTTACTCACACCTCACGAACCTAGCATCGCGAGCGCTCGCGCATCACCTTGGGGAGACCGCGGCTCGCCGCCGGTGCGGGCGCGGCTAGGGTGAAACCCATGCGGCTCTACCTCGTCCGGCACGGACGCACCTCCTCCAACGTTTCCCGGCTGCTCGACACCGCCATTCCCGGGGCTGATCTCGACGAGGTCGGACGCGCGCAGGCGGCGGGCCTGGTCGACCGCCTCGACGGCCACCACCTGGAGGCCGTCTACGCGTCCGACCTCGTCCGCACCCAGCAGACGCTCGCACCGCTGGCGTCGGCACGTCGGCTGCCGGTGACCATCCTGGGTGGGCTGCGCGAGATCCAGGCGGGCGAGGACGAGATGTCCTCGGGGTGGCAGCGCTACGTGGGCACGCTCACTTCCTGGGGCAACGGCGACTTCAGCGCGAAGGTCCCCGGAGGCGAGGACGCCGACGCCTTCTTCACCCGCTACGACGATGCCGTCGCGCAGATTGCTTCAGCAGCCGCCTCGGCGCTGCTGGTCAGCCACGGCGCGGCGCTGCGGATGTGGCTGGCGGCTCGCGGTCGGGGCATGTCGGTCGAGGAGATCGTCGGACGCCGCATGGGCAACACGACCGTCGTCACCCTGGAGGGCACCCCCGACAGCCGGTGGGAGTTCGTGGACTGGGACGAGGTCGACCACCCGGAGGAGTGGCCGGTCGATCCGGGGCTGGACGCGCAGGCGTCCGACGCGCTGAGCGCGCACTGACCGACGCCGTGCCCGCGGGTGCTGACCCGCCGGATCCGGTCCGGGCGCAGAAAAGGGCTCGCCCGGGGGGCGAGCCCTTTCTGGTGACCGAGCCGGAATCAGTGAGCCATGGCTCCGTCGGCGCCGGCGCCGGTCATCGAGCGCACCTCCATCTCGGCGGCCTTGCCCGGATCCGACACCTCCTTGCTCAGCACGGTGCCCAGCCAACCCGCGAAGAACGCCAGCGGCACCGAGACGATCGCCGGATTGTCGTAGGGGAACCAGGCGAAGCTGGCGTTCGGGAACATCGCGCTGGCGAGCGGCTTCGCGGCGCCCATGGGCGTCGAGACGGCCGGCGAGAAGATGATCAGCGTCAGCGCGCTGATCAGGCCGGTGTAGATCGACCAGAGCGAGCCCTGCGTGTTGAACCGCTTCCAGTACAGCGAGTACAGGATCGAGGGCAGGTTCGCCGACGCGGCCACGGCGAACGCGAGCGCCACCAGGAAGGCGATGTTCATGCTCTTGGCGAAGATGCCGCCGAAGATCGCCAGCGCGCCGATGACGAGCACCGTGCTGGTCGCGACCCGCCGTTCGAGCGCGGGATCGGCATGGCCGTCCTTCATCACCGAGTTGTAGATGTCGTGCGCGAACGAGGCGGAGGCCGTGATGGTCAGGCCCGCGACGACCGCGAGGATCGTCGCGAACGCCACGCCGGCGATGACGGCCAGGAAGATCGTGCCGGGCATGCCTTGTCCGGGGAGGAAGTAGGCCAGCGCCGGGGCGGCCGCGTTGGCCTTGCCGGGCAGTTCGCTGATGGTCGCCTGGCCCACGATCGCGGCGGCGCCGTAGCCGAGGACGAGGGTGAACAGGTAGAAGGCGCCGATCAGGCCGATGGCCCAGGTCACGGACTTGCGGGCCTCCTTCGCGGTCGGGACCGTGTAGAAGCGCATGAGCACATGGGGCAGGCCGGCGGTGCCGAGGACGAGGGCGATCGACAGCGAGATGAAGCCGACCGGGTCCTTGTACTTGTCGCCGGGGGCGAGCATCTGCGGCTTGTCGTTCACGCGAACGGCCTCGCCCATCAGCGCGTCGAGATTGAACCCGAAGATGCTGAGCACCCAGACGGTCATGATGGCGGCGCCCGCGATGAGCAAGACGGCCTTGATCATCTGCACCCAGGTGGTGCCCTTCATGCCGCCGATCAGCACGTAGGCGATCATCAGCACGCCGACGACGACGATGACGAGGTTCTGGGCGAACTCTCCGGAGAGGCCGAGCAGCAGTGACACCAGGCCGCCCGCGCCGGCCATCTGGGCGAGCAGGTAGAAGAACGAGATGGCCAGGGTCGAGATGGCGGCGGCCAGGCGGACGGGCTTCTGCTTCATGCGGAAGGAGAGCACGTCGGCCATCGTGTACTTGCCGGTGTTGCGCAGGGGCTCGGCGACGAGCAGCAGGGCGACCAGCCAGGCGACGAGGAAGCCGATGGAGTAGAGCAGGCCGTCGTAGCCGTTGAAGGCGATGGCGCCGACGATGCCGAGGAAGGAAGCCGCGGACAGGTAGTCGCCCGCGATGGCGAAGCCGTTCTGGGTGCCCGAGAAGGAGGCGCCGCCGGTGTAGAACGAGCCGGCCGACTTGGCCTGGTTGGCGGTCACCTTGATGACGACGGTCAGCGTGCCGACGACGAACACGGCGAAGACGACGATGTTGAAGACGGGATCGCCGAGTTGGATCGCTTCGAGAATGGTCACTTCGCCGTCCCTTCCAGACGCTCACGGATGCGGGACGCCAAGGGGTCGAGCTTGGTGTTGGCGTGGCGGATGTACAGCCACGTGATCAAGAAGGTCGTGACGAACTGCAGCAGTCCGAGGAAGTGCCCGACGTTGAAGTGTTCGCCGAACAGCGGCGTCGACATGAAGTCCTTGGCGAACACGGACGCGAGGACGTACGCGAAATACCACACGAGGAAGGCGATGGTCATGGGGAAGGCGAAGCCGCGGAACGTCCGCCGGAGTTCGCCGAACTCGGCCGAATTCTGGACCTCGATGAAGGCTTGTTCCGAGATCTTCGGCTTGGAATGCCCCAGGGGGGGCGTGTGCTCGGCGGGTCCACCCGGCCGAGGGTTCTTCTGGTCAGACATGCAACCTCCGTTGGTCGTGACTCCCATCAGGCTGACGTCGGAACCCTAGGGGCTCGCGGTCGGCGCGACCATCGGGGATCGGGGGTACGGGGTGATCGTTGCGAAGTCGTGATGAAACACGACGTCGAGTATCTCGACGTCGAGTTACTGCGGTCAGCGGAAGACGACCGTCCGCGAGCCGTCGCGGAAGACGCGGTGCTCGGCGACCAGCCGGACGGCTTCGCCCAGCGTCCGGGTCTCCTGTTCCTGGCCGATGGCCGTGAGCTCCGCGACGTCGGAGGAGTGGTCCACCCGGGTGACGTTCTGCTCGATGATCGGGCCCTCGTCCAGATCGGAGGTCACGAAGTGCGCGGTCGCGCCGATGAGCTTCACCCCGCGCTCGTGCGCCTGGCGGTACGGGCTGGCGCCCTTGAACCCCGGCAGGAACGAGTGGTGGATGTTGATCGCGCGTCCACCGAGCCCGGCGCACAGGTCGGGGGAGAGGATCTGCATGTACCGGGCGAGCACGACCAACTCGACCTGGTCGTCCTCGATCCGCTCGAGCACCTGGCGCTCGAAGTCGGCCTTGGTGCCGGGCAGCACCACATGATCGGAGAACGGTACGCCGTAGAAGGACGCCAGGGGCGCCAGGTCGGGGTGATTGGCCATGACGCCGGTGATCTCGATCGGCAGCAGGCCCGACCGGGTGCGGAACAGCAGATCGTTGAGGCAGTGTCCGGCCCTGCTGGCCAGGATCAGGGTGCGGCGCGGGCGTCCGACCGAGTCGAGATGCCACTGGGCGTTGAGGTAGGCGGCGAGGGGGGCGAGCGCCTCCTCGAAGCGTGCCCGCTCGAATCCGGACTGCACCTGCACCCGCATGAAGAACCGTCCGGTGCTCGAACTGAACTGGTGCAGCTCGGTGATGTTCCCCTGCGCGGTCGCGACGGCGCCACTCACCGCGTGGACGATGCCGGGGCGGTCAGCGCATTCGAGGGTCAGCACCCAGTGGGAGGAAGCGGTCACGGGGCCGAATCCTACCCGGGCGCCCCGAGGACGCCTACGGCATCGACGGGCGCGGCCGGTTCATAGCCCGGCCGCGTCGAAGGCGGACGCCGCCCGCTCGCGACCGATGGCAATGAGCTCGGCGGCGCGATGGAAGTCGAAGACGGACGCCGTGTCCTGCGCGAACTCGACGAACACGTCGGGCGGGCTCGCCGCCATCCGGAACCGCGTGATGAGCGACTCGGTCACCTCGAGCGAGAGCGAGACCACGTCGGTGGTGCGCAGGCCGCGAGGCAACTCGTCGAAGTCGAAGTCGCGGGGCGCGATCTCCGCGATCTTGACGCCTGCGGACTCAGGGGTGGCATCGACCCGCTCGTCGGCGTCCGCATCCGCCTCACGGTGGAACCGCTCCCACCACCACGCCCTCACGCCGCGCACCGTGTCGGACTCGAGCAGCCCGCGCCGCAGCCGCTCGGTCAGCTCCCCGAGCATGTTCTCCGTCTCGTCGGACGCCGTGAGCGGGCGGGCGCTGACCGGGTCGCCGGCGCGGCGTCCGGACAACGACACGGCCACCGTCAGATCGACGTCCGAGCCGAGCAGCGCGTCCACCGGCACCGGATTGAGCAGGCCGCCGTCGGCGAGGAGGCGTCCGGACACGACCACGGGGGTGAAGATCGACGGGATCCCGATCGAGGCGCGCATCGCGGTGGCGAGGGAGCCGCGCTGGAACCAGACCTCGCGCCCGTGCGTGAGGTCGGTGGCGACCGCGGTGAAGGGGATCGGCAATTCCTCGATGCGGACGCCGTCGAGGAGGTCGGCGACCCGTTCCATCACCTTCTGGCCCCACAGCGCGCCGGGGCCGGTGAAGGCCGGGTCGAGCAGGCGCAGCACGTCGCGCGGCGCGAGCGTGGTCACCCAGTCGGTGTAGGCGCCCAGCTTGCCGCCCGCCTCGAGCCCGCCGATCACCGCGCCCATGGAGGACCCGGAGATCGCGACGATGTCGTGGCCCCGCTCGCGCAACTCGTCGATCACGCCGATGTGGGCGTAACCGCGTGCGCCCCCGGAACCCAGTGCCAGAGCGATCCGCATGCCGCCAGCGTAGTCGGAGGCGTCCGTACTATGGTGGGGGCATTGTGACCAACCGTCGGAAGTAGGGCTGAGCAGTGGCAGCAGATCTCGTCGTCGTCGGGTCGGGGCTCTTCGGCCTCACGATCGCGGAGCGAGCAGCGACCGATCTCGGATTGAAAGTCGTCCTGATCGACCGCCGCGATCACATCGGCGGCAACGCCTATTCCGAGAAAGAGGCGCAGACCGGGATCGAGGTGCACCGCTACGGCGCCCACCTGTTCCACACGAGCAACGAGCGGGTCTGGGAGTACGTGAACCGCTTCACGAGCTTCACCAACTACGTGCACAAGGTCTACACGCGCCACCAGGGCGAGGTGTACCCGATGCCGGTGAACCTGGGCACGATCAACCAGTTCTTCCGGGCCGCCTACGGCCCCGGCGAGGCGCGGGCGCTCATCGCCGAGCAGGCCGCCGAACTGGGCGGCAAGGAGCCCGCCAACTTCGTCGAGAAGGGCATCTCCCTGATCGGGCGCCCGTTGTACGAGGCGTTCATCATGCATTACACCGCCAAACAGTGGCAGACCGACCCGGCCGAGCTCGAGGCGTCCATCATCAGCCGCCTGCCGGTGCGCTACACCTACGACAACCGCTACTTCAACGACACCCACGAGGGGTTGCCGACCGACGGCTACGCCGCGTGGCTCGAGCGGATGGCCGACCATCCGAACATCGACGTCCGGCTGGGCACCGACTTCTTCGACCCGAACCAGGAGATCAACCGGGACGCCGTGCGCGGCAGCATCCCGGTGGTGTACACGGGGCCCGTCGACCGCTACTTCGACTACTCCGAGGGCGAGCTCGGCTGGCGGACGATCGACCTGGAAGAAGAGGTCCTCCCGATCGAGGACTTCCAGGGCACCTCCGTGATGAACTACCCCGACGCCGACGTTCCCTTCACCCGCATCCACGAGTTCCGGCACTTCCACCCCGAGCGGGACTACACCAAGGACGCGACGGTCATCATGCGCGAGTACAGCCGGTTCGCCACCCGCGACGACGAGCCGTACTACCCGATCAACACGGACGCCGATCGCGACGGGCTGCTGCGCTATCGCGACCGGGCCAATGCCGAGCCCGGCGTCCTGTTCGGTGGACGCCTCGGCACCTACAAGTACCTCGACATGCACATGGCGATCGGTTCGGCGCTGAGCATGTTCGACAACAAGATCAAGCCGCATTTCACCGAGGGTGCGGCGCTTCAGAGCGGTGGGGTGGACGCGTGACCGAGACCGTTGCCTACATCTCGCCCCTGACCACGACCGTGGTGGGCAACGTGCCCATGCGCGAGGTCGCCCGCATCCGGTTCCCCGCCCGCGGCGACATCGACGCGGCGCCGCTGTACGTCGATCCGCCGCGCCTGCCCGAGCCGGAGACGGACGAGGACGGCACGGTCGCTATGGTCGCGACGGCGTCCACCGACCACACGCCGCACCCCGACGACTACCTCTCGGACCGCTCGCTGCGCGTGAGCGCCGGCGGTCGGGTGTCGCTCGGGTCCTACTTCAACGCGTTCCCGGCGTCCTACTGGCGCTGGTGGACCGATGTCACCTCGGTCGTGCTGCGCGTGGTGACCACGGGCGACGGCAATGTGATCGTGTTCCGGAGCAACGCTCGCGGCCAGATCCAGCGCGTCGACTCCCGCCGGGTCAAGGGTGCCGAGGAGAACGTGTTCGAGCTGCCGCTGACGCCGTTCAGCGACGGCGGGTGGTACTGGTTCGATCTGGCCGGCGGCGACAGCGGCCTGGTGCTCGAGGAGGCGTCCTGGCTGGTCGCTGCCGGGGAGGTGCGGGTCGGCACGGTCAACCTGGGCATGACGACCTTCAACCGCCCCGATTACGCGGTCGCCAACGTCCGCGCGATCGCGGCGGCCCCCGCGCTGCGCGGGATCGTCCACGAGATGCTGGTCGTCGACCAGGGCACCCAGCTGGTCACCGACCAGGCCGACTACGCCGACGCCGAATCCGAGATGGAGGGCCGGCTGCGCATCATCCGGCAGGGCAACATGGGCGGCTCAGGCGGGTACGCCCGGGGCATGTACGAGACCCTCCAGGGCGCCGCGGCCGGCACGAAGGCCGACTACTTCATGACGCTCGACGACGACATCAAGATCGAGCCGGAGTCGATCCTGCGGGCGGTGACGTTCGCCGACTACTGCCGGACGCCCACGATCGTCGGGTCGCACATGTTCGACCTGCACAACCGGACGCTGATGAACGCGTTCGCCGAACTCGTCGACCCATGGACGTTCCGCTGGGGTCCGCCCAAGGGCCTCGGTCAGATCGACCTGGCGGGCCGGGGCCTGCGCTCGCGCCGGATCCTGCACCGCCGGTGGGACGCCGACTACAACGGCTGGTGGATGTGCCTCATCCCGCGCGTCGTCCTGGAGGAGGTCGGACTCTCGCTGCCCGTCTTCATCAAGTGGGACGATTCGGAGTACTCGCTCCGGGCGCGCACGCACGGATTCCCGACGGTCAGCCTGCCCGGCTCGGCCGTGTGGCACGTGTCCTGGGCCGACAAGGACGACGCCGTCGACTGGCAGGCGTACTTCCACGAGCGCAACCGGATGATCGTCGCGCTGCTGTACTCGGGCTTCCTCAAGGGCGGCCGGATGCTGCGCGAATCCGCGATGATCGCCACCAAGCACACGATCTCGATGCAGTACTACGCCGGCCGGCTGGTGCTGGACGGGCTCGCCGACGTCCTCGCCGGCCCGGACGGGCTGCACGGCCAGATCGTGTCGGCGGCCGCCCGCGCCCGCGGGCTCAAGAGCGACTACGTCGAGGCGCAGACCACGCGCGACATCGGCTCGTTGCCGCCCGTCCGCACGAAGAAGCCGCAGCGCCGGCGCGAGGCCAAGCCGCCGACCACCCCGGCCCTCATCCCGTGGACGCTCTCCACGATCATCCGCCAGGTGGTGCTCCCGCCGCGTCCGCTGTCTCGGGAATACCCCGAGGTGACCATCGCCAACGCCGACAGCAAGTGGTACTGGATGCCGCGCTTCGACTCCGCGGTCGTCACCAACGCCGACGGCACTGGGGCGTCCGTCCACCGGCGCGACCCGGCGCTCGTGCGGCAGATGACGGCCGAGAACATCCGGTTGCACGCGGAGCTGGGCCAGCGCTGGGAGTCGCTGGCGGCGTCCTACCGCGAGGCGCTGCCGCGGATCACCTCCCCCGAGGCGTGGGCCGCGACGTTCGACGCCAACGGCGTGGACGAGTGAACGCCCCTCGATGACCGGTGATCTCGTCGCGCCCGGACACGGGCGCGGGTTGCGTGACGTGCTGCTCGACCGCTACCTGCTCCAGTTGATCGCCCGCAAGGAGATCCAGGTGCGGTACCGGGGCTCGGTGCTCGGCATCCTGTGGAGCTACATCAAGCCTGTGGTGCAGTTCGCGGTGTTCTACGTGGCCATGGGCGTGTTCCTGGGCCTCAACAAGGGTGTCGACAACTACGCGGTGTACCTGTTCTCGGGCATCGTCGTCATGAACTTCTTCAACGAGGCGTTCGGCAACGCCGCGCGGTCGATCGTGGGCAACGGCCACCTGATCAAGAAGATCTATCTGCCACGTGAGCTGTTCCCGGTGTCCTCATTGTGGGTGGCCGTGGTGCACTTCGCGCCGCAGGCCCTCGTCCTGCTGTTGGCGGCCGTGCTCACCGGCTGGTGGCCGGGCCTGCTGCAGTTGGCGGCGATCGGCGGCGGCTTCGTGATCGTGGCGCTGTTCGCACTCGGCCTGGGCCTGCTGTTCACGACGGCGAACGTGTTCTTCCGCGATGCCGAGAACATCGTCGACCTCATCGCCATGGTGGTCACCTGGGCCTCGCCCGTGCTGTACATGTGGACGATGGTCGAGCAGGCACTGCCGGGCTGGTTGTTCAAGGTGTACATGCTCAACCCGTTGACCGTGGCCGTCGAGCTGTTCCACTACGGTTTCTGGCTTCCCACCGCGCCTCGTCACGGTGCCTATCACGTCATTCCCGGGCTGTTCAGCGTCTGGACGCCGATCGCCCTCGCCGTATCGATCGCGCTGTTGTGGGTCGGGGACCTCGTGTTCCGGCGTCACGAGGGCCAGTTCGCCCAGGAGCTGTGATGAGCGAGGTCATGGTCCGGCTGGACGGCGTCACCAAGCGCTTCGTGCTGCGCCACACGCGGTCGATGAAAGAGGCGCTGGTCTGGCTGCTGAGCGGACGCAAGGGCGACCTGTCCGCGACGTTCAACGCCCTCGACGGCGTGGACATCGAGATAGGCGAGGGCGAGACGGTCGCGCTGCTCGGTTTCAACGGCTCGGGCAAGTCGACCACGCTGAAGCTGATGTCGGGGGTGATGCGTCCCGACACGGGCACGGTGGGCGTCCGTGGCAAGGTCGCGGGCCTGATCGAGGTCGGCGCGGGGTTCCACCAGGATCTGCCCGGACGCGACAATGTGTACCTCAACGGCGCGATCCTGGGCATGACGAAAGAAGAGATCGACGCCCGATTCGACGACATCATCGCCTTCTCCGAGATCGGCGAGTTCATCGACACCGAGGTCAAGTTCTACTCGTCGGGCATGTACCTGAGGCTGGCGTTCGCGGTGGCCGTGCACACCGACCCCGACGTGTTCCTCGTCGACGAGATCCTCGCGGTCGGCGACGAGCCGTTCCAGCGCAAGTGCATCGCCCGCATCAAGGAACTCGTCGCGCAGGGCAAGACGCTGGTGGTCGTCTCCCACGACCTCGGCCTGGTGTCGGACATCTGCGAGCGGGGCATCGTCATGGAGAAGGGCCGTAAGGTCTTCGACGGGCCCTGTGTGGACGCGGTCGCCTACTTGCGCGCCCGCTGAGGAGCGGGCCGGCGGGCGACCATGCCGTAGATCGGCTGTCGCAGCGAGGTGGGCAACAGCCGCCAGAGGCCGCGCACGGCCAGGTTGCGCGCGTGCTGGCGGCGGGTGGTGAAGCCGATCCGGCGCATCCAGCGCTGGAGCCGCAGCTCGGAGCGCAGCAGCGTCCACCCGCCGCGACGCTCGTAGGCGCCGGCGCCGATCCGGTAGAGCACGAGGGGCTCAGCGATGTTCGCGACCCTCGCGCCGGCGTTGAGCATCCGGACGAACAGCCAGTAGTCCTCCATCTTGTCGAGATCCTGGTAGCCGCCCGCGGCGTCGATCGCGTCGTGGCGATACATGACGGCGGGGTGGTTGAACGGATCCCTGAACCGCGCGAGCGCGCTGATGTCGTCGTGGTCGGTGGGGTAGGCGCGCACCAACTCGGGCCTGTCTTCCGAGTCGCCGAACTCGGCGATCGCGCTGGAGACGAGGTCGAATCCGCCGCCGGCGACCAGCGGCAGCTGGCGCTCGAAGCGGTGCGGGAGCGAGATGTCGTCGGCGTCCGCGCGGGCGATCACCGGATATGCGCACGCCTCGAGGCCGCGGTTCAGCGCCTGCGCCAGGCCGAGGTTCTCGGCCAGCGCGACGATGGTGACGGGCACCCGCCCGGTGATCTGGCCCGCGCCGGCGGCGTCCAGCACCTCGCGGATGTCCGCGCCGACCGGACCGTCCACGACGATGACCAGTTCGTCGGGACCAAGCGTCTGGTCGGCGCTCACCGACGTGATGGCGCGGCGGAAGAACGCCGCGGTGTCGCCCGCGTAGACGGGCAGCAGGACGCTGAACGCGGCGGGCTCAGCCACGGCCGGCCCCCGTCTCGATGGCGCGCACGTCGTCGGCCACGGGCGTGCCGGACAGGACGTCGACGGTGGGCCGCGGCGCCCGGCGCGCCTCGGCCAGCCCCCGCCTGGCGTAGCCGGCGAGCGTCGCACGGTCGGCGGAGCGCAACAGCATGCGGGCCCAGCGGCGCACGGTGGACGCCCCGTACAGGGCGCGGTCGAGCGGCCCGAGCGCGCCCGACCGGCTGAACAGCCAGACCTTGTTGCGCACCTCGTTGACGAACCGCGCCCCAGGATCGGCGTCGGAGGAGCCGAACACCTTGGTCAGGTGATAGACGCGGCTCGCGGGCACGTACAGGCCGATGCCGTCGCGCAGCAGCCGTGCGGTGTACTCGAAGTCGTCGTTCCACAGGAAGTAATCGGCGACCGGCAGGCCGTGGCGGCGCACGGCGTCGGCGTCCACCAGGATCGACACGAAGGACGCCGAACGGATCGGATAGGCGCCGGCCAGCGCCGCCTTCGCTCGGGCCTGCTGCGAGGCGCCCGGGCGCGGGCGCGGCGTGTTCATCGGGTGCTCGCGTCCGTCGTGCCAGTCGGCGCGCGAGGCGGAGACCGTCACGTGGCCGGGGTAGCGCGCCCGCGCGGACAGCAGTTCGGCCAGTGCGGTGGGTGTGGCCACGGTGTCGTCGTCCATGATCCAGACCAGATCGGCGGCGTGCGTCGCCACCGCCCGCGCGATACCGGCGGCGAAGCCGCCTGCGCCGCCGGTGTTGTGCGGCAGGGTGAGCGCCTCGGTGACCGCCGGGTGCGCCGCGGCGAGCGCGGCGGTGTCATCGGTGGAGGCATTGTCGATGACCACGACCGCGTCGAGGGGGCGCGTCTGCGCAGCGAGCCCGTTCAGGTTCTGCTCGAGGAGGTCGCGACGATTCCAGGCGACCACCACGGCTACCACCCGATCTCGCATGAACGCATCACCCCTCCCACGAAACCCTAGCCGAGAGCACCCGGCGGGCGGCGTCCGCCACCCCGATACGCTGAATGCGTGAGCCCCACCGTGTCCAACATCCTGCTCGTCCTGCTGTTCATCATCGTCGGCGGCGTCTTCGCCGCAGCGGAGATGGCGCTGGTCTCGCTGCGCGACAGCCAGGTCAAAGCGCTCAGCACCCGCGGCAAGCGCGGCCAGACGGTGGCCCGTCTCGCCGAGAACCCGAACCTCTTCCTGTCGGCCGTCCAGATCGGCGTCACGCTCGCCGGCTTCCTGTCGGCGTCCTTCGGTGCGGCGACGGTGGCGCCCGAGCTCGCGCCGGTACTGCAGGGCTGGGGTGTCCCCAGTGGCCTCGCCGACGGCCTCGCGCTCGTGCTGATCACCATCGCCATCTCGTACTTCTCGATCGTGCTGGGCGAGCTGACCGCCAAGCGGCTGGCCATGCAGCGCGCCGAGAGCTTTGCGCTCACGCTCGGCCCCTTGGTGAACTCGATCGCGATCCTCACCCGACCGATCATCTGGTTCCTGGGCGTCTCGACCGACCTGGTCGTGCGCCTGCTCGGCGGCGATCCCAGGGCGGGACGCGAAGAGGTCACCGACGAGGAACTGCGCGCCATGGTGTCGAGCTCGGCGACGCTCGGCGACGAGGAGCGGCAGATCGTGGACGAGGTGTTCGCCGCAGGCCAGGTCACCTTGCGCGAGGCGATGATCCCGCGCACCGAGGTCGACTTTCTCGACGGTGACATTCCGGCCCACAAGGCGATCCGCCAGGTGGCGGGCGGTTCGCACTCGCGCTACCCGGTCGTCGGACGCGACGTCGACGACGTGCTCGGCTTCCTGCACGTGCGCGACCTGTTCGACCTCGACCCGGCGGCGCGGCAGGCGCCGATCAGCCAGCTGGTCCGCCCGGTCGCCTCGCTGCCCGACAGCCTGCGCATCCTGCGTGCGCTCTCGGCGATGCAGGCGACCAACGACCACATGATCATCGTCCGCGACGAGTACGGCGGCACCGCCGGCATCGTCACGATCGAGGATCTCGTCGAGGAGCTCATCGGTGACATCACCGACGAGTTCGACCTCGACCGGGATGGTGCGGCCGCGGCCGACAGCGACGAACTCGACGGGCTCACCACGCTTGAGCAGTTCGCGGAGCGATGGGGCTACGTGCTGCCGGAGGGGCCTTACGACACGGTGGCGGGCTATCTGATGGCCGAACTCGGACGGCTTCCCGCGGTCGGGGACCTGGTCACGGTGACACTCGCGCCCACCCGCGGTGAACACGAGCCCCAGGAATTCTCGTTCACCGTGACCGAACTGGACGGACGACGTGTCGCTCGCGTCCACCTGATCGGCCCCATTACCCCTGCGCCGCGCGAGTCGATCGAGTAACCTCCGCGCGTAGACACGCGCACACACGAGCCGCGCCGGAGGGGGAGCGCAGTGCCAGACGACGGAGCCGACCTGCTCACCTCGGACGGGGTGGGATCGCTGCTCCGCGCCGCGGTGGAGCACGCCGGAGGCGTCCTGGTGGACTGGTCGCTCGAGCACGTGGACTCCAACCCGCACACGTCGACCACCGCCACCTACAGCGCGACCGTCGACTGGCAGTTCGGGCGTCGCGACGAACTGCTGGGCGTCAGCGCCCGCGCGCACGGGCTGTCGGCGTCCGACACCCGCGCGGAGATCTTCGCCGACGGCGACCGCGAGGTCGCCGTCTGGCTCTACCCGAACGACCCCGACCTGCCCGGCCTGTCGCGCGCGGCCTATCCGGAGTCGATGGCCGAGATCCTGAACGCGGATGCCATCGCCGATCCGGCGCTGAGCGGCGACGACCTCGACCTGGAGATGATCGCCTACCGGCCGCGACGCAGGGCGGTGCTGCGGGTGTCCGCGCGCGGGGCCGTCTACTACGTCAAGGTGCTGCGCGCGACGCTGTCCGACCAGATCGCCCAACGGCACCGGCTGCTGACCGAGGCCGGCGTGCCGGCCCCGGTGATGCTGGCGCGCACCGACGACCATGTGCTCGTGCTGCTGGCGCTGCCCGGGCGTCCGCTCGCGCGCGCGGTGTTCGGCCGCGAGCCGCCCTGCACCGCCGAGCAGCTCATCGCCGTGCTGGACTCGATGCCGCTCGCCGTCGCGTCGCTCGAACGGCGGCCTCCGTGGAGCGACGCCGTCGAGCACTACTCGCGGATCATCGCCACCGCGCTGCCGCGCGAGGAGGAGCGCCTGGGGTGGCTCGTCCATCAGATCCGGGCGGGGTTGGAGGGCATTCCCGCCGGCCACGAACCCACCCACGGCGACTTCCATGAGGGTCAGGTGCACGTCGCCGACGGCCGTGTCGTCGGGATCCTCGACGTCGACACCATCGGTCCCGGACGCCGCGCCGACGACCTCGCCTGCCTCATCGCTCACCTGTCGACCATCCAACGCATGAACACCGAGCAGACCGAGCGTGTGCACGGACTGCTGCGGGCGTGGGTGCCGGTGTTCGACCGGCGCGTCGACCCGATCGAGCTGCGGCTACGGGCGGCCGCGGTCGTGATATCGCTGGCGACCGGCCCCTACCGGGGGCAGGAGCCGCATTGGGAGCGGGACACGGCGTGGATGCTCGACTCCGCCGAGGCGCTCGTGCGCCAAGTGTCGTGAACCGCCGCTGAGCGACCCACGAGGATCGATGCCGATCTGCCGCCGGCGCCACCCACGGTGGCCGGCGGTGCCGCACGACCATCTGGACGGCGGGCTGGCCGGCGTCCTGGTGCCGGGGTACGCGCGCCGGCGGCCCGGGCCTGAGCCGATAGGCTGGCGTCCATGACTTCTCGGATCCTCACCTGCGCGGCCTGGCCCTACGCGAACGGGCCGCGCCACATCGGGCATGTATCCGGTTTCGCCGTGCCCGCGGACGTGTTCTCCCGCTACCAGCGCATGGCGGGCAACGATGTGCTGATGGTGTCGGGAACCGACGAGCACGGCACGGCGATCCAGGTGAAGGCGGACTCCGAGGGGCTCACCGCGCGCCAGACCGCCGACAAGTACCACCAGATCATCGTCGAGGATCTGCAGGGCCTCGGCCTGTCGTACGACCTTTACACGCGCACCACCACGCTCAACCACCGCGCCGTCGTCCAGGAGCTGTTCTCGGCGCTGCACCGCAACGGCTACGTCGTCGCCAAGACCCAGATGGGCGCGATCTCGCCGTCGACCGGTCGCACGCTCGCCGACCGCTACATCGAGGGCACCTGCCCGCTCTGCGGGTTCGACGGGGCGCGCGGCGACCAGTGCGACAACTGCGGGCGCCAGCTCGACCCGTCCGACCTGATCAACCCGCGCAGCCGCATCGACGGCGAGGTGCCGAGCTTCGTCGAGACCGAGCACTTCTTCCTCGACCTGCCGGCCCTCGCCGAGCAGCTGCAGGTGTGGCTGGCGACGCGCACCGACTGGCGTCCGAACGTGATCCGCTTCTCGGAGCAGTTCGCGAAGGAATTACAGCCGCGCGCCATCACCCGCGACCTCGACTGGGGCGTCCCCGTGCCACTGGAGGGCTGGTCGGACGCGGCGATGAAGCGCATCTACGTGTGGTTCGACGCGGTCATCGGCTACCTGTCGGCGTCCATCGAATGGGCGCGCCGCTCCGGCCACCCGGAGGCCTGGCGCGACTACTGGGCCGATGAGGCGGCCGAGTCGTACTACTTCATGGGCAAGGACAACATCACCTTCCACACCGTCATCTGGCCGGGCATCCTGCTGGGTGCCAACGGGCAGGGATCCCTGGGCGGCTCACCGTCAGCGTTCGGCGAGCTGGACCTGCCGACCGAGATCGTCAGCTCCGAGTTCCTCACGATGTCCGGGTCGAAGTTCTCCTCCTCGCGCAACAAGGTGATCTACGTGCGCGACTTCCTGGCCGAGTTCGGCCCGGACGCGCTGCGCTACTACATCTCCGTCGCCGGACCTGAGAACTCCGACACCGACTTCACCTGGGACGAGTTCGTGCGACGCACCAACTACGAACTGGCCAACGAGTGGGGCAACCTCGTCAACCGGTCGATCTCGATGGCGCACAAGAACGTCGGCGCGATCCCCGCGGCGTCCGCACTGCTCGACGTCGACCGCGCGCTGCTGGACGCGTGTCGCGAGGCCTACGGGTCGATCGGGGGGCTGCTCGGACGCGCCCGGTTCAAGCAGGCCATCGGCGAGGCGATGCGCATCGTGAGCCTCGCGAACAAGTACATCTCCGACTGCGAACCGTGGAAGCTCAAGGCGGACCCCGAGCGCCGCGACACCGTGCTGCACGTGGCGCTGCAGGCGGTACAGGACTGCAACACCCTGTTCACCCCGTTCCTGCCGCACTCGGCGCAGAAGGTGTTCGAGGCGCTGGGCGGCGAGGGCGTGTGGGCGGCACAGCCGAGGATCATCGTGGTCGACGAGGACGACGCGCCGTCCTACCCGGTGCTGACGGGCGACTACGCCTCCGAGCAGGCGCGCTGGGAGTCGCGCCCGATCGCCGTGGGCACCCCGCTGTCCAAGCCGACGCCGATCTTCCCGAAGCTGGACGAGAAGCTCGGCGAGACGGGCCCCTCCTGGGCGCCGGTGCAGGCGGGCTGAGTCTTCCGCCCCGGCCCACTCCGTCGGGGCGGAGAAGGTGGCATTTCCTCACACTCGATGGCCAAGGGACTCCCGGATTGTCAGTCGGACTGGTGTTCCGGAGCATCCGCCGAAAACGAGTGTGACGAAATGCCGCCGCCGCCCGCGTGACCCGCCGAGGTGCGTGGTTCAGCCCGACCGAGGCGGGGCGCCAGGGCGTGTCGTTTGGGTCATACCCGTTGCCGCTGGGTGCGCGCGCCGCTAGGATAGGTAACCAGTTACCTATCCTAGGTGTGTGTCATGCGCAATATGCGGGAGAAGGCGTTCATCTTCGGGACGATCTTCATCGTGTCGAACAGGCTCCAGCTTCTCGGTGACCAGATGGATCCGAGGCTGACCGTGAAGCAGTGGTTGTTCCTCGCGGGCATCACGCAGTGCGTGAGCGACGCCCCGACCCTGTCCGAGCTCGCGGCTCGCATCGGCAGCTCTCGTCAGAACGTCAAGAAGATGGCCGTCCTGCTGGAATCGCGAGGATTCGTGGCGATCGAGCGCGACGACCGCGATGCGCGGGTACTCCGATTGGTGCTGACCGATGCCTGCAAGCAGCACTTCAAGCAGCGCGAGGGCGTGGAGGACGCCTTCATCGAGGATGTCCTCGGCGGGCTGACGCCCGACGATCTGACGGCCATGTGCCGCGGTCTGGGTGTGATCGAGGCGAACATCCTTCGCGCGATGAATCGCCGAGCCGAGGAGCGTTGACATGTGGAAGGTTGCCCTGCCTGCGTCGGTGTTCGCCATGACCGCGCTGCTTCTTGGTGTCTCTGCCTCCCCGACCCGGGCGGCCTATCGACGGCTGACGGCCGCGAGCGTGGGCGCGACGGCGTCCGGTAGGGGGGGCTTCACGGAGGCCGATCTGGAGCCGCTTCCCCCTCCCGTCCAGCGGTACTTCCGGTATGGCGGGTATCTCGGGACGCCGAAGGCGGCTGTCCTGACGATGCGCATGGAGCGCGTCGAATTCGTCGCCGACCAGGGTCGGGTCCTCGTCATCGACTACGAGCAGGTGAACCGGACCGACCGGCCTGAGCGCTTTGCGCTGATCACCTCGTCGGTGCTGGGCGTCCCGTTCGAGGGTCTGGACTCCTACGACGGCAACGCTGGGCGCATGCGGGGCATCCTGGCGAAGGTGGTCCCGTTGTTCGACCAGACCGGGGACGGCATGGACCGCAGTTGCCTGGTCACATGGCTGGCGGAGTCGCTGCTGGCGCCGAATGGTGCGTTGCAGGAGTTCGTGCAGTGGGAGGCGATCGATGACACGCGCGCGAGGGCGACGATCACGTGGCAGGGCACGTCAGCGGGCGGTGTCTTCGTCTTCGCGGGCACGGGGGAATTGCAGTCCTTCCGGACCAGTGACCGGGTGGCCGTCGGTATGGATGGCCAAGAGGTGAAGGCCGACTGGTCCGCGTATTTCGAGGACTACCGAAGCTCGGGTGGCGTGCGGCGAGTTGGCGTGATGCGGGCGGCCTGGCATGTCGAAGGCGGCGACGTCGTCTACTTCAACCGGAACGGCTCGACGGTGGAGATCGGCTCCGCGTCGGAGGGCGAGTGAGGGCGCGGCGTGAGGAAACCCCACTCGCGATGCGGAGTCTCGTAGGACGCGATGAAGATCGCCCTGCCGGGATCGATCCTCTGGGCAGTGACGTCTCCGGGCGCCGCATTCGAGAGCCCCGGCGACGACCTCGCACAGCGGATCCGTGCCCGCGGCCTGCCCGAGACCGTCGTCACCATCGCACCCGCGGAGGTGCCGACCCGCACCCGGCGCTCGGACATCGCACCGAGTCGATCGAACCGTGGCCGGACGGTCCGGCGCGATCGTCCTGCACGTCCGGCGAAAGGAGGGCTTCGCCATGCGGTCGCGAGCAAGGGGCTCAGGGCGCGGAGCCGGCGGCGCGGGCGACGGCCTCGAGGCGGGGTCGGATCGACCCCGCCATCATCGCGACCTCGCGCTCGGGTGCTCCGTTCGCCCGGGCGCGCTCCTGCCACCCGGACAGCGAACCGATGACGCGCAGCATCCGCTCCTTGGCCTCCGGGAGGGGCAAGCCGCAGTCCTCGGCGAGGGCGATCAGCGCCTCGGCTTCGTCCGGCAGGGCGTCCGCCCCGGCGATCGACGTCGCCCTGCTCTGGGCGGCGTCCGGGTTCGGGTTCACGTCGAAGGCGGGACTGAGCGTCCACGAGCGCCGCTCAGCGAGGAAGCCGTGGTTGCGCAGGTGGTCGTCGGTGTTCCCCAGCGCGACGTTGGCGACAACGCGGTCGTAGAGCTCGCGGTGGTCGCTCCGGGGTGAGAGCGAGAGGTCGCGGACCGCCACGGCGACGTCGGCGTAGTCGCGGTGGTCGCCGTCGTCGGACCCGGTCGCCGTCATCGCGCTGATGTAGCCGAGGCGGACGCCGTCGCCGGCTCGGTCGAACCGGCGCAGCAGCAGCACGCTGCGCCCGCCGACGCGCGCGATCCGATGCTCGGGGACGCGGACGCCCGCGGCGGCCAACAGGTCCAGGGCGGTGGCCTCCCAGGCCATCACGTCCCACCGGTCGGAGGAGTGCGGCAACTTCGCGATGGCCAGGGCTCCGTCCTCCAGGCGGACCGACGCCTTCGGCCGGGCCCCGCCCAGGCCCGTGGTCCCGGTGTCGAGGAGCTGCTTGACCGCGTCGGCGTGGTCGTCGTCGGCCGCCAGTTCGTCGCTCGCGCGGAGCAGGCGGGGCAGGGCGACCAGCCTCGGCACCCGCGAGGGCGGGCCGAGGAAGTCGTCCTCGCCGGGGCGTCGGAAGCGCAGCGCGCCCTGACGCGCGTCGTCGCTCACTCCGATCAAGTAGTCGAGGTCGCCGAGGGGCCGGGGTGCTCTGCCCTCCTCCCGCGCTCTGGCACGCTCGGCCTTGTCGAGGAGGCCGCGGCCCCACCGGTCCGGAGCGCTGTCTGCGAACGCGCGCAGCAGCCCGCGCTGGTGCTGCGGCCCGGAGGTGGGCAGCAGCGCGGGGTCGACGTTCATGCCGCCGCCGACGAGGTAGTCGGGGGCGTAGACGAAGGTCGTCGAGACCTCGCCCCGGCGGCCCTCGGTGAAGTGCGCCTGCCCGACCAGCAGGGCGCGGCCTCGTCGGTCCGCGAAGACCTCGATCGTCGTCATCGCGCGCGCCTCTTCGCGAGGGAGCCGGCGCGCAGGCGGCCGATGTCGCTGGCGAGCGGGTCGATCGCCTCGACCGCCTCGTCCAGCACGCCGAGTGCCCGCAGCACCTGGGCCACGCTGCCGAAGCCGACCCCTGGGTCGCCGGCCTCGATCTTGCGGAGCGTGGCGCGCGCGATGCCCGCGCGTTCGGCGACCTGCTGGGCCGTCAGGCCCAAGACCATCCGCCAGCCGCGGACGTGCTCGCCGAACTCCTGCATCTGCCGGTCGATCCGGTAACCTGGCATGGGTCGCACCTCTCTTTATGGGTGCGATGATAGCCGGATCTGGGCGTAATGGCTAGAAAGATGACCATTATGCGGATGTGAGGCAAGTCTGCGCATACGATCGCGACGCGCAGTTCGTCCGGTGGGTCGTGCAGTGCTTCGACCGCATGGCGCGGTTCATCTCCCAGTCCGGCGGCGTCTTCATCCCTCCGGGGCCGAAGCACGCGGCGGTGGGGATTGTGCCCACGCGGCGGAGCGACCCAGGGTGGGGAATTTCGATGAGCAGAACTGAGGAGTTCCAGTGAGCGCAGGCAACGGTGGGCGTGCTCGGTGTGGTTTTCGTTCTTTCTGCTGTGCTTGAGCGCGAGTTTGGTCAGGTACGGGTTCAGGGGGCGTGGGCGAGGGCGTGGAGTTCGGTGACGGGGAGGTTGCGGGTGTCGGTGGTGGTGAGGGGGAGGTCGCCGGTGTAGCCGAGGGCGGTCCAGTGGATGTTCCAGTGTGCGGTGATGGTGAGGGGGTAGGTGCCCTGGGGTGCTGCTTGGGTGCGCGAGGGCCAGGTGTAGGTGTGTCCGCAGGTCGGGGAGGCGGCGCCGACCGGGGTGGTGGGTGGGTAGGGCGTGGTGGTGGTGCAGGTGAGGGTGGTGCCGTCGCCGGGCGCGATGGTGAGGTGGGTGCGGGTGGCGTTGAGGGTGATGGTGATGCCGTAGCCGGTTACCTGGGTGGTGAGGGTGGTGGGGGTGTCGGTCCAGATCCAGTAGGGGACGCCGACGATGGCCATGTTCCATTTGTTCAGGCTCGGGTCGGGTCCGATCTGGATGGTGGGGGTGGGGAGTTGGAGTCGGGAGATGAGGGTGCGGGCGATGGTTTCTGCGTCGGCGCGGGTGGGTGCGGTTGGTCGCGTCGGTGTGGTGGGTGTGTCGGTGGGGTTGCAGCCGGTGGTGGAGAGGGTGCCGTCCCAGCATTCGGGGATGAAGATGGTCCGGGTGGGGCCGGTGGTGGCGGGCAGGTTGGGGGTGAGGTTGGTGCTGGTTCCGGCGATGATGGGTTTCGCGTGGGGTGTGGTCGTGCCGGAGGCGCCGCTGGATGATGATCCGCCCGTGGTGCCCGGCTTGGTCGCCTGGACCGTTACTTCACGGTTGTCGGCAATCGTTCGAACGAAGCCGTCGTCGTCGGCTCGGGCGGTGTCGACCGATACGACGACCACCAGGCTTGCTATGAGCATCGTCAGGCCAGTGAGCACAGGAACTGTGCGGATCGTACGGCGGACGGTGGTCAGCATGATTCCGCCAGCTTGGCCTCGGATTCCCACAGCTTGAGCACCCCATCGATCCGGCGCAGGTAGACCCTGTTCTCCGCGGTGACGCCTGGCCCGCCGCCCGGTGCATCGAGAGTCCTTGAGTTCTCAGCGCTGCCGTCGGTGCAGGTCCATAGCGCGATGATGGAGCCGCCGATGGATTTGCCGGGGTAGCGTTTCACCCAGCCGATCGCGGGCTCGCCTGAGATGCGCTCGATCCGGGCCCCACGGTGTTTGGCGATTAGCTCGGATCTCTGTTCGAGGTAGGGCCCGGCGGCGGTGGCTTCGATCTCGGGGGTGACTTGGGCGAGCTCCCAGTGGGAGCTGAGTCGGAAGACTTCGGTCATGTGGCGCCGGTAGACGGTTTCGGCTTCGGCGTACAGCGCGTCGAGGGCGACCATGTCGGCGTGCTGCTCGGCGGTGCAGGCGTAAGGTTCGCCGCCGGTCTCGGGGGTGCACTGGTAGCTGGTCGGTGTCGGGCTCGGCGTGGGGGCCGTGGCGGGCGCGCAGGCGGCCAGCAGAACGGCGGCCATCGCGGTGACGGCGATGAGGGGTCTGCGGCGTGGTCGTCGGGGACCGGCGGTGGTGGGGTGCCGCGTCGTTCGTGGGGTGTGGTGGTGTCGGATTGGGTGGCTCATGGGCGTCTCCTCGGGGGTGGCCCCGAGTCTGGCAAATCTGGCGGGTTCGCGCCAGCCCTGTGGATCGTGGCGTCCGCCCTGTGGATCGTCGCCGCGTGCCACAAGGTCGGTGTCGGCGTCCGGCATGCTCGATGCCGTCCTCGGCCGCAGTGGGCTGTGTCAAGCGTTGTGGACGGTCTCTTTGTGCATGTCACGCCGCGATCGCGGCCTGGGGGTCGTAGGCTGCCCGGGTCTCGGTGGGGGTGCGGTAGCCCGCGACGTAGTGGTAGAGCGACATCGCGCCCGCGCCGAGCGCGCCAGCCAGCCGCCGCATTCTGAGCTCGTCGACCCCCTCACTATCGGCGAGCCGGATCGCCTCCGCCGCCACGCGCTGCTTGCTCAGTCCCGCGTCTGGCGTGACTTGGCGTTGATCCCTTGCAGGCATGGGTCTCCTCGCTCGAACCGCTGGTCGATCGTACAGTGTACGTGTATAGTACGGCGTACGCCTCGCGTCGTACGCTGTACTAACCGGCCCGTGGCGCGGCTCAGGATCGAGGAGGCTTCTATGGAGATCAAACAGAAACTTGGTACCGGAGCACGCCCGGCGTTGGGGGTGAGCCGGGCGGGGGCGACGACGATGCGGGTTGTCGGTGCGGCGGCGATCGTTCTCGCAGTGTCGATGGTGTTTCAAAACGCGATGTTCGTTGTGGTCGCGGCGCCAGGCTACGGCGACCCGATCGAGGAGGTATTCGCTTGGCACGCGCAGAACCGGGTCGTGGTTGCAGTCGCGGTCGCCCAGGAGGCGCTGCACGTGCTGCTGCTGCTCGGGTTCTTGACTGGTCTCGACGGGCTCGTCGGGCGTCGCGCGGGTGCGGGCTGGTCGCGCCTCGCGGTGGCCGCGGGCGCTACGCTCTCGGCGGTCTTCGCGCTTTATAGCATTTCATGGATCGGAACCGTGCTGTCTGCCGCCGAGAGCGCCGAGCCGGGCCCGGCGTTGGAGCTTGCGTGGCAGTTGCATGCAGCAGCGTTCGCAATAGCGTTGCCGGTGCTCGGCACCACCTTTCTCGGCGCTGCGCTGGCGGCGCATACGTGCCGGCTGACGCCGCGGTGGCAGCTTCTGCTCGGCGTGGTCGGAGCAGGCCTGTTGCTCGTCGCTGGGGCGGCTAGCCTCGCGATTGCGGACGGATCGGTGCTCCTGTTCGTCGGGCTGCCCGGCCTCGCCGCCTGGCTCGTGTGGCTGCTTGCGACCGGCTTACGGCTGGTGCGCACACGAACGGCCGATCCCCGTGGCAACGCATCGACCTACCACGAGGAGTAATGATGGAACGGAAGCTCAAGGTGGCGTCGGGGGCGAGTCCAGGCGGGGTGGCCACGATGTGGGCAGTCGTCCAGCGCAGCCATGGCCCGCCCTCAGCGCCCGAGTCGTCAGGGATGGCGATCCCGGTTCCCGGCACCGGCGATGTGCTCGTCCAGGTGAGCGCTGCTTCGGTTCATCCCGGCGACTGCTTCATCGTGACCGGGCAGCCGTACGTCGCGCGCCTGGCGCATGGGCTCCGTCGGCCGCGCCATGCGGTCCCCGGGATGGATCTTCCGGGCGTGGTGGCAGCGGTCGGGAAGGATGTCACCAACCTTCGCCCCGGCGACGAGGTGTTCGGGTGGAGCACCGCTGGCGCACTACGCCTGCGTCCCAGCGGCCAGCCTTGTGCCGGTGCCCGCCAATCCGTCGGTCGTGCACGCGGCAGTTCGGCCCCATCCGCCGGATCGTCAAGGCGCGCGCTGTCCGGATTCACCCGTCAGCAGATGAAGCCCGTCACATCGATCGGGGAGCGTCAGGACCTGCTCACCCTGGCCGACCTGCTCACGATCGGGCAGGCCACGCCCGTCATCGACCGCACCTACCCCTCGACCACGCAGCCGATGCCCTCCGCTACGTCGCGGCCGGCACGCCCAAGGGAAGGTCGTCGTCACCATGTGACGACCGGACCAACCAGAACGAGCCAACCCGTTCGTATGCAAGCCCAGACCTACCGCCTCTCCGGCGGATGCGGACGGACCCCTCCTGAAAGAAGGAAGAACCGATGACCACCCGAACGACACCTTCGAACCCGCACGTCAACTCGCCGATCCCAGTGCAGGCAAAGCTCGCTGCCGCTTGGACCAGCCTCATGTTCTTCATCATTTACATCGACTACTTCCACCTCTACCAGCCCGGCGAAATCGACGACATCCGGGGCGGCGTCATCTTCGGGTTCGACATCAGCGGGACACTGATGTCCATCTTCTTCGTGATCATCGCGATCCCGACCATGATGATCATGCTCGCTATGACGCTGCCCGCCCGGGCGAACCGCGCTACGAACCTCGTCGTTGCATCGCTGTACTCTCCCTTTCTGGTGGTCAACTTTGTGGGCGCTCCCTGGGACTACGCCTTCTACTACGTCATCACCATCGGAGTCGAGGTGCTGATTGTCGCCTTCATCCTGCGCTCAGCCTGGACGTGGCCACGAACCGCCGAACCGATGTCAGAACCTGCGTATGCGGCTGTCCCGGAGTCGAATCCGCAGAGGCTGCCTCGGTGACAGCGGGCGTCGCCGCCGCGTCGCTGTAAGGCTCCGTGCTTCATATGTTCCGAGTCCCGTTGCGTACTCAATATGCATGTCGTACACACGTCAAAATGAAAGAGCAGGAATCAATGAACGCCTCCACGGTCCCCCTAGAACCCACGGGAACTGCTCGACCGCTCCACCCCCAGAAGCAAGGCAAGAATGTCATCGATGTGATTTGGTTCTTCGTCTTGGCGATCCTGATGTGCTTCGCACTAGCGGTTCCAATGGCGTTCCGCCTCGTCCCGGAGGAGGCCAATAATCTCATTGTCCCGATCGCGCAGTTGACGCCATTGATTGCCGCGGTGATCATGTGGCTGGTGCGTCGGCCGGGTGCGTTCCGAGAGACCTTCGCGACCAGCTGGCGGGGTTCGTGGGGCTGGATTGGCATCGGGATCGGGTTCATTACGGTGATCGCCACAGCGCAGGCCGCGGTTGCTCTCGTATTCGGAATATGGCCTCTCAATCCGCTCCCTCAGATTCTTGCGGCGGCCGTGTGGATTCTTCCCGTTTTCGTTCTGCAGTCAGTCTTTGCTATCGGAGAAGAGTTCGGATGGCGAGGATGGCTACCCACAACGGCAGCAAATTGGGGGTTTTGGAGGCTCGCTCTGATCAGTGGATTTGTCTGGATACTGTGGCACCTTCCCGTGCTCGCAGTCATTGGCGATCGTCCGTTCTGGGACATCGTCGTCTACTTCGCTGGTATGCTGCCGTGGACGCCCTTTCTACTAGCGCTTCGGTGGCGTTCAGGGAGTGTCTGGCCAGCTGTTCTCGCTCACGGGGCCATCAATAGCATTCGAGTGTTCCTGTTGCAGTCCGTCCCAAACGCGACCGATCATCTACTCATTGAGGTGATCGGATGGATGTTGACGCTTGCAGCAGCTGTCTGGCTGATGCGTAAGCGCCCTGAGCTCACCGATTCAGCATCGCGATGCTGTCATGGCTGAAACTCGACTGTTCTGTACTTGTCCTCGAATTGGGCCCACGTTCCCGCCCCTGCCTGGTTACTGCTTGCCGTTGCCAGGTTGCGGGTCACGGCGGGTGAAGCGTTGCATGTTGCGTTGGACCCTTTGCGCGAGCACGGGTTCCGCCACTGCCGGCCTCGGGAGGGTTCGGCGGCTGGTAGCTCGCGGCGCGTTTGACCAGGGCCTCGTAGAGCAAGTCGGTGTTGTTGTAGAGGTCCCAGAACCTCGGCTGGTCAGGGCGGAAGGCGGGATCTGGGCCTCCTCTGACGGCTTCGATGTTCGACCTGCATACTGCAGGCGGAAGCCGGCTGCTGGTCGGCCGACCCGGTGCAGCCGCGCACGGCGAGTCCGACGGCAACGGCGGCGACCGCGAGGGCCTTGGCGCTGCGCTTCATGTTGATCCTCTCTGATCCACACGTAAACGATTCCGTCATGTAGGCGGCGGGTGGATCGGGCGCCAAGGGGACCAAGTGGACGGCAACAGCATGGGCGGCCGCTGCGGCCGCTGCGGCCCGTCAGGGACGCCGGGACGGCCGGGCTGCCTGCTGCGCTACTGCGACGGAGCTGGTCCGGTGGAGCCTCGCTCCACCAGGGAGGTCGCGAGCTGAACCTGTGCGGTGACCGGGGGCATTCCTCGCAGCGCGTTCACGCAGGTACGCATGGCCAGCGCACCCATGTGCGCCAGTGGCTGCTGGACGGTGGTGAGCGGCGGCGCGGACACCGCCGCCGCGATGGTGTCGTCGAAGCCGACCACCGACAGATCGCCGGGCACCGAGAGACCGCACAGGCGGGCAGCGTCGAGCACGCCGCAGGCCACCATGTCGTTGGCCGCGAAGACCGCGGTGGGAGCATCATTGCCTTGGAGCAGGTCCCGCGCGGCGAGGCCGTCCGCGAGGCTGAAATAGCCGGGGCGCACCAGCGCCGGGTCGTAGCGGATACCCCCTGCGGACAGGGCGCTGCGATACCCCGCGAGCCGCTCGGTGCCGGGCTCGGAATCCGCCGGCGCTCCGATGAACGCAATCCTCCGGTGACCGAGGCCGATGAGGTGCTCGGTTGCCTGATGGCCGCCCCGCCAGTTCGTCGCCCCCACGCTCAACGCGCCCTCGGGCGTGCCGACCAGCGGATCGACGACGATCAGCGGGGCGTTGGCAGCCCTGGCCGCCCGGACGTGGGCCTTGGTGACGGGTGTCGTGATCAGCGCGAACGCGCCAGCACCCCGGCCGAGACCCTCGCGGATCCAGCCCGGTGATGAGGGGAGTGCGGATCCACCGTCGGTGGCCGCCACATGCTGATGGACGACGGCGCTCGCCCCCAGGAGCTGTGCCTCCGTCAGCAGTCCGTCGAGGACCAGGCCCATGTAGGGGTTGAGGAAACTGGTGAGCGCCACCCAGACCTGGGGGCGGGGGTCCGGCGTCCGTTTGGATGGCAGGTAGCCCAACTCGGCGGCGCTCGCCAGCACCCGCTGGCGAGTCTCGGTGGCGACGTCCGTGTGCCCATTGAAGGCCTTGGACGCCGTCGCCTTGGAGACGCCGGCCAGACGCGCCACGTCAGCGAGCGTCTTCGCGCCGTCTCTTCGCATGGCTTCATGGTACCGGTATCGAAACATTTCGGTGCAGATCGAGCAAGGATCCGTCGGTCCGGGGCTTGAACCTGGTTGCCGCTCCGAGCGTGAAGGGCCTACAGTGAGCGAAACGCGTAGAAACATTTCGTTCAGCAAGGAGGCTGGTGGCGTTGATCGACAACCCCGTGATCCCGGGCATGGCTCCGGATCCATCCATCGTCCGCGTGGGCGGTGACTACTACATCGCGACCTCGACGTTCCACTGGACGCCGGGCGTGCAGCTCTTCCACTCCCGCGACCTGGGCAACTGGGACCTGATCGGCTATGCCCTTCAGGACAGCCCGATCGACCTGCGAGGTACCCGTACCCCCGCCGGTGTCTGGGCGCCGCACCTCTCCTACGACCGGGCCACCGGGCGGTTCTGGATCGCCTACTCGCACCTGCTCAGCATGGCCGGGCGAGAGTTCTGCGCCGACTCCTTCGCCATCTGGGCCGACGACATCCGGGGTCCCTGGTCGGAGCCCGTCTACCTCACTTCGATCGGTTTCGACCCCGCCCTGTTCCACGATGAGGACGGTCGGCACTATGCGTCGATCCTCGAGTGGGAGTCGCGTCGCGGCTACCAGACTCCCGGCCACATCGTGATCGCGGAGGTCGACCTTCGGGCCGGTGGCATCGTCGGTGAGTGGCATCGGGTCACCCAGGGCTTCACCACGCGAGGTGCCGCGGAGGCTCCCCAGCTCTATCGCCACGGCGACCACTACTACCTGCTGATAGCGGCCGGCGGGACGGGGTACGCCCACGGTGTCGAGGTCGGCCGTTCGCGTGACGTGTTCGGCCCGTACGAGCCGCATCCGTCGAACGAGCCGATCATCACCTCGTCGCCGCAGCACCTGTTCTCTTTCGGAGATCCGGACGCGGGCCAGTTCGCCATGTACAACCCACACTCCGTCATGCAGAAGGCTGGCCACGGGTCGCTGGTCGAGACGGCGGGTGGCGATTGGTACGTCGCCCACCTGATGTCGCGTCCGCTGCCGGGCACCACCCTCAACCCGCTCGGCCGCGAGACCTCCCTGCAACGGGTCGCCTGGACGCCCGATGGCTGGCTCCAGATGGCCGACGGGTCGAACCTCGCCAAGATGTCCGTTCCAGCGCCTCCCGAACTCGAACAGGGCCCGCGCCGCACGTTCGACGTGACCGACTCGTTCGACGGCCCCACCTGGAGCCGGTGCTTCATGACGCCGTACCGTCGCCAGCACGAGTCCTGGGTCACCACCAGGGAACGAGCCGGACACCTGCGCATCCACGGGGGTGAGTCGCTGTTCTCGCAGATGAACCCGGCGATCATGGCCACCCGCGCCACGTCGTTCTACTTCGATGTCGAGACGTCGGTCGAGTTCCACCCGGACCACTACTCGGAGTCCGCCGGGCTCGGCCTCTACTACGACTCGAACAACTGGCTGTACGCGCGCCTCTACCACTCGGAATCGCTGGGGGCCACTGGCTTGGGCGTCCTGCAGGCGAAGCTCGGCGAGCGGATCGAGTACCTCCACCACAAGGTTCCCCTGCCGGCGGGCGTCGCGGACCTGAAGCTCGCGTACCGCTCGGGAGTCGCCGAGGTCAGCTTCCGGCAAGGGGCTGAGGGGGCCTGGCGCTCGCTGATCGCCGACATCGACGTCACCTACCTGTCGGACGAGGGCGTGAACGGCGAACCGGGCGAGATCGGCGGATTCACCGGGCTGTTCACCTTCATCGCCGCAGTCGACGTCCATCAGCACGATTCGTTCGCCGACTTCTCCCACTACTCCGTCACGAACCGGGAACCGAGGTAACACCCATGCAGACACCAACACAGGCCACCGGTACGCAGGCGGTCGTACCGCTTCCCCGGCTGCTCCCAGGTCTGGTGATCGGGCCGGCGTCCTGGCTGGGCCCCTACATCGCGGCCGTCAGCCTATTCCTGCCGGCCATGATCGCCATGCTCGACGAGGAGCACAAGATCGAGTTGGTCGCCACCTTCGCGACCGCCGCAATGATCGTCGCGGCGATCTCGAACATGGTCGCTGGCGCCCTCTCGGATCGCACCCGCACCCGATGGGGCAAGCGGACGCCGTGGATCGTGCTCGGTGCGTTCGCCTTCATGCTGGCGATGGTCGGCGCCGCGATGGCGCCCAACGTGCCACTGCTGCTGACGGCCTGGCTGTTCGGACAGGCGGCGCTGAACTTCATCGTCGCGCCGATGGTGGCCTGGATCGACATGGCGCCGGTGAGCGACAAGGGGACCGCGTCGTCGGTGTACGGCGGGCTCGGTATGGCGCTGGGCAACAACGGATTCAGCATCTTCGCCGCCATGCTGCTCGGCCAGTTCAGGCTCGGCTTCGTGATCTTCGGAGCGATCGCCTTCGTCGGCGTTGTGGTCGCGACGCTCATCGTGCGCGAACCGTCCAACCTCGACGAGCAGTTCACGGCCACCCCGCGGACGGAGAAGCAACGCGTCTCGCTCCGCTCACTCGCCACCGTGTTTCCCGCTTGGTCACAGGGCCGCGACTACTACCTGGCCCTGCTGGGCAAACTCTTCCAGGGTGTCGGCAACTTCGCGGTGATGGGCTACCTGCTGTACATCATGACGGACTTCATGGGGCTCTCCACTGAGGAGGCGACCTTCCCCATCCAGCTGATCAACATGATCATGCTCGGTTTCGGCGTCGCGATGGGCTTCCTGGCCGGACCGCTCGCCGACCGGTTCAACGTACTGAAGTGGCCCGTGGCCTTCTCTGCCGTTCTGCTGGGCATCGGCGCGCTGGGCATGTACTTCCTGCAGGGCTACGGCGGGATCTGGGTCTACGGCATCGCAGCCGGCCTCGGCATGGGCCTGTGGAACTCGCTGGACAACTACCTGAACCTGCGCGTCATCCCGGACAAGAGCCGAGTCGCCTTCTTCCTCGGCGTTTACAACCTGGGCAACACGCTCACCCAGGCCATCGCGCCGGTGCTCGCGGCCGTCGTCATCTCGATGTTCGGCTTCTCGTCGATCTTCCTGATGTCGTTCGCCTTCGCGATGGTGGGAGGGCTGTTGATCGCCTCGATCAGGAGCGTCCGTCGGTAGCCCGCCCTGCGGCCAGGGCGGGTGATGGCCGATGTCGTGACCGGTGCCGCCAGGATTGACCGCACTCGCGCGGGGAAGCGGAAGCGACGTTAAGGACGCGGCAGGCAACTGACGAGCATCACGGATCCCGACCGACCGCGCCGGTGGAGTGGGAGCGGCCAAGGTCGGGAATCGGGAATCATGCCGTGGGTCGGGAGATTTGCGGGGTGGTTCATCGACGAGGACAACGAGCTGGGCGTCGAGCACAACAGGCCCTTCGAGATGCTGTTCGACTCGCACGTCAACGTCAACGCCAACGCCCTGACCTGGGCCGCAGACGCAGACAAGGCCCGAACCTCTACCAACATTGACGTTGGCAAGGGTTCGAGCCTTGTGCGCGGGGTGGTCTCTGAGGTAATACCCAAACAGAAAACCATGTGGCGGCTGTATCGCCTTGATTCCGCGTGGATTCCGGGATCTCCGACCCTCCAGGCGTCGCAGCCGCTCGCGTTCGACGAGGGTTTCGATGTCGTCGAGAACCCTAGTAGACGTAGTAGAACCCTCTGAAGGAGAAGGAAGTGGAAGCTATTAGAACCGCCCGCGAGGGCGGCGAGAGCGTGGTCTCGATCGCGAAGCGGTTCGGCATCCACCGAGCGACGGTGTGGCAGCATACGAGGGGCTCCGGCTTGTCGCCAGCGTGAGCTGATCGCCGGCGAGGTCAGCCAGCGCCTCATCGCGGGGCATCCACCTGGCATCATTGCGTCGCACGCTGAGCGATAGGTCGACGTACGACGGCCACGAAGCCAACCTCAAAGAGTGAGCGCATCGATGACCGTGGGCAGGTACCTGCGCACCTGCTCTCGGTCGCTCTCCTTCGCCTGCTCGGGCAACTCTGCGTACGGGGTCTCGACTGAGCCTGCCAGCGCGCTACCAACTCAGCGGGCACCACCAGGGATCCGTCCTCTTGATGCTTGCATTGGTCGTGGACGAACTGCTGCCAATGCGCCCACCGCTCGTGCTCAATCGCAGCGAGCCGCTCGACATTCTGCTCGCTCTCCAATACCTCGCGGATCTGGTCGGGCGAGGACATCAGATCAGTTCCTGCTTCACGAGCGCCCAGTAGTGCTGACCGAGGACGGTCAGCTCGCATGCTTTCGACTCCATCGCTGCATGCCACATGTGCGGTATGCGCCACATGCCACCGTGCGGACCCCGGCGAGCACAGTGCGGTCGTTTGAGTACGCCCAGATGCCGAGGAGCGGCTTGCCCTCGTCCTTGGCGCACTGGATCTCCCACTTCTGGCCCTCAGAGGTTAGGGAGTTCTTGCTCACGAGGGCGATCACGCCGTGAGAGCGACGGATCCGCGTGCGGACCTTCTCCTTCCAGCCGGACTCGTACCGCTCCTTCACCGACATGTCGATGAACTCGTACGGTGCACGAGGACTGAGGGACTGACCCTTCAGGAAGTCCCTCTGCCGTTCGTCCTCGATGACGAACGCAACGAAAAAGATCTTCTTCTCAGCCATGCGCGGCTCTCCTCACCTGTTCGAGCCGCGACTGTTAGGAGAGTATCCGGCACCACCGACATTCGCGTCAGCCAGCACGGGCCAGACGATACGATTCGTCATCAGCTATGCTTACGTGTATACGTTGCGTACCGTGGGGAGTGGTTGTTGTGTCGACGTTGAGGCCAAGCACGGCCGAGCGGGCCGGTCTGTCACGCAGTGCTTTGTACCGCGCGGCGCGCGAGGGGCGGCTGGAGCGGATCGCGCGCGGCATCTACCTGCCGACGGATGCCTCGCCGGCGGACTGGGACTGGATTGAGGCGGCGACCCGTCGTCCGGATGCGACGATCTGTTTGGCATCGGCGCTCGGTCACCATGATCTGACCGACGCGATCCCCGCTGCGTTGGATGTCGCGATCCCGCGTGGGTCGCGTACACCGGCGAGCACGGGTGCGATCGCGTGGCATCAGTTCGATCGGGCCACGTTCGAGATCGGCCGTGAGGAGATCCCGATTCCGGGAACGGATCAGATGATCGGGATCTACTCGCCTGAGCGGTCGATCGCGGACGCGTTCCGGCTGCGTGGCGAGGTCGGGTACGAGCTGGCGCGCGAGTCGTTGAAGGAGTGGCTACGCCGCGGGGGGAAGCCTGCCCGGCTGATGGAGATCGCCTCCCGTCTCCCGCGGGCGAAGTCTCCCGTCCTCCAGGCCTTGGAGACGCTGGCGTGAGTGCGAGCGACGAGGTGTTCCGCCGCATCCAGTCCGCGGCACGGTCGGCGGCGGCGAAGACTGGGACTGGCGCGCCGACGCAGGAGTATCTGATCCGGCACACGCTGGAGTCGTTCCTGGATCGTCTCACCCACACCGCCCATGCCGATGACTTCGTGCTCAAGGGCGGGATCCTGCTGGCCGCCTACGGCGTGCGACGGCCGACGAAGGACGCTGATGCCAACGCCGTCGGAGCGGACGTCACCGCCGACCACCTGATTGCGGTCGTTCACGACATCGCTGCCGTCAAGACCGATGATGGGGTGGTGTTCGATCTCGACTCGATCAGCGTGCAGGAGATCCGCGAGCACGCCGACTACCCCGGATTCCGGGTGCGGGTCGGGGCGTCGATCGGGCCGTGGAAGGGCGTCGCCGCGTGGGATGTCTCCACCGGAGATCCGATCGTGCCCGCGCCACGGCAGGTGCGCATCGACCGTGTCTTGGGCGACCCGATCGTGCTGCTCGGCTACGCACCCGAGACGACGATCGCTGAGAAGGGTGTCACCATCCTGGAGCGGGGAGTCACCAGCACTCGGTGGCGCGACTACGTCGACATCGTCCAACTCGCCCGGCAAGGCATCGATACCGACGAGCTGCTCAGCTCCGCTCAAGCCGTGGCCCGCTACCGAGGTGTCACCCTCGAACCCATCGCACCGCACGTGGTCGGCTATGGGCAGATCGGTCAGGCCAAGTGGGCAGCGTGGCGTCGTAAGGAGCGATTGGAGGATGCCTGCGAGGCAGACCTCGATGAGCAGATGGCGCTGGTTGCCTCCTGCCTGGATCCCGTGTTCAGCCACGGTGAAGCCTTGCCGCCTCGCACGTAGCGCGCGTCTGCGTCCCGAAGCGTTGGGGGCATGACTGCTACAGCTACAGAGAGTCGCTGTCTCCACTTCGAGCGGTGTCCTGTGTCCGTGTCTCCACCCTCGATCAGGCCCGTCGGGGGTCTGAGCCGGAGGGGTTGTCGATCCCGGCGCAGCGGGAGGCGAACCGGCGACGAGCGTTGGAGATGGGCGCGCTCGTGGTCGCGGAGTTCGTCGAGCGTGGCCGATCCGGCAGATCGTTGGAGCGGCCCGAGCTGCAGCGGATGCTGGAGTACATCCAGGACCGGACCGGTGGACTTCGTGATCGTGCACAAGATCGACCGCCTCGCCCGCAACCGGGCCGACGACGCAGTGATCACGAAGACGATTCAGGGTGCGGGTGCGTACGTGGTCTCTACGACCGAGGCGATCAGCACGACACCGAGCGGGAGGCTGCTGCATGGGATCATGGCGTCCATCGCGGAGTTCTACTCCCAGAATCTCGCCACTGAGGTGATGAAGGGGATGCGGCAGAAGGCCATCAAGGGAGGAACACCGGGGCGGGCGCCGCTCGGCTATCTCAACGAGCGCCGCTTCGACGATGGCCGTGAGGTCCGCGCCATCACGGTCGACCCGGAACGGGCCCGAGCATGTCGTCTGGGCGTTCCACGCCTACGCCACCGGCGACTGGAGCGTCACCCGATTGGCCGCAGAATTGGCGGCCCGCGGGCTGGCGACCAGGCCGGGCCCGAACACCCCGGCGAGGCCGCTGACCGTGAACGGACTGCACAGGTTGCTGCGACGCCCGTATTACAAGGGCGTCGTCGTCCACAACGGTGTTGAGCATCCCGGCCGGCACGAGCCCTTCATCGACCCGGTCACCTGGGCGACCGTGCAAGACATCCTCACGTCCCATCGCAACGGAGAACGATCACGCGAGCACGACCATTACCTCAAAGGCACCGTGTTCTGTATCGAGTGCGGCAGGCGACTGCTCGTGCAGCACACCCGGACCAAGGCCGGCCGGGTCTACGAGTACTTCGTCTGCCACCGACGCCGCGACACCGTCTGCCAGCAACGCAAGGTCCTGCCGATCGCCCAGGTCGAGCAGCGGGGCGACGACCTCTATCGCACGATCGAACTGAACCCCGGCCAGCGCGAACGTATCGAGCGGATCGTGCTCGCGACGCTCCACCGACATCAGGCGGTCAACGGTGAGCGCCTCGAAGCGGTCACCGTCGAGGCCCAGACGGTCGAGGCGCACCAGGCCAAGCTACTCGAGGCCTACGCCGACGCCATCCCCCGCGAGGTATTCCTCACCCACCAGCGACGTCTCAACGCCCAGCAGGCGAGCCTCGTCCGCGAGAAAGCAAAGCTGGAGTCCGAGAACACCGAAATCCAGCAGCGCCTCTGCGACGCCCTCGACCTGCTGCAAGACGTCCACGCCACCTACACCGATGCGCCGGCCACGGTGCGGAAGCAACTCAACCGCGCCATCTTCGTCGGGATCTTCCTCGGCCCAGAACCCGGCCAGATCCGCACCGAACTCAACGAGCCCTTCGCCAGCATCACCCAACCCGGATGAGACCCCGGCAACTCAAGTCGCCGTAGTAGAACCCCTCCGGCGAGGAAGCAAGGAGAACCTACTCGAACCACGCGCTGATGCCAGCAAAACTACTGGTCAGCCCAGGGTTGCCCGCGCGCCCGGAAACGACCGAGGCCGCCCTGGTGGACGGCCTCACAAACGTCGATGTGCACTTTTGATAAGAGCAACTGGGTGGAGCTAAGGGGATTCGAACCCCTGACCTCTTCCATGCCAT
>JAVTWJ010000060.1:0-4214 GCA_032229785.1 Propionibacteriaceae bacterium
TCCAGATGCCGGACGACGCGCAGCGAATGGGCGCTGGAGAACCGCCAGTCGGTGTCGAAGCTGAGCACCATCGTCCGGACGGGCGTCGCCGTGATGGCGGCGAGGGCATCCGGCCGGGCGAACGGATCGAAGTAGTCCATCACCCGGCTGAGGTAGAGGTAGCTGAGCGCGTCGAAGCGTTCCAGGAATGCCTGTCCCTGGTGGTCGAGGTAGCTCTCGACGGCGAAGTCGACGCCGAACCCGCGCCGCGACTCCGCGAACTGGGGCGACCGGCCGAACTTCTCGGTGAACGCCTCTTCGGACAGGTAGGTGATGTGCGCCATCATCCGGGCGATCGACAGGCCCGTGTCGGGATTCGCGCCGAGGGCGGCGTACTCGCCGTCGTGAAAGTCGGGATCGTCGGTGATGGCGCGCCGCGCGACCGCCGAGAAGGCGATGTTCTGCGCGGTCAGCCGGCTGGAGGCCGCCACCATCGTCGCGTGCGCGATGTCCTCGGGATGGGTCAGCGCCCACTGGAGAACCTGCATGCCGCCGAGCGAGCCCCCCAGCGCGACGAGCAGCCGCCGCACCCCGAGGTGGGCCAGCAGCGCCCGGTGCACGGTCACGAAGTCGGCCATGTCGAGCAGCGGGAAGTCCAGGCCGTACGGCGCGTGCGTCGCCGGGTTCACCGAGCCCGGCCCGGTGGTGCCCTGACAGCCGCCCAGCAGGTTGCTGCAGATGACGAAGAAGCGGTTGGTGTCGAGCGGACGCCCTGGCCCGATCAGGTTGTCCCACCAGCCGGGCCGCCGGTCGCCGTCGTGCCAGCCGGCGGCGTGGGCGTCCCCGGTGAGCGCGTGGCAGAGGTAGACGGCGTTCGAGGCGTCCGCGTTGAGCGTGCCGTAGGTCTCGTAGGCGACGTCGACCGGGCCCAGCACGTCGCCGCCGGCGAGCCGCAGCGGCGTCTCGGGGGTGAACAGCCGGACGGTCTGGGTCGGGGTGAGGCCCACGGACTCCCCCGCGGTGGCGGCGCTCACGCAGACAGCGCCTTGTCGAGGTCGGCGATCAGGTCGTCGGCGTTCTCGATGCCGATCGAAAGCCGGACGCCCTCGGGCGCCACGCCGGCATCCGCCAGTTCGGATTCGGTCAGCTGGCTGTGCGTCGTCGTGGCCGAGTGGATGGCGAGGCTCTTCGCGTCGCCGATGTTCGCCAGGTGGCTGAACAGTTCCAGGCTCTCGATGAAGCGGGCGCCGCCCTCGCGTCCGGTCTTCAGGCCGAAGCTGACCAGGCCGCCGTATCCGTTCTCGAGCACACGGGTGGCGGTCTCGTGGTAGGGGTCGGTGGGCAGGCCGGGGTAGCGCACCCAGGCGACGCGCGGATCGCCGGCGAGGTAGGTCGCCACCGCGAGCGCGTTGCTGCTGTGCCGTTCCATGCGCAGGTGCAGCGTCTCCAGGCCGAGCAGGATCTGGAACGAGTTGAACGGGGCGATCGCCGCGCCGGTGTTGCGCAGCATCACGGTGCGGGCGCGGATGATGAAGGCCGCGGGTCCGGCGGCCTCCGTCCAGATCACGCCGTGGTAGGCGCCGTCGGGGGCGGTCAGGTTGGGAAAGCGCTCGGCGTGGGCCGTCCAGTCGAAGCGGCCGGAGTCGACGATGAGGCCGCCCATCGTGGTGCCGTTGCCGGCGAAGTACTTGGTGGCCGCGTGCACCGCGATGTCGGCGCCGTGGTCGAAGACGCGGCACAGGTAGGGGGTCGCCGCCGTGTTGTCGATGATGAGCGGCAGGCCGAGCGCGTGCGCGGCGTCCGCCCACGCCCCGATGTCGAGCACGTTGAGCGCGGGGTTGCCGAGGCTCTCGGCGAACACGAGCTTGGTGCGCTCGTCCACCACGCCCGCCAGTGCCGACGGATCGTCGGGGTCGATGAAGCGGGTCTCGACGCCGAACTGCGGCAAGGTGTGCGCGAACAGCGCGTAGGTGCCGCCGTACAGCTTCGAACTAGCGACGATGTTGTCGCCGGTTCCGGCCAGGGTCAGCACCGCGTAGGTGATCGCCGAGGCACCGGACGCCGTGGCCAGCGACGCGAGGCCGCCCTCGAGCGCGGTGACGCGCTTCTCGAGGACGTCTTGGGTCGGGTTCATGATGCGGGTGTAGATGTTGCCCGGCTTGCGCAGCGCGAACAGGTCGGCCGCGTGCTGGGTGTCGTCGAACACGTAGCTGGTGGTCTGGTAGATCGGCACCGCGCGCGCGTTCGTCGCGGGATCGGCCTGCTCCTGGCCGGCGTGGACCGCCAGCGTCTCGAAGCGGTGGTCAGTCATGCGGATGCTCCTTTGCCCGGGCGGTCTCGATGGGCCACCTTAGAGCGGCTGCCCTGCGGGCACCAGCGGGTCTCGTGCGCTGGGCGCCAGCGCGAACGTGTCGACGATCTCGTCGCGGTGGCCGCGGTCCCGAAGATCGTCGCGGCAGCCATACCAAGGCGACGCCTCCGGCGTCCTCGTGAACGGGCTCGGTGGGGATGCTCAATTGTTACCACGCCAGCGGAGATAAGGCCCATCTTCGTGGAACCAGCGAGGTCGCTTACCTTTCCGGCCAATAAACTCGGGATATTCGCCCCCTTGCAGGACCTTCATGCGATGCCCACATATCCCCTTGTAGGTAATGTATTTACCTGAAGCACACTGGAGATATATATGAAGAATTTCATCGACGATATCCTCTGGGTGATCCAGGTCTTGATTCCCAAAGATCAGGAAATCGTAGCCATTTGAGAAGGTTATGTCCGCCCACTCCCACGCCATTCGGCATTCGGCAATGAGCGCGGAGTCGTCACGACAAAGCCCGAATTCAGATGGTCTGCCCCGAGTCCATCGTTCGCCAAAGACATCGACCGAAGCGCGCCGCGCATGGCTCATAAGATAATCACGCAATTCCTCCAGGCGGCCCACCGCCATCACCCCCAGCGTTTGGTTCCATATGAGTATGTCTTCTGCTGTGCGTGGAATGAAATTCCAACCTTGGTGCGCTCGATATGGATGTGGACCCGATCGACCGCTCTTCTTTTGCTCCCCATTTTGAGCCAGTGCTTACGTTCGGGCCCTGCCGACACTCTAAATGCGCCGCACCCTTTGCCGATACGCAAGGTGTTGTTTCCTTTCCTCATCACCTTCTTTGCATAGCTATGCTGGAAGGGCGCCCTCAACTCGTTCGACAATCAGAGCATGAGGATGGCTCTCGTGGGCCGTCGCCAAATCCGCTGCGCGCTGCCGACTTCAGCGACGCAAGTCGCTTCTTTCTGATCCTCTTTCTTCCTTTGGTGATGCCTCGATAGGCCCGGCGTGATCGGTTATCGCCGTCGAGTAGCCCCTCCCAAAAAGCTTGGATTGCGTCGTAGGTTCTCCCCTGGGCGAGACGGAGTAGGCCAAGATTATACCAACTGTTGCCATCTCCGGCCTTGCCGCCTCGCAAATATGCTTGTTCGGCTTCTCGCCACCAACCTCGTTCTCCCACCATGTTTCCCAAGGGAAGGTGTGCTTCGTAGACGTCTGTCGCAGATAGGGCGCGGAGCGTGGATATCGCCTCGTCCTCCAGTCCCACGCGGGTTAGACACTCCGCGTAGGCCACGCCTGTTGGTGGCCAAGAAGCGCTGAGTCTATGCAGCTCATCCTTCATTCGTACGTCATGGGTCCGTCGCCACTTCCAGATCGCCTCGCGTGCCGGTGCGACGGGTATGTATTCGGGGCTCAGGGTGGCCGCTAGTCGGAGATATGAACTCGCTTTAACGAGATCGCCACGGTCCACCCATAGATTGCTGAGTTCTGCTGCGGAGTCCGCGTCCACGTGAGCGACTCGAATCCATGCTCGTTCAGCCGCGCCTGTCCGACCCTGGAAATAGAAGTAGGAACCAAGGTCGCGGAACCCCTCCGGGTAACCTCCCTCCGCGAGCTGAATATCAATCGCGCGACCGTCGAGTGGGCGGCCCTCCCTGCGTAGTTGTTCTGCGCGGGCCAGCAGGTGGTCCACGTGCGCTTGCTCAGCGGCCGAGCGTACGCCGGCGGGACGCAGAACTGCGACGTCCGGCACCAGCCCTTCGCCGTTCCCTAAGGTTTCCCCCACTTTTCCGCCTTTGTTTTTGCTGCATGTTCTATGAGGCTTATTCACAGGCCAGCGGAAGGTGGGTCGACCCACATAACCTGATCATGAAATCCCAGGCAGGACTTTCCGTGAACAAATAGCGTGTCGCGA
>JAVTWJ010000061.1:0-134250 GCA_032229785.1 Propionibacteriaceae bacterium
GCCGCCCTAGTACTTCTCCACCTACAAAGACCGACCCGGTGAGAAAACCTCAATGTTGTCAAAGGCCGAGACGGCGTCTTCGTGAACCGACCCGGGACGAAGCGTTGCAGCACTACTTCGAAGCACACCCCGAGCGGTTCCGCGCCCGCCCGACCACACCAACACCCGCCGGCACGGTCGGGATCAACCTGCCAAACGAGAAACCACAAAACCATGCTGCGTGACTCCACACAGCTTGACACAGAGCGCAGGGGTACGAATTGCACGCCCAGACTGCACACGGGGAGCGATATCGGACGGAGTGCCGGTCCACTGGGTCATGAGGGGGCGCCGGGGCCCACGCGAAGCGCGAGTGGTGCGGGACGGATGCGGTTGTCGACGCCGAAGGTGCGTAGGAGTGACTGGACGGTGGCCTTGACGGTCGACAGCGAGACGTGAAGAGCCTCAGATGCGCCCGCCCGGGCCCACTGCCGCCCCACGGAAATGGCAGGCGAAACTGACTTTCACTAGGTGCGGAAGGTCATTGGGTGGCGGTGCTTCCCCACGTCCGGTCAGAGAATGGCGCGGCTCCATGTTCGGGGTGGAGGCGGGGTGGTTGGCGGCGCCTAGGACGTCGTGGTGAGCCCGCGGCTGAGAGCGTCCAGGATTTCCCGGCGTCTGCCGAACTCCACAGGCCACCCGGAAGCGCCGCGAATCTGCAGGCTTCGGGTCAGCAGTGCGGTGTCCCCTGGCCAGCGCGCCAGGAGTTCCGACAACCGCTGCGCGCCGATCAGGCCAGCCACGTCTACGCCCAGCAGGTTCGCAGCAGCGCGCTGAACGTCGGCGTGTTCGGCGATCAGGATGGCGTTTCCTTCGGCGGTGTCATAGAGCCGGTCCTGGACGTCGCGGTTCTCTGAGTACCAGTGGAGGGTCAGCGCGAGGTCGGCCGCATCCTTGGTCTCGTGGTATTTGGAGCGGTCGAGCCAGGCGCCCAGCTTGGCCGCGGTGAATCCGGCGACGGTGGGGATCCTGACTTCCAGGTTCGGTGCCAGCGCAAGGGGAAGCGAGGCGGTGAGGATTTCCGCGAAGGCCCACACGCTGAAGGGGACTTCCCGGGTGGGTGGCTCGACGATCCCATCGGGGTCCTCGATTTCGCCGAACGGGAGAATATCGACGTCGATGTCGGCGATCCGGTAGCGGATACCGGTGTGACCAACCGTCGGGAAGGTGACGGCAAGGGTTCGGTAGGCATCCCAGGAGGCCAGGGCCAGTGCGAGATCGAGGTCGCGCGTCGCGGTGGTCTCAAAGTGGTGGCCGAGTGCGCGGTGCAGGACGTTTCGGCACCACGCGCCGACGAGCATGACGTCTCCTGGGGCAAGTGATTGCGAGGTTGTCAGGACCGCGTTGACTACCCTTGCTGCCGGTTCCAGAAATCCATCAGGAACTTGTGTCAGGTTCAGCATGGGACCGCCTCCAATCCTGAGCTGCCTGGCGCACGCGGGGGTCATCGCTGGCGGCGAGGTCGGCATAGACCAGTGGCCACGGCGCGAGCTGGACGCCCGGTCGGGTGCCGTCTGGGGCGCTCCAGAAAGCGCGGCGGACCTCGATGTTCGTCGGCCCATCGGATCGCCAGCGGTTCGCGACCGGCAGGAGCGGGTCTTCCCTGGGTGCATAGACGGTGAGTGTCGCCGGACGTAACTCTGGCGCTGCCGACTCGCCCGAGATGTAGAGCGTGTCGTGTTCAGTTGCTGGACGCACGTGCTCGATGGTGCCGCTGTAGGTGGCGCGGGTGAGCTTGGCCCCGAGTCCGGTGGGGTAGGCGGCTGCCCACAACTCGAGGAGGTCGGACTGGCCGGCGGGTTGCGAACCTGCCCTGTACCCGGCCTCCGAGAGCAACTGACGCGCGTTGTGAGCCTGGCCGACCGAGACGTCGGCGGCGCGGGCCAACTCCCGCAGAGGTGCGTGCCACAGCTCAGGCCACGCAAGCAGCGCGAAAATGACCTGGGCGCGGGCAGTGCTGAAGAGGTTGCCCGTCGCTGGCGCCGGCGCTACGCCCTTGGGCCTGGGGCGGCCACGGACATCGATGAGTACGTCGCCGAACGTGATCCACGCGTTCCCGGCAGTATCCAGGTACTGAACGCCGGCCCTGCGTAGGGCATCGGCGGTCCGCGGTGATACGAAGCTGCTCAGGACGAGCGCTGGGCCTCGTTCCTTGCCGATCCAAGCGGCGTCCGCCAACGTGAAGCGCGCCCTCACGAACACGGTGTACTGCTGCTCGGACCTGCCGCGCATGAGATACGCGTCGGCCCAGCCCTCGACAGGTAGGCCGCCCGGCAGTCGGCTCTGAATGCCGAACTCGCTGAGAAGTCGGATGTACGGCTCGACCGCCGCTTCGTTCATTCCGTCCACGCGTTCAGGATAGCCGAACAGTCGCGATACCTGAACAAGTCCAGTAGTCGGTCCTTCTAGAGGCCTCGGGCACTGTCACGTCGATGACGGACGCCCGGGGTCAGGGCGTGAGGACCGTCTACGACCAGGTCAACCGGCCGGCGAAGACGACCGATCTTGGGGGCGCCACGTTGACCACGACGGTGTGGGATACGGTCAAGAAGGGTCTGCTCACGTCGACGGCGCGGCAGGTCGGTGCACCTTTCGCGGCATCTATCGGCAGCAGTCGACAACCACCGAGACCCCCATCCGACGTTCGGCTTCAACGTCTGACCGCCCGGGCGGGGTAGCCCTATGTAGGTGGACGGACGGCCGTCCGCCAATCGAAGGATCGGTCTGTGAGCGGCTGACGCTCGTGCGCACGTTCGGCACCGTTGCCTACGAAATTTCGTGCGCAACGGTTCCGATCGTAGGCGCGGAGGTCTACGGGCCTCACCGCAGCCCGCCACGAAGCTCGCGGATTTGAGCCATCCGACTTGCAGAGGTGAGCTTCTCAGGTTGCGGATCTGAGCCACGGCGAGATGCCGTACTGCTCGCGCAGCAGGGCAGCGTCCAGAGCGACGCCCGGGCGGCCGGATCGGACGAGACCACGGGTTGCCCTCGACGTTCAGCCGATTTGCGACCTGGCTCCTGGCCACGGCACTCGCCCGCGGAGCCGGATGGGGGGCGGTGCCATCCTTGGAGCGGCTGGGATACTGGCCGCATGGCCGTGTGGGAGCAGTGGTGGCGCCGTGTGTCGGCGACGACCCCGGTTCCGGACGCCTCCACTTTGGTCCTGATCGGGGTCGTCGCGTTGGCCCTCGTGATCCTCGCGTGGCCGGCGGTGCGGGCCGTGGTCACGGTGTGCCACGAGGCCGGCCACGCGATCGCTGCGACGCTGTCGGGTCGTTCGCTCCAGGGGATCCGTCTGCACTCGGACACCTCCGGCCTGACGGTGTCGCGGGGCAGACCCACCGGCGTCGGCATGGTGGTGACACTGCTCGCCGGGTATCCCGCCGCCTCGGTGGTCGGCCTCCTTGCCGCCTTCCTGGCCGGGGCCGGCCATGCCGCGGCGATGCCGGCCCTGCTGGTGGTGCTGCTGGCGTTGATGCTGGTGAAGATTCGCAACTTGTACGGGGCCTTGGTGGTCGTTGGCCTGGGCGCCGTCCTGGGAGCGGCGGCGTGGTACGCGCCGACGGAGTTCTTGGCGTGGCTCGCGTTCGGGGTGGCGTGGCTCCTGCTGCTGGCCGGGCCGCGTCCGGTGCTCGAGTCGGCGCTGCGCAGGGGCAGGGCGACCTCGGTGTCGGACGCCGCGCAGCTCGCGCGGTTGACCCGTGTGCCCGGTGGGTTCTGGATCGCCTTGTGGCTTGCGGTCACGGTGGGAGCGCTGGCGTTCGGTACCGCGGTGATGCTGCCCGGCGTTTTGACCCGCTGACTCCCTCCGCTGACTCCCCTCCGATGAGCCCAGTCGGCGGGACGCACGCGGCGGGGAAGAGCGGTTACGTCCCAGGGCCGCCCACGCCGCCGAGATCCTCGCCCCGCCCGCCCGCAGGCACGCGCCCGGTTCCGGGCGCTGCGATCGAGAGCGCGACGTCGTGAGCCGCCGCGGCGATCCGGTGTCCCAGTTGCCGGGCCTCGGCAGGGGCGAGGTGCTGGAACCGCCCGCCCACCGCCAGCGGCACCGAAGACTGTGCCGCACGGAGCCGCTCCGCGAGCGCCACCACTCGCCGGGCATCGCTTCGCCGGGGGATCGCGGTGATGCTGACCGCGGCACCGGTGGTCGCCAGCGCCTCCGCCCACGCCGCCGCAGGCACGTCGCCGCCGAGGTAGATCGTCGCCACCCCGGCCCGGCGCAGCGCGACCGCGAACGCCATCAGCCCGAGCTCATGGGTGACGCCGGAGGGCGCGCCGACGATCGCCGGGGCGGTCGCCGGATTCGGACCGACGGCGTCGAAGGCCGCGGCGAGCCGGCGCATCACCACGTGGGCGACCAGGTGTTCCCCGGCCTCGGAGATGACGCCGGACGCCCAGGCCTCACCGACGCGAACCAGGGTGGGCATCAGCCAGTCGTCGACCGCCGCCTCGTAGCTGCGCAGCGCGAACTGCTCGTCGATGATGCGCTGGGCCAGCGTCGCGTCCAACCCGGTCAGCGATTCGATCAGCGCGGCGGCGGCGTCCGGCCCCCTGGCGGTCTCGGCGCCCGCTCGGCGCAGCAGTTCCGCCGAAGCCTCACGGGGAGGCATCCCCGAGGAGACGAGCTGCTTCATCGTCCGGATCCGCCGCAGGGATTCGTCGCCGTAGTCGCGGTACCCGCCTCGCGTGCGAGAGGGCTGGAAGGCCCCGTAGCGGCGCTCCCAGGCCCTCAAGGTGTGCTCGGCGACGCCGGTGAGCTGCGCAGCCTGACTGATCGTGATCATCTCGCGGCGAGTCTATGGTCCCCCATCGGCGGGGGTCACCTCCGTCGCCCACGATTGTGCAGGGCTGCGCCTCCGGCTTGTCTAAGCATGGGTGGTGCGGCAGTCTTGGTGTCTAAGGTAAGTGGCGTCAGAGGGGGAAAGCTGTGACATCGAAGGGGGTTGGGCGGCGGCTGGTCGTCACCGCGTCCGCCGTGGTGATGGTGATCGGGACGCTGGCGGGCTTCGGGCTGATCGGCACCCGGGTGGAGGAATCCTCCGGTGGTGCCCTCGCGGCGACGGCGACCCTGGTGGCCCCGGCCACGAGGGCGTTCTCCATCTGGTCTCTGATCTACGTCGGCCTGCTCGTCTACGTGGTCTGGCAGTGGCGTGCCGTGGACAGCCCGCGGGCGTCCCGGATCTGGTTGCTGGCCGCCGTCTCGATGCTGCTCAATGCCCTGTGGCTCGGCGTCACCCAGATCGGCTGGCTGTGGCCGAGCGTGGTGGTGATTCTCGCCTTGGCGCTCGTGCTCGGGGTGCTGGTGCGGCGGTTGGGGGAGAGCCGGCCCGCGTCGCGGATCGAAGCGTTGGTGGTCGACGGAACGTTCGGGGTCTACCTGGGGTGGGTGAGCGTGGCGAGCGTGGCGAACATCACCGCCGTGCTGGTGGACGCCGGGCTCGACCCGGGTGCCCCCTGGGCGGACGTGCTCGCGGGCGTGGTGCTGGCGGTCGCAGCCCTGCTCGGGGGCGTCTACGCGGCCAGGCTGGGGGGACGGTGGGCGATCGCTGCCGCCATGGTCTGGGCGCTGGCATGGATCGCGGTGGGACGGCTTGTCGGTCCTCTGTACTCGACCCCGACCGCGGTCGCGGCGATCCTGGCCGCGGTGGTCATCCTCGCTGCCACCGCGGTGCGTCGCCGGGCCGCTCCCGCGTCGGCCCCGGCGAGGTCGAGTTCCCGCCTTCGTTGACCGTCCAGCGCGCTCACTGAGACCGCGCCGCCATGGCCTCCTGGTGCTCGCGTGCCGGATCGGGAGCGGCGTCGGCGGTCACAGGAGAGCGGCGCCGAGCCGTGGCTGGGTGGATCTTCGCGTCAGAGGGCCAGCCCGGGGTAGAGGGGGTTGGCGTCCAGCAGTTCGGCCGAGGCGGCCTTGGTGCGGTCGGCGACGCCCGCGGTGAGAGCGTACTTCGCCTTGCCCGGCTGGCCGGTGGACGCCGTGACTGGCGCCGTGTTCGTCAGGACGCCCACCATCAGCTCCGCGACGCGATCGAACTCGGCCGCGCCGAAGCCGCGGGAGGTGAGCGCGGGCGTCCCGATGCGGATGCCCGAGGTGTACCAGGCGCCGTTCGGGTCGCGCGGGATCGAGTTGCGGTTGGTGACCACGCCCGAGTCCAGCAGGGCCGACTCCGCCTGACGCCCGGTCAGGCCGAAGGACGTCGCGACGTCGAGCAGCACCAGGTGGTTGTCGGTGCCGTCGGTGACCAGCTTCACACCGCGCTTCATCAGGGACTCGGCGAGCGTCTGGGCGTTGTCGGCCACCTGCTGCGCGTAGGACCGGAAGTCGCCGGTCCGCGCCTCGGCGAACGCCACCGCCTTGGCCGCCATGACGTGCGATAGCGGGCCGCCGAGCACCATCGGGCAGCCCTTGTCGACCGCCTGCGAGTACTCCTTGGTGGCGAGCACGAAGCCGCCGCGCGGGCCGCGCAGGCTCTTGTGCGTGGTGGACGCCACGACGTCGGCGTACGGGATCGGGTTCTCCTCGCCGGTGAACACCTTGCCGGCGACCAGCCCCGCGAAGTGCGCCATGTCGACGAACAGGGTGGCGCCCACGGCGTCCGCGATCTCGCGCATCTTCGCGAAGTTCACCCGACGCGGGTACGCGGAGTAGCCGGCGACGAGGATCAGCGGCTTGAACTCGCGGGCGGCGGCGAGCAACGCGTCGTAGTCGATCAGGCCGGTCTCGGGATCGGTGCCGTAGCTGTGTTGCTCGAACATCTTGCCCGAGATGTTGTGTCGGAATCCGTGGGTGAGGTGACCGCCGGCGTCCAGGCTCATGCCCATGACGCGCTGGGAGTTGAACTCGCGGCGCAGGCCCTCCCAGTCGGCGTGGCTGAGGTCGTTGACGTTCTTGGCGCCCAGGCGCGCCAGCGTCGGCGACTCGATGCGCGCGTTCAGGATCGCCCAGTAGGCGACGAGGTTGGCGTCGATGCCCGAGTGCGGCTGCACATAGGCGTACTCGGCGCCGAACAGTTCGCGGGCGTGCTCGGCCGCGAGCGCCTCGACGGTGTCGACGTTGCGGCAACCGGCGTAGAAGCGGTGGCCGACCGTGCCCTCCGCGTACTTGTCGCTCAGCCAGTTGCCCATGGTGAGCAGGGTGGCCAGCGAGGCGTAGTTCTCGGACGCGATGAGCTTCAGCGAGGCGCGCTGGTCGGCGAGCTCGGACGTGATGGCGTCGCTGATGCGAGGCTCCACGGACGCGATGACGGACAGTGCCTGCGAGAACGCGCTGGACGCGGTGGCGGCGAGGTCGGACACAGGGGGGACTCCTTCTGGTGCGGTGTCCCCAATCTACGACAGGCGCCGCAGGGGGCGGGCCCCGAGGCCGTGGCCTGGACGCCCGATGCGGCACCGGCGGAGACGAAGCGGGAGGGGTCGGCCGGACCGACCCCTCCCGCGCGGAGACGACTCAGCCGCAGGCGGCCGCGAGGGCGCCGTGGAGCAGAAGCGGAGTGCGGGTTTCGGTGCACAGCTTGGCGGTGACCTTCGCGGGCTGGCCGCCCTGGGCCGTCGCCGCGGGCGAGGTGCCCCAGGGGCGCTGCTCGAGGCCGAACAGGCTCGTCCACGAGGCCGGTCCGATCGACTCGACGACCTTGGTCTGCGCGGGGTCGAGCCCTGCGGCGGTGGCGAAGTGGCGCATGGCCTCGTCGCGGCCCATGGTGGCGTCGATGTAGCCGACCTCCTGGGCTCGGGCGCCGGTGAAGATCTGCGCGCCCAGGTCGTCGATGATCGTCTCGCGCGGGATGCCGCGCTTGGTCGAGACGTGCGTGACGAAGTCGTCGTACATCGCGTTGGTGATCGCGCTGAGCTCGGCGCGCTCCTCGGCGGTCAGGTCGCGGAACGGGTTTCCGGCGTCCTTGTGCTTGCCCGCCGTGATGTACTCGCTGGTGATCTCGCGGGCCGTGACCGAGCCGGTCAGCATGGAGCCCATGCTGGTGACGTCGCGGTAGCGGTCGAGGGGCCCCATGATGACGCCCACGCTGCCGACGATGCTGCCGTGATCGGCGACGATCTCGTCGACGCCCGCCATCGTGTACATGCCGCCGGACGCCGACATGGACTCCACGAACGCGAACACCTTCTTGCCGGTGCGCGCCTTGTAGCGGTCGACGGCGTCCGCCATCGCCCGTGAGCCGGTGACACTGCCGCCCGGGGTGTCCAGCATCAGCACCAGGCCGGCGGCGTCGTCGGCGGCGATCCCGTCGATCATCTCGGCAACCTCATAGCCGTACACGCCGCCCGAGGCGAACAGCCCGTCGCTGCCGCTGGTCTGGATCGTGCCGCGGACGCCGATGGCACGCAGCTTGCCGGTCGCGGAGTCGGCACCCCACACGGTGGCGAGGGTGTCCATGGATCCGGGCGTCGCCGAGACCAGCGAGCCCGCCATCGCGCCGAAGGCCATCATCATGATCATCGCGAGTACGGAACTCACCACCGACAGGGCGACCATCGCCGCCCCAAAGCCGAGCCCGACGCCGGCGCCCAGCCCGAAGCCGTGCTTGAAACCGGACTGCTTCGGCGGTGGGGCGACCCGCGGGTAGACCGGCGGCTTCGGCGGGACCGGCTGCTGCATGGTCGGCGGGGCCGGTCGAGGCGCCGGCTCCGGCTGGATCGTAGGGGTGGTGTCGTCGTGGTTGGCGCTGTCGGCCATCGCTCTCTCCTCACGAGGGGGTGGACCTCGAACCTACCCGACCCCGCCTCGGCGCGGGGATCGTTGAGGGACAACCCAGGGGTCACCCCCATGCAGGAGGACGCCGTCAGGGGCGCGCCCGCGCGATCTCGTACAGCGCCACGGATGCGGCCACCGACGCGTTCAGGCTGTCGACCTCGGACGCGATCGGGATCGACGCCAGGACGTCGCAGTTCTTGCGCACCAACTGGGCCAGTCCGTCGCCTTCGGAGCCGACCACCAGCAGGATCGGACCACCGATGCCGGGCGTGTCGGCGATGTCGGTCTCGCCCTCGCCGGCGAGGCCGACGACCATGAACCCGGCGTCCGCGTACGCGCGCAGCACCCGGTTGAGGTTCGTGGCCAGCGCCACCGGCACCCGGGCCGCGGCACCCGCGGACGTCTTCCAGGCGGCCGCGGTCATGTGGGCCGAGCGGCGCTCGGGCACGATCACCCCCGACGCGCCGAAGGCGGCGGCCGAGCGGATGATGGCGCCCAGGTTGCGCGGATCGGTGATCGAGTCGCACGCCACCACCACCGGCGCGTCGTGGTCGGCGAGGGCGTCCGCCATCAGGTCGCCGGGATGGGCGTATTCGTAGGCCGGAAGCTGGATCGCCACGCCCTGGTGCACGGCGCCGTGCGTGAGGCGGTCGAGCTCCGCGCGGGACGCCTGCAGAAGCGTGAGTCCGCGGGCGACCGCGATCTTCAGGATGTCGCTGATCCGCGAGTCCCGCTCGGCGCCCTCCATGAGGTAGGCCCGCCGCACCGGCAATTCCGCTTCGAGCGCCTCCAGCACCGGGTTGCGCCCGAACACCCATTCGGCGCCAGGACTCTTGCCGGACCGGTCGCGCACGCGCTCCTCGCCCGGGACACGGCGGCGTCCCTGCGGCTTCGCCGCCGAGATGGGGCCCTCGTCGGGGTGCCGCTTGCGATAGGCCTTGTGGTAGGGGCGATCCTCAGCCTTCGGCGTGGGGCCCCTGCCCTCGAGGCCGCGCCGGACGCGTCCGCCCGACCCGGCCGTGTTGCCTTGGTTGCCGGTGCCTTTGCCGCGCTTGCGGATGGCGCCCTTGCGCTGGCTGTTTCCGGGCATGTCAGCTCCTGTCCAGCGACCAGCGGGCGCCGTCGTGGGTATCGGTGACTTTCAGGCCGGCGGACGCCAGCGAGTCGCGGATGGCGTCTGCCCGGCCCCACTCCTTGGCCGCACGCGCGGCGTCGCGCTCGGCCAGCAGGGTGCGCACGAGCGAGTCCACCACCCCGGTGAGGTCGTCGGACGCCGAGGCGCCGGCGTCCGACCATTCGGGCGCCCAGGGGTTGAGTCCGAAGACCTCCAGCATCCACAGCACGTCGCCCCACGCGGAACCGAGGGCGGCCCGGTCGCCGGACGCCAGCGCCTGGTTGCCCTCGCGCACCCGGCCGAAGAGGGCCGCCAGCGCGGCGGGGGTGGCGAGGTCGTCGTCCATGGCGGTGCGGAACGCGTGCCGGTGTACCGAACCGGGCGTGCCCTCGAACTCGCCGTCGCCGAGCTTCTCCTTGGCCCGGAACAGGAACGAGTCGATGCGCGCCAGCTGGGCCTCGGCCTCCTCGAGCGCGTCGGGCGAGAGTTCGATCATGGAGCGGTAGTGGGGGCCGGCCAGGTAGAGCCGGACGGCCCGCCCGCCATAGGTCGCCACGGCGCCCGCGACGTCGGCGGTGTTGCCCAGCGACTTGGACATCTTCTCGCCCTTCATCGTCACCCAGGCGTTGTGCATCCAGTAGGACGCGAACGGACGCCCGGCCGCGCGGGACTGGGCGAGCTCGTTCTCGTGGTGCGGGAAGCGCAGGTCGACGCCGCCGCCATGGATGTCGAACGCGTCGCCCAGGTACTTGCCCGCCATGGCGGAGCACTCCAGGTGCCATCCCGGACGCCCCGGGCCCCACGGCGCAGCCCAGGAAGCGGACGCCGGCTCGCCGGGTTTGGCGCCCTTCCACAGCGCGAAGTCGCGCGGGTCGCGCTTGCCGCGCGTCTCGGCGTCCTCGGAGGGCTCCATCTCGTCGACGCGCTGCCCGGACAGCTCGCCATAGGCGGACCAGCTCGCGACGTCGAAGTACACGTCGCCGGTGGCGTCGTCGGACACATAGGCGTGCCCGGCGTCGATCAGTTCGGCGATCAGCTCGAGCATCTCGGGAATGTGGCCGGTCGCGCGCGGCGCGTAGGTGGGCGGGCGGACGCCGAGCGAGCTGGCCGCGGCGGTGAACACGTGCTCGAACAGGAACGCATGCGCCCACCAGGGGCGTCCGGCCTCTGCGGCCTTGATGAGAATCTTGTCGTCGATGTCGGTGATATTGCTGACCAGCGTGACCGCGTAGCCCGACACCTCCAGCCAGCGGCGCAGCACGTCGAAGTTGACCTCTTTGCGGACGTGGCCCAGGTGCGGTGCCGACTGGACCGTCGGCCCGCAGCAGTAGATCGACACCTGGCCGGGGATCAGAGGCTCGAGATCGACGCTGGCGCGCCGGGCGCTGTCGTAGAGGCGGAAAGTCACCTGCTCATCGTAGCGGCGGGCCGCGATCAGTCCCGTGCCGCCCGGCGGCGCAGCTCCTCGATGTCGAGATGGTCGGGCAGCAGCGCCGTGCCCGGTTCGTGAGCCTCGGTCTGCCAGGGGTCCTCGACCTCTTCGTCCTCGTCGTCGGCGAAGCCGTACGACGGTTCGAAGGGGTTGAGCAGTTCGCGTCCGCCTTCGTGGAGCGGGGCGGCGGTGGTGGAGGCCAGTTCCTCGTCGGGCAGGGCGCTCAGCACGTCGTGGATGTAGCCGTGGACGGCCTCGGTGAGCGGCACGTCGCGCTGCTCGCGCTGGCTCTGGTACCAGCGGTAGTCGAGGACCTCGTGGAAGATCTGCGCCGGCTCGCGCTTGCCCCGCAGGTCGGCCGGCACCGAGTCGACGACCGGCCCGAACGAGTGCGTGAGCCACTGGTGGGCGACGACGGACTCCTGGGTGTGGGTCTGGTTGGTGTGGGCCCGGTAGGTGTCGAGGTCGTTGAGCAGGCGGCGCGCCTGGTTCTCCTCGGTGTCGAGACCGGTCAGCCGCAGCAACCGGCGGCTGTGGTGCCCCGAATCGACGACCTTGGGCTGGATCCTGACCGTCTCGCCGGTCGGCGACGTCTGGATGTCGAGCTCGGCGACATCGAAGCCGAGGTCGTTGAGCCGGCGGACGCGGCCCTCGATGCGGGCGAGTTCGCTGCCGGAGAACTCCTCGACACCGGTCAGCTCGTGCCACAGCGCCCGGTACCGGTTGACGATCTGGTCGACGACCCTCAGCGGGTCGAGGGAAGGGTCGAGCATGCCGCCGGCCTCCAGGTCGCTGAACTCGCCGAAGAGGTTCACCATGGCGGTGTCGAGGTCGTGCAGTCGCTGGCCGTCCGAGAGTTGATCGTGCACCTCGGCGGTCTCGGCGTCCACCAGATACGCGGCGAACTCGCCGGCGTCGCGGCGGAACAGGATGTTGGACAACGACACGTCGCCCCAGAGGAAGCCGACGAGGTGCAGGCGCGCGAGCAGCACGGCCATGGCGTCGATCAGCCGGGTGACGGTGTCAGGCCGGACGCCCGCCGAGAACAGCGAGCGGTACGGCAGCGAGAACTGCAGATGCTTGGTGAGCAGGATCGAATCGAGCGGTTCGCCGTCGACGGACCGCCGCGAGGTGACGACACCCATGGGCTCGACCGCCGGCGTGTTGAGACGGACGAGGTCGGTGAGCATGCGGTATTCGTGCATGGCGGCGCCCTCGAGGAGCTCCTTAGCCGCGAACACCTCGCCGCCGACCTGGATGAACCGGACGACGTGTCGGGAGATGCCGCGCGGGAGCGCCACGAGGTGCTTGGCCGGCCACACCGACAACGGCAGGTGCCACGGGAGCGGCAGGAGGCGGGCGTCCGGCTGGGCGGCCAGGAAGCGAGGCATAGGGGCATCCTTCCATGCACGGGCACACGGCCCGCGGCGTGATGCCGCGGGCCGTGTGCGATGGGCGCTCGGTGAGTGCGCGTCAGCTGACGCGCTCGCCTGTCTTGGTGTTGAACACGTGCATCTTGCTCAGATCGGGGACGAGGCGGACGGTGCCCTGCTTGCTGAGCGGGTGGCCCGCCTGCAGGCGCGCCACGATCTGTGTCGCGGTGAGCCTCTCATCGATCGACAGGCCCGTCGGGGTGCCGTACAGGTAGGAGTCGGCGCCGAGCTCCTCTACGACGGCGACGTCGACGCCGATGCCCTGGCCGTCCGGGCTGGCGGACAGGTGCTCGGGGCGAATGCCGAGCGTCAGCTCGGTCGCCCCGGCGGAGCGGCCCAGTACCTCGCGCGAGACCGGCACCACGTAGTCGCCCACCTGAACGCCGCCCGCGACGGACTTGCCCGAGATGAGGTTCATCGCGGGCGAGCCGATGAAGCCGGCCACGAAGAGGTTGCGCGGCGATTCGTAGAGGGTCAGCGGTGAGTCGCACTGCTGCAGGAGGCCGTCCTTCATCACGGCGACCCGGTCGCCCATGGTCATGGCCTCGACCTGGTCGTGGGTGACATAGACGGTGGTGACGCCGAGGCGCTGCTGCAGGGCGGCGATCTGGGTGCGGGTCGAGACGCGGAGCTTGGCGTCCAGGTTCGACAGCGGCTCGTCCATCAGGAAGACCTGGGGCTGACGGACGATGGCGCGGCCCATGGCGACGCGCTGGCGCTGGCCGCCGGAGAGGGCCTTCGGCTTGCGGCTGAGGAAGGGATCCAGGCCGAGCAGCTTGGCGGCCTCGGCGACGCGCCGGTCGCGCTCGGCCTTCGGCACGTTCTGCATCTTGAGCGCGAAGCCCATGTTGTCGGCGACGGTCATGTGCGGGTAGAGGGCGTAGTTCTGGAAGACCATCGCGATGTCGCGATCCTTCGGCGGCAGGTCGGTGACATCGCGGTCGCCGATGTAGATGGCGCCCCCGTTCACCTCTTCGAGGCCGGCGAGCATGCGCAGCGAGGTGGACTTGCCGCAACCGGAGGGGCCGACGAGGACCATGAATTCGCCGTCGCCGATCTCGAGGTTGAGCTTGTCGACGGCCGGGTGATCGGCGCCAGGGTAGACGCGCGTGGCGTCCTTGAACGAAACGGTGGCCATGCCACACATCCTTTCCACGGGCAGGTACGTGCCCGACGATCCGTAGTGGAAACGCGGGACCGCAGACGATGCGGCCCCTCACAGGGCATTAAACCGGGCCGGGCGGCGGCGCGCAACCGAACGCGCGCAAGGGGCGCTGGGGCGGTTCCGCCGGGCACGGACGGAGGCGCTCGCCTGCCACGTCGAGGGGCCCGGTATCCTCGCCGGGTGACCAGCGATCCGTCCTCCCACGAACCGGAGGCGCCCCCGCGCGAACCGGCGACCCCCCCGCGCGAATGGTGGGACGATCCCGCGCTGCCATGGCGGCACCAACCACAACGCGCCGACCTGATCTGCATGGGAGCGTTGAGCGTCGTCGCGGTCTACAGCCTGGTCATGCTGCCGTTGCGCCCGGTGATCCTCGGTCTCGCTCCGCATGTGCTCGGGTCGCTCGGCTACCGCACGGGCCTGGTGGTGGTGGGCGCGCTCGCCGCCGTGGGCGATGCGTGGTGGCCGGCGGTGCTGGTGCTCGGTTCGCTGATGGCGATGAAGTTCGACTGGATCTACTGGTGGGCCGGCAAACTCTGGGGCCGCAACATCATGGACGTGTGGGCGGCCAACAAGTCGCCGCGCACGCAGCGTTATTGGGGACTGATCTGGGACGCCGCACGCCGCTACGAGAAGCTCGCCATCGTCGTGACGTTCCTGCCGCTGCCGCTGCCGGCCGGTGTCATCTACGCGGCGCTGGGCGCGGCGGGCACGCGTCTGCGCACCTTCCTCACCGTGGGGGCCCTGAGCGCGCTCGGCTCGACGGCGGGCTACCTGGCGCTGGGCTACTGGATCGGCGAACCGGCCGTTGAGGCCGTGGACACCTACGGCCGGTACCTGTGGTACTTGTCGATCGCGATCCTGGTCGGCATGCTCGTGGTGTTCTGGCGCCGCAGCAGGGCCAACGGCAAGGACGCCGCCGGTCGGTGAAGCCGCCGCCTCACCGCGCGGCGCGGCCGAGGACGGCGACGAGGAAGCCGGCGCCTTCGACGTACGGACGCAGATCCCAGGTCGCGTAGGCCTGCTGGAGATCCAGGCCGGACGCCTCGGCGTCCGCGAAGAAGTCGGCGAAGTCGTAGCCGCGGCCGGCTCCGAAGCCGATCACCGCGCGGCCGTCGTCCTTGAGCCACCGGGCGAACTGCGTGAGGGCCGGACGCCGCGTGTCGGGATGGAGGAAGCCCATCACGTTGCCGGCGCACAGCAGGAGGTCGAACGGCTGAGGGGCGTCCACGGGCAGTGTGACGTCGCTCAGGTCGCCGACGACGTAGCGCGGGCCGGGAAAGTCCTCCTCGGCCGCCGCGATCAGCACCGGATCCAGGTCGACGCCGACCACCGTGTGCCCGGCGGCGTGCAGGTGGCCCGCGTGGCGGCCGGGCCCGCAGCCGGCGTCCAGGATCGTCGACCCCCGCGCGGCCATGGCGTCGATCAGGCGCGCCTCGCCGACCAGGTCGGCCCCGTTGGCGGCCATCTGGCGGAACCGCTCGATGTACCACTGGGAATGGCCGGGGTTGTGGGCGACCGCGTCGGCCCACTTGCTGCGCTTGTTCACGAGCCTCCGACAGGATTCGAACCCGCGACCCTCCGCTTACAAGGCGGATGCTCTACCAGCTGAGCTACGGAGGCGTGGGGCCGTGCCCGGCCCGGCGACCATTGTGCCCCACCCGGCGCCGCAGGGACGATTGTCAGTGCCGTGCGGACGGCCGCAGGTGCCGGATGAGATCCGCGAGCGCGACCACGACGGCGCCGGTGGCGAGGCCGATGAGGAACGAGAAGAAGGTGTTGGTCAGCCAGCCCAGGAAGCCGCCGAGGGTGCCTGTGGCGTCCGCGACCCACTCCTCGGCGTGATGCACCAGCGCGTAGGGGGTGTGCCAGCCGAGGTCGTCGGCGCCGACGAGCAGGATGTGGCCGCCGACCCACAGCATCGCGATGGTGCCGATCGCGCCGAGCGCGGTGAGCAGTTTCGGCATGCCCGTCACCAGCAGTTGGCCCACCCGCGCGCCCCGGCCGTTCTGCACCATGTGCAGGCCGATGTCGTCCATCTTCACGATCAGCGCGACCACGCCGTAGACGCCCAGCGTGATGGCGATTCCGACCAGCACCAGGATGATCGCCCGCGACAACAGCGGTTCGGTCGCGACCTCGTTGAGCGCGATCACCATGATCTCGGCCGAGAGGATGAAGTCGGTGCGGATCGCTCCGGCCGTCAACTGCTTCTCCTGTTCGGGGCCGGCCAGCGGCACCGCCTCGACCTCCTCGGCGTGCCCGCGGCCGGACACCTTCTCCCAGATCTTCTCGGCGCCCTCGAAAGACAGATAGAGGCCACCGCACATCAGCAGAGGCGTGAGGAGCCAGGGCAGGAACTGGCTCAGCACCAGGATCGCGGGGAGGATGAAGACCAGCTTGTTTCGCAGCGAACCGATCGCGATCGCCTTGATCATCGGCAGTTCGCGCGCGGGCGTGATACCCGTCACGTAGCGCGGCGTGACCGCGGTGTCGTCGACGACCACGCCCGCGGCCTTGACGCTAGCCCGGCCGGCCGCGGCCGCCACGTCGTCGACGGACGCCGCCGCGGCCTTGGCCAGGACCGCGATGTCGTCGAGCAGTGCCGCGAGGCCGCCGGCCATCCGTCAGGCCATTCCGGTGGACGCCACGAACACCTGGGCGTCACCCGTCGCGGAGACGCGTGCGTCCTGGGCCGGAAGGAAGGCCGCCTGGCCCTGGCGCAGCGGCAGGGCGGTGACCCCGTTGTGGAGCACGACCTCGCCGCGGATGACCAGGGCGATGCGCGCGTTGGTCGAGGTTGGCAGCGGCGTCGGGGCGCCGTCGCCCACCTCGACCCTCCACACGTTGAACTCGTCGCAGTAGGTGGGGTAGTCCCAGACGCTCGGCGCCGTCTGCGTGCCCGAGACGATGCTGGGCGCGCCCCAGGAGAAGTCGACGACGCGGACGAGTTCGTCCACCGCGATGTGCTTGCTGGTGAGCCCTCCGCGCAGCACGTTGTCGCTGGACGCCATGACCTCGATGGCCGTGCCGCTCAGGTGCGCGTGCATGGTGCCCGGGTGCATGTAGACGGCGTCGCCCGGCTCCAGGTGGATACGGTTCATCAGCAGCGCGGCGAGGATCCCCGGGTCGGACGGGAAGGCCACGTTCAACTCCAGCGCCGTCCGGGCGAAGTCACCGATCTCGCTCTCGTCCTCCTTGCAGCCCTCGGCGGCCGCCAGGATGGCCTCCACCACCTGCCGCTTGCCCTCGGGGAGGGCGAGCACATCGAGGAAGACCTCTTGCAGCGCCGCCTCGCCGCCGCGGCCGCGCAGGGGCGCGATCAGTCGCTCGGCCAGCGGGCCGGCGTTGAGCGTGTTGAACAACGTCACCGTGCGGGCCGGATCGCGGAAGCCCACGAGCGTCTCGAAGGGATCGAGCGCGATCAGGATCTCGGGTTTGGGCCAGTCGTCCTTGTAGGTGCGATGGTGCGCGGTTCGTGGGATACCCGCGGCCTCTTCGGCAGCGAATCCCTCCTCGGCCTGCGCGCGGTCGGGATGCGCCTGCAGCGACAGCGGGTGGCGGGCCGAGAGCACCTTCATCAGGAAGGGCAGCTGCCGGCCGAACTGGGGCGAGCTGGCCGGCCCGACCTGTTCGGGGTTCTCCGCGAGGTAGCGGTCGAGAGTGGTGTCGCCGATGCCCGAGGGCACGAGCGGATGCGCGCCGAACCACAGCTCTGCCAAGGGCTGACCATCGGGTTCGGTGCCGAGGAGTCGATGGATCGCATCGAACGTGCCCCACGGATAGTTGACGACGGCTCCCCGCAGGTAGTCCATGTGTCCGCGTCTCCTTGCTGTAGGGGGTCCCGAGGCGGTCAAAGCCGCATTCTATTCGACGCGGCCAACAAGCCGCGCTCGGCGTTTGAACGACAGCCGTGTGATTCGTCGCCTACCATGGCGTCATGTCCGAAGCGATCGTCCCGCCGCCCAGCGCCCTCGGCGCGACCGACGCGGCGCTGCTCGACTTCGAGGCGTCCTGGTGGGCGGCGTCCGACAGCAAGGACGCCGAGATCCTCGCCCGGTTCGGCCTGTCGGGCCCGCGCTACTACCAGCACCTCAACGCCCTCATCGACCGCCCCGAGGCGCTCGCGTACGCGCCCCTGCTGGTCAAGCGCCTGCGGCGCCAGCGCGAACGGCGCCAGCGCGAACGCTCCGCGCGGCACCTGAGCGTGCGTTCCACCGTCTGACCCGTTTGCACTCGTGGGGGTCGAGTGCTAAACATTGAGTAGCACTCTCCTCAGGCGAGTGCTACCAGCATCCCAGGTGAGGCCTGCCGATCAGGCCGTCCGTCGCGGGCACCGACGGATGCGTACGCCGACATCCGAAAGGATTGCCGCAGTGGCAAAGCTGATTGAATTCAACGTTGAGGCCCGCCGCGGCCTCGAGCGGGGCATGAACGTCCTCGCCGACGCGGTGAAGGTGACGCTCGGCCCGAAGGGCCGCAACGTCGTCCTCGAGAAGAAGTGGGGAGCTCCCACCATCACCAACGATGGCGTGTCCATCGCCAAGGAGATCGAGCTGGAGGATCCGTTTGAGCGGATCGGCGCCGAGCTCGTCAAGGAAGTCGCGAAGAAGACCGACGACGTCGCGGGCGACGGCACGACCACGGCCACCGTCATCGCTCAGGCGATGGTGCACGAGGGCTTGCGCAACGTGACCGCCGGGGCCAACCCGATGAGCCTCAAGCGCGGCATCGAGAAGGCCGTCAGCGCCATCGCCGACGAGCTGGCCGCTCAGGCCACCCCGGTCGACACCCGCGAGCAGATCGCGGCCACGGCGTCCATCTCGGCCGCCGACCAGACCGTGGGCGACATCATCGCCGAGGCGATGGACAAGGTCGGCAAGGAAGGCGTCATCACCGTCGAGGAGTCCAACACCTTCGGGCTCGAACTCGAGCTGACCGAGGGGATGCGCTTCGACAAGGGCTACATCGCGCCCTACTTCGTCACGGACGCCGAGCGCATGGAGGCCGTGCTCGAGGATCCCTACGTCCTCATCGTCAACGGCAAGGTCAGCAACCTGAAGGACCTGCTGCCGATCCTGGAGAAGGTCATGCAGTCGGGCAAGCCGCTGCTGGTCATCGCCGAGGACGTCGACGGCGAGGCCCTGGCCGGCCTGATCGTCAACAAGATCCGTGGAACCTTCAAGTCCGTGGCCGTCAAGGCGCCGGGCTTCGGTGACCGTCGCAAGGCCATGCTGACCGACATCGCGATCCTCACCGGTGGCCAGGTCATCTCGGAAGAGGTGGGCCTCAAGCTGGACGCCGTCACGCTCGAACTGCTCGGCCGTGCGCGTTCCGTGCTGGTCACCAAGGACGAGACGACCGTCGTCGACGGCGCCGGCGATGCCGACCAGATCGCGGGCCGCGTGGCTCAGATCCGCCGTGAGATCGAGAACTCCGACTCCGACTACGACCGCGAGAAGCTGCAGGAGCGGCTGGCCAAGCTGGCCGGCGGCGTCGCCGTCATCAAGGTCGGCGCGGCCACCGAAGTGGAGCTCAAGGAGCGCAAGCACCGTGTCGAGGACGCCGTGCGCAACGCGAAGGCGGCCGTCGAAGAGGGCATCCTCGCCGGTGGCGGCGTGGCGCTGTTGCAGGCGGCGGCCGCGGTGAAGGCGTCCGTGATCGAGTCGCTGGACGGCGACGAGAAGATCGGCGCGCAGATCGTGTTCACCTCCGCCTCGGCTCCGCTGAAGCGGATCGCGGTGAACGCCGGCCTCGAGGGCGGCGTCGTCGCCGAGAAGGTGGCCGGGCTCGAGCCGGGCCAGGGCCTGAACGCGGCGACCGGCGAGTACGTCGACATGCTGGCGGCGGGGATCCCGGATCCGGCGAAGGTGACCCGGTCGGCGCTGCAGAACGCGGCGTCCATCGCGGCGTTGTTCCTCACCACCGAGGCCGTGATCGCCGACAAGCCCGAGAAGGCTTCGGCCGCCCCGGGTGGCGACGGCGGCATGGGCGGCATGGGCGGCATGGATTTCTGATCCGCCGTTCGAGTCGAACGCACAGGGCGTCCCGCATCACGCGGGGCGCCCTGTCGTCATCACACGGTCGTCATGACGCGGCCGCCATGAGCACGATCGACGTCAGGGCAGCGACCGCGACGTGGGCCTCCCGCTCGGACCGTGCAGCGGCCCGGGGCGGTGGGTGGGCCGGGGCGGACGTTCAGCCCTCGGGCTCGACGGTGATGTCGTTGAACGGCATCAGAGGCTCGAGGAGGGGGAACACCCAGGTGAACAGGACGGCGATGACGCCGGCGATCAGCGCCAGGGCGAGGATCGCCTTGACGGGCCGCGGGCCGGGGAGGATCCTCCAGATCGCGCCGTAGAAGGACATGGGCTCAGCTCACTTCCAGGTACTGGTGAGGGAGGCCGTCGGCGAGCGGAAAGAAGCCGACCAGCGCGCCGTGAGTGATCCAGCGTTCACGCGAACTGAACTGAGGATGACAGCTCGTCAGGGTCACTATCGCCTGCGTGGGGGCGACGCCCGGGCGCGACGGGACGGGCAGCACCACCTCGGCCTGATGGGGGTACACGATCAGGCTTTCGGTCTTCTCATAGACGTAGTAGCCCTCGGCGGTCTCGATGATGATGGTGTCACCCGCCTGGAGCTCGTGGATCAGGCTGAACGGCTTGCCGTAGGTCGTCCGGTGGCCTGCCATGGCGAAATTGCCGATCTGTCCAGGTTCCGCAGACTCACGGTAGTGGCCGATGCCGCGTTTGAGGGTCTCGCGGTCGGTGCCCTCATAGAGCGGGCGGGCGTAGTCGGCCCCGAAGCGCGGGATGCGAACGATCGCGAACGCGTCACCCAGCCCGACCTGCTCGGGTGATGCCCCGTCGGGGGTCGTGCCCTGGAATTCCTGCTGGAGCGTGACGACGGCTTTCTGCGCCTCGGCCTCCGACACGACGTCGGTCCACCACAGCTGCCACACGACGTACGCGAGGGCGACGACGCCGAGCGTGATCAGTAGTTCGCCGATCAGGCCGATGATTTCCCGGAGGATGCGCACGAGCCGGGAGTGTACCCGGCGCCGCGTGGCGCGCGCGCCGAACCGCGGCCGGACGGCATCATGGGCGCATGACCGCGGTGCTCGAGGTGTGCGCACTCGGGGCGCACGACGCCGCCCCGGCCGAAGCGGGCGGCGCCGACCGCATCGAGCTCGTGGGCGCCTTCGCTCCGGACGGGCCGTTGTCGCCCGAGCCGGCGACCGTCGCCGCGGTCCGCGACCGCACCTCGATCCACCTGAGGCCGGTCCTGCGCCTGCGCGAGGGCCTGTCGACCGACGGGGGAGAGCTGGTCCGGCTCCGCGGCCTGATCGCGGCGTACCTGGACGCCGGCGCGGACGGCCTCACCTTCGGCTTCCTCAACGGGCTGGCCGAGGTGGACGCCGAGGTGATCGGCGCCCTGATGGACGGGTTCACGTGCGGCTGGACCTTCTCGCGGGGGTTCGACGCCGTCCTCGATCAGGATGCGGCCTGGCGCACCGTTCTCGGGCTGCCGGGGCTCGACGGCGTTCGGACGGCAGGCTCGGCGCGCGACCTGGACCACGGCCTCGACGCGCTCGTCGAGCAGGCACGGTCCGACCCCCGGGTGGCCGCGCTCATCGTCGCCGACGGCGACCTGCGCCCCGAGCATGTGCCGTGGTTGGCGCGCGCCGGCGTCCGTGCCTTCCACGTCGCCGACCAGGTGCGCCCGGGCGGATCGCGCAAGGCCTACGTGGACGAGGTGCTCGTGCGCTCGTGGCGGCGGCTCGTCGACACCGAGACGCGCCACGCGCGCTGATCCCTATCCGGGGGTGTTCGCGCCGCCACCGGGCGGCTCCGACAGCTCCGACGGCTCCGACGGCGGGTGGTGGGAGGGGCCGGGCTCGATGTGGACGACGGTGACCGTCGAGGGCAAGGCCGCGCTCACGGCGTCCTCGATCGCGTCGGCGAGGTCGTGGCTGCGCGCCACCGTCCAGTGTCCGGGGACGACGACGGTGGCCTGCGCGAAGCGCTGTCGGCCGGACTCGCGGGTGCGCAGGTCCGCCAGCATCACGCGGGCGTCGTCGGTCACCGACGAGACGGCGGCGCGGATGGCGTCGACCTCCTCGCGGGGGAGTGCCGCGTCCAGCAGTCCGACGGCCGAGCGCCGGACCAGCTTGGCGCCGGTGAGCAAGATGTTGAGACCGACGATGAGCGCCATCAGCGGGTCGATCCACTGCCAGCCGGTCAGGACCAGGAGGCCGAGACCGGCGAACACGCCGACGGTGGTCCAGACGTCGGTGAGCAGGTGGTGTCCGTCGGCTTCGAGGGTGATCGATCGGTGCTTGCGTCCGGCGCGAATCAGGATGAGGCCGACGACGAGGTTGAGCACGCTGGCGATCGCCGACAGCACGAGGCCCCAGCCCAGCTCCTCGACGGGGCGGGGAATCAGGAAACGCTGGATCGCCGACCAGACGATGGCGGCAGCGGCGACGAAGATCATGGCGCCTTCGGTCAGGCTGGACATGTATTCGGCCTTGCCGTGCCCGAAATCATGGTTGTGGTCGGCGGGCCGCTCCGATACCGACAGCGCCCAGAGCGCCACCAGCGCGGCCACCAGGTTCACGACCGACTCGACGGCGTCGGACAGGAGGCCGACCGATCCGGTGAGCCAGGCGGCGACGCCCTTGGTGGTGACCGTGATCAGCGCCGCGGCGATCGACAGCCAGACGAAACGCAGCAGGTATCTGGTCGAGACCGGGACTTCGGCCGGGGTCTCCATCCGGTCCTCCTCATGAGGGGTGTGGGGTCCTTGGGTGTTCTGGACGCCCGATAAGAGTAGACGCCGGGTCAAATCGGATCGCCGCTGACAGGAACCGTCGACTCCTCCACGCGGCCGATGTCGCCGGGCCAGGTGGCAGGGTCGGCCGCGGTCGCGATCAGGCCGGCGAGGCCCGCCGGCCAGATCGGGTCGTGCTGGTCGGCCAGCGCCCGGACGGGCAGCCATGCGTGCCCGATGAGTGTCTGTTGCTCGTCGGCGGTGTGCGCGGAGACGTCCACCTCGAACGGGTCGACCCGCAGCAGGTAGAAGGCCTCGGACTGCTCGCAGATCTGGTCGGAGTAGCCGTGCACGACCACGCGGCGCATCACGGGCCCGATCAGGTCGGACGGTTCCACCGCCAGGCCGGTCTCCTCCGCGAGTTCGCGGACGGCGGTCTGCGGCTCCGTCTCGTCGGGGTCCATGCCGCCGCCCGGCGTGGCCCACCAGCGCGACCCGGGCACGCCCGGGTCGGTGTCGCGGAACAGCAGCACGCTCGCGCCGTCGGTGACGACGATGCGGACGCCTCGCCGCGTCCGGTGCGGCCGCAGATGCGCCGGGACCGGCGCGAAGTCGCGCGACCTGAACGGATCGGCCGCGATCACCGCAGATCCTCGGGACGCTCGCGGCGCCGCAGCGCGTCGCCGACGGTCAGCGGCACCACGATCAGCATCGCCAGGCACGCCCAGCGGGCCCAGCCCACGACCGACTCCCACATGGAGTAGCCGGCGAACGCCCCGGTGCCCAGCATCTCGGTGAGCAGGCCCAGCCCGATCGCGCCGTACAGCGCCCAGGAGAAGAACCGCCGGATTCTGGCGCGGCGGTAGCGGATCCGGGCGGTCAGGATCGACGCGATCACGAGCAGCGGCAGCGACAACGGCGAGACGAGGGCGCCGAGCACCAGGCAGATGAGGACGCCCGGGGTGGTCTGGACGATGACCTCCTTCGCTGTCACCGGGGCGAACGGCGGCGGCGACGGCTGCTGCCACGGCGGCGGGCCCGGCACGGGGTAGCCGGCCGGATTCACCGACGGGCCCGGGCCGGCCGGACCGGGCAGATGGGAGACCCCGGGCGGGGGAGCGGTGGGGAACGGCTGCTGCGGCGTCCAGGACGGGTGCGGCTGCCCGGAGGAGTGCTGCTGCGCGTGCGCGGCCCCCCACCCGAGGGCACCCGATGCGGAGACGGGCGGCAGCGACGAGTCGGGCGGCGGCATCGAGGGTGGGAGGGCGTCCGGTCCGGGCGGGACCGAATGCGGCAACTGCGTGGTGGGCGGCGTCCATGAGGTCATCGCGGTGCTGGCGACGTCGAAGACCTCGTGCGGGTCGCGCGATCGGGCGGTGGGCGCGGCCAGGTCGTCGAGGGGCGGTGCCTCGGGGGGCGCATAGGCGGGCCGCTCCTCGCGTGATTCACCGTGGGCTTCCGGCCCCTGGGGCGGGTCTTCGAGCGGCGCGGCGTCCGGTTCCACGAAGGCGGCGGGGCGCCGCATAGGGGCGTATTCCGGCCCGTCCGTCCAGTCAGCCACCGCCGGCCTCCCTCGCGCTCGCGTGAAGTCCTAGGCTACCGGAGCCCTCTAGCGGGCCGCGTCGGCTAGGCTGGACAAGTTCAGGTCCACATCAGACGCTGGACAAGTTCAGGTCCACATCAGACAGAGAGTTGAGCGCCATGCCGAGCGGTCGTGTGCGGTTCTTCGACGCCGACAAGGGATTTGGTTTCATCGCACCCGAAGGCGGTGGCGACGAGGTGTACGTGCATGCCGCCGCGCTGCCGGCGGGTGTGGCGACGCTGAAGAAGGGGCAGCAGGTCGAGTTCGGCATCATCGACGGACGCCGGGGCGCCCAGGCCATCTCGTTGCGGCTGATCGATGCGCCGGTCTCGCTGTCGAAGGCCTCGCGCAAGTCGACCGACCAGATGGCGGTCATCGTGGAGGACCTGATCAAGATGCTCGACGGGATCGGAAACGGCTACCGCCATCGCCGCTACCCCGATGTCAAGCATGCCGCCAAGACGGCGCAGGTTCTGCGTGCCGTCGCCGACGAACTGGAGTTGTGAGCGTGGCGGTCAGAACCCCCGAGTTGGACGCCGCCTGCGCGGCCGCCGTCGACATCGCCCGCGCGGCGGCAGAGGGGCGGGCCGACGTGATCGGCGTCGGCGACCATGTGCGTGTGGCCATCGAGGGCTCGCGCCAGGCGACCCACTATTTCGTCGCCGAGCACCCGGGCTACGTCGGCTGGCACTGGGCGGTCACGGTCGTGCGCGCGTCCCGCGCGCGGGTGGTGACCGTTTCCGAGGTCGTCATGCTGCCGGGTGAGGGCGCGCTGCTCACGCCGACGTGGGTTCCCTGGGTCGACCGGATCGAGCCGGGCGATCTCACCCCCGGTGTCCTCGTGCCGACCGCCGACAACGACCCGCGCGTCGAGCCCGGCTTCACCGCGGGCGACGCCGCCCGCGATCCGGATCCGGCGCTGTGGCAGGCCACCCGGGTGGTGGTCGCCGAACTCGGCCTGGGGCGCGAGCGGGTGCTGAGCGCCTACGGCAGGGACGAGGCCGCCGAGCGGTGGAGCGAGGGTGAGGGCGGGCCGCGCAATGCGATGACCAAGCAGGCCCCCGGCGTGTGCCAGGAGTGCGCGTACTTCATCCGGCTCTCGGGCGCGCTGGGGCAGCACTTCGGTGCGTGCGCCAACGAGTACTCGGCGCGCGACGGCCAGATCGCTGCGATCGATCACGGTTGTGGTGCGCATTCCGATGTCGCCGACGTCTCGCGCGGCGTCGAACTGCCGCGTCCGGTGTGGGACACCATCGCCACCGACGAACTGCTGTTCGACTGATCCGGACGCAGGAGCCCGCCACCGGGCAGGGTGGCGGTTGCGACGGTGTTAAGCGTGTGGACGCGGCGCGCCGGCGATGAGGGCAGCCCCTAACCTGACCCCCATGTCTACTGGTACTTCCGCGCCACCAGCGCCGTCCGGCATCGACGGCTATTTCGGAATCACGCGGCGAGGGTCGACCATCGCCAACGAGGTCCGTGGCGGGCTCGTCACGTTCTTCACGATGGCCTACATCATCGCGCTCAACCCGCTCATCATCGGCACGACACCCGACCGCGACGGCAACCTGATCAGCGGCCTGTCCGCTGCCGATCCGGCCAACGTCGGCGTCACCATCGCCATGGTCGCCGCCGCGACCTCGCTCATCGCGGGCATCATGACCATCGCGATGGGCGTCGTCGGACGCTTCCCGCTCGCTTTGGCCACCGGCCTCGGCCTCAACGCCATGCTCGCCTATGTGATCGCGCCGCGCGTCACCTGGCCGCAGGCCATGGGGCTGGTCGTGTGGGAGGGCGTCCTCATCCTGCTGCTGGTGCTCACCGGATTTCGCGAGGCGGTGTTCCGCGCCGTCCCGCCGGCGCTGCGCACGGGCATCGCCGTCGGGATCGGCCTGTTCATCACGCTGGTCGGCTTCGTGGACGCCGGCGTCGTCCGTAAAGGCGCCGGCGTCCCGCTGGAGATGGGCATCGGCGGACACCTGATGGGCTGGCCGATCGCGGTCTTCGTCACCGGACTTGTGCTGCTGATCCTGCTCTACGTCCGCCGCGTCCGGGGCGCGATGCTGATCTCGATCGTGTCGATGACGGTGTTGGCGATCATCCTGGAGGCCGTGCTCGGCATCGGCGGACAGAACATGGGCGAGACGCCGACCGGCTGGGCGCTCAACGTGCCGGCCATCACCGGCGGCCTGGTCAGCCTGCCCGACCTGAGCTTGATCGGGCGCGTCGACCTGTTCGGTGCCTTCGCGGCAGGCCCCGACGTGATGATCGCCATGCTGATGACCGTGTTCGCCCTGCTGCTGGCCGACTTCTTCGACACGATGGGCACCATCGTCGCCGTCGGCGCCGAGGGGGGACTGCTCGACGAGGGCGGCAACCCGGAACGCACCCGCGAGATCCTGATCGTGGACTCGATCGCGGCGATCGCGGGCGGTGTCGGTTCGGTGTCCTCCAACACGTCGTTCATCGAGTCGGCGGCGGGCGTCGGCGAGGGCGCACGCACGGGTCTGGCCTCGGTGGTGACGGGTGTCGCGTTCCTGCTGAGCCTGTTCCTGGCGCCCATGGTCGCCCTGGTTCCGTCCGAGGCCGCGGCGCCCGCGCTCGTGTTCGTCGGCTTCCTGATGCTCAGCCAGGTCGTCCACATCGATTGGGACGATCCCGAGGAAGCCGTCCCGGCGTTCCTCACCATGGTCGTCATGCCGTTCACGTACTCGATCACCGCGGGCATCGGCGCGGGCTTCATCTTCTATGTGCTGATCAAGCTCGTGCGGGGCAAGGCTGCGAAGGTCCACCCGCTGCTGTGGGTCGTCGGGGCGGCCTTCGTCCTCTACTTCGCCCAGGGGCTCATCAACGCGGCCATCGGCTGAGGAGAACCGCACCGTCAGGGGCGGTAGTCGGCGATGAGGTCGGGCGCGGGGCGTCCGGCCTCATCGGCCTTCTCGCTCCATTCCCCGAAGCGCGCGAGCCAGGCCGCCAGCCGCGCGGCGTCCGGGTGCGCGTGAGTGTCGAGGATCGGCAGCGCGGTCTTCCAGGCGGACGCCATGGCGATCGCGTGGGCTCCGCGCACATAACCCATCGCCTGCCCGGGCTGGCGCTTGAGCGGAATCGCCACGGCGTCGTTGAACAGCTGCCGAAGTCCGAACCGTGCGGGGACGCCGGCGAGCGCGAGCGAGAAGTCCAGGGAGTCGGATCCGGCGTCCGTCGTCGAGGTGCGCAGGTCGCCCCAGCAGGCGTGCTCCAGCCACAGATCCACCAGTGCCCACGCCGCGCCCAGCCGCTCGGGCGCCACGTCTCGCCCGTGGGCGACATCGTCGAGATCGCGGCCCGTCGGGACGCCGGGGCGGACGATCGGCGCCGCGAACGCACGCTTGGAGAAGGGGCCCAGCTTGCCGAGCAAGGTGCCCGGCGGGCCCGGTGCGGGGGCGGGCGGCCAGGCCTCGAGGGCCAGGGCCCGGAGCCGGGCGACCGTGGCGTCCGTGCCAGTGAACAAGCCGCGCAGTTCATCGATGCCGACCGCGTAGAGGCTGACGGTGCCCATGCGCCGCACCTTACACGCGGGTGCCCGGGTCGGTCCCCGATAGACTGGATCGGTGAAGCTCAGGACCCGCAACCGGATCGTCACCGGCGCCTTGCTGCTCCTGGTGCTGCTCGTGATCACGGGTGCACTGCTCAGCGCGACGCCCGCCCGGGCCGCCGACGACCTCACGCTGCCGGCCGACACGGTGCCGCTCGGGATGGCCACCGACCACGCCCGCGCGCGCTACTGGGTACTGGAGGCGGCGTCCGGTCGGCTGCGGCTGACCGCGATCGCCGACGACGGCACCGCCGAGGGCTCCTTCATCTCGAACGACACGCTGACCAACGCCCAGGCGCTGGCCTTCGTCGACGGCAAGGCCTACGTCGGCGACGTCGGCGGTGCGCGCGCGCGGGTGACGATCTATGAGGTGACCGAGCCGTGGCCGGGCACCGACATCCTCCGGGCGGTCGCCTATCCGCTCGCCTACCCGGACGGGCGGCACGACGCCGCCGCGATCATGGTGGACGCGCGGCGTCGGGTGTCCGTGATCACGACGGGCACGGACCCCGGCATCTATCGTGCGCCGCAGACGCTCCTCACCGACGCGCCCAACACCCTGGAGCGGGTCGCGGACGCCCCCGCCGGGGTGACGGACGCCACCGTGTTGAGCGACGGGCGCTACGCGGTACGCACCGCGACCACGGTCATCGCACTGGACCCGGAGAGCTACGAGCCCCTCGGCGAGTCCGCGATCGGGGTCACTCAGCGCGGCCAGTCGTTGACGGAGAGCCTCGACGACGGCGAGGTGCTGACGGCGGCCGGAGCAGGCGGCGAGGTGGTCTCGCTCGCGATGCCCGGCCCCGCTGCGGTCGGGACGGTGTCGCAGCCGGATTCGGCACCGGAGGCGCCCGGACGCCTGGACGAGTCGTCGCAGACCCGCGCCTTCGACCAGGTCGGCACCGCGGTCTCGCTGGTGGCGGCGCTCGTGGCCGCGGTTGTCGCCGGTCTCTTCGTTGCGGCGCGCCGCTGAGGGCTAGGGTGACCTGCACGGGACAGCGCTGAACCGGAAAGGGGAACGCAGGGTGAGCGACCTGATCGATACCACCGAGATGTATCTGCGCACGGTCTACGAGCTCGAGGAAGAGGGCATCGCTCCGCTTCGCGCACGCATCGCTGAACGCCTGAGCCAAAGCGGGCCGACCGTCAGCCAGACCGTCCAACGCATGGAGCGCGACGGCCTGCTGTGGGTGGCCAACGACCGCCAGCTCGTGCTGACGGCGGCCGGCCGCGAGAAGGCCACGGCGGTGATGCGCAAGCACCGCCTGGCCGAGGTGCTGCTGACCGAAGTGATCGGGCTTCCCCTCGACCTCGTGCACGATGAGGCCTGCCGGTGGGAGCACGTCATCTCGGACGCGGTCGAGACGCGCCTGGTCGCCATGCTCGACTCGCCGGCGCGTTCGCCCTACGGCAACCCGATTCCGCAAGAGAAGTCGGTGCGGCCCAAGGCCGCCGCCGATCTCGGCATCCTCACGCTGCCGGTCGCGCTGACGGATGACGAGCCGACGCGCATCGTGCTGGAGCGCATCAGCGAGACGGTGCAGACCGATCGCAGGCTGATCGCCGACCTTGCGGCGGCCGCGATCGCTCCCGGTTCCACCCTGACGGCGCAGCGGCTCGGACGGCGCTTCCGGTTGGAGGCGTCCGGAGAATGCTGGATCGCCCAGGAAGCCGCACCGCACCTGTTCGTTCGGCGTGCGTGATGGACGCCGCGCTGCTGCGGCCTTTGGTGAGTGGGCACTGGTACGACGCGCTGGCGGCGGTGCTGGACGCCGAGATCGCGGCCGGCGCGACTGATCCGAGCCTCGCGGCGGCGCGGGACCTGGCGGTGGCCGCCAGGCGCGTCCTCGATCTGGACGCCGAGGACTTCGGTTCGATCGCGGCGTCCTTCCCGCAGGTGCAATGGCGCGACGACCTGAACGGGGCCTGCTTCCCGCAGCACCCGCGCGATCCGCAGCGGGGTGCCCTCGCCTCGCTGGTGCCGCTGTACGAACTGATGCTCGAGGTGCTCGATCTTCGAGCCCTGCGCGCCGAGCCGCTGCAGGTGGTCGTCACGGCCCACCTGATCGGCGAGTATCTACCGCAGCTGGCGTGGGAGTCGACGCTCGGTCACGGCGGCGACCCGCTACGGCTGCGTGATCAGGTCGGCGAGCGTTGGGGCAGCGACGACCCGTCGTGCGCCCACGGGCCGGGGCTGCGGACGACCGCGCGGCGCGCCGTTCATGCGTGCACGGGCGACGTCGCTGGCTACACGGCCTATCTCGACCGCTATCACTCGCGGCAGGGAGAGGCCCTCGCGGTGTGCGCCATGCACCATGGGGCGACCGAGGCGGGCGAGCGTCCCGATGTGGGCGACACCTGCCCGCGTCCATGCGCGTGGGTTCTGCGAGGTGATCGCCAACAGCAGCGGGATCTGGACGCCCGCGTGCGGCTCGCGCTGATCTATCAGAGCTCGCCGATCGTCGGCCTGCGCCACCATGCCCCGGTCGGGCACTTCTTCGGCGTGCCGAGCGCCGCGGAGATATCGGCGGCGTGGCTGGCGACCTGGGAGCGGCTGGTCAGGCCGTGGCCCGACGGTGCCAACCCGCTGTCGCACGGGGCGGTGCCGGGCTGCGCCGAGCCGCGAGAAGCGTTGCCGGGCATGTCGAACCTGGTGTCGGCGGTGGCCGGTCGCACGATCGGGCCGGGACGGCTGCTGCGTCACATCGGTGGCGAGATCGCCGGCCTGGAGGGTCTGGCATGAGAGGCGAATTCGACTGGGCCGGCTACCTCGCGGCCTTTCACCAGAATCGTCCGGGCGTCATGGAGTCGGTCCTGTCGCGGACGCTCGCCGGCGGCCACACACCGTATCGCTGGTTGGCGCGCGCCGTGTCGCCGCGGGCCGACGTCGTCGTGGACCTGGCGTGCGGGTCGGGTGCGGTCGCGCGCGAACTCGCCCGCGAGGGACGCACGGTACTCGGCATCGACCTGGCTGAATCGGAGCTGACCCTGGCGTCCGAGCGTGCGGCCGGACCGTGGATCTGCGCCGACGCGCTGCGCCTGCCGCTGGCCGACGAGTCGGTGGACGCGGTGGTCAGCTCGATGGGCACGGTCGTGATCCAGCCGGTGCGCTCGCTGTTCGTCGAGATCGCCCGGGTGCTGAAGCCAGGCGGGGTGTTCGCGTTCACGGCGCCGACCGTCGTCCCCCTCCACCCGAGGGATCTGGGGACGTCCCTGCGCATCGTCGGCCACCTGCGCAGCCGCCCCAAGTTCCCGGGCCCCACGGAGGTCACCGGCTACGTGGACGCCCTGGTCGGCACCGGGCTGCGCAAGGTCGAGGACGCCCGGGAGCGCTACCACTTCGAGATCGCGAACGCGACGGACGCCGAACTGATCGTGAGCGCGCTCTACCTGCCGGCCACGTCGTGGAAACGCCGCCGACGCACCATCACCTGGCTGGCCGGGCGCGTGGCCAGCGAGGGCCCCGTGAGCGTCTCGATCGCGATGCGCCGGTTCGTCGTGCTCAAGCCGGCCCGGGCGTGAACGCGGGGGAATGGGTGCGGTGGGCGGGGCGTTGAGGTGGGCACCGAGGAGAGGAATCACATGGCTACCGTTGAGCTGACCGCCGACAATTTCGCTGCGACCATCGAGGGGCACGAGACCCTTTTCATCGACTTCTGGGCTGCGTGGTGCGGTCCGTGCCGCATGTTCGCGCCGGTGTTCGAGGCGGCGTCCGACCAACACGCCGACGTCGTCTTCGCCAAGCTGGACACCGAGGCGAACCAAGAGGTCGCGATGGCGCTCGAGATCCAGTCGATCCCGACCCTGATGGCCTTCCGCGGTGGCGTCCTGGTCTTCCGGCAGGCGGGCGCCATGAACGCCGCCGGCTTCGAGCAGCTGATCGACGCCGTGAAGGCGATCGACATCGACGAAGCCCGCCAGCAGGCGGAGGCCGCGCGCGCGGCGCACGAGGCCGCCGAGGTGTCCGAGGGCCGCTGACCTTCGTTCGAGCGAGCGTCCTGGTGTTTGTCGGGTGTTCTGCCCGGCGAGTAGCCTAGGACGTCGCCGGGCCCCATAGCTCAGGGGATAGAGCAGTGGTTTCCTAAACCATGTGTCGCAAGTTCGAATCTTGCTGGGGCCGCGCGGTGCATGGCAGGGCGAAGGCCGTGGCGTCCGGAGGCGGAAACTGAAGAGTTATCACCACATGGCCGGCGAGATTCGACCCAGCTGGCCATCACCGGCGCGAGACGTGTACACTGAGGGACGAGAGCGACGCCAGGTAGATGATGTCTCCTGGGGGTGGGTAGACGGCTTCGAGCCCTTCAACCGGCGTCGCTCTCTTTTACTGTCCTGAGGCCGTGCCGATCTGCGGTGGCCCGTTCCCCCAGGGATCTTCCCCCGGGGATTGTTTCCTAGTGGAACTATGTGAGGGCGTCCGCACCGATAGAGTCATGGTCATGACGACTGGTCTCGACCGAGCCCGCGCGAAGATGGCGGATGCTGGTGCCACCGACGCCGCGATCGACGTGTTCACCCACTACTACGCGCAGGCGGGCGACGCGTCCGGTGCCTACATCCGCGAAGAGAGCATTGAGGCCCTCACGGATCCGCCGCGATTGGCGTCCGTCGACATCGACCCGGACGCCGCCCGTGATGCCCTCGCCCGCACGGTCCTGATCAAACTCAACGGCGGGCTGGGCACGTCGATGGGTCTGGATGGACCGAAGACGTTGCTGCCGGTGCGGGGTCGTAAGACCTTCCTGGACATCCTCGTGGTTCAGGTGCTGCGGGCGCGCGAACGCTACGAGGCCAAGCTGCCCCTGTTGTTCATGAACAGCTTCCGCACCCGCGATGCGACGCTGGATCATCTGTCCTGCTACGACGAGCTGCCGGTGGGGAACCTGCCGGTCGACTTCCTGCAGGGCTTCGAGCCGAAGCTGACCGCCGACGGGCTGGAGCCGGTCTCGTGGCCGGCCGATCCTTCGCTCGAGTGGTGCCCGCCGGGGCATGGGGACGTCTACACGGCGCTGGTCGGCACCGGCCTGCTGGATCAGCTCCTGGACGCGGGGTTCTCCTACGTCAGCATCGCCAACGGCGACAACCTCGGCGCCGGTCCCAACGCGACGCTCGCCGGCTGGTTCGCGCAGTCCGGCGCGCCGTACGCCGCCGAGGTCTGCCCGCGGACGCCGAACGATCGCAAGGGGGGGCACTTGGCGCGCCGCAAGGCGGACGGTCGGCTCATCTTGCGCGACACCGCCCAGTGCGCGCCCGAAGAGATGCACCACTTCACCGACGAGGGCCGGCACCCCTACTTCCATGCCAACAACCTGTGGGTCGATCTGTCGGCGCTCAAGCGGCTCATGGCCGAGCGCCGCAATGTGCTCGGGCTGCCGTTGATCCGCAACATGAAGACCGTCGACCCGAGCGACCCGGCGTCGACGCCCGTCGTCCAGTTGGAGGCGGCGATGGGCGCGGCGATCGAGGTGTTCCCGGGTGCGCAGGCGATCGCGGTGGGCCGCGACCGCTTCCTGCCGGTCAAGACGACCAACGAGCTCATGCTCGTCCGGTCGGACGCCTTCGCCCTCGACGGCGATGCCCGCCTGGTGGCGACCGTTGAGCGACTGCCCGAGGTGTCGCTCGACAAGCGCTTTTACGCGCTGCTGCCCGATTTCGACCAGCGCGTGGAGTGGGTACCCTCCCTGCGCGAGGCGCGTTCGCTCACGGTGGAGGGCGACTGGTCCTTCCCCGACCCGGTCACGGTCGTCGGCGACGCGCACCTGCCCGACAACGGCGAGCCGAGCGTGGTGACGGACGAGGTGATCGGGCAGCGATGAACGTTGCCTGGCATGCCGCGATCGCGTGGGCGCTCACCGGCGAGCCGATGGATCTGGGCGTCCAAGAGGCGCCGGATGTCGACGCGTTGGTCGCGCAGCTCGTCGTGCGGGGCTGGGACGCTGAACGCATGTCGGCCCATGCGCGCGAGACGTCGGCGGCCGGAAACTGGCCCCACCCGGTCCCGGACGCCGTGCGCTCCGGCCTGGGCGCCGCGCAGTTGTACGCCGCGGTCGGGAGCGCGCGCGAACGCTACGGGCTGACGGTGCTCACGCTCCTGCCGCCGTCGCGGCGGACGAGCCTGGACGTCGACGAGCGCCGGCTGCTGGCGGATCGGCCGCCGCACTACGGCGGCTAGCGTTCGTCGCCTGCTGCGGACGCACGAATGCGTTCGGCGCCTGCTGCGGACGCACGAAAGCCCGCGCCCCGACCGAAGTCGAGACACGGGCCAGTGCCGTTGCGCGTCAGCGAGCGCTGTAGGTCAGGCAGTCGGCCTTGTCGAGGCCTGGGCCGACGACCACCGAGGCGGCGGTGCATTCGAGGTGCGAGTTGTGCGAGCACTCCGCACGCTGGCAAGCACCGATGTGGGACACGACCTTGTCCATGCCGCCCTTGATGTTGGCGAGCGGAATGAAGGTGACGCACGCGGACTGCTGGCCGATGGTGATGGCCGGCGCCTTGCAGGCGGTGTGGTCGTTGTAGGAGCAACCTGCGACGGAGCACTCGCTCACAGTCGGCAGCTCACGCAGTTCGATCATCGTATCCTCCCGGGTTTCTGAGTGACCTTGTTGTCATCAACCAGTTAACCCCCGGTTCGCGCTTTACGCAACGTCGAACGGGGTTCATTATCGCGTGTTGTTCGTTCGCGATATCGATGAGGTCTTCCTCAGTTGGAACGTGGTGGAGGGTGGTATCGCACCTAGTGAAGGCTGCATTGGAGGCTGTTCGGTCGGGCCGGATCGGCGGCGGACTCCTCCGGTCGAGGTTATGCCAACAGGGCATTAACGAAATGTCGGCTATTCCTATTGGTCGAGGGCTGGGAAACAGCGACGGCCCGCCCCGATCGGGGGCGGGCCGTCGAGTGGCCTCCGGTAGGCAGTCAGGCGTTGCGGGCCTTCAGCAGATCGCGGATCTCGGCGAGCAACTCGTCGGTGGTCGGCGCGGGAGGCTCGGCGTCGCTCTCGACCTTCAGGCGGGCGGCGACAGCCGCCTGCATCGCCGTGTACGGCTTGATGACGAAGAAGTACACCACCGCCGCGACGATCACGAACGACACGAGCGCGGTCAAGAACACGCCCACGTTCAGGTTGATGTACGGAATGGTGACCGCGCTGAAGTCGGGCTCACCGCCCGCGATCAGGGCGATGACGTCCATGATCAACTGAGTGAACGCCCCCACCACGCTGTTGAACGAAGCGCCGATGATGACGGCGGTGGCAAGCTCAATCAGGTTGCCCTGCATCAGGAAGTCGCGAAAACCCTTCATGGGTGAATCCTCTCTGTGGGGCCGCGCCGGGGTGGCGCGCGGGAGAACCCCGGCCCAGAGTCTAGTGAACCCTCGTGGCCTGTCGGATTCAGCGCACGGTAGTGGTCACCCCGCCCCCGTTGATGCGCGGCGAGACCCAGATCCTGGGTGTGTCGGATTCAGCGCACGGCAATGGTCACCCCGCCCCCCTGGCCGGCCAGGCGCGAGGCCACCTCTTCGGACACCTCGACCAGAGCCGTCCGTCCACTGGAGCCACGGGCGAGCCCGTCGGCGGCGAGCGTGGCGGGCCCCACCACGGGGACCGCGGTCGCGAGCGTCGTCCCGTCCCCCGCGATCAGGTCGAGCCGGACGCCGGGGCGCACCAGCGCGGCGATGCCGTCGTTGGGCAGGGGCAACGCGACCACCAGGTGCCCTGGGCGCGAGAGCCGCTCGGACGAGGCCACACTGGCGCGGGTGACCGGCGCGCCCCTGTCGAGCGGGCCGGCGAGCGTGTGTCCGATCGCCTCGGCGTCGTCGGTGAGGGCGTGCTCGGGCGCCGCGTCGGGAGGGAGCCTCACCCGCACCAGATCGTGCCCGGCCACGACGGTGCCGGCAGGCAGGCTCCGGGCGGCCGCCAGCACTTCGACGGACGCGGCGCCAGGAGGGCGGAGCGCGATGAGTCCGGTGAGGACGGCGAGGAACGCGAACACGGCGGCGAGCGCGCGCCGACGCAGATAGAACATGCGGCTCAACGGTGCCGCGGCAGAAGAGACAGCCACGACAGGACATTAGGCAGCGGGTGTCACCACCGGCGCCGGGGTGGCACGCGAGACAGGGTCAGGCCGCGGAACCCTTGGCGGACGACGCGTCAGCCTTCGTCGACGCGGACGTGCTGGTCTTGGCCGCATCGGTCGTGCCGGTCTTGCCCGCATCGGCGGTGGACGCGCCGCCGTCCGTCTTGGCCTGGGCGGCGTCCGTCTTGCCCTTGGTGCGGTTGTCGGTGGCATAGAATCCCGACCCCTTGAACACCACGCCGACCGCGTTGAACACCTTCCGCAAGCTGCCCTGGCAGGACGGGCATTGGGTGAGCGACGCATCGGTGAACCGCTGGACGACCTCGAGTTCGCGAGCGCAGTCCGCGCAGCGGTACTGGTAGGTGGGCATGGGTCTCCTCGCGCGGTTAGGTGGCGGTCGCCGATTCTAACGCCCCGCCGACGGTCGCTATTCCGACCCGCCCGCACGCGGACGCCGCGCGCCCGTCTCCAGGACGCCGCGCGGCGTGACGATGAGATCGACCGGGACGTCCCAGGGGTCGAGGGGGACGGCGTCCAGCACTTCGGCGTCGCCGACCGGGGTGCCGAAGCGCGCGCCTGCCCCTGCATGGGCGAGGGCACGGTCGTACCACCCGCCGCCGGTCCCCAGCCGGTCACCGCGGGGCGTCGCGGCCAGGGCCGACACCCACACGAAGCCGGCCTCCGCCAGAGCCTCGGCGCCCAGCACCGGGCCGGTCGGCTGCGGGATGCCGCGCCAACCGGGCCTCAGGTCGTCCGGGCCGCTGAGCCACGCCCACGCGGGCTCACTCGCCGAGCGCAGGACGGGAACCAGCACGCGCACCCCGGCCTCCGCCAGAGCGGCCATCAGCGCGTGCGTGTCGGGCTCGGGCGGAACCGACGCATAGCAGGCCACGGTGGTGTGCCCAGCGCAGGCGTCGACCAGCCGGGGGAGCCGGGCACGGTCGGCGGCGTCCCGGTCGCGGTCCGCGAGTCGGGCGCCGATGACGCGCGCGCGGAGGGCTTCCTTGGCCCCGGCCTGACACTCACTTTGCGAGGCTCGCGGAATCGCTCCCGGGCTCCATGCTGACATTCGCTTATCGTAGGTTCATGGCCATGTTTGGACGCAATGCGAGCGATGCCGTCACCGCCGAGCCCGACGTGACGACTGTCACCCCCGCGCTGGGCGCCCCGGTGAACCGGCGCTCCCTGGACGAGGAGCGCGCCTTCTTGCTCGAACGGGTGAACGCGCTGCGTCCCTTCGGCATGCAGATCTGGGACGTTCCGGGTCTCGTCCTGTGCGAAGACATCGTCTCCGACCTGGAGCTACCCCTGGTGACGACCGCCCGTGTCGCCGGCTGGGGCGTCCGCGGTTCTGACCTGGTGGGCGCCCGGGACGGTGCTCCGCGCCGCCTGTTCGTCATCGATTCGATCAGCGTGTCTGACGGTGTGGCCAGGCCCCTCGTGTCGGGCGCGGCCGTGGAGATCGAGAAGGGCGCGATCATCCCCGAGGGGGTCGACGCGGTGCTGCCCGCCGCGCAGGGCCGACTCGGTCGCGACGGCTACCTCGACATCGAGACCGAGGTGCGGCTCTACCAGAACCTCCGCATGGCCGGCTCCGAGCTGGCCGACGGTACTCCGCTCTTGCGCGCGGGTGAGGTGCTGACCCCGCGCTCGGTGGGCGTCCTCGCGGAGGTGGGGCTCGACAAGGTGCTGGCGCGTCCGCGTCCGCGCGTCGTGGTGTTCACGGTGGGCGAGGCGCTGGTTGCGCCCGGGATGCCGTTGACGGCGCCGCAACAGCGCTACGACGCAGCCACGGCCCTGATCACGGCGGCCGCGCGCGCCGACGGGGCGACCGTCTACCCGCTGGGGATCGTGGCGGACTCGGTCGCCGTCGTGCGCCAGACCGTGGCCGACCAGCAGATCCGCGCCGACCTGATCGTCGTACTCGGCGGTGGTGACCTCGTGCGCGAGGTCGTCTCTGCGTTCGGCGAGGTCGACGACGCCGATGTCGCCGTCAACGGCGAGGCGCGGGTCACCTACGTCGGGCTCGGCGGCGAGCGGACGCCGCTGCTCATCCTGCCGTCCGGAGTCGTCAGCGCCTACGCGGTCTATCACGCGCTGGTGCGCCCGGTCATCAACAAGCTCAACGATGTCGACCCGCTGCAGGTGGAACGGGTCGAGGGGCGCCTGGCGGAGGCACGCGACTCCGATCTGGGCGTGACCCATTTCGTTCCGGCGGTCCGCGACGCCGACGGCGTGGTACACACCGTGGCGACGGTCGACTCCGAGTTGGCGTGGGATCTTGCGCGCGCGAACGTGCTCGCCATCATTCCCGAGGCATGGGACGGGGCGGTCGCGGGCAGCGTCGTCGACTGCATCGTGCTCGACGACGTCCGCTCGACCATCTCCGGACGGTGAGCGCGGCCGGCCTAGGCCGCTGGCCCGTCGCCCTCGACCATGGCCCGGTCGGGCTGCGTCCGCTGCGCCGCCGTGACGTGGCCGAATGGGACGAGGTACGGGCGCGTAACCGCGCCTGGACCGGGCCGTGGGACGCGACCCGTCCCCGCGAGGCGGACGGGGAAGGCGTCACGTTCGCCGCGATGGTCCGTCGGCTCCGCGCGGACGCGAACGCCGGGCGGAGCCTGCCGTGGGTGATCACCTGGACCGATCGCGGGCGGCGTCCGGCCTTCGCGGGCCAGCTGACGATCTCAGGCATCGTCTACGGGGCGGCGCGTTGGGGCGAGGCCGGCTATTGGGTGGATGAGGCGCTGGCCGGACGCGGGATCGCGCCGACCGCGCTGGCGCTGGCCGCCGATTACATGTTCGGGCCGCTTCGCCTGCACCGCCTCGAGGTGGCGATCAGGCCTGAGAACGGCAACTCGTTGCGGGTCGTCGAGAAGCTGGGCCTGCGCCGCGAAGGCTTGCGGGAGGCATACATGCACGTCGACGGTGCGTGGCGTGATCACGTCGTGTACGTGCTGCACGCGGAAGAGGTGGGCCCCGGCGGCGTGATCGGGCGGCTGTCCTGAGGGGTTGCTTCGTGCACCAGAGGCGGACCGTCGGGGCGGTGGCGGTCGTTGTTTGAGGGCTGGCGGCGCGTCCGACGCGGTCGAACTTGAGAAGCGCTTTAGGGTCGTACCCATGGATGGCACGGGTCTGATCTTCGGCGTCGTGGCCGCATTCTGGTTGATTTACCTCGTCCCCCTGATCCTGAACCGCAACGACAACGGCATGCTGGACGAGGTCGAACCGGGCCAGCCGTTCACGTCGTCCGTGACCATCGTGCGCCGCGGCGTGTCCCTGGACGCCGCCGAGACGGGCACCGCCGTGGTGTCCACGCCGCTCAACCGGCGGGCGGCGCTGCATGAACTCGACGCCCTCGCGCTGGGTGCCGCCCGGCGACGGCGGGTCGTGCTCGCCTTCCTGGGCGTCACGGCGTCCATCGTCGCGGTGTTCGCGGCGCTCCACTGGACGTCCTGGTGGGCCGTCGCCGCACCGCTCGGGGCGATGGCGGTATTCCTGGTGGTCGCGCGCTTCTCGGTACGGTCGCTGCGCCGGACCCTCGATGGCCGTGCGACCCTCATCCGAGGCGGCGAGGCCGTGAATGAGGCGACGGTGCCGATCCTGGTGCTCGACGAGGCCGCCCCCGAGGAGCACGCGCACGCCGTTGAACTGACCGCGCCGATCACGACCGGCTCCCTGTGGGATCCCCTCCCGATCACGGCTCCCACCTACGTCAGCCGCCCGCTGGCGCCGCGGACCGTGCGCACCATCGACCTGGCGGCACCCGTCCCCGCGGCGTCCGGCACGCCGGTGACTGCTGACCTGCCCGACTCCGCGGTCGACGCGCCGGTCGCGGACGCCGAGGGCCGGCCCCGCGCGGTCGGCGAGTAGATCAGTGGACCGGTTTCGAGTGTGCGCGATGGGGCGTGCTAGGATGGTCTCCGCTCAGTGAGCATGGGGCTATGGCGCAGTTGGTAGCGCGTCTCGTTCGCAATGAGAAGGTCAGGGGTTCGAATCCCCTTAGCTCCACAAGCACGGACACTCACTTTTGGGTGTCCGTTTCGCGTTGCGCCATTGCCCCCACATTGCCCCGCGGGCTGTTGAGACGCTCCAAACCGGCCCGATGGGCGCCCGTTCCGAGGAAGTGAAGATACCGATTCGTGGTCGCGATCGACTCATGACCGAGCCAGGCCTGGACGGTGCCCGGGTCCGCGCCACGGGCCAACCACAGACAGGCCGCCGTGTGCCGAAGGTCGTGGACACGACGGCCAGCGGCGGTCTCCTCCCAAGCAAGGGTTCGCAGAACCGCGGAACGGTGCAGCGAGCTCCCACTGTCGGTGGTGCACAGCAAGTCCGTCGAGGCCTTGTCCTGGCTCAGCTCGGCCACGATCTCCAACACGCGATTGGCCAAGGGTACGAGCCTGCTGCGCCGCCCTTTGGTCGACTTGACCCCCACGCCCTCGGGACTGGAACGGCTGACCACCAGCCCCGGGGTGGGCACCTGCATGACATCGCCCACCCTGACGGCGCGGGCCTCGGCCCACCGCAGACCCGTCCAGCCGAGCAGCAGCATGATGTCGGCCAACCGTCGGTTCCTGGCCGCCCACCGCTCCCAGACCAACTCGAGCTCATCTTCCGCGAACGGCAACATCTCGGTCGGTCCGAGGACCGTGGCGTCCTGGTCGAGGCGACCGGATTGACGAGGATGTACTTCTCTCGCACGCACCAGCCGAAGAAGGACGACAAGCTCGCCCGGTAACGCTTGACCGAACCCTCCGCAAGACCGCGCCGCACGAGCTCCTCGAGCACCCGCGCCACCTCACGCTCGCCGATGTGACGCACACCCATGTTCAGGAACCAGACCGGCGTCAGCCGCTTCAGAGCGTTGTCGGCCACGGCGGTCTTCCTAGCTACCGTCTCCGCACGGACGGCGAGCCAATCGATCAGACAGGCCTCCACACGCCTCTTGCCACTGTTCGGATCAGCACCACCGTCCAGGGCAGCCTTCTCGCGGTTGTACCACGCGACCGCTTCACGCCTGGTGTCGAAGGTCTTCGCCCCCACGTATCTTCGGCCGGATTTCAGGACGGCCTGGAACCGCCCCGACTTGAGTTTGGCGACGCTCATGCCCCCGCCTGACGCAGCCACTTCTCCACCTCGGAGCGCTTGTAGCGCGGTGACAGGCCTCCGACATCCATGTTGCCCTTGGCCCGCGTCCAGCCTGGCGCCACCGACTCAGGGTGCTCGCTGGGTGAGCGTGTTCACCGCCTGGGACCACAAGGCGTCCCGGGCGACCTTCTCTTGGTCCCAGGCCGCCTGGACGTCGCCGCTCACCGCGGTGGCGGGCTCGACCGCGCACATCATGACGCCTTCTCAGCGGGCGGGCGGTGGTGCTTCGGCGCGGTCATGCCCGACGCGCGCAGGCTGTACGCGATCCGCGAACGACCGTTGCCGACCTCCTTCAAGTACGGGGTGATCGTCAGGTTCTCCAGGTACACCGGCCGCACCGGCATCCCACTCGCGGCCTCCGGAGGGACCGGCTGCACCGGCGCAGCGATCTTCACCTTGAACGTCCGCTCCCTGGCTTCGGGATCGAAATCCATCACATCCACCGTCCACACCAACTCACCAGTGGCCTTGTCTCGCGCCTGAACCCGGTTCTCACGAGTCGACGCATCAAAATCGACCATCGCAGCCACCTCACCCACCACCGCACACCCAGCCGGGAACACCTCGCTGAACTCCACCTTGAACGGACCCTGAACCGACATCTCAAACTCCTCTGTAGGGGTGATAGGTCCTGTCGCATCGGACTAGACACCCCTCACTGTAGAGGACAGGACTGTCCTTGGCAAGCGACATAATGGGTTTTGTTGAAAGTCGTCGTTCGCGGAGGCGCTGGCGCACTGACAAGATGGGAGGGTGGACGTGTCCGAGGTCATCAGGCAGCGCCGTCAAGAGCTCGGGCTGTCACAAGCAGACCTGGCGCGGGCTGCTGGTACCGATGCGCGTCAGATCCGACGTTACGAAGCCGGTGACGTCCAACCGTCGTTTGCGCAGGCAAGAGCCATCGCCGAAGCGCTCGACATCACCCTCGACCAACTGGCCGGCGGAATACCTCTCGAGGGAATGATCGGCACCTGGTGGCTCGCCTGGAAGGAACTCCAGCTCGACAAGCCCATGGTCGCCCAGATCCAGATCGTCCCCGCCGGAAGCGACTATGAGGCCCGCCCGCTGGACCCGGGGGACAGGTCGGGCCTCGACCCCAGGTGGAGAATGACCTTCAAACGTGAACGGGACCGCGGCCTTCTGGGGTGGTTTGTCGAAGCCCGCACCATCGGGGTAGCTGTCCTGCGGCCCATGTCACCCGGGTGGGCCGGCCGCTGGATCGGCGTCCCCACCAAGGAGTGGGCCGCAGCTGGACACATCGCCCTCTCACGCGTCGAGGAAGACCTCCCTACGCTCCTCGAAGCCGTCGTCAAGACCCCCAACTGACCCCGGCGCATCCAGGTCAGTTCAGCCGCGGACGTGTGAATCCCCTCGAAGAAGTCTGGGGTCACGGTGGCCGTGAAGCGCGGTACGTACATGTATGGAGGGTGTGGGTGTCCGTGAAGCCCCCCCTTCGTCACTTCTGGAGGGTAGAGGACGACCTCACCTACCGCTCGGGACAGAGGAGATCATGGCCACCAGCAACCCGCCCCGCCCGTCGAACCAGCAGCACGCGCGACCACTCGTTGCCGTTGAGCTACGCCGCGAACACACCCTCGATCGAACCAGACGTATCGATGCAGCGGCGGTCCACCTGGTCGCAGCCCTCCAGTGCCAGGACACGCAACGCGCCGAATCGGCAATCGAGGTCATGCTCGGCGAGGGGCTGACACAGTCCGACGTGGTCGCCTGGTGTCAGGGCGAGGTCACCGAAGACCAAGTGGCCAAGTTCGTCTGAAGCCTCCATGCCCACGGCTCGAGGGCCATCGGAAGCTTGCGATCACGTAACAAAATCTGCCCACCGTGGCCGTGACGGCGCCATTTTTCATGTAGGGCCTGCACGAACTCGCTTCCGAGCCGGCGCAGTAAGGCCGACGCGGACGCCGTCCGGGCGCTCGCGCACCGACGACTCGCTGCGTATCGCTGTGGGTTAGTTGCTTTTCGCCTCAGTGCCACTCCCGCGCTACGCTCGCAACTATGCGATCTCGCTGGGTAACGCCCCTTGCCGTTGTCATGTTCGCTCTTGTCGGCTGCGCCGGGCCTAACTCTTCGGACTTGACGCCCGCCGGCGGCGATGGTGGCAGCCAGAACGCGACCTCTGGAGCCAAAGGTGGGGCGCCTACAGTCCAAATCGTAGATCACGGCTTCGGTCAGTCCGACCAGAGCGCCCTAGGCATCGTGATCGTCACCACGGACTCATCAGCTGCAGTCGGGGAGTTCGTTACCGTGTCCGCCAACTTCCTCGATTCTGATGGTCAGATTATCGCAACCGAAGAACAGGTCGAGAGCTTCAGCTGGGTCGGCCAGCAGCTCGTTCTCCCAGTCCAACTCTTCCTAAGCGACAAGCCGGGGGTCCAAGTTTCTGGGATTGAGCCATCGGCAACCATCAGCACCCATGGACTCTCAGAACCTGTTAGAGCGCCTCTGCCAACACTTGAGGCAACAGAGGTAGCCGAGGGCAAGTACGGGGGCTACAGAGCTTCCTTCGGATTCACGAACGAATCGGATACCGACCTCAAGAGCCTACGTGTCGGCGCCGTCTGTTACGACACTGCTGGAACGATCATCGGCGGGGCTTACACCTTTCCAGACCTCGCGCCAGCCGGCAAGACGATTCGTATCGACACGGAACCAACAGTCTCGGAAAAGCCTGCGTCATGCAAGGCATTCCTCAACTACGGCCTGTCCTGAATCGGCCACAAAAGCCACTCCCTGCCGAAGGCCGACGTCGACTCGGTGCAACGGATCGGGCTGGCCGACATCGCCGAAGCCCCGACCAACTGGTACCGAGTCACGACGGGCGCCCCGGAGCTCAAGTCCGGCAAGCCGGTCCACTACCAGCTCCGCGACCACCGGAAGGAAGCCATCGCGAAGATCCGCGAAGGCTTCACCAACCACGAATCGTCGGCAATCCTCCTGAACCGCCCCATCTGATCCGTTGGTGAATCTGGCTCTACAGGATCAAGGCGCCGGCTCCGCCGACGCAAGCTGGCCGCCTCCTCGCTCCGCTGCGGTGCGGCCAGCTGACGGTAGGTCGCGAAATCACACCAGCCCCGCCACGCCTGTCGACCCATCATGGCCCCAACTGGATGGGAAATAGTACTGCCTGCACCCAAGAATCATTCGGTGTGCTGGCGGGCGATATAGCGAGAGACCCCGTCCAGTCCGGGAAAGAACCTGCGCTCGTCGTTCCCCGCGCGATCCAGTCGCTCGCGGAGTTCGCGCTTCACGCCCGCCGGAACGATAACCTTCCGCGCTGACTGAGGAATACGCTTAAGCACATACGCAAAGTCAACGGAAGGGTCGGCGACCACAGAAAAGATGCCCGTCTGAGCCTTGATCCGTTCATCAGTCCAGGCCGGCTCATAAAAAAAAGCAGGAACAAATGCCGCAGTCGCAAGAGCGTCCAGTTCTTGGACGCTTTCCAACGTCAAAGATAGCCGTTCCTCACGAAATACGCCCGGCGAAACGGCCGGCCCCCCCGTCAGCCCTTCCTTCAGGTCATCCGGAAGCAGTTCATGTAAGGCGTGAGGGTTCACTACCCACACTGCGCCATCAATAGCGAGCTCATGTGCATTATGCGTGAGAAAGTGTAGCGCAGTGTCAGCGTTAAGGGACCAGTCAAGCAATCTGGTTGGGGTCCCGTGGTGTTGCGCAATCGCCATGACTTGCCACACATTCATGTCGGCACCATCTCGTTTCAGGTGCGCGGTTGCGAAATGGCGAAACGCCTGAAGTATGCTCGACTCCTTTTCACGCGGTATCCCGCGCGTCCGGCTCAGGCTGTGCTCAAGCGACCAACGGTAGTCAGCACATCCTCTGAAAACGGCGAACTGCCCCCTTGGTGGCGCAGCTGTTGCAGACGGACATACATCGAGCTCGCGGCGCAACTCATCGAATGATGAGACAGTGATAGTGTCAATCATTCGACACCACAGATAGTGAATCGACCGATTGCAGCAGACGTCCAAGAGCTCGCGTCTCACCGAACGTGAACACCCTGGCCTCTCGTACACCTCGGCTATAAAGGTGGGCCTGATACACCTCAGCTTCGGCAATCAACACTCGTATCCCCGGTCGGGCCACGCACGCTAGAAAAACCCCGAGTGTCTGGGCCTTCGTCCCCAATGGCACGACCGTTACATTCGCTCCGCTTTGATCATGACAGAAGATGTGATCGATGCAGGACAGAGTCTCCTTGTAGTCGCTATCCAGAACGCGACACGCGATGTCGGACTGTTGGATGGAATGCAATTCCGCGAGCGCATCCGCTCGCCAGGCATGCTCTTGACGCGGAGGCACACCCAAAATCCACTTGACATGACCATCGGGGGCCAATAGATAGGCAGGATTACAATAGCTAATCGCTGCTCGCGCGCGATCGCGTCCGAAACCCGGAACCAGCAGGACGAGATCGCTGGACCCTGGAGAGTGAACACCTTGGAAGTCGATGCTGTATCTAATGCTACTCACACCTGCGTCCACCGCGGTGCTACCTTCCTGCAACAAGAGGCGTGCGTTCTCAAAATCTTGGCTCCTCGGACCGTAGGCTTCGGCCTCGGTGTAGAGCACTGTAAGCCGTGCATCGACGGCCAGAACCGTGCGTAGTGTCGCGAGCATCAAAGAGCCAGACATGGAACTGATATCGACGACGACGTGCGGCCTTTCCACACTCAACCGCGAGACCTTGGACCTTAGATGAATAGAATACCGGTCCTGCTCAAAAGGCACCCACTCGACCTGACCGACCGACCGGAGCGCGCCGTCCAGTTGAGGGCGCATACGCTCGTTCTCCAGCAAATCCCCACCATAGACAGCAACGATTGCATTTTTGACTGAGATGTTCGATGCCAACAGTTCGCGTATGCCAGCTGGGGTTCGTTCCTCGAAACCAAGTGCACAAATGAACAGATCAACGGCGGGCAATGATGCCGCCATGACGGCCTCTGCGGCGGGCAGCTGATCGACGATCTCCTCCATGCGCACTCGCCGGAATCCTCGTCTCATCGCTCTCCATCCTCGACAAGGTCAAGCTGAGGCTGTTCTTGATGAGGATCAAGTTGCCGTAGCAGTGCTTGCTGCTCAATCCTGCGCACGCCCGCAGGATCCTGGAGAAAACGCAGAAACTTTGCTTCGCTCCACATGAACTGGCCGTTCTTCGCCAAACTCAACTGAAATGCGGGCAGGAATATTCGCCTGAGCATCAGGCGAGTGGTGACCTTTTCCGCATGCCTCGCCGAGCCGGGGCCGATGTCAATAAAGATCGCTCTCCGCATCAACTCCTTGACTAAGCCAGACTCAACAGAGTCTCCCAACTCGAGGTTGGGTAGAGAAAGACCGTCAACTTCGATCCTTGTCCGTTTCATTGGTTCAAGGCTGCCCCGCTCTTGCACGAGACCGTTTTCAAGGGCGAATCTCGCCAGGCCACAGAACTCTTGCGCGACATTCAACATCTGTTGTCCAAAAGGCTGATGGCTCCGAACTAGAGATAGCATTTCGCGAGAGACTGATCTTATCGCATCATGTTGGATCCGGTCCGCTATTCGTGTTTTGGTGTCTGGGCCGGCGTTGGCGGCCTCCAAGATCCGACGGTAGACGTGTAGAAGTGTCGCCACATCGCCGGAGCATAAATCCGCGATGCACGGCAGCCCGCTATAAAGCGGGCGAGGAGTCCTCTTGTGTGCTGCGTCACGGGCAGCTCTGGCGAAGTCAAACTGGGAAATGGAGTCCACGCCGATCAGCTCCTCCGGGCTTGCCTCCCAGCCAGCGGCTGCCAGCCGATTCGCAAGAAGATCCCGGGCGAAACGCCTAGGGGCCTCGGCGGAATTTAGGTTGACAAATTCCTTGCCAATGTCGACCCTGGTCATTTCCCGTTCACCGTCGATGCGGGCGCCTCGGGTATCAAATGGGAAGAAGCCCCGGTTCTCCGCGGAGATCTTAAAGATGTAGTGGGCGCTGCGCAGACCGAAAACGACGCGATTCAGTACTTGCTGCACTGGTTCGGGGATCCTGTGTACCGAGTAGTCGTCAAGACAGAACGTTACTCTGTGATTGACAAAGAACGGTGAATTGCGGGCGAGGAAAGCGGCGAGATCGCTAAGGAAACTTGGTGGCGTCAATCGTTCAGGAGCCTCCGCGTCACGAAGGGCGTCCTGAGCAATCTTCAGCTCTTTTCCACAAAGGTCAGACAGCTGCTCCATGGCATCGACTCCCGCGAAGAGCGTCGTCGAACCGGTCAAGTAGCCTGCAAATGTGTCGAAGAGACTACGCCCGAATCTCGCATCTATTCCCCACGGTGTTACGTTGGTCGATGACATTAGCCGGAGGGTCGTCACGACCTCGCGGAGAACGACCAAGTTGAAGTAGTGGACGATCCGGTCTTCAAAACGCAGCGCCTTCTCAATACTGTCCAGATGACCCAAGCGGCTTTGAAGTTCCGCGGTACATGAAACGTAGAAAGCGCCCACTTCGAAGTTATCCAGCCTGCGGTGCGTAGGATCTCCGGCCAACTGCGTGCGTATGCTGAGCCACCTCAAAAGCATCGACTTGCCGCATCCGCGCGGGCCTTCGACCAGCGTGGGATTAGGACGAGACACCTCCTCGATCCACGGGCAGCTATCGGCGAAAATCCGATAAAGCAGCTCGTCGCTCGCGATATGTTCGGCGCTTATGTAGTCAAATGGATGAGTCAGCGAAGGAGATGGTTTAGAGATGCCAGTGGCCCGAGACTCCCCTATCGCCTTTAAGCTTGCGGGATCAACAGTCGCGTTGCCGCCAGCAAGGTCGGTACTTGCGGAGATCAGGTAGTCGCCCAAGTTTTTCAACCACGAGCGTTGCTCTGAGGAAGTGTCGGGCTGTCGCAGCACATGGTTGTGGGCTTGCGCAAGGATCTCTAGGATCGCTGAATCGTCGGAGAAAAGAAGTTCGTCTATTTGTGACTCTTCGAGTTCATCCGCGGTGACAAGTTTCGATTGCGAAAGGTCCACCAACTTGAAAGAGCTAGTGGGATTAAGTGAACCCGGGCGCGGTTCGTAAAGAATCACGTCCCGAGACGAGATATGTCCGTGGACGGCACCGATTGATCTCAGTGCCTGCAGACAACCTGCTAGTCGAAGTATGAGCCCGCGAAGTTGGGTTGCGGTGAGACCCAGGCGAGGCTGTGAAAGAACGGTGTCAAGTGGAAGTCCCCGAACCCAATCCTCAACCCAGGCGATCATAGGACGCTGTTGGCTGCCCCACTGCCCAACACCGGTGTCGATGAACGTTGCAAATAAGTCGGGTTCTAGCTGCGTGGCCACTCTCACGGCATCCGCAAAGTTGGCGGACTCGTGCTCCGTCGGCTCGAACAACGTGAGCCCACGTTGCCTCCCGTAGGAGTCAGCGCAGACGAAGAGCCTCTTTCGTATAGCCGGGAGGCCAGGGCCAAGGGGCAGCGCAGGCAAACGATCTGAGAGCGCGTGCCGCATTTCCGCCGAGATTGTGTAACTCTGGCCGTTAAGCACGAAGTAGCTGAGGTCCACTGGCGGCTCGTCCTTCGGGTAGGATGTGGGGTTGACCCTACCATCACCCGCGTTGGGAGGTGCAGCCTTGGGAGAGGCGCTTGACGAGAGCCACGTCATCGACAACGGACAGCTTGTGATCCTGAGGGACGCGGTGCACCGGCACCTTGAGGCTTCCGGCTTCGTCTTGGGTGACGAGGGGATGGCTCTCCCTGCCCTTGACAAGGTGATCATCCGGCGGATCTACGCGGAGCAGGTTCGTCTGCTGCAGGAAGAAGTATCACAGCACTGGGGACCGAGGGAGCCGCAGGCTGTTGCCCGGCTCGCACCCGTGCGACCTCGGCCTGACGACGTCCAGCCCCGACTTGTCCCAGTAGTGAGATCCACACCGGAGGCTCGACTTTGGAGGTGGGTGTCTGCCCACTGGTCGGTGCCGGTCTCCCAGGGCTACGGTCGCCGGATGCGTTTCCTGGTGGTAGACGATGGCTGTCACGGCTCGGTGATCGGGATCATTGGCCTAGCTGACCCCGTGTTCTCGATGGCGGCGAGGGACGCATGGCTGGGGTGGGACCGTGAAGAACGGAAGACTGGCTTGTCAGGCCTAATGGAAGCATTCGCTTTGGGCGCAGTTCCACCCTACGACTCGATGCTAGGCGGGAAGTTGATTGCTATGCTCTGCGCCTCTTCCGAGATTCAGGCACACTTCTTCGAGCGTTACCACGGCCGAACGTCAAGGATCGCTGGACGCGAGCACGACGGTTTTCTTCGTGCCATTACCACGCAATCTGCGTTCGGCCGTTCGTCAATCTACAACCGGCTGCGCAAGCGTGATGGGTCCATGATTTGGAAATCTTTGGGATACACCGCCGGCTCCGGCGATGGGCACTTTCACGGAGAAATTTATCGTAAGCTCCTGCACTTGGATTCGCGCCTGCGCGAACGGACCGAACCTAATAGAAGTAGAGGCTGGAAACGCTCGGGGCCGCGAAACAAGAAGGAAGTGCTGTTCAACACGTTGCCGGCCCTGGGGATAGACCCGCGCATGGCGCGTGAACATGGCATTAGAAGGGAGGTTTTTATTGCTCCCCTATCAAACAGGATTGGGCCAGAAGCCACGTCTGCAGGTCGTGAAGAGAGCACGGCGCAGACCATGGCCGACTTGACAGCCTGGTGGGCTGACCGTTGGGGTCGTCGGGCGGCGCTAATCCGGCCACCGTCGAGCAGGGAAGACTGGCGGCTGGTAAAGACTCCCGACCCAGCAGAACTGTTCCCTCCACAAGACGGTGACTCTCGACGCCAGGGAGAAGTATAGCCAAGGTCACACACTCCTCAAGTTCGCCGCGAATGAGCCTCGAATAGGACAGGTTGGCGGGGGTCGGGGACTGAGTCGAAGGCGGCTGATCCGGACTCCAGCTTGGTGCTGGGAGCAACTCAACCGTGATTCTTTACCTCACTCGGACGTGTGCCGGTATTCAGTACAGCCGTGTATAACTTTTGTACAACTGCTTCTTGCGCCTTGCCACTCATGGCGTAGTGATTAAGTCCAGGATTTGCATTCACCTCGAGGATCGAATAGTCGCTATCGGGTGACGTTACCTCTTGGCATGCCACATCAACGCCGGCGAGGCGTAGCCCCATTTCTTGAGCGATCAAACGGGCCAACTCGACCCAGCGCGAGTGTATTCGATCTGTAACATCCACTGACGATCCGCCCATCGACAGGTTGGAAGCACCGAGGAGAGTAAGTCGGTGTTGAGGGTCAGGTACCGAAATGAGGCTCATTCCTTTGCGTTCCAGCTCTTTCTCGATAGCCCCGAAGGATTTTGTCAGGGTCGTATCGCGGCCCTGCCTGGTGAACTCTGCTTGCTTCGCTTCAAGGAGGTGGAGGATGGAGTGGGTGCCATCACCTGTCACAGAAAGTGGGATCCGCTCGTACGCGCTAATGAGTCTCCCATCGAGAACGACTATTCGGTAATCCGGATAGTCAACCGCTTTCTCGATCACCGCGACCTTGACCCGCTCTGTTTCGTACTCCGCGAGTGCTGCCGACACTTCGACGCAATTATTCACCCGATATACTCCATGCCCCTTCGATCCATTGATGGGCTTTATGTAAGCGGGGAATCCAAGCCATCCTTCGATTGATCGACATGCGTTCGCTGTAACATCATCAAGCGTGGTCGCTGCGTTAGAGTCGGGAACCTTTCGAGTCATGTCGCGGGCCCACCACGGCATGATGAGCTCCACACCGTCAGGGCACTTGACCGCGATCCGCCTCAGAAGCTGCTTGGTATACCCCTTGTCTTTTGCGACTTCCTCAGCTGATCCGGTATTCAGCCCCAAGTCATTGCCGTAGGTGATGCGCCGGCTGCCGTCCGAATACGTGATCAGGACGTACTGCCCCCAATGGGGTTCTACATCAATTGAATCAACCGTTGTCAGTTTTCCAGCGTTGAAGAGCGAGATGATGCTTCTCGTGACGTAGGGGAAGTGCCGCGGTGGGGGCAATTGAGTCATGCCGCGATCCTACGCCAGATAGGTGCTCGGGCGTTGGCGTGACGGCGAGTCAGCAACCTCGATCATTCACGGGGGGTTGACGGGGGCGGCTCGGCGCGTTGGCTGGGGACTGCGGGGTCCGGACGCACACCCCTGCAAGCGTGGGGGTGGAGGTCCTTGGCGGCGTTGAGCCAACTTCCCGAGCTGGACGCAGTCGCTGAGGCCCATGCCTGGCGGTTGCCCCATCATTGCCCCCACCGTGCAATCCATGCACGGCCGGCACCCTGCGCGTCCCTCATATTGCCCGGGAATCGACCGTCCACAAGGCCGGATGCCATTCGCAATGAGAAGGTCAGGGGTTCGAATCCCCTTAGCTCCACGTAAGTTGAGAAATTCGAAATCTGCCCCGTCTGATGGCGGGGCAAGTTCGTTTTTGTGCCCAGATCGGGCGGCTGTGTGGCCCTGGCTTGGGCAATCGTCACGCTGACGGCATCTGTGGGGACGTAGTCAACGTGGTCTTCGTCGTCGAGGATGATCTTGTCGAGGAGGGCTCGGTTGAGGATGCGGCGTTCAGCAGGTTCGCATCGAGTGTAGACGTCGCCGAGGTCGGTGAGGATGTCGGCGAGCTGGTCGAGGCCTTCGTGGGCGTCCTCGTAGCTGGTGGCGAGGTTCTCCAGCCGGTGTTCGATGGCGTCGAGGTTGGTGCGGATGCGGTCTTGTTCAGACTTGAGGAGGTCGAGCGGGATGGCGTCGGCGTAGTGGGCTTGGACGAGCTTGAGTCGCTCGGCGTCGAGCTTCTCCTTCTGCGTGAGGAGGAGTGAGCGTTCGTCGTCGGTGGTGGCTTCGAGCTGATCGAAGACGGTGCCGAGGACTTCGCGGACACGATCGGCCTCGGCGGCCGTGAGGCTGTTCGTGTTGTAGGTGGATTCGATCTGGTCTTCGATGCGGTCGGTGATGATGGCGGACCGGGTGCAGCCGTTCTTCTTGCGGCGCCCGGAGCAGGTGAAGTACTCGTAGCGGTCACCCTGCTTGTCGCGGGGCCGTTCGATCATCATCTTGGCGCCGCACGAGCAGTACAGGGTGCCCTTGAGGTAGTGGTCGTACTTCTGGGGCCGTTCGCCGCGCTGGTTCTTGTCATCAAGCTGTTTCTGGACGCGCAGCCAGGTCTCGGTGTCGATCAGGGCCGAGTGGGTTCCGTCGTAGGTGACGCCCCTGAACGTGACGCTGCCTTGGTAGTAGGGGTTCGTGAGGATCTTGTGCAACGCCGTGGTCGTGATCGGCTTGGCTGGACGCGCAGGAGTGGGGCGCGACGTGAGCCCCCGGGCTTCCAACTCGGTGGCGAGGGAGGATAGGGTCCAGTTGCCGGTGGCGTAGGCGGTGAAGGCGAACTTGACGAGGTCGGCGCGGTCGGGATCGATGGTGACGTCGCGGACTTCGTGGCCTTTCGCATCGGTGGTGCGCACGTTCAAATACCCGAGCGGTGCTTTTGCCGGGGTGCCTCCCATGCTGGCCTTCTGGGTCATGCCTTTGAGGACTTCTTGAGCGAGGTTCAGGGAGTAGAACTCGGCCATGGAGGCGAGGATGCCGTGCATGAGCATTCCCGACGGGGTCTCGTCGATGTTCTCGGTGACTGAGACCAGGCTGATGTTCGCATCCCGGAGCGTCGCGTGGATGAGCGCGTCGTCGAGGCGGTTGCGGGCTAGGCGGTCGACCTTGTTGATGATGCAGTACTGGACGGGGTTCTCGGTGGCGTAGTCGAGCATGTCCTGGAGGGCGCGGCGTTGCGCGGTCTTGGCGGACTCGCCGGGTTCGATGAACTCTTTGACGATGACGGCGCCGAGCTGGTCGGCCTTGCGCTGGGCAGCCTCCCGCTGGGCTGGGATGGAGAGGCCTTCTTCGAGGCCGTTACGGGTGGCCTGGTCCTTGGTGGAGACCCGCAGGTAGCTGATCGCGGGCACCAGACCATCTGTGTTGTCTGGGGCCGGGGTGCGCTGGATCTGGGCGGCCGTGGCGGCGAGCTTGCGCAGCTCGCCCATGTCGATGCCGAACGGGAGGGACGTGGGTGTCATGGTGACCGCCTTTCACAGGCCCAGTAGGGGGACCTTGTGGGGCGCCGGATGGCGGTCACGTCAACAAGTAGGAAGAACATCCCGTGTGCGGGACTTAAGAGTCTGGTGCCAACGACGCCGGTTCGTTGTGCTTGGAAGCCAGTTTACCGGGCTGGTGTGAGAAGGTCACGAAGGTAGCTCCCGGCGTTGCCGGTTGTGGTGCCATTGCCCGCGGCACGCAAGGCAATGCGGATGAGCACTTCGGCGACCTTCTCAGCGTCGATCTGGTCGCGTTTGAGGTAGCGCACGCGGACCGGTCGGTTGGCATCCGGCCGGTCCGTCGTGCGCTTGTAGGAGCGAACCATCAGGCTCACCCGTCCTCGGGGTTCTCGGGGTGGTCGTGGATCTCACCGGTGCGTTCGTCGAGTCTGGCGTAGAACGCGTCTTCGGCTTCTTGTCTCTGGTGGACCTCGTCGAGGACGAACTGGACGAAGTCTGCATCCCGATCAGTGATCGCAGTCTCCTCCACGTGCTCGACAGCCTCTTCCCCGGGCCACTTGGTCTGGCGTGTGGGACGGTCGCGATCCAGCCTGGTGCCGGAGGCGGTGACCCAGTCGCGCAGACGCTGGCGGGCGTCGGCGAAGTCGCGGTGCCAGCCCAGCGGCGCGGAGCCATTCTGCTCGGGGTCGTAGGCACACAGCCAGTGCAGGTGGAGGGCGGAGAGTTCCCAAAGGATTTCGGGGTGGCGGTGCCAGTAGGGCGGGACGACGGAGGCTGAGAGCCCGTAGGTGTGGCGCAGCCAGTCGACCCACCGGTTCAGCTCCAGGAGTTCTTGCTCCAGGTCGGTGGCGGTCAGAAGGTTCCAGTTGACCGGGTGCGGGGGCTCGGCGACCAGATTTTGTGTGTCGTCGTAGTCGGGCTCATCGTCGAAGCCCGGCGTGTGAGTAGTCATGGTGCGCTCCTCTCCAGGTTCAGCGACCGAGCACCGGCGCATTGGTGGTCGTCCGCGAGACTGGAGGGTCGAACGCACGCTCCTGCTCGCGCTGGGCGGCCTCCCGGGCTGCCGAGTTGCGGGGTGTGCGGTCGACGTCGTAGCGGGTGCGGGCGGTGTCGTGGCCAATCTTTTTGGCGACGAACTCCTCACCTGACAGGGACTGGCCGTCTCTCTCGTAGGAGTATTCGTGGGCGTAGCCCTCGGCGACGAAGCTGTCGCCTTTGGCGAAACGCTCGAAAGCACGTTCGGCGGTAGCCCGGTACACGACGAGGTTGTGGAAGCTCGGCTCCAACTTCGTGAACGAGCCATCCTCCTCGCGGTGGAAGTTCTCCTGACCGAACCTTGCGTAGAAGCGAGCCTCCCCGCGATCGGTCACCGTCAGCTGCGGGTCGGTGGCGATGAAACCAGAGATGGACTGCTGAGTGCGGATAGCCATGGGACTGTCCTCCTGCCCTTCAGGTTGGGGCGGCCCCATCGATCAGGACCGCTGTGCCAGGCAGGTGCACGCGGCTTCCCAGCGTTCAACTACTCGGCGCTGGGCGGCCGTTGCAGGAGGGCTTCGATGCCCGCGCGGTCTCGCGTGAGCTGCGTGGCGTCGCTGCGCTTCGGCCAAGGGTTCAGGTCGGTGATGATCGGCGGGGTGGAACGCAAGAGGATCACGCCGGTGCCGAATGGGAGGGTGCGGATGCGGTCGGGTGGCAGGATCGGCACTCGGCGGACGGAGCGCTGGTTTGAACGGGTTCCGTGGTCGCCCAGGGTGATGGAGTCGGTGTACTCGTCACGTTCACCGATGAGGGTGGCGAGGTCTTGAAGGTCGCGACTGTTGGAGGCGCCGCCGAGGATGATCTTGACGATGCTGGCGTCCCAGATGGCTCCGGCCTGGTTCTCGCTCCACTTGTCCCTGGCCTGGGCCAGGGACTGGAGGACGGGCATGGTCGTGATCCCGGTGCCTCCACCTTCAGCCATCAGCGTTGGTAGGGATGGGAGCGGTGCCAGGTTGCCGATTTCGTCCAGGGCGAGCAGGAGTGGTGGGTCGAGGCGTGCGCCCGGGCTGCGGGCGGCCATACGCCTCGCGGTTTCGACGAGGTCTTCCACGAACGCGGCAACGAGGGCGGCGCTGTTGCCTGCCCCGGCGCCGGTGGCGAGCAGGTAGAGGGTGCCTTTGTCACGGATGAAGGCTTCGGGATCGAACTGCTCACCGGGCCCTGGGCTGACGGCGTCGAGGACGCGGGGATCGGCCAGGGCTGCCAGCGCCAGGGAGACGCCTTGCCAGATGGAGTCGCGGGTGCGCGGGTCGGCGTCAATCATGGCTTCCAGTGATTCGGCCCAACCTGTCGCTGAGCGGGGCGAACCGGTGAGGATGGCGACAGCGTCAGCCGCGGCCGACGGATCAAGGGTCCAGCGGAACAGTTCGGCGGGCGTGCGGTGATCCAATGCGGCCGCGTGCAGAAGGGCTTGCAGGGCGACGCGGGTCTTTCCTTCCCAGAACCCGCCTCCATCGACTCCTCCGTCGGCGAGGCCGGTCGCGGCGGCGAGCCCGGTGGCGCGGATCATGGCCGTGAGTGGGTCGTCGCAGCCGCGGATCGGTGACCAGCGCAGCCCTGCGGGGACGCCCTCGGCCAGGTGTTGGGGGTCGAACACGGCGACGGGCCCGACCTTTTGCCGGGAGCGGAGTGTGGCGGTGAGGTTGTCGGGCCGGGTACTGGTGGTGACCACGGCACCAGGTGCGTCGAGGATCGCCGGGATGACGATGTGCAGGCCCTTGCCGGAGCGGGGCGGGCCGATGAGGAGGATGGAGTCCTCAACGCTGGCCCACACCTGTTTGCCCTTCGACTGCCCAAGCAAGAACCCGACATCGTGAGGCTCGGGGGTATTGAGGGACGGGCGGAGTGTCCCGGCGCGGTGGACCAGTGCTTTCGCTGAGGCTGCTGTGGCGACTTCGTGGCCTGTGGCGGTCCCGGCCAGGCGGTGCGGGTCCACATCGACCGCGCGGGAGTGCCGTCGCCACCTCATCCACCCCCAGGCTCCTGCTGCCCCGAGCAGGCCGAGCATGAGTGTCAGGGTGATCCAGTAGGCGATGGGGTTGAGACCGTCGGCGTGGAGCGCGCCCGCTGGATCGCCGGGATTGAACAGGACGGCCAGCCCACCGGCGACTCCCGCCTCTGGTTGGTCGGCGCCGGTGACGAATGCAGCGACGGACCCTGCACCACGGATGGCGAAGATGAGGCCGAAGAGGGCGGCGAGCCCGACCATGAGGATGTTCGTCAGTTCGTCACCCATCGAACTGGACTGGTGCTGCGTGCTCATGGCACTCGCCGCGTCACGATCCGCGCCGAGGTGGTCCCGACCAGTAGGACGTCGGCACCTCGTGAGGGTAGTTCCCCGAGATTCAGTGCCACACGTACGGCCCCCGCCGCGGTCGCCTCTACGGCGCTCCGAATGAGAGCGACAGTGACGTCCTCGCCAGGGTTGAAACCGGCTCCGGTCACCTCAGTGGTTTCGGGTGCGTGGCGGTGCCGGGCCCGACGAGGCATCGGTGGTCCGTCGACTGGGTCGGGATGGGCGGTGCGGGCGGCACGGATGATGTCGGTGAAGGTGCTGCCGTCGGACTCATGAATCTCGACTCGAATGGTCTGCGTTCGGTCCACGGTGAGGACATCGAGCAGTTCGCCGAACCGTGCCTTCGTCCACGGACGGGTTGGCGAGGTTGGTGGGTAGTCGGCGCCGTCCAGGGTGACGGTGAGGACACCGTACGAATCGACCGTGATGACGGCCAGCGGCAGGCTGACCGGTGTTTCGTCGGGGTCGGCGGAGTGGCTGTGGTGAATGCTCATGTCCAACAGGTGGACCGGATACCCCTCGGCTCAAATCTCCATGCACTCAAGTTTGTTCTGACGCCCTGGCTGGCCGAGGGATCTACTTCCCACGTGGTGCAAGGTTCTCCGTGTCAGGACGACAGCTCAAGTCCTGTGGTGTCATGCAGATGTCTTTCGTTTTTGGCCGTGTTGGTTGTTCGTTGTTTGGTGGGGGCTCTCACGCGGTGAGTAGCCGAACGGGGTCGGCGCTGTTGACGAGGTGCTGCGCAGCGCCCAAGATGCGGAGGACTTCGAGCAGAAGCTCGTCGACGAGTACGCGCTAGCGATGACTGTTGCCGGGGCTCACCTCGGATTCGCCTGGACCTACACCCGGGATGCGCGCTGGATCGCGTCGCGCAGCTGCTCGATGGTCGGGACCTCGGCTGGACCGTCGGGAGTCCGGTAGAACCGGCAGGCGAGACCGACAACCGTGCTGACGTCGGCGAACGGGTCGATCCCACCGATCAGGACCGTCGGGGAGCCATGGAAGCCAACGAACGGCATCCTCGGGAGTCTCAATGTTCTGATGGATGACCGTCACGTCGCCGCGGCCACGCAGTGTCTCCGCGAGCCGCTGGTTGAGCAGTTCCCGGTTCGGACAGCCCTCGAAGGACTGGAACGTGATCTTCAAGCCGAAGTTTCCTCTCAAGATCGTTGTTCGTGATGATGTGGGATCAAACCCTCGCCAGCGACGCGGAATGCGACTCCGCGGGTGCAGCCAGCGCGACCTTCTCGGCGCGGGCTGCGCGCAGGCCGTTGGCGATGACAACGACCTCGGCGACCTCATGCACGAGCACGACGGTGGCCAGGCCCAGCACCCCGGTGATCGCGAGAGGCAGCAGCACGGTGATGATCGCGAGCGACAGCACGATGTTCTGGTTCATGATCGCCCGGCCGCGGCGGGCTTGCTGCAGCGCCTGCGGGATGAGGCGCAGGTCGTGGCCGGTGAAGGCGACGTCGGCGGACTCGATCGCGGCGTCGGACCCGGTCGCGCCCATCGCGATCCCGACCGTGGCCGAGGCCAGGGCCGGGGCGTCGTTGATGCCGTCGCCGATCATGCCGGTCGGCCGCTGCGCGACCGATGCCTTGACCTCTGAGGCCTTGTCCTCTGGGCGCAGCTCGGCCCGCACGTCGGCGATGCCAGCGATCTTCGCCAGGGCGTTCGCGGTGCGAACGTTATCCCCGGTGAGCATGACGACCTCGACGCCCTGCTCACGAAGCGCGGCGACGGCCTCAGGCGCTTCGGGCCGCAGCTCGTCGCGGACGCCGATCGCGCCCACCAGGTCGCCGTCGCGGGCGACCATGACGCAGGTCTGCCCCTCGGCCTCCATCGCCGAGACCCGGTCGGACAGCACGCCGGGAGCGATCCATCGCGGGCTGCCTACTGTGATCTCGTGGCCGTCCACTTGCCCGGTCACGCCGTGGCCGGGCTCCTCAACCACTCCGGCCGCGTCGGGCACACTCGACGCCGCCTCGGTGATGGCGGTGGCAAGCGGATGCGTGCTTTGCTGCTCCAGCGCCGCGGCCCAGCCAAGCATGTCTTCGCGGGTGACCCCGGCGACTGTGGCGACGTCGGTGACCGCGGGCTCATTACGGGTCAGGGTGCCGGTCTTGTCGACCGCGATCCTGCGCAGAGAGCCCAGACGCTCGAACGCGGCCCCGCTCTTGATGATCACGCCAAACCGGCTGGCCGCGCCGATCGCAGAGACCACCGTCACAGGAACGGCGATCGCCAGCGCGCACGGCGAGGCGGCCACAAGCACGACCAGGGCACGGGTGATCCACGTCTGAGGGTCGCCGCTGAGCAGCGAGCCGAGCACGCCGACCAGCACGGCGAGGACCATCACGCCGGGCACCAGCGGCCGGGCGATCCGATCGGCGAGGCGGGCCCGCTGGCCTCGGTCCTGCTGCGCCTGCTCGACCAGTCCCACCAGGGTCGTCAGGGAGTTGTCCGCACCGTCGGCGGTCGCGGTGATCTCCAGCGCGCCGGAGGCGTTGATCGACCCGGCAGCGACCTGATCACCTACGGCGACGTCCACCGGGATCGACTCGCCGGTGATGGCCGAGGTGTCGAGGCTGCTGCGGCCCGACGACACGGTGCCATCGGTGGCGACCCGCTCACCGGGGCGGACCCGCAGGACGTCGCCGACCTTTACTTCCCGGGCGGGAACCTCAACGGCGGTGCCGCCCCGCATCACGGTGGCCGTCTCGGGCACGAGCTTCAGCAGTGCGCGCAGCCCCGAGCGGGCGCGGTCCATCGCCTTGTCCTCCAGCGCCTCGGCGATGGAGTAGAGGAACGCGAGCGCGGCCGCTTCCTCGACGTAGCCGAGGATCACAGCGCCGACGGCGCTGATCGTCATCAGCAGGGAGATGCCCAGCTTGCCCTTCGTGAACAGGCCCCGCAGCGCCCCGGGAGCGAACGTCCACGCACCCAGCAACAGGCCGACCCAGAAAAGCACCAGCGCCGTCACCTCGGCAGCGGCGCTCTCGCCAGCTGTCCACTCCGTAATAAGCCCAGCGAGGAAGAAGACTCCCGACATGATCGGGACGAGGATCGCGGGGTCGCGCCACCAGGGGCGCTCGGCTTCCTCGCGCTCCTCGGCCGCGTTGGGAGCGTCGTGCTCGCAGCCGCATGCCGCGCTCATGCCCCGGCCTCCTCGCGCTTGTCGCAGCAGCCCGGGACCGAGCAGGCCGGGTCAATGCACGGCGCGCTCTCGTCGACCGCCAGCGTCACATCCACAAGCGCGGTGAGCGCCGCGGCCAGATGCGGGTCCGCGATCTCGTAACGGGTCTGCCGACCCTCGGGCTCAGCGACCACGATCCCGCAGTCACGCAGGCAGGTCAGATGGTTCGAGACGTTCGAGCGAGTCAACTCCAGCTCACGCGACAGCACGGCCGGATAGTTGGGGCCGCCCAGCAGCGTCATCAAGATCCGGGAACGAGTCGGGTCCGCCATGGCCCGGCCGAGCCGGTTCATGACGTCGAGGCGCGAAGCAATAGTCAGCATCTACTGACCATACAGCAATCACTGAACAGTCGGCAACTGCCGAACCTCACGAGAGCGCATGCGCATCCGCCATCGTCGGGTTCCGCGAGCTTTGAGTACGAGATAGCGCAAGCAGGGTATTGGGTGCTCAAGTTCCCGCGAAAAGCTCCAGTATTTCGACGAACTCTTAAACTTTTGTCCCAACTGCCGTGAGTTCGTCGGGGAGTGATTCTGCGTGATGTGCCATGTCAGGCAGGTGCGCGGGGCGGATCGCCCGCTACGGGATTCGTGAAAGAACACCCGGATTCGTGAAAGTGCTGCCGGATTCTTGATCGATTGCCAGGATTCGTGAACTCACGGCCTCACGGCGGCTCCTGGCTACTCCGGCAGGAGGCTACGGGCGGCGTTCTCCAGCGCCCCATCGACGACCCGGTAGTACGCCCACTTGCCGCGCTGCTCGCGGGTGGCGAGGCCCGCGTCGACGAGCTGCTTCATGTGGTGGGAGACGGTCGGCTGGGACAGGCCGACAGGTTCGGTGAGGTCGCAGATGCACATCTCGCCGCTCTCGCTACCGCCGATCAGGGACAGCAGGCGGACGCGGGTGGGGTCGCCAAGGGCCTTGAAGACGCGGGCGATGCGCTCGGCCTGCGGGACTTCCAGCTCGCCGCCGGCGACGGTGCCGCAGCAGGCGATGTCGGCTGGGCGGATCGGGAGGGTGCTGGTCATGTGCCCCATCCTGCCAGTCGTATTGACATCTGTCGATGTATCGAGGATTCTCGATGCATTGATGTTAGTCGATACGAGGAGCGAGTTGTGGGTCTTCCTGTCGTGGTGATCGGCGCCGGGCCGCAGGGTCTGGCTGCCGCAGCGCATCTGGCTGAGCGCGGCCTGGAGCCGCTGGTGCTGGAGCAGGGCGCAACGGCGGGGGCTGCGGTGTCCGAGTGGGGGCATGTGCGGGTCTTCTCGGAGTGGCCTGAGCTGATCGACCCGGCCGCGGCCCGCCTGCTCGCGACGACCGGATGGCGGTCGCGGACCTCCGGGTATCCGACCGGGGCCGAGTGGCTCGCCGGCTATCTCGTCCCGCTGGCCGCCGCGCTCGGGGACCGGGTGCGCACCGGCGTGCGGGTGACCGGGGTAGGACGGACGGGTCGGGACCTGCTGGTGGACGCCGGCCGCGCCGAGCAGCCGTTCGTCGTCCACGTCGAAGACGCCGACGGCAGGATGTCGCGGATCGAGGCGCAGGCGGTGATCGACGCCTCCGGCACCTGGGCGACGCCGAGCCCGGCCGGCGCGGACGGGCTGCCGGCCCTCGGCGAGCAGGCGGCGGCCGCGGCGGGGCTGGTGTCGTACCGGATTCCCGCGTTCGCCGATGCCGCCTATGCCGGGGTTCACACGGTCGTCGTCGGTGCCGGACACTCCGCGCTGACGGCGGTGATCGAGCTGGCCCGGATCGCCCGGCACCACCCGGGAACCCGGGTGACCTGGGTGCTGCGCCGCGGCACGGTCGGGCAGGTCTTCGGCGGCGGCGACCAGGACGCCCTGCCGGCCCGCGGCGCCCTTGGCCTGCGGGCGAAATACGCCGTCGACAAGGGGCTGGTGCAACTCGTGACCGGGTTCCGCACCGACCGCATCGACCAGACCGACGACGGCGCGGTCCTCGTCGCCGAGGACGGCCGCACCCTCGTCCCCGCCTCCCGGGTGGTGGTGCTCACCGGGTTCCGCCCGGACCTGTCGTTCCTGTCGGAAGTGCGACTCGACCTGGACTACCGGATGCAGGCGGTGCGCTCGATTGCTGCGGATGTGGACCCGAACCTGCACTCCTGCGGGTCCGTGCGCGCCACGGGCGCGGCCGACCTCGCTCAGCCCGAGCCGGGGTTCTACCTGGTCGGGGCGAAGTCGTACGGGCGGGCGCCGACGTTCCTGGCGATGACCGGCTACGAGCAGGTCCGTTCCATCGCCGCGTCGCTTGCCGGCGACCACGAGGCCGCGGCTCGTGTCGAGCTGGTGCTGCCGGACACCGGGGTGTGCGGCGGTGCGGGCCTGTTCGATGACCCGACCGGCGCGAAGCGCGGCTCCTGCTGCGCCCCGCAGGTGCTCCAGATCGGCCGCGCCCCCGCCGCGTCGTTGCTGTGACCGAGACCGTCGTCGCCCCACCACCGGAGGCGCGGACGGGGCTGGGTGTGCGGCTGGCGGCGTTGGCGGTCGGGCAGGTTGTCAGCTGGGGTGTGCTCTACTACGGGCTCATCGTCGCCGGCCCTCGGATCGCCGAGGAGACCGGGTGGCCGCTGCCGCTGGTGACCGGGCTCTACTCGGCGAGCCTGATCGTCTCCGCGGTCTGCGGGATCGTCATCGGCCGGCTGCTGGATCACCGCAGCCCGCGCCTGGTGATGACCGCCGGGTCCATGCTCGGCGTGACCGGGTTCGTGATCGTCGCGCTCGCCCCGAACCCGGTCGTGTTCGGGGTCGGGTGGATGATCGTCGGGGTCGCGGAGTCCGCGGTGCTCTACCAGGCCGCCTTCACCGTCATCACCCGCCGCCACGGCGACAAGCGCCATACTCCGCTGCTCATCCTCACGCTCGCGGGTGGGCTGGCATCGACGATCTTCGCCCCGCTCACCGCGGCCCTGCTGTCGGTGCTGGACTGGCACAGCACATTCCTCGTGCTGGCCGGCATCCTCGCGGTGGTGACGATCCCGATCCACTGGTTCTCCCTCGAGTCCCGCTGGGCGCCCCTGACACACGCGAGATCGGGGGCGGAGCACACGGTCGCCATGGTGCTGCGCACGTCCCGGTTCTGGTTCCTAGAGCTTTCGACGCTGGCGACGATGCTCGCCCTCTACGCGGTGACGCTGGCGGCGATCCCGCTGTTCACCGAAAAGGGCATGGACTACGGGCTCGCCGCCCTCGCCCTCGGAATGATCGGCGCCGGGCAGGTGGCCGGACGGCTCCTGTTCGTCGCCCTGCCGAGGCGGACCGCGCCGTGGCTGGTGCTCGCCGCGGTCGGCGCGCTCTCCGCGATCTGCCTGCTGCTGCTCGGCATCGTGCCGGGCCCGGAATGGCTGCTGATCGTGATCGCTGTGCTCGCCGGGGCGGTGCGCGGGGCGCTGACCCTGGTGAACGCTTCCGCGGTCGCCGACCGGTGGGGCACGGCGAACTACGGGGCGATCAACGGCGCCTTCGCCGCCCCTGTCACGATCGCCACCGCGATCGCTCCGGCCGTCGGCCCGCTCGTGGCCGCAGGCACCGGCAGCACGGCGGGGATGGCGCTTGTGATGGCCGGCCTTGCGCTGGCCGGCGCGGTCCTGGCCCGCCGGTCCTGACCCGCGCCGACTGTCAGCGGGCGGTGGGGACGTGCAGCTCGGCGAGGAGGTTCAGGACGTGCTGCTCGATCGCGTCCCGCACCGGCCGCACCCCGTCCGGCGTCCAGCCGGCGGGGTCCGGGAGGGTCCATTCCTCGTAGCGTTTGCCGGGGAAGATCGGGCAGGCGTCCCCGCAGCCCATCGTGATGACCACGTCTGCCGCCCGCACGGTCTCATCTGTCCAGGGCTTGGGGAACTCGCCGGCGATGTCGATGCCGCGCTCGGCCATCACCTGGACGGCGACGGGGCTGACCTCGCTGCCGGGCTCGGAGCCGCCCGACCAGCCGACCGCCTGCTCGCCGGCGTGGTGCTGGAAGAAGCCGAGGGCCATCTGCGATCTTCCGGCGTTGTGCACGCACAGGAACAGCACGGTCGGCTTCCCGTCGACCCGTATCCCCTCGGTGCGGGCCAGGGCCTTGAGGCGTTGGCGGGCGAACTTCTCGGTGAGCACGGGCAGGAAGTTCGCCACCGTCGCCCGCTTCGCGAGGTCGGCGTAGGAAGCATGCAGGAAGCGGTCGATCGTCTCCCGCCCGAACACCCCCTCGAACTCCTCCGACAGCCGGAGAGCTGCGGAGTGCAGGGCGTGCTCGGCGCCGATCGTCGGCAGGGCGCCGTTCGTGGTCATGACTGCTCCTTCGCAGGGCTCAGGCGGCCACCCGCGGGGTGAGGGCGTGGACGCGGCGGTCGAGTTCGGCGAACGCCGCCTCGTAGGCGTGTTGCCCGCCGATCAGGCCGGGGTTCGGCACGGACCAGTGCAGGGCGCCGACCGTGCCGAGGGTTTCATGGGCGCGGTCGCAGACGGTGACGACGAGGTCGCCGGCGCGCCGGACGTCTGCGAGCGGGCGGGGCGTGTGCCTGGTGAGGTCGAGGCCGTGCCGGGTCGCGGTGGTGACGGCGGCCTTCGAAGTCCGCTCCGCCGGGATGGTGCCGGCCGAGGTCGCCGGGATGCGGCTGAGGCTCGCCCAGATGGCCGCGGCCAGCGGAGAGCGGGCGGAGTTGCCGGTGCACACGAACACCACCCGCTCCGCCTGCAACACGAGGCCGGTGCCGGTCCCGACGGCAGTGTGATCGGCAAGCCGGACGTAGTTGCGACGCCGGTCGCCTTCGGAGCGGGTGCGGGCGATGATGCCTTCAGCGTCCAGCACGCCGAGATGGTGGGCGAGCAGGTTCGAGGCGATGCCGAGATCGGATCGCAGCTCGCCCGGTGAGCGGTCGCCGAGGGCGAGCAGGTCCACGATCCGCAACCGGGCGGTATCGGCGAGGGCGGCGTGCCACGCGACCCGTCGCTCCAATCCAGTTCTCTCACTGTTCATTGCCTCAATCTTGACTGAGACATACCCGACAGGTCAAGATGTTCGGGATGAATGATTCGATCGCCGCCGCGTCCCCGCGCCCGCATCCCGGAACTGTGGCCGAGGTCTTCTGGGTGTTCCTCCGCCTCGGCGTGACTTCGTTCGGCGGCCCGGTCGCGCACCTGGGTTACTTCCGGGAGGCGTTCGTGGCGCGCCGGCAGTGGCTCGGGGATCGGGCGTATGCGGACCTGGTGGCGCTGTGCCAGTTCCTGCCCGGACCGGCGTCCAGCAAGGTCGGCATGGCCATCGGCCTGCAGCGCGCCGGGTTCGCCGGGCTGCTGGCGGCGTGGGTCGGGTTCACGCTGCCGTCGGCGGTCCTGCTGGTCGCCTTCGCTTACGGGCTGACCTCGCTCGGCGACGTGTCCGGGGCCGGGTGGATTCAGGGGTTGATGGCTGCGGCGGTCGCTGTGGTCGCCCAGGCCGTGATGGGCATGGCCCGCACGCTCACCCCGGACGCGAAGCGGGCAACGATCGCCGCCGCGGGGATGATCGTCGTGCTGCTGATCCCGAGCCCTCTCACCCAGGTCGCCGTCATCCTCGCCGCAGCCCTCGCCGGCCTGTTCTGGCTGCGCGCCGGCACGCCAGCGGGATCGGATGAGGCACCGTTCACTGTGCGGGTGCCGCGCTGGGTCGGCCTCGCCTGCTTCGCTGTCTTCGGCGCGCTCCTCGCGCTGCTGCCTCTGTTGGCCGCGACGGGGAACCCGGTCGCGCGGATGGTCGACGGGTTCTACCGGGCCGGAGCGCTCGTCTTCGGCGGCGGCCACGTCGTCCTGCCGCTCCTGGAAGCCGACACCGTTCAGACCGGCCTGGTCAGCCCGGATGCGTTCCTCGCCGGCTATGGAGCCGCCCAGGCGGTCCCGGGTCCGCTGTTCACCTTCGCCGCCTACCTCGGCACGATCATGAACACCCCGCCCAACGGGCTCGCCGGTGCGGGGATCGCGCTGATCGCGATCTTCCTGCCCGGCACCCTGCTGCTGCTCGGCGCGCTCCCGTTCTGGCAACAACTCCGCCACGCACCCCGCGTCCAGCGGGCGCTGATGGGCGTGAACGCGGGCGTGGTCGGCATCCTCGCCGCAGCCCTCTACACGCCCGTGTTCACCGACGGCATCACCTCCATCCCGGCCCTCGCCGTCGCGGTGGCGGCGTTCGTCGCCCTGCTGATGTGGAAGGTGCCGCCCTGGGTCGTCGTCATCGCCGCCGGACTGATCGGCTGGGCCGTCCTGTGACCGCGACCCTGTGGCGCCGCGCCGCCGCCGAGGCCCTGGGAACCGGGCTCCTGGTGGCGGTCGTGGTCGGCTCCGGCATCGCCGCGCAGCGGCTGTCGCCGTATGACGTCGGCCTGCAACTGCTGGAGAACTCCCTCGCCACCGCACTCGGCCTGGCGGTGCTGATCGCGATCTTCCAGCCGGTCTCCGGCGCGCACCTCAACCCGCTGGTCACCCTCGCCGACCGCGCCCTCGGCACCCGGCACACCCCGGTCGCGATCGCCGTCTACCTCGTCGCGCAGTTCGCGGGCGGGATCGGCGGGGCGGTGCTCGCCAACGTCATGTTCGAGACCCCGACCGCGATCTCCACCACCGCGCGGGCGACGCCCGGGACGCTGCTGGGCGAGGTCGTCGCCACCGCCGGTGTCGTGCTCGTCATCTTCGCCCTGGTCCGCACCGGCCGTGCCACGGCCGTGGCCCCCGCGGTCGGCGCGTACATCGGGGCGGCGTACTGGTTCACCTCCTCCACCTCGTTCGCCAACCCCGCGGTGACCATCGGGCGTCTCTTCACCGACACCTTCGCCGGCATCGGCCCGGCCTCCGTCCTCCCGTTCCTCGCCGCACAAGCCGTCGGCGCCGCCATCGGCATCGCACTGGTACTGCTGTTCTTCCCCACCCGAAAGGCATCCTCATGACCCACCTGGCGATTATCGGCGGCTCCGACGCCGGCATCTCCGCCGCGCTCCGCGCCCGCGAGCTCGACCCCACCACCGACGTGACCGTGGTGGTCGCCGACGCGTATCCGAACTTCTCGATCTGCGGCATCCCCTACTACTTCACCGGCGAGGTCCAGCCCTGGCAGTCCCTCGCCCACCGCACCGCCGCCGACCTGGAGGCCACCGGGATGAGCCTGCGGCTGAACACCCTCGCCACGGGCATCGACGTCGCAGGCCAGCGGCTCACCGTCCGCCGCGAGGACGGGGCCGAGGAGCAGATCGCCTACGACGAGCTCATCGTCGGCACCGGTGCGCTTCCGTCCCACGCCGGCATCACCGGCCTCGACGCGCTCACCCCGGCGGATGGGGTGCATGTGATCCACTCGATGGGCGACACCTTCGCCCTCGACCATGACCTCACCGAACGGCAACCGCAGACGGCGATCATCGTCGGCGCCGGTTACGTCGGCCTGGAGATGGCCGAGGCCTTCACCGCCCGCGGCATCCACACCACCCAGCTCCAGCGCGGACCCGAAGTGCTCTCCACCCTCGACCCCGAGCTCGGCGCCCTCGTCCACGAGGAGCTCACCGCTCACGGCGTCGACGTCGTGGTGAACACGACCGTCACCGGGATCGAGAAGACCCCGGGTGGGCTCACCGTCACAGGCACCCGCCAGGGTCAGCCGTTCGAGCAGACGGCCGACCTTGTGCTGGTCGTCGTCGGCGTGCGCCCCAACACGGCGCTGCTCGAGTCTGCCGGGGCGACGCTCGGTGCCGGGCGCGCGGTCGTCGTCGACGAGCACATGCGCACCGGCATCCCGCATGTGTGGGCTGCGGGTGACGGCGTCGTCACGCATCACCGCCTCCTCGGCATCACCTACTTGCCGCTCGGCACCACCAGCCACAAGCAGGGCCGCATCGCCGGAGAGAACGCCATCGGCGGCGCCCGCGCCTTCCAAGGCTCCGTCGGCACCCAGGTCGTCAAGGTCTTCGACCTCGTCGCCGCCCGCACCGGCCTGCGCCACGATGAGGCTGAGAACGCCGGGTACGCGCCGTCCACGACCGCCGCAGCGGCGGACGACCACAAGCGGTACTACCCGGGCGCGCACCCGGTCCACTTCCGGATCACTGGCGACACCCGCGATGGGCGGCTGCTCGGCGCGCAGCTCGTCGGGCGGCGCGGAACCGAGGTCGCCAAGCGCGTCGACACCTACGCGACCGCCCTGTATGCCGGGCTCACCATCGACCAGCTCTCCGACCTCGACCTCTCCTACACGCCCCCGCTCGGCTCCCCGTGGGACGCCGTGCAAGTCGCTGCGCAAGCCTGGGATGCCGCCGCGCGAATCGCCGCAGTCCCCGCCTGATCCTTCCGGGAATCCACGGGTCCAGATACCGTTGAAAGCGGCCCTCGACCCGTGAGTTGCCGCCCTAGCCGGCTTCAGGAATTGTGAACTTACGGGAGTCAATCTCCATGCATTGAAGTTCCGCTCTTCGTCTGGGGCTGGATCGAGCCAGGTTTTCTTGTGGTTGCAGGTTGCTTGCGCGTCCGACTCGCGGTGAGGAATGGTCACTGTGGCTGATGGTTCGTCGGTAGGATTGACGTATGGTCGGCCAGCGTGAACAGCAGGGTCCATGAGACTCGTCGCGCTCCGCGGCGGTGCCAGCGACGACGAGGTGCTGCGAACTGCGCAGGATGTCGAGGACTTCGAGCAGGAGATCGTCGACGAGTACGCGATCGCGATGGCTGCCGCCGGGCTGAGCGATGGGCATATCCGCACGACCCGGGCGACGATCATCGAGTTCGCCCGGTCGTTGACCGGGCCGCTGTGGGAGGCGTCGTTCGCTGACGCGGACAGATTTCTGGCCGAGCAGCGGCGGATGGGCCATGCGGTGAGCACGCGGGCGGGCAAGGCCGGGGCGCTGGCGCTGTTCTACGAGTTCGTCGTCGCCCGCTATCAAGGCCAGATTCACCGGATGACCGGCGTTGTGGTCGAGCAGCCGATTGACGAGTTCAACCGGCAGTCCGGTGCATCGCTGGGCAAGGTGCGGGTGCCGCCGTCCGACGCCGAAGTCGACGGGCTGTTCGCGAGCTGGCGCAGTTCGATCCCCGAGGCGCGGAAGTACCTGCCCGCCGCGCGGGACTACTTCGCCGCGTCGCTGTGGCGCAGGCTCGGCCTGCGGATCACCGAGACGGTGATGCTCGATATCCGCGACTGGCGGCCAGACCTCGGCGGGTTCGGGAAGCTGCATGTGCGGTTCGGGAAGGGCTCGCGCGGGCGCGGCTTCAAGGCCCGCCTGGTCCCTGCGATCAACGGTGCCGACCAGCTCATCGACTGGTGGCTGGGAGAGGTGCGTCACCAGTTCGGCGAGGACTGGGACAACCCGGACGCGCCGATGCTCCCATCCGAACGGTTCGATGAAGACCTGGGCCGGTGCGGACGAGTGAGCGACTTCTCGTTGCGGCGGGGCCTGTCGGTCCAGACCGATCGGTTTCTGCCGGCGTGGTCGGGTCGGCTGACGCCTCATGTGCTGCGGCATTACTGCGCCTCCTCGTTGTATGGGTCGGGGATGGACCTCAAAGCGATCCAGGAGCTGCTGGGGCATCAGTGGCTGTCCACGACGTCGGGCTATATCCACGTGCGCAGCGAGCACGTCGAGCTGGCCTGGCGCAACGCCAACCAGCGGGTCGAGGCCCGCTTCGCAGAGGAAAGGTGAACGCGCCGTGCAGTGGAATCTGAGGATGAGAGCCGCCGAGCGCGGCATCTGGAAGTCCGCCGAGATGCGCCGCCGCCTCGCCGCAGAAGGCTTGGAGATCAGCGCCGGGAAGATGTCGTCGTGGTGGGCCGGGTCCCCGCCGACGATCCGGCTGGAAGAACTCGACGTGATCTGCGTGGTGCTGGAGTGCAGCCCATCTGATCTGATGGTGCCCGAGCCGGAGAAAGTGGCCGCGCGCAGGCCGCAGAACGTGGAGACGATCAACGGGCAGAACGACACCCCGCCCAGGGTCGCGCCCCGGTTCGGGAAACCTCGTTCCGAGCCTCCGGTATGAGCCCGGTGGCAGGCGACGACGCGCCGCTGCGGGTGCCGCCGCTGTGCAACACCTGCCAGAGCGAACGCGTCGCATGGAGCAAGCCCCGCGTGGACTTCTGCTACGGCTGCCTGCCCGGAGGCCCATTCACTCCGCCGCCGTGCTCGTCGTGCGGCCGGGCCGAGAACTACTTCAGCCAGGGACTGTGCGAACGGTGCCATCCGCGCAGCCCGATGAAGGTCGGCTCCTGCAAAGGGTGCCTGGCGTGGGGCGTGTATCCGCAACGCAACTGGATGTGCTCGTCGTGCCGCTGGTGGCAGACCCACTACCCGAAGGGCGTGTGCGACTACTGCGACCGCGAGAGCTGGATCGGCGAGCAAGGCGCCTGCCGGCTGTGCCTGGAGCAGGCGCGGATGCTGCAAGAGCCCGGCCGCGCCCTGGACCTGGCCGGGGCGAACAAGCACGGCCAGCAGCTCTTCTTCGCCAACATGCACTTCCAGCGGCGCAAGACCCGCCGCCTGAAGCCCGTCAACAAATGGAAGACGCCCGGCGGCTGGGGACGCCCCGGACCGCCGCCGAAGAAGCTGACCCTGACCGAGTGGGTCCAGCCCGTCCTCGTCGACGTGCCACCCGACCCCGAGATGCTGCGCCAGAGAGCGCTGATCGACAACAGCGAGCTGACCCGATACTGCGCGGCGATCGTGAACGAGCACGCCGAGACGTTCGGCTGGAGCGTCCGCCAGCGCAACGACGTGATCCGCTCCCTGCGCCTGCTCCAGACCCTCCGCGATTCCCCGACCGCGAAGATCAGGGCCACCGACGTGCTCCAGCTGCCCCGCTACGACGGCAACATCGTCTCCACCATCGACGTGCTCGCCGCCGCAGACCTCCTCATCGAAGACCGACCCCGCCCCATCGAGGCTTACTTCACCAAGAAGGCCGCGGGCCTGCCGCCGATCATGCGCGAACAACTCGAGGTCTGGATGACGATCCTGCTCGACGGCGCCACGACCGCGCCCCGGCAACGATCCCGCGACTCGCTGACCATCCGCATCCGCATCCGATCCGTCGTGACCGCCGTCACCGCATGGGCCGAGGCCGGGCACCAGTCTCTGGCAGAGATCACCGCTGCGCAAGTGCGCGCCGCGCTTCCCGAGAATGGCTCCCAGCGCGTCCTCGCCGAGCAAGGCCTGCGGTCGCTGTTTAAGACCCTCAAGGCCCGCAAGCTCATCTTCGCCAACCCGACGCGCGGCATGAAAGGCACCCGGCAGAACTCGAACGTGCCGATGCCGTTGGACACCGCTCTGGTGCGGGAGAAGCTGAACTCGCCGCAGCCCGTCATCGCTCTGGCCGTGGCGCTCGTCGCGTTCCACGCGCTCACCGCGAAACAGGTCTCCGAACTGCTGCTCACCGACATCACCGACGGACGCCTCACCCTCGACGGACGCAGCATCCCCCTCGCCGACCCGGTGCGCGAGCGCCTGACCCGATGGCTCGACTACCGCCAGGCGAAGTGGCCGAACACGCAGAACCCGCACCTGATCATCAACCAGCGCTCCGCGCCCCGGCTCATGGCCGCCAACCGGACCTACCCGTGGCAGCAGGGCGGCATCCGCCCGCAGAAGCTGCGCGAAGACCGCATCCTCGCCGAGGTCCACGCCACCGGCGGCGACGCCCGCCGCATCAGCGACCTGTTCGGCCTCGGCATCGGAAGCATCAACCGCTACCTCGACACCCTCGAACACCCCGACCTCGCCGGGAAGCCCTGAACCGCCGCGTCGGTCTGCCATGCACCATAGGTGCGACAGGCGTCCCGCGAGGTCCTAGGCCGTCAAGGTTTGACGATGTCGGCGTCTTGCTCGCCGGTCTGGTAAATGTCGGGGATGCCGTCGTGGTCGGCGTCGATGGCCTCCTGCTCGGCGATCCTTCGGTAGCGGCGGTTGCGTGCTGTGAGCACGACCGACGCGATACCCGCGGCCAGCAGTGATGCGGTCAGGATCGCGACTTTGGCGTGGTCGTGCTCGGTGCTGTCGCTCGCGAAGGTCAGTTCGGCGACCAGGAGCGAGACGGTGAACCCGATCCCGGCCAGCAGCCCCACCCCGGCCAGGTCGACCCACCGCAGCGCCGGGTCAAGCTTGATCCGCGCGACGCGGGTCATGATCCAGGTGGTGGCGAGGATGCCCACGGGCTTGCCGAGCACAAGCGCGGCGATAATCGCGAGGCTCAGCGGGTCGGTGAGGGCGGAGACGAACCCTTCCAGGCCGCCGATGGCGACGCCAGCGGAGAAGAACGCGAACACCGGGACAGCGAACCCGGCCGAGATCGGCCGGAACCGGTGCTCGAACTGCTCGGCCAGTCCCGGCCCGTTCTCGTCGCCTCGGTCGTTCTTGCGGTGCAGGACAGGGATGGTGAACCCGAGCAGCACCCCAGCGATGGTCGCGTGGATACCGGAGGCGTGCATGAACGCCCAGGCGACGATACCGATCGGCAGCAGGATCAGCCACGCCGCCCACGGGTGCAGCCCGAAGAACCGGCGATGCAGTTGCGCGATCATCCCGTAGACGCCGATGGTGACCAGGGCCAGGACCAGCGGGACCGGATCGATGGTGTCGGTGTAGAAGACGGCGATGATGCCGATCGCGATCAGATCGTCCACCACGGCCAGGGTGAGGAGGAACAACCGCAACGGTGTCGGCAGGTGGGAGCCGATCACCGCGAGCACCGCGACGGCGAACGCGATGTCTGTCGCGGTCGGGATCGCCCACCCGTGCCGCAGCGCTGAGTCCTGCCCGGCGATCGCCAGGTAGATCAACGCCGGCACCGCCACACCGCCGACCGCGGCCGCGATCGGGATCACCGCGGTGGAGAACCGGCGTAGGTCCCCGGCGACGAACTCGCGTTTGAGTTCCAGGCCGACGAGGAAGAAGAACACCGCCAGCAGCCCGTCCGCGGCCCACCCGCCCAGACTCAACTCCAGATGCCACGGCGCGTACCCGACGCGCACGTCCCGCAATGCGAAGTATCCGTCCGCCCACGGCGAGTTCGCCCACACGAGAGCGACCGCGGCCATGACCACCAGCAGCATCCCGCCGACAGTCTCTTTGCGGAGCACCGCCCCGACACGCAACGCCTCACGATACGTCCCGCGCGCGGGAAACAGCCGCGAACGACGCGACGACGAAGGGGCAGGCGTGGGCGAAGACATAGAAACTCCCGAGCGGTCGACAACAGAACCGTCGACCAGGCTTCCCGACACGCCACCACCCAGCCTACCGTCCATACCCCCGCCTCCCGGCTGCAGACGGAAGTTCCTCGAACATCCACCCCGATGTACCCTGAAGAACCACCTGGACCCTGAAGTTCCCGCCGAAAGCGTCAATATTCGGCGGAACTTCTAGACGTTGCTGGTCATGCGGGTGGTGGTGTCGAAGAGTGCGAGTTCGTCGGGGTGGAGTTGGTGCTGGCAGACGAAGGAGCGGTCCTTGATGCGCCACAGGCCTTGGCCGACGCTCAGCCCGGGCAGGAGCTTCTGCTCGGTGCCGGTGAGGCCCAGGGTGCGGGCGGTGGTGCCGAGCTGGTCAGATTCTTGCCGGTAGATGATCCTGGTCTCCGCGTTCGCGAGCAGGGAGTTGGCGAGGGATCGCATGGCGGAGCCTTGGTCGCCGACGTTCTCCAGGTCGGTGAGTTTGTGGAAGATCAGCATGTTGGCGATGCCGTAGTGGCGGGCCAGCCGCCAGTGCGCATCCATTCGCTTCAAGAGGGCGGGGTGAGACATGAGGCGCCAGGCCTCGTCGTAGATGCACCACCGCTGCCCGCCTGCCGGGTCCAGCAAGGCGGACTCCATCCACGCGCTGGAGCACGTCATCAGCACGGAGATCAGTGTGGAGTTCTCAGCAACGCGGGACAGGTCGAGGGAGATCATCGGCAACGTGGGGTCGAAGGTCACCGTCGACGGTCCGTCGAAGAGCCCGGCCAGGTCACCGGCAACCAGGCGGCGCAGAGCATGGCCGACGAGGCGCCCGTCCTCAGCGAGCCGCCCATCCGGGTCTGCTACCTTGCTGGGGTTGAGAATGTGGTCGACGACCATCGGCAGGATCGGCACATCATTGCCGCGCACGGTCTCCGTCAAGGCCGTATCGATGGCGGTGTGCTCTAACGGCGACAGGGGCCGGGTGAGCACGGTTTCGGCCAGTGCCCCAATAAGGTCGCGGCGGCGGGATGCGATGGTGGAGGCCCACTCCGCATCATCCATCCCTGCGGGGCGGTAGCCTTCATCCAGGGGGTTGAGCCGGGTCGACATCCCGTGGCCGAGGACAATCGCCCGGCCACCGACGGCCTCGGCGACGGCGGTGTGTTCGCCCTTCGGGTCCCCGGGCACGTAGACACGGCGCCCGAACGGCAGCGAGCGGGTGTAGAGACTCTTAGCCAGTGAGGACTTCCCGGAACCGACAATCCCCGCCAGCACCAGGTTGGGGGCGGTGATGACGCCGCGGGCGTAGAGCACCCACGGGTCGTACACGAAGCTGCCACCCGAGTAGAGGTCCTGCCCGACAAACACCCCATCGGAACCGAGTCCTCCCTCCGCGAGGAACGGATAGGCCCCGGCAAGGGTGGCGGACGTGTCCTGATGACGGGGCAGTCTGAACCGGCCGGGTGAACGCAACTGAGCTGGCCCAGGTTCGCCGGCGGCAGGCAGGTAGGTCGTGGCTTTCCGTTCGGCGCGCTCTGCGTCGGCCTTCGCTCGGGCCGCTTCACGTTCGGTGACTCGCTGCTCGGCATGCAGTCGGGCGGCGGCCTGGCGGCGCTGCTTACGCAAGCGACGACGCTCCTGGGCTGGCGCGACGAGGACAGCGGTGTGCAGGGTCTCAGGTTCTTTGCTGGTCACAATCCCAGCCCCCGCGACTGCTTGACCGTAGCGACTCCAGGGTGCTCAAACCAGGACCCATCCGGCACTGTTCGCAGCGATTCCGCGTGGGCGATGGCGGGACGGCGGGTGGGCTGATCCTCCAGGGCGTCACCTGGTTCGATGGTGTGGAGGCGGTAGAGGCCAACATGGCCGAAGGAGTGGTTGTAGGTCATCTGGTAGTCCCCGTCACGGACCTCCCGATCCAGAACACCCGCGGGCGGCAGGTCGTAGACGTGACCGTTCTCCATTGCCGCGTCGGTCGTCTCCTCCCCGTAGTCCCAGTTCTTCAGGTACTCCATGGCTGTGTCGGGGCCGCCGCGGTCGATCATGTCGAGGACCTCGTCGGCCTCCGAACCTTGGAGGAACACCACGGACACCCAGCGTCGGACCGCTACCTGTTCGGTTGCGGGTTCGGTGTGCCAGGCGATCCGCCCCGCGGCCGACATAGCGACATTGAGCCGGTCTTCTGCCTGGTCGATTAGCGTCGCAGTCTGGTGGAGTTCGTCGGCAGCGGCCAGAGCATCGGCCGAGCCGGACGCGTGGTCGCCGTAATCGTCGAAGGCCAAGTCTCGGTTGCTGGCGTGAGCGGTGCTCAGCTGGTCGAGGACCTGTCGAAGTGACCTCACCCCTGACAGCAGATCACCGAGCACTGAGTACATGTCCTGCGGATGGTCGATGGTGCGGGTGGCGTGCGCAAGCCCGCGCAGTGCCTCAGATGTTTCCCCGGCATCGGCACCGGGATCGTAGAACGTGGGCATGACAGCCTCCCTCGTGATCGTGTGGGAGACAGGTGCGCCACGGGTCCCGTCAAGATGTCGGTGCCTGTCCGTAGGCTTGAGGCATGCACTCGGACTTCATTGCGCTCGTCATAGCGAGCATCTCGCTTCTCGTCGCAGGGCTCTCGCTTGGATGGCAGATTGCACAGTGGCTCCTATCCGCTGGAAGGCCGAAAGCAAAGCTGCTTCACGGAGTACAGGGGCGTGGTGGTCTCGCTACCGGTCCAGTTGAGAAATCCGGAGAACCTCGCAATTTTGAGAGCCTCCGAGAACAGGGCTTCAATGGTCCCGAGATCATCGGAGTACAAGTCACCAACCATGGTCGGGCACCGGTCACGGTGGATCGGATCGCGCTCTGCACGAGAGGCGGGAAGATGAACGTCGTTCCGCAGAACGAACTGCTGGGTCCTGCGCTTCCTCATCGACTTGAGGCTGGCACCAACGAGAGCTGGTACATGGAGGCCGACTTCGGCTACCGCCTTGTTGCCGCGTCGAGGGATACGCTTCACGAGCAGATCCGCGGTGTCTACATGTCGGCAGCGCTCGGCAACGGGAAATCAATCGCTACTCCAACAACGCTGCGGATGTAAAGATACGTCCGCCGCTATACCACCCGACACAGTGGCAGCGCTGCCGCGGTGAACGCCTGAGCTTGCTGGCCAACGAGCAGGCGCGTCTCGCAGGAGGCTTGGATGGCGGCTTGTTCGATGGCGGCGACTGCGGCGTCGAGGCCGTCGATGGTGGTGGCGGTGACGCTGATGAGGCCGGTGTAGCGGAGGATGCCGTGGCCTGCGGTGAGGTCGGCTTCTTGTTGGAGGACGTCGTGGTATTCGGCGGTCTGGGCGGCGTCTTCGATTTGCCCGATTTTCTGGCGTTGCGCGGCGTCTGAGATGTATTCGGTCTTCTTCTTGCGGATGTCGCGGGCGGCCTGGTCGGAACGCATCGGGGTACACAGCAGGGAGAAGGATCGTTGGATGCCATTGGAGAGCAGGACGGGTGCGAGGAACCCTGGGTAGACCATGGAGCGCGGCCACTCGCTGATCCAGAGGACGGCGTGGTGGGCGGAGTCGGTGCGGAGCCGGTTCCAGGATTCGTTGACGGCGACGGGTCCTGCGGTGGCGAGGTTCTGGCCGAGTTCCCCGTGACGTTCCAGGGTGGCGGCGACGGCGGGGTCGTAGGCGGAGCGCAGCATGACGGCGATCTGCCCGCAGGTGAGCCAGGCGGAGGGGGCGAGGTCTGCGGAGCGTAGGGCGGCGACGAAGGTGTTCATTTCTTGGCGGAGGACGGCGGCACCGCCTCGGATTCCGCCGCCTGCGGTGCGGATCTGTCGGGCGGCTGCTTTCATGTCCAGGGACAGTGACAAGGTGGTGGCGTGGCGTTCGCCTGCGGGTCCGGCCCGGTCGATCAGCTCGCTGTAGGTCGTCGATGCCCAGGACGAGTCATGGGTGCCGTGGGTGGACCACCATTCGGCGAGGCCCGTGCCGGAATCGGGCAGGGTGCGTTCCAGGAGTTGGAGCATGGAGACCCGTCCGGAGCGGCATACGGTGGCCAGCACCCGGCTCCAGGAGGTGACGCGGCGTTCCTGCTCGCCGGGGTCCAGTAGCACGAATGCCGGGTGGGTGACCGCGATGACGGCGGTGAGTGTGGCAGCGGTGGGGTCGTGGATCATTCCTGCCCCGGTGATGGGGTCGCGGTATTCGCGCAGCCGGGCGGTGTCCCCGGGTAGGGCGAGGGTGCCCGCGGGGCGGGGGCGAACGATGCGGCGGCGGTAGAGCAGCTGCCCGCCTGTGGTCTTCCAGATCCACCAGCAACCCACGGGTACCCATTCGACGATCGGGCGTCCGGCCAGCGGTATCCAAGTGAGCGCTGCGGACAGGACCCAGATGGGTGCGGTCAGCACGATGAGGAGGCCGCCGCCTGCGTAGAACGCCCACACCAGGGACGCCACCCCAATACCCAATGTGATCAGTTGGGTGAGTGAGAGTCCGAGGAGGACCCCGCGGCGGGTCAGCCGGGAGAACTTCACTGGCACCAGGTCAGACCCGGGAGTAGTGCTTGACGTCATGGTGCTCACTCCTTGGGCGGCTGGGGTGCGGGCGGATCAGCCGGTGGCTTCGGCTCGGCGGGTGGCGGGCCCTGCGGTGGTGCGGGGTCACTCGACGGCGGGTTCGGCTGCGGCGTCGACGGCGGTGGGGCGCCCGGGTCGCTCTGCTCGGGTGGCGGGGTGCTTCCTGGCTGGTCGGCGGCGTCCGCGGCCGACTCGGCTTGGTCGCCGACCTCGTGGCCGAGCGTGGGTCCAGCCTCTGCGGCTGTTTCGGCGACTTCAGCACCGACGATGACCGCGGCGGCGGGCCCTGCTGCCGCGGCAGCACCGCCCCCGGCTCCTGCGGTTTCAGTGGTGGCGGCAGGTGCGGCCTGCGTGGGTGGTGTTCCGCCGGTGGGCGGCGCAGCTCCGCCACCTCCTCCGCCTCCTGGTCCGGAGCCTCCTCCGTCGCCGCCGTCGAGGACCTTCTTCACCCCATCGGTTTGCGGCTTCGACGGGACGGGGACGGGCTGGTTGAGGGCGTTCTTGGCTTCCTGTTCGGTGCCCATGGCGTGGTAGAGGTCGAAGCCGAGGAAGGAGATGAACCGGTAGACCATGTAGGGGGCGAACGCGGCGATGAACAGCAGCACGATTCCGGAGATGGGTTCGGTCACCGCAGACAGGTCTGCCTCGATCGGTGTCGCGACCTGGGTGATGGCGATGAGGAATACGACGACGAGGACGAGTTTGGAGACGATCAATGCCACGACGAAGGCCGCCCACTTGCCGATCCAAGAGCGGGTGACATCCCACGCGGCACCGGCGAACGCGACGGGGGCCAGGACGATCGCCACCAGCAGCAGTGCCTTGCGAATCAGGAGGCTGAACCAGACGATGGCGACGGCACAGATCATGAGCCCGGCCAGGAAGATCGTCACGATCGCCCCCACCCCTGGAGCACTGATGTTGATCGCGGTGAGGCCAGCGGTGAGGAGGGCGATCTTGTCGCCCATGGTGCCGGTGGTTTCCCCGGCGGCTTGGACGATGCCGATCGAGAGTTGGTCGACGATCTCCAGGGCTGTGGCGGTCAGGGTGATGACGAGGAAGGAGCCGAGCACGGCTTTGCCCGCACCGAGGGCTGCCCTCGACAAGGCGGAGGGTTCGCGGCGGATGAGGCCGAGGATGAGTTGGAAGCAGAAGAAGAGCAGGACGATGAACACGCCGATGCCGAAGAGCAGGTTGTACACGTCCAGGTAGCCGTCTGCGGTGACGTCGACGAGGGTGGTGGAGTCGAAGACTTTCCACATGGCCTCGATGAGCCATCCGGCGGCCTGTCCCATGGTGGAGGCCAGCCAGTCGAAGGGCGCCGACACGAGGGTGGCGGCGGCTTCTCCGGCGGCGTCGCAGACCGTTGAGATGACGGGAACATCGCAGACACCCATCACAAACCTCCCAATGTGTTTCGGAGCGTGGCTGGCCTCAGACCTGTTGGCCGACGTTCCAGAAGAAGTTGATGAGCGTGACGGCGGCCCCGCAGATGACGGCCGCACCGCAGGAGACGAGGACGCCGATCTTGCCGCGTCCTGCCAGGTGCGGGTTGGAGGCGTTGGAGCCGAAGCCCCACACGATCGCCGAGATGATGAGCGCGAGGACGGACAGGATCAGTCCGATGGTCATGACGGCGCCGACGATGGTGCGCAGCTGGGAGATCCCGGGCAGGCCGGAGTCGTTGGGGCTGATGTCGATGTCCATGGGCAGCATGGCGGGCAGGGCGACGAGGACGGATGCGAGGTCGATCACGATGAACTCCCAAAGATCAGAACCGCCCCGGGCGGGCGGCAGGCGAAGAACATGGTCGACCAGCAGGTGCACCATCCGTCCCCACGGCAGCAGAAAGCCCGCCACGGGAGATGATCCGAGGCGGGCCAAAGACGGGGCAGCTCAGAGCTGTTCGCCGAGATTGATGAGCCAGTTGATCCAGGCGACTCCGGCCCCGGCGAGGACCGCGGCGCCCAAGGCGACGAGGACGCCTGCGCGGGCTTTCGTGGCCACGTTGGTGTTCCCGGTGCTGCTGGCGATGGCCCAGATGATGGCGGAGACGATGATCATGAGGACCGCAATGACCAGGACGATGGTGAGGGCGGCGCCGATGACCGTCTTGAGGTCGCCGATGCCGCTCAGGCCGTCGAAGTTGGGGAACACGTCCATCACAGGGCTCCTTCCTTCACGGTGATGTGCAGATGGTCGTAGTGGCCTCCGGTGATGTCAGAGGGGTCGTGCATGCCGCCGCCGTTGTACGGGCGCCAGCCCTCAGCGTCGCGGTCAATGTTCCAGATGGTGCCCTGCCAGATCAGGTAGTGGACACCGAGGGTCTCGGCGTGGTCTTTGACCCAGTTGGTGACCTCCCAACCGGCCTCCAACTGGGAGGGTGTGGGGCGCTTCCCGATGGGGTTGCCGAAGGTGATGTCGCAGGCCCGCCCGAGTGGGTGTTCGGACTTGGTGCCGGTGCGCGGTGAGTAGCAGGACCAAGAGGTGTCCGGAAAGGCCTGCTGGGTCTGGGCCATCACGTAGACCATGCGGGCGGTGATCTGCCCGCCCGTGGTCGGATCTTCCACCAGTGCATCGGGGTCCCCTCCGGGGAAGGCAACGGGGTCGGCCGCCGTGCTGGACGTCGAGCAGCCATCGCTGTCGGTGCTGCCGGTGGCTTCGGGCAGGTCGGCGGCGTTGTGGTCGTTGAGCCAAGGTGCTGGGTCGATGGCCTCACTGTCGGTGCCGCCGGGGCGGACCTCGAAGTGCAGGTGGGGCCCTGTGGAGTGCCCGGACGAGCCGACGTCGCCGATGTGTTGGCCCGCGGTCACCGATTGGCCCGTGGTGACGTGGATGCCGGTCTCCCACATGTGAATGTAGGCGGTGGCAAGGGTGGCGCCGTCGATGTGGTGTTCGATGACGATGATCCCGCCGCCTGCCTCGGTGTACTGGGCGCGGGTGACGGTGCCATCGGCGGCGGCCATGATCGGTGTGCCGTCGGGAGCGGCCAGGTCGAGGCCGGAGTGGATGCGGGATTCCCCGTTGATCGGGTCAACGCGCGGCCCGAACTCAGAGGTCTGCACCCACGTGCCCTCGGGCAGTGGAAATACCACCCGAGAGATCTCACCCGTCACCACTGGCGTCGCACCAGAGCCGGTCCCGTTGGTGGTGAGGATGGTGAGGATCTTCTCTGCGACGGGCGCGTAGTTGTCGTACCGGTCGGGGTAGGCGGAGACCTCCACGGCCTGGGCGGCCTCGCCCTTGCCCATCTGCTCCCAGCCGAGGATATCCAGTAGGCCAGGCGGGGACGGGTAGTTCGGGCCGGTGGGTCCGCCGAAGAACGCCTTGACCTGGTACTTGGGGTCCATGAGCTGTTCGACGCTGCCCCAGCCGGATTGGGGGCGCATCTGGAACAGGCCGAGCGAGTCGTGGTCTCCGCCGTTCCCGTCGTTCGGGTGGTCCCCGGAACCGGGGTAGGTCCCGGTGTTGGCGAGCATCCGCAGGCTCGACTCGGTGAGAGCGGCCATCAGGGCGATCTGGAGCCCGTCCCGGGTGACGTCATCGACCTGGGAGCCTTCGGTGATGATCGTTGCGGCGTGGGTGAGCTGTTGATGGTTCAGGGTGTACTTTTCCCCAGCTGCCGTCGTGACCTCCAGCGATTCCGGGACGTTCCCGACGTTGACGCTGGAGCTGCCGGTGGTGGTGCAGGACGCGTTGGCTGCTGGGTTCATCACCAGTGCGACTCCGACCAGCCCGAGCATCGGACCCACCACGACGAGGGCGGCGGCCAGGATCGCGATCTTCTTCAACATGACGTGGCCTGCCTGTCAGTCCAGAGGGTTGTCGAGCTGAGACAGCCGCAGCAGATGACACGTCTCACCGGGCGGGCAAGCGATGAACACCGTGAACGCCACGTCTCGTTCGGCCGAGGTCGGGGCTCCGTTCCAGACGCCGTCGCGCTGCCGGGCGCCGTGAATCGTGTACGCCGTAGCGCCTTCCGGGAGCTGACCAGGGTGCGCCTGGTCGACGGCCTCATTCCAGGAGGTGGTGACCTGGATCGTGTCGATGGTCAGTGTCTGCGTGGTCGCGTACTGCCGCAGGTTCGTCCAGGCGTCGCGGATGGGCAGATAGGTGGCGATGTCGGCAGCCAGTCCTGCCTGCTCGTGGCCGGTCGGGTCCCCGACGTCGAGAAGAGCTGCCGTGTAGTCCAGGGGCATGAACCCGGTAGTGGTGTCCCAGGTGAACAAGGCGAGGGCGACATTGCCCGTGAAGGTTTCCGGGTCGCGGCTTCCTCGCACCGCGGGCACTTTCGGCTGCGTCGGTGTCGGCGCAGCACCGGGAGTAGGCGTTGCGGAGGAGGAGGTCGTTGGTGCCGAGGCCTCACCCGACGGCTTCGCTGGCCCGGTGAGGAGGCCGTAGACACCGAACGCCACCAGCACCAACACAGTGGTGCCAGTGGCAATGAGCGTGATGAGGCGGCGTCGGGCGCGCGAATCGGATGGAGTCTTCATACCCGGCAGGTAAGCGGCGTGTCCCTGGTGCGTTCAGATGGCTGTGAGATGAGGGCGCTGTTCCGGGCCGGTCAGCGTGGGTGTGGTGAGGGCTGCGCGGATCTGCTCGGCGAAGGCCGTGGCCTCGTCGACGAAGGTGAAGAACTCGTCAATCTCGGCGCGGGTGAGCTTGTCTGCGAGGACGACGACGTCGAAGTGCTCCCACCAGCCCGGGGTGAAGGCCTGCCACGTGAGGACGAACGTGCGCGGCGGCCACACCTCCCGACTCGGGGCGACGGGTGTCTTCGGCTTTGCTTTGGCCGGTCGCTTCTTGCCTACGGAATGCTGCTCGGCCTGGAGTTTCGCGAGCGCCTTTTCCGCCAGATGCGCGGCGTTCTGCGAGCGCGACGCGGTGGAGCCGGTAGCGAGGTCGCGGACGCGTTGCCAGGCCGGGTGCACGTGAGCGCCCTGCTCAATGTTCGCCAGCTCCTGGGCAGCTTGACGGCGCACATCCTCGGGCTGGTCGGAGTCAGAGGCTACGTCTTGGAGCCAGGTGATCTTGTCCAAGGTCGCATACGAGGCGCCGGGAATCATGTCGGCGGCCTGCTTGCGGCGGTCGCCAGCAGACTGTGACGGTCCCGCAAATTTTGCGGGACCGTCATCTCCGGGTTGATGCTCACTGGAGAACTGGTTGGCTTCCTTGCGGCGGTCGGCGTCCTCACGCAGCAGCTCGGTGATCTCCCGGTAGAGCCCGGCCTGCTCCATCTGGGTGAGCGGCTTGTGCAGCACGTTGTCGTCCTGCTCAGCCAGCAGGTAGGCCAGCGGGTCGGAGATCCCTGAGCGCACCCACACACGTACGGTGTCCCACCCGAGCTGTTTGATCGCTGCCAGGCGCCTGGCCCCACACACGAGGACCCCGTCGGGGGTGACGGTGATCGGCTGGAGCAGCCCATACTTCTGGATCGACGCGGCGAGTCCTTCGATGTCTCCGAGGTCGCGGCGGTGGCGTGCCCCGACCTGGATCGAACTCACTGTCCGGTCCAACTCGATGTGCCCATTGCTCGCACCCACAGCGGTTCACCCGGCCCTGCCCGGAGCGGCGAGCGCGATGGCGAGGATGAGGTCGTCGTCGTGGAGGATCGAGCGGATGGGTTCCCCGATGACCAGGCGCATGAGAATCCCGCGTCCAGCCGGGGTGGCCTGCAACGCAGGATGCGGGTGACCCAAGAGGGCGTGCAGCAGCACTCGCCAGGAGTTCTGCGGTAGGTCCAGGAATGCGAGTGCGTGCTTGTCGCGGCGCAGGCCCTCGTAGGCCGCCAATCGGGAATGGGTGCGCGAGAGAGCGGTGGTCACGTAGTGGATCGCGGTGCGGGCAGCGTCGGGTGGCCATCCGAGCCCGATGAACAAGGCGACACACTCGTCGACCGCCGACAGCGCCGACATCGCCTCCTCCTGTATCGGCTGGTCCTCAATGTCGGTGTCGAGGTCGTCGACATGGTCGTAGACCTGAAAGGAGGGGTGGTAGTCCGGCGGCGGGGTCTCCCGATCCGAGATCCGCTCGGGGTCATGGAAGGCCTCGTACTTCTTGCGGCGGGCCTGATGGGTTGAGCACAGCAGCCCTTGGCCGCGTTCCTCGGCCATGCAAGACAGCTGGACGGCGTGGGTGACGACGGCCCAGGGATCTCGCGCGGTGCGGGTGGATTCGTTGCGCATCGCTTCGAAGGCCGCGCTGGCGGCCTCCCACGGGTCCAGCCCGTGCTTGCGGGCCAGCCCCGCGTACTTGTCGGCCGCATAGGCGACGAGGGCGTCGGCGGTGCGGTCATGTTCCCAGGCGGTGGGGCCCGCCTCGTGGAGTCGGATGAGGACGTGGCGCAGTCCCTCACTGGTCGTGAAATCCTCACCCGATGCTGAGGGTGTCGTTGTGGTGGTCATGGTTGCTGGTACCTCCTTGACCAACAGGTGCGCACCCGTCCCCACGCCGCACGATGGCGGCGGGTGGAGGTGACCTGGTGGTCGTGGTTCCTTAGGTCAGGGAATGCCGACCGAATCCCTCGTCATCGGCTGCGTGCCGTGGCCGCGCCCGAAAGCGGAGACCGGTGGGAGCCTGCGTGCCCTGGCCGCTACGGCTCGGGCGCTGGTGGCTGCGGCGTGGCGGGAGCGGCGGGCCATGTCGGCCTGGAAATCGATCCCGGCGCCCGCGACCCGGGAGCCGCTGCGGGCCATCAGGTCCGTGGGGCGCACCCAGTCCACGCCGCGGCCCGCCCGCTGGTGCGCAGACAACGCTGGGTCGAGTGCGGGGTCGTTGTGGTGGATGCTGGTGGCTTCGATGGCGTCGGGGGTGCCCGAGGCGCCAGCGATGTCACCGGCCACAGGGTCTGGGGTCTTCTCGTCGGTACTCATGAGTTCTCCTCGATGGTTGGTGCCTGATCACTCAGGTCTTCTGGTGTGTCGTTCGTGTCCGCCTCATCGGCAGGCACGTCGTCGTCTCGGGGTTCGGTGAGGGTGGTGAGCCAGCGGCCGATGGTCGAGGGATGGACGCCCAGCTCGCGGGCGATCTGCTTGTTCGACCACCCCTCCTCGTGTAGGTCCGCCGCCCGGGTGCGGCGATCCATCGAAACATCCGGGGCGTGAAAGTCGCCGTGTGCAGATTGGTTACCCGTCCCGGCAGCGGTCAGTACTGATGAGGCCTGACCCTCAAAGAGTTCCGGGCTGGCGGTCAGCGGTTCCTCGGCACTGTCGGGCCACAGACGGACCGCAGCATCGTGAGGCTTCGTGTCGGTACGGGCGTCGGGTGGTCGGGTGAGGATGACGGTCAGGTGGGTGATCGCCAGCAGCACAACGGGCGGGACCGCGGCCACGGCCCCAGCGAGAATGCCGGGCACATCGGAGTCGGCGGCGATGACGGCATGAATGGCGTTCGCCGTCACCGATACGCTCGCTCCGCCGATGAGCAGCGCCCACGGATACCAGGAGGCGCGGGTTCCGGCCAACGCGACGACGGCGACTGTGGCGACGACGATGATGCCGTCGACGATCAGCGGCCACGCCCACGCCTGCCCCGCCCCAATCCCCGAGCGGCGCGCCAGGTCGGCCAAGGAAGTGAAGGACAACCAGAAGGCGCCCGCCGCGATGAACACCGTCCCCGCTACGGCCGTCATGACGGCCCAGCGGCTCCCAGCCTGGCCGTTCACGACAAGCTCCGAGCAGCAGAAATCGGCGGCGGTGAGCGGTCCAGCGAGGCCACCGGCGACGGCTGGCTGGCCGTAGGAGCACTGGTGGGTGCGGTGGTGACGGTGCGGTAGGCCGAACGCACCGTCACGGTCACTTCGCGCACGGAGAGCCCGGCCTGACCGCCAGCAGTGGTGAGTGCGCCGAGCGCGTGCCCGGGCGGGACGTGGTGTTCGGCCATAGTGCAGGCAGCCCAGAACAGGCCGTGGTTGCGTTCGCCTTTCTGGAGGTGCGCCACCCAGGCGGCCAGACGCTCCACATCTACCCCGTGCTCCGCAACTCGGGCCTCAGGAATTCGTATCCTCGGTGGTGGTGGGTCAAGGAACCGATGCAGCCGCCCCGCATCCAGTGACTGCGCCTGATCGTGGGTCACCTGCTCCAGCCGGTAGATGCAGCGTTGGCCCTCGATGATTCTGCTGGAGGGCGGAACAATGATGTAGCCGCCGTCCCCGCGAAAGTCGATCCCCGCCCGTGCCGACTGCCACGACCGCTGCTCGGTGCCCGGGTTGGCTGGGTAGTAGGCGTGGAGCCCGTCGGTCGGCGTCTGGACCAGGGCTTCCCACCCCTCCAAGAGTCTGGCGCGATCGGCACGGTCCAAGGCGACGTACCCGTTGACGGGCCCGTGGACATCAACGTCGACGACAATGAGACCTGAGGCGGCGCCGGTCGGCATCCCAATATTCGCCCCGGGGGTCGCGGACCACCACCGGCGGATCTGATCGAGGTCGGTGGTGGCGTCGTGGAAGCCGTGCCGGGTCAGCGGCTGCTTCCCACCGACGGCAACCGGGAACACGGGAACCCCACCAGATGCCAGCCCCATCGCAGCCTCACCCGTCGAGGCACCGGTCGGCATGCGCATCAGCGTCTGTGTGAATGCGGAGAGGTGAGGCATCACAAACCCCTGGCCTCGGCAAGCACCGGGTCTCGCCGCGCAGGTGCTGCTCGGTCAGCAGCCGCGGTCTGACGTGCGGCGTCGCGCGATGGGGTGTCTCGCTCCAGCCCGGGAGGCGTGCCGTTGCTGGTCTGTGCAGTGTCGAGCTGGTCGAGAATCTTGAGTGCGACCATGCGGACGCGTTCTCCCGTGGCCTTGACGACCTCAGCGGGCTCGCGTCCCTCGACCTGCCCTGCCCAACCGGAGACGTACGGGATCGTGTAGCCGGAGGTGTCCATGCCGTGCGCGGCGCCGATCATGAGGGCCACCGATTCGGCCTCAACCTCGCCGATCCCACGATGCTGACGTGCCTCCGGATTGTCGGAGCCGTGCATGAGGACGTGCCCCAACTCGTGAGCCAGGGTCTTCACACGCGCCGCCGCATCCATGTCACTACGTACGGTGACGGTGTGAGCAAGGTAATTGGTGACCCCATTTGACCCATGAATCTGCGAAGCCGAGGCGACATCGACGAGGTCGAATCCTGCGGCCTTCACCTGCTCGGCCAGCCCCTCCCACAAGCCTCTGGGTGCTTCGCCTTCCAAAAGTTTGGGCCGCGGTGGCTCGGGAATGTCCTCCCCAGCCGTCTGGGAGGCGTCCCACACGTAGGCCGGACGCACCCCGACCATCTTCGAACGCACCGCCTCACCGGGCCGGGGCTTCTCAAACTTTCCGAGTCGCCGCCACGACTCGGCATCCTGCGGGTTCGCCGAAGCGAAACGGCCGGTGATCGGCGCGATGATCTGATAGCCGGGCTGGCCCTTCTGGACCTGGCGGCCCAGGCCCTGCCACTGCTTGTAGCCCGCCACATACGACGGCGACGGCTCGGGCACCAGACCCCGCTCGAACGCGGCGGCGTGCTGGGCCCAGATCAGCAGCGTGTTGTTGAAACTGCGCGAGCGGAAGTTCGCGGCGAACGCCAACGCTCGCTTCCAGTCCTCCCCAGAAACCAGCTGGTCCACGGCCGCAGTGAGTTTGTCGTGCAGCTCATCCAGGCGCGCCTCACGGGCCGCTTGCTGATCCTCTCGTCGTGTCGCCATCTCGCTCTCCTCCTGGCCCACTGCCGGTGCCCCGAAGTGGGGCTGTGGCAATGAGGTGCGCCGAGGAGTCCAACGAGAAACTGACGGTCAAGAAGAGATAGGAGTGGTGCAGCGCTTGGGGTCGCTGGCGGGGTTGGCCGTCAGGGACCCGGCGTGACACCTGACGCACTACCAGAAAAGCAAGTCCGCGGCCGGTTTACGAGCCCTCAAGGCTGTTCTCGGCCGTATCCGGTCCAGGCGTGGCCAGATCCAGACCACAAGCCCGCCGCCGATACTCATCGGGCCCGATCCCCAGCAGACTCTTGAATCTCTCCCGCGCGTGCGAGCGGCCCCGCCAGCCGACCATACGCCCCACTGCCGCCACGGAGCAGCCAGGTTCCTCGCGCAGCAGGCGGGCCATCTCCTTGGCCCGCAACATCGACACATACGCCATCGGCGGCAGACCGTAGGACTCATTGAAGGCCCGTGTGAGGTGCCGCGGGGAGATGTGGGCTATGCCAGACAGCTCTTTCAAACTCCACTTGCGGGCCAGATCGGCCTGGACCACCTCACGGACCTCGACGACCTCACGGCGCAGCAGAGGAAAGTGTCCGCCCACGCCGTCCCCGGACAGGGATATTACAGGACCACCGGGAAGGGACTCATACGGCAGGAGCGGCGTGAGCAGGCCGAGGAATGCGACGAATGTCGATTCGACCGCATAGAATGTGCCGCCCGAGTTCTGGATTTCCTCGACCCGATCCAGCAGCATTCCCATCCGCGCGGCCACACCTGGCTCCAAGCGGGCCGTCCACATGTTGTGACGAAAGCTCTTCGACGCGATCTGCTCGGCCTCGTAGCGATCAGAGAGCAGGCCGTGCAGTCGCCAGGTCAACTGATCCAGCAGATAGTCTAGGTTGACATACGCTGTGGACACGATCACCGAACTCTCGGGGATACCACCGCACAGCGTGCCCGCGCACACGATCACCAGCGTTCCCGGACGGGCCTGAACTTTGCCGTGGGCGGAGTGCACCAACGAGGTGCCCTCGCGGAACAACATGAACTTCAAGCACATGTAGGCCACGGGCTCCACGACCTGGTCGAACACCTTTGTCTCAACGTGGATCGGCCCAGGTGCCCGCTGGCGGACATTCCCACGGTCATCGGAAAGCGTGTGCCCCACCTCCTCTTTGTCTCGTTACTGAGCGATATCATGTCCGACTAGTCGTATCGCTCCTATCGCGATTCGAACGGGCCATAAACATCTTGACTCTGCATGCGGAGGGTCGGATGAGAGATGCTGAACTACTTCTAGTGCAGTTCGCCATCAGGCTCTAAGAGATCGGCCAGATTATTAGTTTGATAATCTGTGTGATCAACACGCGATTCATCGGCGATCATGCAAGCCTGAAGCAGTTCCCATATAGACGCCGATGAGAACCTCTTTCCGTGATGATCAATCGATTTCACGTCCGGGGATATCGCAAAGATAGATGCACTTCATTGAACTAATTGTGATACGTAATCCAGCGCATTCCTTCGTTGGATAAATGACGATGAGGCCGTCCGGAATTGAGCATTCCTGGGCAGCCTCATTGTCACGCATCTCCTTGGAGTGGGAATTCAGTTGTCTCCTATTGGACGGTTTCACGCGCAATAGTCACCTGAGATGGCGCGGCGGGCCGGGGGTGTCGTCCAGCGATGCTCTGTAGAGCGGGGAGTCCTACGGGGTCGGTGCCTTGCGCGGGGATGACGGCGAGTCGTGGCGCGAGTCGATCCACAGTGTGGATCTGCTCGGCTTCTGAGGCGGCTCGGGCTGCCAGAAGCGTTGAGTCAGTCTTGACGGCAGACAGCACGTTGTTGACGACCCAGGCCCAAGGATGAATGTCGGCACGGGCGAGGTCGGAGGCCAGCTCGGTGGCTTCGAGCACGGGCGTCGTCTCCGGCAGGGTGACCACGAGGATTTTCGTGTAGCTGGGGTCGCGCAGTCTCATGAGAGGAGTGACCGTGTTCTCGGGGTCATCGGAGAGTCGGGTGACTTCGCGGTGGTAGGAGCCGGTGGCGTCCATGAGCAAGATGGTGTGGCCGGTCGGGGCCGTGTCCATGACCACGAATCCGTTGTCGGCTTCGGCGACTGCCTGGCTGAACTGCTGGAATACGGCGATCTCCTCGGTGCAGGGGCTGCGCAGGTCCTCCTTCAGTGCCTGCCTTCCTGCGTCGTCGAGAGAGGCGCCCTTGGTGTTCATCACGTGGTCCCGATAGGCCTGTGTGGCTTCCTCGGGGTCGATGGCGTCGATGCTGAGTCCAGGAATCTGCTCGGCAAGGGTGGCGTCGAGATGAGCGGCGGGGTCAGTGGTGGTCAAGCGGACGCGATGACCGCGTTGAGCCAATGCGGTAGCAACAGCCGAGGCGACGGTGGTCTTTCCCACTCCGCCCTTGCCCATTGTCATCACCAAACCGTGTCCCTGCGCGTCGAGGGCGTCGATGAGGGAGGCGAGTTCGGGAAATTCTTTGGGGGCATACGTCTCGTGCGTCGGGGCCGGTTGATCGGAGTCCGGCTCAAACAGGTGAGCGAGTGCCTCCACCCCGACCATCGCGACCGCCTTGAGTGGGATCTGATCGCGATCTAGTCCGGCCAGGTTGGCGGGCAGGCATGTCAGCGCCTGCTCCTGACGCTGTTGCATCTGCTGGTAGAGGGAGTCCTGTTGGACCCTTCCGGTTGTCTCATCGTTGGGCAGTGCCGCATTGATGACGAGATGGGTGGCCCGGATCCCCAGCGCCGCGAGTTCATCGTAGGTGCGACTCACCTCGGCGAGGGTGGACGCCTGGGCGCGGGCAACGAGGACCAGCCGTGTAACTCGGGGATCTGTGAGTGCCTTGATGGCGGCGGCGTAGGTGGCTCGATTCTTTTCCAGACCGCTCATGGGCCCGAGGCAGGAGGCATCCCCCTTTCCGTCATCGAGATAGCTGGTCCAGGAACCGGGGAGCTGGAGCAGGCGGATGGTGTGTCCGGTTGGGGCCGTGTCGAAGATGACGTGATCGAACTCGGCAGTCTCCGCGGGGTCAGCCAACAGTGAGGTGAACTCGTTGAAGCTAGCGATCTCGGTGGTACACGAACCCGACAATTGTTCCGTGACCGACGCCAACTCCTTGTCAGCCAGCAACCCCCGTAACGGGGCGAGGATCTTGTCGCGGTAGGCCTCGGCGGCTTGGTTGGGATCAATCTCCAGACCGGACAGGCCCGGCACGGACGGGATTGGCGTAATGGTGTTGCCGATCCTGGTTTCGAACACCTGGCCGATGTTGCTGGCCGGGTCCGTGCTCACCAGCAACACGCGGGCTCCACTCCGAGCCAGGTGAACGGCCGTGGCGCAGGCAACCGTCGTCTTGCCGACCCCGCCCTTACCTGTGAAGAACAAGTGGCGGGGGACGTCGGTGAGGAAATCCATATCCACCCGGGATACCCGGGGATCAGTCAGCAGCATGCCGAGCCTCCGCTGCAGCAGCTGCCGGACGTCGAATCAACGACAGGCAGGGGAACCGGTTGTGAATCAACTGTTGGCTGTGAGGGACTCATTCCTGCCCATCGCTTCAGTTCGGTACGGGTGGGGTAGCGACCGGTCAACACGGTCGTGTCGTCAACCAGGGTCAGGGGCAGTTGTTCTGAGCCCGCCTTGTCCAGGAACGCCAGGACGACTGGGCTGGCTGCAAACGCGCCAGGTTCTGTCGCCAGGTTCGCCCGCGCGATATCGGCGCCTTCTTGGCGGACGGCGTCCAGGTCGGCGGTGAACCTCACCAGGTTCTCGTCAACATCGGGACCGCACACCCCCGTGTTGCAGCACATCGCTGGTTCGAAAACTCGAATACTCGGCATGTCTCCTCCATCTTCATCACATAGACAGATGTCTATATAACGGAGGTTACGCCACCGATCGATGACTGTCAATACGACATCGAGGGCTCTGTTTCAATCGGCTCGTGGAGCGCCTTCGCCGCGCGTCGCCAAGCTGGCCACTCTATTGCCCAAACCGCGTAGAGCGTCGGCGCAGATGCCGTAATGGACCCACTTGCCGCGCTGTTCACGCGTGACGATCCCAGCCTCCACGAGGAGACGCATGTGATGGGAGACTGTGGGCTGGGTCACGTTCAACGGTTCCGTGAGATCGCAGATGCATGCGGTTTGGTTGGGGTGGGAACCGATCAACTCCAGGAGCTGAAGCCGTGTGGGGTCCGACAAGGCCTTGAGCTGGCGAGCAAGGGCATCCGTTGCGGCCACGTCGATTTGGGTTGGCGTGTCCGACAGGCGGCATGTCTCCTCGATGATTCCGGGGTCCAGGCTGAGTGAAGTGGTCATGACCTCAGTATCCTCCTCAGATTGACATCCGTCTATAGGAGGGGCCATGCTGACTTGCATCGACAGTCGTCTATCGAACTGAGGCGTGATGATGAGCAATCCGGTGCAAGCCCCGCGCCGCGAAGTGGCCCCCGTGGAGCCATTGGCGGGTGAAGGGATCTCGCAGCAGCCCGCAGGCCGCTTGGGGGTGCTTGACCGATTCCTGCCGATCTGGATTCTCTCAGCGATGGCAGTCGGGGTGCTCCTGCGCCGCCTGGCACCAGCTGTTCCGCGCGTTCTTGACGGACTGCACATTGGGTCGACAAGCCTCCCGATCGCACTCGGCCTCCTACTGATGTTGTATCCGCCCCTGGCCAAGGTCCGTTACACCCGACTCCGGCAGGTCGCGCACGATCGGCGGCTCCTGGTTGCCTCTCTGGTGCTCAATTGGGTGATCGGGCCAGCGCTCATGTTTGCGCTCGCCTGGTTGTTGCTCCCCGACCTTCCGGAGTACCGCACCGGCCTGATCATCGTCGGGCTGGCCCGTTGCATTGCCATGGTGCTCGTGTGGAACGACCTCGCGTGCGGTGATCGAGATGTCGCTGCCGTGCTCGTGGCCCTCAACGCGATCTTCCAGATCATTGCCTATGCGGGTCTGGGCTGGTTCTACCTGCAAATCTTGCCCGCGTGGTTGGGCCTCCCCACCACCTCGGCCGAGTTCTCCTTCGCTGCGATCGTGTCCTCCGTCCTCGTCTTCCTCGGTGTCCCCCTGCTCGCCGGTTGGGCCAGCCGGAGCCTCGGCGAGCGCCTCCGAGGCAGAACCTGGTATGAGACCCGCTTCCTGCCGAGGGTCAGCCCGCTCGCCACCTGGGGACTACTCCTCACCGTCATCATGCTCTTTGCCCTGCAGGGCGATGCCATCAGCAGGCACCCCCTCGATGTCGCACGCATCGCTGTACCGCTGTTCATCTACTTCGTAGTCATGTTCGCCATCGGTTTCTCCACTGGTCGTCATCTGCGTCTGGGGTACGCGAAGACCACGACCCTTGCGTTCACCGGTGCTGGCAACAACTTCGAGCTTGCCATTGCGGTCTGCATCGGGACTTTCGGTGCCGCCTCCGGGCAGTCACTGGCTGGTACCGTCGGCCCACTCGTTGAGGTTCCTGTCCTTCTCGGCTTCGTCTACGTCGCCCTCTGGCTACGGCGTCGCCTCCCCTTCACCAGTGGCGAATGAAAGAACATAGGAGAGTCTCATGCACCTGATGATCATCGGTGGCAGTGACGCGGGCATTTCCGCAGGCCTGCGCACGCGAGCTTGATTCCACCATTGAGGTCACACTTGTCGTGGCAGACGAGTATCCGAACTACTCGATCTGCGGACTGCCCTAACGCGTCTCGGGCGAGGTGACAGATTGGCACCACCTTGCCCACCGTACCCGGGCCGACCTCGAGGCCTCTGGTCTGGACCTGCGACTCAACACGCTCGCCACTGCGATCGCCCCCCAGTCCCACTTCATTACCGCGCGCGCTCACAACGGGACCGTTGAACGGCTCAGCTACGACAAACTCGTCGTCGCCACCGGTGCCCGTCCTGCCACCGCTCGCATCGAAGCGCTCACGGTAAGCGACCCGCTCGGCTCCTCAGATGGCGTCCATGTCATGCACACCATGGCCGACCTATTTGCCATCGAACACCACCTCGACACCCATCATCCCCAGACCGCGATCATTGTCGGCGCCGGCTACGTCGGTCTGGAGATGGCTGAAGCACTCACCCGACGCGGCCTCCAGGTCAGCATGCTCCAACGAGGTCCGGAGGTCCTTTCGACCCTCGACGAAGATCTCGGTCGCATCGTCCACGATCAGTTGAACCACCACGGGGTCACCGTATACACGGGAACCACCGTCACCGGTATCGAACGCACCCCCAAGGGGCCAACTATCATCGGGCTGCGCAGTGGTGCGACCTTCGTTCAGTCCGCTGATCTCGTCCTTGTCGTCGCAGGTGTCCAGCCCAACACCAAGCTCCTCGCCGACGCGGGTGCCACTCTTGGCCCGGGCGGCGCGATTCACGTCGACGACCACATGCGAACGGGACTACCCGACATCTTCGCCGCAGGCGACGGCGTCACCACACTCCACCGTCTCCTCGGAACCACATGGCTCCCACTAGGCACCACTGCCCACAAACAAGGCCGCATCGCCGGAGCCAACGCCGCCAATTGCGACACCGCCTTCGTCGGCGTGCTCGGCACGCAGGTCGTCAAGGTCTTCGATCTCGTCGCCGCCCGCACAGGTCTACGAGACCGAGATGCCGACAAGCTCGATCGTCCACTTCGCTCCGCGACGGCAGTCGTCGATGACCACAAGGCCTACTACCCGACAGCCCACCCCATCAGCATTCGCCTCACCGGCGATATCGAAAGCGGCCGACTCGTCGGTGCCCAACTTGTCGGAAGCTACGGCACCGAAATCTCGAAACGAACAGATGTCCTCGCCACGGCCATCCACACCGGCCTCACCGTCGCCGAGGTCTCCGACCTTGACCTGGCCTATACGCCACCAGTCGCAGCCCCATGGGATGCCGTTCAGCAGGCAGCGCAACACTGGGTGCTGAACAAGACCTGACCTGAAGCGGCGACCGGTTCCGGCTCGCTCGCTGACACCTGCAGAAAGGCCACGCCTCTTGCAGATCGAGGCCGACGATGACGAGTCACATTGGATGCGATCTCGTCACTGGTGTTGGCGGAGCCCCTGGGCGCCGTAATCTTGCGGAATGACGGGCTTCTTGGGGCTCACGTCCCGAGACCGTCCGATTGTGGAACGGTGCGGTACGACCTCCTTGCCGCGATGGCTGGGGCATTGTCGCGGAACTCGCATTGGATGCGATATTATCGCATCCAATGCGAGTGTGTCGGGAGGGTCAACGTGACCAGTGATGAGGGTGCGCTAGCGGGGTCTGCCCGGCTGGTGCTGCTGGACTCGGTCGCGTTGCTGCGCCCGGACGAGCAGGTGTTCGAGGCGATGCTGGAGGGGTGGCGCAATCAGGGTCTTGCACGCAACCTGGCGGGCTCGACGGTGAAGGCCAGGGAGCGGCAGGTGCGCGCGTTCCAGGCGCACGCGGGGGCGTTCCTGTGGGAGTGGACGACGTTGCACGCGGATGAGTGGTTCGCCGACCTGCGCGCGGTGCATCACTGCACGCGCTCGACGTTGCGCGGGTACCAGGTCGCGGTGCGTGGGTTCTGCGCGTTCGCAACCGACCCTGCATACGAGTGGGCCGAGGAGTGCTTGCGTCGGTTCGGGTCGCACCCGGTGCAGATCGTCACGGACGTCAACTCAGCCCAGCATGTCTCGGAGGTCGAGTCGCTGCCAGGGAAGCGGCCGTTCACGCGCCGCGAGTTGCAGGACCTGTTCGACTACGCCGACGAGCAGGTCGAGTTCAAGCGGTCTCGGGGTAAGAAGGGGTGGATGGCGGCATTCCGCGACGCGACGATCTTCAAGACCGCTTACGCGTTCGGCATGCGCCGCACCGAGACGCAGATGCTCGACGCGTCGGATTTCGGGCGCAACCCGGAGGCCTCCGAGTTCGCCGACTTCGGGGCGGTGCACGTCCGGCACGGGAAGGCCAAGCGCGCCTCGCCGCCGAAGCGGCGTACGGTGCTGACGGTCTGGCCGTGGTCGGTTGAGGTGCTCCAGCAGTGGTTCACCGAGGTCCGCCCGCTGTTCGGGGCCGACGGCAACCCTGCGGCATGGCCTTCGGAGCGAGCACCGCGGGTGGGTGCGGCGCTGTTGGATCACCGGATGGCCGAGTATCGCGAGGCGGTCGGCTTGGACCCGGTGCTGGACTTCCACTCGCTGCGCCGTTCCTACGTCACGCATCTGATCGAGGACGGCTGGGATCCCAGGTTCGTGCAGGACCAGGTCGGGCATGAGCACGCTTCGACCACGTCGATCTATACCGGGGTGTCCTCGGACTTCCGCGTCCGCACGCTGCGACGCGCACTGGATCAGATCATCGCCGACACGGTCGGCCCACATCATGAGGAGGAAGCACGATGACCAGGCAACGGCGGAAGGTGTCCTACCAGTGGCGGCTGCGGGAGGTGATGGCCGCACACAAGCTCTATGCCACCACCGAGCTGGTTCCATTGCTGGCCGAGCGCGGTATCACCCTCTCCTCCTCGCAGGTCCATCGCTTGGTGACCACGACCCCGGAGCGGCTGTCGCTGCCCGTGCTCGCCGCGCTCTGCGACATCTTCGACGTGACCCCGACCGAGTTGGTCCCCACCGAGGCGGTCAACGTCGGGGTTCGCAAGATCGCTGCCGGTGACCGGCCCGCGACCGAGCCGGACATTGGCGAGTTGCGGCCAGTCCGGGCGAAAATCGTCCGCCCCGACGAGTGAGAGCACCCACGGCCGATAGTGGCGGCCTGGAGCGATGCGCGCGCTGCGACCGCCTGGTCGGCACCGAATACGCGCGGCGACAGCACCCAGACGTCAAGGTGCTCGCCCTCCGGAGGCGCTGGCCCGAGGGCCCAATCTGCTCGGGCTGCTTCGCGGCCGCGATGGAAACCTACGGCGTCTGCGATGGCTGCGGCGCCGACCGTCTCCTGCCCGGCGTCGGCACCGAGGGGCAACGCTGGTGCACCGACTGCGGCGGCGGGCTGGGCGATTTCACCTGCACCCGCTGCGGCCGAGAAGGATGGCGCGAACACACCGGCGTCTGCGGCTGGTGCGTGCTCGGCGACCATGTCAAAGAACTCCTGGACGACGGCACCGGATGCATCCGGGCCGAGCTCGTGCCCCTGGCCACGCTGATCCTCAGCATGAAGCGGCCTCGCTCGGGCATCCGCTGGCTGACCCGCCCCGAGCCCCGCGGCATCTTCCGCGCGCTCGGCTCCGGGCAGGTCCCGCTCACCCACGAGGGCATCCACTCCCTGCCGCCGCTGAGGTCGAGCATCTACATCCGCGACCTCATGGTCACCGCAGGCATCCTCCCGCCCGTTGACAAGTTCATGTTCCTGTTCGAGCAGTGGTGCCCGGCCTGGCTCGACACGATCACCGACCCCGACCACCGCAAGACGCTGCGATTGTTCATCACCTGGCACTACCTGCGCGATTTCCGCGCCAAGATCGTTTCCCACGGCGAACTCGGCTACGCCCCACCACAACTCGCCCGCGCGCAACTCCGATCCACCGCCACGTTCCTCGACGGCCTGACATCGAACGGGCGCACGCTGGCCGACACCACCCAGGCCGACCTCGATCGCGTCTTCGCGCACAGCTCACAACACCTGCGCAGCACGCTCCGGCCCTTCCTGCGCTGGGCGATGAGCACCAGACGGATGCCCCGGCTGACCCTGCCCTCCGAGAAGGAACAGCCCGCCACGCTCATCACCCAGCGCACACGCATCGAGCTGATCCGCCGCATCCATGACGGCCATGACATGGAGCTGACCGACCGGGTACTCGCGCTACTCGTCCTGCTCTACGCCCAGCCCCTCACACGCATCCAGCAACTCACCGTCGACGACATCACCAGCGGCGATGACGGGCAACTGCTCATCCGGCTCGGAGACCCGCCCACGCCCGTCCCGGCCCCATTCGACCAGATCATCCGCCAGCACGTCGCAGCGCGCAGAAACCAGATGACCGCGGCGAACACGACCAGCCCGTGGCTGTTCCCCGGCCGCGCCTCGGGACAGCCCATGCACACGTCCTCACTGCGATTGCGGTTGCACAACCTCGGCATCCCCAACCTCACCAACCGCAGCCGAGCGATCCGTGAAATGCTGCGCCAAGCACCCGCGATCATCGTCGCAGGCATGCTCGGCTACAGCTCCACCGAAGCCGAGAAGATCGCCGCCGAATACGGTGCCACCTGGCAGCACTACACCGGCCTCGACCGACAACCCCGCCGCCCGCCAACGCTCGGACAGTGAGCTACTCGTCCCCAAGGCTTCGGCGCCACTCGTCCACGGCCAGCAAAAGCATCACGGCAGCTCGCGTCGCATCCTGCTGCAAGCCGATTTCATCGCGCAGCCTGGCTTCGCTGACCTCGACCGAGCCCAGCCGAACAGTCATCGGAACATACTGGCCGTCACGCCATGACGGACCAATCTCGATCGTGTCGTGAACGAGCCGATTCCGTCGTCTGATCGCCGTCTCGATCAGCTGGAGAGTTTCCGGGAACTCAGCCCGCACCTCCGACGGCAGATTCGTCTTCACATCCTTGAGAAGCACTCCAGCCGGACGATCCCGACGCACATGAGGAGCCAGAATCTCAAGGATCTCGCCAAGGACAGCTTCGGCCTCGCTCGCCTGCGACAACGCCAACCCACGCAGACGATGGAACTCTCCTGCCGTGGCATCGTCATGCCACAAGTCGGCCCAGTCATCAGGCGGCGCAAGATCAGCCAACACCGTCAGCCAAGACACCACCTGCTCGCCATACGGAAGCTGCGGTTCAGGCTCGGCGTCGCTCACCCACACAGTCAACCAGAATGACGGCCTGGAACACGATGGGCAACTGCTGGAACCGTCGAGACCAGGCAACTCATCACTCCAGTTCACGTCAGAGCGCCAGTAGAAACGGTCCCGGTAGCTCACCTCCTTCCTGACGAAGGGAAGGTGAGCGGGCGTGACGGTGTCGATGCGGGTGATGTCGGCTGGGGATGGCTACAAGTATCTCCTGCGCACTGTTGCCGTCGGGGACGGGGACCGGTCGCTGTCGACACCGCTGACCCGGTACTACAACGCGGAGGGCACTCCGCCTGGACGGTGGATGGGCAGCGGTCTCCCGGCTCTCGGGACCGGGCAGATCACGTGCGGCGACGAAGTCAGCGAAGCTCAGCTCCAGCTACTGGTGGGGATGGGCCGCGACCCCGTGACAGGCGCGCCGCTGGGCCGCGCGTATCCGGTCTACAGGACCATCGCGCAACGCATCGAAGAACGCACCGCAACCCTCGACCCGAACCTTGATCCGGCAGCACGCGCCCGCGCAATCAGCGCAATCGAGGCCGAGGAAGCCAAACGTGGGACGCGGCGGGCGGTTGCAGGGTTCGACTTCACGTTCTCGATCCCGAAGTCTGCGAGTGTGGTGTGGGCCGTCGCGGATGCAGGCACGCAATCCCTGATCGCCCAAGCGCATCACGACGCGGTTGCCGACATGATCGCCTACATGGAACGTGAGGTTGCAGCCACTCGCACGGGCGCGACCGCTGGTGACGGTGCTGTCGCCCAAGTTGACGTTCGCGGACTCATCGCCACCGCCTATGACCATTACGACTCCCGTGCTGGTGACCCACACCTTCACACCCATGTCGTGATCAGCAACAAGGTCCAGACTCTCCTGGACGGGAAGTGGAGATCCTTGGACGGACGGCCGTTGCACGCAGCAACCGTGGCTCTCTCGGAGCTGCACGAAGCCGTCTTCGCTGATCACCTGGCGCGAATGCTCGGGGTCGAGTGGGAACCACGGGCCCGTGGCCGGGACCGCAATCCTGCGTGGGAGATCACCGGTGTCCCAGAACAGCTGGTTGCGGAGTTCTCGACCCGCGCACGCCACATCGACGAGGCAACCGATCGGCTGATCGAGAAGTACGTGGCCGAGCACGGGCGGCGCCCGTCGGCGGCGACGATCATGAAGCTACGCGCTCAAGCAACTCTCTCAACACGCCCCGAGAAGACGGTGCATTCTCTGGCCGACTTGACCACGACTTGGCGCAATCGCGCCTGTGCAGTCCTGGGTGAGGATGCAACCGGGTGGGCACGCCGAGTTGCAGCCAACGAGGCCCCGCTGTTGCTCCGGGCCGACGACATTCCCCTCGACATTGTCCGTAACCTCGGCGAGAGCGTCGTCGCTACGGTCGGTGAGAAGCGCTCAACGTGGCGGCGCTGGAATCTCACCGCCGAGGCCGCCCGCCAGACGATGGACTACCGGTTCGCCACCACCCAGGACCGCGAAGCCCTGGTCGTATTGGTCGTGGATGCCGCTGAGGCGGTCTCACTGCGATTGACACCGTTCGAGCTGGCTTCCAGCCCGGCAGCGTTTCGTCGCCCGGACGCGACATCGGTCTTCCGGCCGAACAACTCCACCATCTACTCCTCCCACCAGCTTCTCGATGCCGAGGACAGGCTCCTTGAGCGCAGCCACGATACGACCGGGCCGACGGTTAGCTTGGGGACAATGGAACGCATCGCACGGCGCCCGGACTCTGACGGACGGGTGCTGGGTGAGGACCAGGCGGAGGCCCTGGCGCGGATCGCGGTTTCCGGCCGCGTCCTGGACGTGCTGGTTGGTCCCGCGGGTGCTGGCAAGACCACCGCGATGAACGCCCTGCGTCGAGCCTGGGAAGCCGGACACGGCGCAGGCTCGGTGGTCGGGCTGGCGCCGTCCGCGGGTGCTGCCCAGGTTCTGGCGGAGGGCCTGGAGATCGCGACGGAGAACACGGCGAAGTGGTGGCAGACTCACCAGACCACCGGCGCCACTTTCCAATCCGGTCAGCTCGTCATAGTGGATGAAGCGTCGCTGGCAGGCACGCTCTCCCTGGATCGAATCGCCGGACTCGCCGCGGAGGCAGGTGCGAAGGTGTTGCTGGTCGGCGACTACGCCCAGCTCCAATCCGTTGACGCGGGCGGAGCATTCGGGCTCCTCGTCCACGACCGAGGAGATGCCCCCGAACTGGTGGACGTTCACCGCTTCACCCACGCGTGGGAGAAGACCGCCTCCCTGGACCTGCGGCACGGACGCAGCGACATCATCGACACCTACGGCACTCACGGCCGCATCCATGACGGGGAGACCGAGGAGATGATCGACTCCGCCTACACCGCTTGGCGCGCACATCTGCTGGCAGGCAAAGCCACCGTTTTGGTTTCGGACTCCAACGAGTCGGTCACCGCCTTGAACACCCGAGCCCGAACCGATTTGATCCTTGACGGCGTCGTCCGGGGTCCTCACGAAGTAGATCTCCACGATGGCACTCGCGCCGCCACCGGGGACGTCGTCATCACCCGACGCAACGACCGACGGCTGCGGGCCGGGCGAGGATGGGTGCGCAACGGCGACCGCTGGAACGTGATCGACGTCCAGGGCGATGGCTCCATCGCCCTCCAACGCGCTGGAGCAAAGTGGGGCGCGACGGTCATCGTCCCCGCGGAGTACGTCGCCGAGCACGTGGAACTCGGGTACGCGGTCACCTCGTACCGGGCGCAAGGCATCACCACCGACACCGCGCACGTTCTCGTCGATTCGGCCATGACTCGGGAGAACCTGTACGTGGCTATGACCCGTGGGCGGGACGCGAACATCGCCTACGTCGCCGTCGACCAACCGGATGCAGCCCACGACGTTCCGCACCCTGGTGACAACCAGGCCGCCACCGGCCGAAGCGTCCTGTATGGCGTCCTTCAACACGCAGGCGCCGAGCTGTCGGCCCACGAGACGATCATGGCCGAGCAGGAGACCTGGGGGTCGGTCGCGCGGCTGGCTGCCGAGTACGAGACTATCGCCGCTGCCGCCCAACACGACCGCTGGGCCACCCTCATCCAAAACTCCGGCCTCACCGAAACCCAGACAGCCGAAGTGCTCACCTCCGACGCCTTCGGGCCACTCACAGCAGAACTGCGCCGAGCGGAAGCCAACCATCACAACGTCGACGTTCTTCTATCGAAGCTCGTGCGGGCCCGGAGGCTCGACGACGCCGAGGATGTTGCAGCCGTTCTTCACCACCGGATCTCCATGGCCACTGCACGCCCAGCTGGATCAGGTCGCACCCGCAAGACTCCACGGCTGATTGCTGGGCTCGTACCGGAAGCCACCGGCACCATGGACGACGAGATGCGGCAGGCGCTCAACGAACGCCGTGACCTCATCGAAGCACGAGCCGACGCCGTCCTCGACCGTGCACTCAATGAGGCAGCGCCGTGGACCGCGGAGCTGGGGCCGCGACCCGCCGAGGCACGGAAGCTGTCCACGTGGCGACGATCCGCCCGAGTGGTGGCCGCCTACCGAGACCGGTACCAAGTCACCACTGACACGGCACTCGGCATCCCCCCCGAGAGCGTCGCGCAGAAGATAGACGCAGCCCGAGCCCGGGCAGCGCTCGATGCCGTCCGCAGGCTTTCTGTCAGCAGCATGCCGACGGAGAAAGTACAGCGTGCGGCACCGTCATCGGTACGGGCCTTGTGACGGGGGAGTTTGAAGAGGCCTTCGCGCTGAGGCGAGGTGTTGTCCAGCTTGCTTGTGTAGGGACTGTAGCCCCCAACCGAGGCTTGGTGCGGTCTAGGACGCGAAGACACGCATGCGGTTCAGTTTCGCACGCGTTCTACTGTGGATGATGTATGCTCGTTCCATGATCGATCAAGAGCAGCTCTGCAACGAGCTTCGAGAGGCCGGGGTTCTTGCCGGGATCGCCTGGGCCTACCGTTCGGCCGCCAGTCGGTTGGTGGAGGACTTTTCGGAATCTGCTGGGTACAACGCAACCTGCGCAGGCGTCGGCCTCCTTGCCCTGTTTGAGGATCGGCTGGATCGGGTGTTCTCCTGTGGCAAGTACGTGGTGGATCCTGATCAGTCGGATGATTCTGGGCTCGACCTGTTGTATGTAGAACTGACGTCCGATGAGGTTGCCACTCTTCCTAAGGTTGCCGCTGACGTCGTCTCAAGGTCGGACTTGAGCGGTAGTTCGGGTTGGCGCTTCGAAGACGTTCGATGGCTTCTTGCCTCTGCGCGCTCAGGTGGGGTCAATTCCATTGAGTGGACAGCTAAGAGCCCTACAAAGCAGTTGGTCGCTCGTCAGCTTGGCAAGAGTGAAGAGAGTCCATCTCTGTTCGATGACTACGCGGGAAATGCAGGCAGTGACGAACTGTTCGTCTGGGATGGGGACGCCTTCGATGTCGATACCGTCATTGTTGGCTACTCACTAGATCTTGTTACATATGGCCAAGAGCTTGTTCTTGGACAGTCGCGATGGAATCCACTTGGCACATCTTCGTGGTATTGGACAACGGATCTCCTTGCCGGACAGACCCCGGGCGGGGCTCGTGGTGATGCCTTTGAACCTACATTCGTCCAGCCCGACGAGGTCCCCGACGCTCCTGTCAAGCTTCGTCGCCCAGCCGCGTCGCAGGTCAACAACACGGCCGGAGGGCGTCGGTGAGCAGAGGAGATCGACTCGCCACCGTCGCAAAATTCTTTGATGGTGCGCGTCTGACAACAGCGAGGCAGCTTGCCGGTCTCCGAAAGACGGAGTTGGCAAGCGTGATCGGGAAGAGTCCGGCTGCCGTTACAGCATGGGAGTCCGGAAAGAAGCGCCCTTCAACCGAAACTGTCGGGCAATTGTCAATGGGGTTGGGCGTTGCGCCAGAGTTCTTTACCGCTGGCGGGAGTGATGTAACTGCATTGTCTACCCCTCACTTCCGGTCCCTTCGATCCACAACACAGCTTGCCAGAGATCAAGCTTCGGCATACGGCAAGATCGCGCTGGAGATTTCGATCGCCCTTGAGAAGCATGTCGAACTTCCAGCGGTCGACGTGCCGTCACTTCCCGTGTTTCTGGATCAAGAATCTGACGCCACCCCCGAGCATGCAGCTCGTGCCTTGAGGGACGCGTGGGAACTCGGTGATGGACCAGTAGGGCATCTCATCAGGATTCTTGAAACTCATGGTGTCTTGGTCGTCTTCAGTCCGCCTCAAGCTTCGACTGTTGACGCATATTCGTTCGAATCGAAGGTGCGTCCTGTGGTCATTCTTAATCCGATTAAGCGCGACTACTACCGTCAGCGATTCGACGTTGCTCATGAGCTGGGACACTTGGTGATGCATGCAGATTCAGAGCCTGGAGGGCGCGTAATTGAAGACCAAGCTAATCGGTTTGCCGCGGAGCTTCTCATGCCGCGAAATCAACTCCGCCCACTTTTGCCTGCGTCGATGGGTAAGGATGCATGGGGAAGGCTCGCTCGCTTGAAAGAAGAGTGGGGGGTAAGTCTTCAAGCACTCTTGTATCGGGCGAGGCAGCTGGGATGCCTGTCAGATGTGTCCTATCGCAACGCAATGATGGTCTTGTCGTCCCGCGGCTGGCGCCGGGAGGAACCTGGGCGAGTGAAGATCTTGGAACAGCCGTCTCTCATGCCGCGCGCAGTGACACTGCTCGATGAAGAGGGCATCGAAGTTCCGGTCCTCGTCGAGGAGTCGTGTGTGCCTGATTCGCTGTTCGAAGTTGCGACCGCACGAGCACCGGGAGTTGGCGCGAACGAACAGTCGGAAGGGGACGGCGGTCGAAAGGTTGTGTCGCTCCTGCCATACCTGAAGTGACTGACAGGCTGGCGGCTCGATGGAACGTTTCCTACAGATGAATGAGCGGGCCGACAGGGCGCCGGAGTGTCCGACGCTGACGGGACTCGGCGGCACGAACGCGGAGCAGCGTTACGATGCTCACCGGCCCCATGGCGATGAACTTGAACGCGTCCCAGATCAAGATTACCGTGAAGGCGAAAAGCCATTTGGACGCTCCGCCGTCTATAAGGGCCGTGAGGAGCGATGCGGCGTAGAGGTACGGGATCGCAAGGAGCATCCCTGGGATGCCCCACTTGAGGCCGCGGCGCGAACAGAGCGCGTCGAGCGCGATGTTGGTCGGCATGTACCGACGCAGGATGGTTCTCACGTGGACGCTGATGGTCCAGATCAAGCGAAGCATGGCGACAGTCCTCTCCGAGTCTCCGGCGATAAGGATGAAGAGGATCGGCCAGCCGAGAGGCTTGCCGTCCCACCGCGTCGAACGGCGGGTCAAGCTGATGAAGATCGCCACTACCAATCTACCGCGAGTGCCGTGCTGTGGGAAGACCTGGCAGGACATGGGCAGCGCGATAGCCACCGTAGTTGTCGGACTGGGATGCGATCCTGGTTCCTGAATGTACAGACCGGGTAGAGGGGCCGTCCATGACGAATGGTTTTAGGATCAACAAGCAAGGGATTCGAAAGATGACCAAGGAAATCGAACGAGAGCTCGCGCGCAACCCAGTCAGAGTTCCGTTGAAGGTCGACCGGCCAGGTGGCGCTGGGTCTCACTCGACTACCGTCAACAACTACAACGCGCCGATCGTGACAGTCAACGGGGATCACGCGCAGCTCGCCTGGGATGCGGGCCACGTCACGCAGACGCAGGAGCGGACGGAAGAGGTCGTGCAGGGGTACGAGCAACTCGCCCAGACTGTGTCCAAGCTGCTGAACGAGCTTCCGAACCTCCCGCTCGATGAAGACGATAGGGCGGACGCACGGGACAACGCCGATGTGATTCTTGACGAGGTTGTGAAGCCGGAGCCCGAGAAGAGCGTCGTGAAGCGGGCAGCGACATTCCTGAAGGGGCTGCTTGCACCCATCGCGGCAGGAGTCGTCACGGGTACCACGGCGGAAATGGCCGAGGTGACCCGCCAACTGATCGAGGGGCTCTCCAGCGCCCTTCCCCTCTGAAAAGGTCAGCGTCCTACCGGGTGCGCCCGTGCGAGTCGCGCATCGCTACGCCACGGGCAACCAAGCGATTCCGCACGGTGCCACCGTTGAACCCGAGCCGCTTACCGATTCGCTCCAACGACTCACCAGACTCGTAGCGGTGCGCCATCTCCGTGACCTCGTCGGGTGTCGGAGAAGCGTTCCGGATTCGGACACCTCGTTGACGGAGTAGGTCAGCGAGTCGGACGCGGCTGACGCCAAGCTCCGGTGCGAGGTCCCGGAGCTTGGCTCCCTCGGCATACAGGGCCTCAACGGCGGCAAGCTGACGATCGTTCGGTTGAGCAACTTGCCGCGTCTTACGACAGTCGCGCACTCTACCCTCGGACGGCCGGAGCCGAACCGTCCTGACGACCATCAGCGCGCGTCGGAGCTGCGGGGCAAGTTTCGAAAACAGTCCCCGTAGGTCCACCCAAGTGTTCTTACGGGAACACGCGACATCGCAAGTTGCGTCGTGTTCATGTTCCGTCTCGTTGCCTCGCATGTTCTCGTTGACGATGGTGGCGAACGGCTCGGCGAGGGTAGGGCATAGTTCCTCGTCTTCGGTGACTTCCAGGCGCGTGTAGAACGCCTGGTTCGCGAGCCTCCGGTTGCGGTCGTCGGAGTGTGCGTAGGCGCGGTGGGCCTCGGTGAGCAGCCGCAACGAGTCGTGGAGGAACGCGCGGCCTCCGGTGTGGTGTTCGTCGTGCTCGGCGAGACGGCGCTCGACGTCCGCGAGTCCGGTTCGGATGCGGTCCTGGTGCCGCTTGAGCGTGGGCAGGTCGATGGCGTCGGCGAAGTGCGCGGCGAGCAGCTTGTCGCTTTCGGCTTCCAGGCGTGCCCGGTTCGCGGTGAGGTCGGCGAACTCCTGATCGCGCCCGGCGGAGCGCTTATCGAACGCGGCGTCCACTTGCGCGGCGAGGTTCCGGTAGTCGTTCTCGCTGATCGTGATGGAGGCGTAGGAGTCGGCGACGAGCCGTTCGGCCAGGTGGACGGGCACGGCGCGGCGTGTGCAGGGGGTCTTCTTGGCGGCGCGGCCGGAGCAGACGAAGTAGGCGTAGGTGGTGCCGCGCGGGTTGGTCGCGAAGTCCAGCAGCATCCGCGACCCGCACGATCCGCAGTGCAGCAGCCCTTTCAGGTGGTGGGCATGTTGCACGTGCCGCGTCATCCGCGCGTTGCGCGCCTTCAGCAGCGATTGCACCTGGTCGAACAGCGCAGGCTCGATCAACGCCTCATGCGCGCCGGGATGCAGGGCTCCCTTGTAGCGGATCACGCCCGCGTAGTACGGGTTCGTGAGCAGCTTGTAGAGCGTGTTCTTCCCCAACGGTTTCGACGGGCGCTTCGGCGACGGCACCGTGGTCAGACCCCGCGCGGTGAGGTCGCGCAGCAGACCGGTGACCGAGGCCTCGCCTTTCGCATAGGTCTCGAACGCCCACCGGATCAACGGCGCACGCTCGGGGTCAACCTCGACAGTGCGAATCTCCCGGCCCTGCGCGTCGGTACGGCGCACGTTGAGATACCCGACCGGGGCACGCATCGGCGTGCCGCCCTGCGCGAGCTTTTGAGTGAGACCCTTGGTGACTTCGGTGGCGAGGTTGCGGCTGTAGAACTCCGCAATGGACGACATGATGCCGTGGACGAGCATCCCTGACGGGGTCTGGTCGATGGACTCGGTGGCCGACACGAGCGTTACGCCAGCAGATAGAAGTGCTTGGTGGATTGCCACGTCGTCGGCGCGGTTGCGTGCGAGCCGGTCGAGCTTGTGGACGAGGCAGAACGTCACGCGGGTCGCGGCGATGAACGCGAGCATGTCTTGCAGGCCGTCACGATCCGCCGACCGTGCCGACTCTCCGGCGTCGATGAACTCGCGCACGACCCGCGCGCCCAGTTCGTCGGCCTTGCGCTGGTTCGCCTCACGCTGCGCGGGGATCGAGAAGCCCTCGTCGGTGCCGCCGCGCTCGGCCTGCTCACGGGTGGAGACACGGAGGTAGGAGACGGCGAGCAGCACTGGGGCATCCGCCTCAGTGCTGGCGTCCGTCGTGACTGTAGTGCTCATGGTGGGCCTCCTTACAGGAGTGATGTTTGCTCTCGATTCTCTCGCGCACCCCTGACAAATCGAAGAGACTGGCGCGACTCAGAGAGACCGTCAGGCGATGGGAGGCCGTAGGGGTCGGGTTCGCCAGCGACCCAGGCACGGTGCCGTGCCTCCGCGATGCCGAGAACCCAGTCGATGAGCGTGCTGATATCAGGCTCATCCCGCCGCGTCACTCGCAGCCTTAGATTCCTCGTCTCACTTGCCATGAAGGACAGGTGCACGCCTGCCCGCACGATGCACGAAAACTCGCTCCAAGATCGTTCCTCAGTGAGACGACACGCGTCTTGCAGATCGAGGGCGCCGCGAGACTCGTTGTCTCGCATCTGCTGCGACAGACCGCCTCCGCTCACCTGCCCGGTGAGCGGAGGCGGTGGGTCGGTTGACGGTTTCGATGCGCGTGATGAGCGCGGGCGACGGGTACAAGTACCTGCTGCGCACGGTCGCGGCCGGCGACGGCGACAGGTCGCTTTCGACGCCGTTGACGCGCTACTACGCGGAGGAGGGAAGCCCGCCCGGTCGCTGGCTAGGCTCCGGTAGTACCGCGCTCGGCGGCGGGCGGATCGCGGTGGGCGATCAGGTCTCGGAAGCCCTGCTCCAGCTCCTCGTCGGCATGGGCTGCGACCCGATCACCGGCGCCCCGCTGGGGCGTGCCTACCCGGAGTACCGCAGCGCCGCCGAGAGGATCGCCGCCCGCGTCGCCGACCTCGACACCGACATGGGACCGGCGGCGAAGGCCGAGGCGGTCGCCGGGATCGAGGCCGAGGAGACCGAGCGCGGCACGCGCCGGGCGGTTGCGGGCTACGACTTCACCTTCTCGATCCCGAAGTCCGCGTCGGTGCTCTGGGCGGTCGCGGACGCCGGGACGCAGGCGCTCATCGCGGACGCGCACCATGCGGCGGTTGCGGAGGTGGTTGCGTTCATGGAACGGGAGGTTGCAGCCACCCGCACCGGCGCAACCGGACGCAACGGCGCGGTTGCGCAGGTCGACGTGCGCGGGCTCATCGCCACCGCGTTCGACCACTACGACAGCCGGGCCAGCGACCCGCACCTGCACACGCACGTCGTCGTGTCGAACAAGACGCAGACCGTCCTGGACGGCAAGTGGCGGTCGCTCGATGGTCGGCCGATGCACGCCGCGACGGTCGCCCTCTCTGAGCTGCACGAGGCCGTGTTCGCCGACCACCTGACCCGCGCGCTCGGCGTCGAGTGGGAAGCCCGCGAGAGGGGCCGGGACCGGAACCCGGCGTGGGCGATCGCCTCGGTGCCGGAGGAGCTGGTGGCCGAGTTCTCCTCCCGCTCCCGGCACATCGACGCGGAGAAGAACCGGCTCATCGCCGAGTACGCGGCCCGGCACGGCCGGCAGCCCTCGACGGCGACGATCATCAAGCTCCGCGCCCAAGCCACTCTGAGCACGCGGCCGGAGAAGGAGGTCCGCTCGCTCGCGGACCTCACCGCCGACTGGCGGCGACGCGCTGGCAGGCTGCTCGGCGTCGACGCGACGGCGTGGGCGCGCGCCGTCACCGCGAACGACGCCCCGCTGCTACTGCGCGCCGACGACGTGCCCCTGGACGTGATCGCCAGTCTCGGGCAGAGCGTTGTGGAAGCGGTCGGTGAGAAGCGGTCCACCTGGCGCCGCTGGAACCTGACCGCCGAGGCCGCCCGGCAGACGATGGGCTACAGGTTCGCCACCACCCACGACCGCGAGGCGGTCGTCGGGCTCGTCGTGGATGCCGCCGAGGCCGGGTCGCTGCGCCTCACGCCGCCCGAGTTCGCGTCCTCCCCGGCTGCGTTCCAGCGGCGGGACGGGACCAGCGTGTCCGGCCGAAGCATTCGACGGTGTTCTCCTCCGAGGTCCTGCTGGCGGCCGAAGACCGCCTCCTCGAGCGCGCCCGCACCACCACCGGCCCGACCGTGCCGCTGGCGACCGTGGAGAGGATCACGGGCAAGCCCGACCGCGAGGGCCGGGTCCTCGGCGACGACCAGGCCGGCGCGCTCGCCTCGGTCGCCGTCTCCGGCCGTGTGGTCGACGTGCTCGGGGGGCCGGCCGGCGCGGGCAAGACTACGGCCATGAACGCGCTGCGGCGGGCGTGGGAGGCCGCGCACGGCCGCGGCTCCGTCGTCGGGCTGGCACCCTCGGCGGTCGCGGCGCAGGTCCTCGCCGATGACCTCGGGATCAAGACCGAGAACACCGCGAAGTGGTGGGACACCCACCAGCGCACCAGGGCCACCTTCCGCAAGGGCCAGCTCGTCATCGTCGATGAGGCGTCCCTGGCCGGCTCCCTGTCCCTGGACCGCATCACCGAGCTTGCCACCGGGGCCGGGGCGAAGGTCTTGTTGGTGGGCGACTACGCGCAACTCCAGTCCCCGGCCGCGTCGGGGGCGTTCGCGATGCTCGTGCACGACCGCGACGACGCCCCCGAGCTGGTCGACATCCACCGCCTCGTCAATGAGTGGGAGAAGGCCGCCTCCCTCGGGCTCCGGCACGGCCGCACCGAGGCGATCGACGCCTACCTGGAGAACGGCCGCGTCGCCGAGGGTGAGACGGAGGCGATGATCGACGCCGCTTACCGCGCCTGGCGCACCGACGCCCTCGCGGGCAGGGCCGCGGTGCTGGTCGCGGATTCCAACGAATCGGTGCTCGCGCTGAACGAGCGGGCAAGAGCAGACCTGATCCTCGACGGCACCGTGGACGCCCGCCGCGAGGTCGAGCTGCGCGACGGCACGAGAGCCGCGGTCGGGGATACCGTCATCACCCGCCACAACGACCGCCGCCTGCGCGCCGGGAGGGGCTGGGTCCGCAACGGCAACAGATGGACGGTCACCGAGGTCCGCGACGACGGCTCCCTCACCCTGCGCCGCGCCGGCCGCAGGTGGGGCGGCTCCGTCGTCCTGCCCGCGGACTACGCCGCCGAGCACGTCGAGCTCGGCTAGCCGAGGTTCCGTAAACGTACCTACCTCTCACGAGAGATAGGAAGGCGGCGGCGATGAGCCACGATCAGCAGGAGCAGACCACAGGATCGGAGCCGTTGGGGGCGGTGGTGTATGTGCGGATCAGTGATGATCCAGAAGGCACGGAACGTGGGGTTGACCGGCAAGAGACGGACTGCCGCGCCTACGCCGCCGCGCACGGTTGGGAAGTGGTGGCGGTGTTCAGGGAGAACGACACGTCGGCGTTTAAGCAGCGCACGATCACGCTGCCGTCTGGTGAGCGGGTGCGGCGGGTGATTCGTCCGGAGTTCCGCGCCATGCTCAAGCACCTGGGCGACGGCGAGTCTCAGGTGATGGTCGCTTATGACTTGGATCGGGCAGTGCGTGACCCGCGTGACTTGGAGGACTTGATCGACGCGAAGGTGCTTGGCGGGTTCAGCGTGCGCTCGGTGACCGGCTCGCTGCGGTTGGACACCGATTCGGATGTGGCGATGGCGCGGGTGTTGGTGGCGATGGCGAACAAGTCGTCAGCGGACACCGCGAGGCGGGTGGCGCGGGCGGCGAAGCAGCAAGCGGTGGAGGGTACTTGGCATGGGGGCAGGGTGCCGTTCGGGTACCGCGCCGAGAATGGTGCCCTTGTCATTGATCCCGAGGCCGCTGAGTTGGTGCGCGACGCCGCCGCGCGGGTGCTGGCTGGTGAGTCGCTGTACCGGATACGCACCGACTGGAACGAGCGTGGCATCCTCACCACCCATGGGTGCGCGTGGTCGGACAAGACGATCAAGATGGTGCTGCGCAGCCCCTCGATCAAAGGGGTACGCCAGTACCGTCCGATACTGCCGGATGGCAGTCGTTCGAAGACCTCACAGATGCAGGTGAAGGCGGCGTGGCCTGCGATCCTGGACGAGGACACCTGGCAGCAGGTCGCTGACGTGCTTGACGCTCGCAAGCGGGCCCGCAACTTTCATCAGCCCGGCAGCGGGGCCACGAAGCGCATGTACCCGTTCTCGGGGTTGATCCGCTGTTCGGATTGCGGGCCGGCGATGGTGCACCGGGGCGTCGTCTACCAGTGCGTTCAGTCTGTACCGGGCGGGTGTAACCGTTCGATCCGATCCGCCGACATCGAACGGTTGGTCGAGGATGCGGTGTTGGCGACGTTCGAGCAGATCACCCTCAGCCCCTCCCGGCGTCCGACGCCTGGTGCGGATCAGGCGGCGCGTGTCGGCCTGGCTGCCGCGCTCGAAGCCGACCGGGAGCGCCTGGCCCAGCTTGACGATGACCACTACGACGGGCTGATCGACAAGGCCATGTGGGTACGTCAACGCGCGAGGATCGCCGAGCGGATCGAACGCACACGCCGCGAGTACACCGCCGCGATGCCCGAACACGCCGGGCCGGGCATCGACGTGACCACCGTCGCCGCCGAATGGGAGGGGCGTACCCCGATGTGGCAGTACCAGGCCGCGACCCTGATCCTGGAAGCCGTGCTTGTCCACGCTCTGCCCGAGGGCATGAACGGTGCCACCCCTGCCCGTCGCCGCAACGAGAGCGTCGAAGCGTTCCACGTTCGCCGGGATGCGCACCGTGCCGACGTGCTCGCCCGCAGGGTCGAGTTCATCTGGCGCGCCTAACCCGCTCGGAGAGCCGCACCCGGCCCCGCATCCTGACGCCATGACGGTTCAGGGTTCGGGGCCTTCCCGTTGCGCGGCTCGCTCCGCAGGCCGAGGTGCAGCGCACAACTCGCGCAGTTCGGCCAGCACCACCGGATCGCTCACCGAGGCGAGACCTTGCGCCTGGCGCGACGCAGCCGCCAGCCGCGCTCCCAACGTCGAGCCGGACTGAAGGCAGATCGTGGAAGTAACAGCGGGCGAAGCGGCGGTGGGAGCGTTCATGCCATTAGGTGTGACGCTCGGCCCGTGGTGCGGTGTGCTTGTCGGGGTGAGCGGCACGGATCGCGCCTGTCAGAGTGGTGTCGTCGCGGAGAGAGTCCGGTGGTTCGCCGCTGAGCAGGCGCAGCAGAACACCGTCGCCGGTCGGCGTGCCCGCGTGTTTCGGGGCGGGGTGCCCCAGCACGATCCGCAGCAGCGCGGTCCATGAGCGTGGCGGTATCCCGAGCAGCATCGGCACAGCGCGATCCCGGCGCAGCACCTCCACCGTGTTCCTCCGCGAGGACAGATCGGCAAGCCGATAGGCCACATGCTCCACACAATCCGCGACGAGCAGGGCATCCCAGCCCTGCGACACGAACAGCCCCACCGTGTCCACCAGCGCAGCGGTGACCCGCTCGTCAGCCTGGCCGGGGTCCGCATCGTCAGTCGTGGGGTTGACGGCGAAGGCCGGGTGATAGTCGGTCAGATGCTCTCGGTCAGTGAACCGGGTAGCGTCATGAAACCCCACAAACCTTGACAGATGGCGAACCTGGCCAGTTGAGACCAGGAGCCCAGCAGCCCTCGTCTCGGCGATGCAGGTGATCTGCACGGCTCGGGTGACCACCGCCCACGGATTCCGCGCGTTCCGTACCGATGCGGTGAGCATGACTTCGAATGCGGCGGAGGCGACCTCCCAGGCATCCAGCCCGTGCTTGCGTGCCAACCGCCGATACCTGAACGCCGCATACCGCATCAGTTCCGCCGCCTCAGGGTCGCTCCGCCACGCCCCAGGCCCCGGCCTCGTGCAGCCGGATTAGCAGGGCGCGTAGTCCCTCGGGGCTCTCAAGTCTGCGGCTGTCCGAGCCAGCCGAGGCCGCAGCATCGCTTGCGGCGGGTGGGGTGTGTTCGGTCACGGTGGCGCCTCCCGTGAAGGAGGTGCGCCACCGACACCCAAACCGGGGCGCGCGCCAGAGCGCCCTTACACCCGCCGCTCCTCAGCAGAAGCGCCCGGTGATCCGAGTCAGAACGCGACTCTGTCGGCGAGGCATGACTCGTCAAAGAGCCGTCTCGCAGCCTTGCCGCGGCCTGATACGAAGCCAGAGATCATCCCGGCGCGGCTCACCGACCGGGTGAGGATCACGCGGGTGCGAGCGACTGTGGTTACCGACCAGCGCTCGATCACGCCTGTAGTCACCGGCTCAGTTGACTCCGCTGTGCGCGACATGGCCGGAGCAGATCACCGTCAGATTCTCACCTCCAGCCCATAAGGCAGTGACCGCTGCGTTGACGTTCGGCGTGATCGTGCCGCGTCCGCCAGAGCCGCGAGCACGGAGTCGATGCGGGTCGTGTGACCTCAGTTCAGTCCGGTGGTGTCGGTGGCGCAGACGCGGAGGCGGTGTCCGTCGGGATCGGTGGCGACGAAGGTGTAGCCGAAGGCCAACTCGGTCGGTTCGAGTGCCATCGGTATCTTCCAGGCCGTCCAGTCGGCGTAGAGCCGATCGACGGTATCGCGGTCAGCGTTGCTGAGGGAGAGTTCGCTGCCTCCGATGTGGGGTTCGGCCTTCGGGTCGATCTGATCGGCGGCCTGCAAGCCGAGCGTCACCGTGTCCGAGAACGCGAACACCGCGAACCCCTCGAAGGTCGCCACCGGCTCGGCCCCGAGGACCGTGCGGTAGAACTCGGTGCTGGCCTCGACGTCCGAGACGTAGAAGATGATGCTGTTCGGGGTGAATGTGGACATGGCTTTCCTTTCGTTGAGTGCCCGGCCGGAGCTTGTGCACGGCCGGTCAGATCAACGCTACGAACAATTGATGACATCGTCTGTCATATACATGGGACGATGGAGACATGCGAGCAGACCGGTTGTTGTCGATCATCTGGCTCCTGCGCGTGCACGGAGGACTGTCAACCACCATGCTGGCCGAGCGCCTGGAGGTGTCGCGGCGCACGATCCTGCGTGATGTCGAAGCACTGTCCGCGGCCGGGGTGCCGGTCTACACCGAGCGTGGCCCGAACGGCGGCGTGCGGCTGCTTCCCGGCTATCGCACCGATGTGACGGCTTTGAGCAGCGAGGAAAGTCGCGCGCTGTTCGCTGGGGTCACCACCTGGGGTGCGGAGTCCCTCGGGCTTGGGGAGGCGTTGGCCTCGGGGCTTCGCAAGCTGCTTGCCGCAGTGCCCGAGCCGCACCGTGACACGTCGGTGGATGCTTCCCACCGCATGGTGATCGACCCGCAAGGGTGGCTTCCGCAGCCGGAGAAGGAGCAGACCGGCGACACGTTCCGCGTCATCCAGGAAGCCGTCTTCGCTCAGCACCGTCTCCGCATCTCGTACCGGCAGAAGGCGAAGGCGTCCACGCAGGTCTCCGAGGTCGAGCCACATGGGCTCGTCAGCGCGGGCCGGAGCTGGTACCTCTGCGCGAGTGCAGACGGGAGGTTGGGGTTCACGAAGCTCTCCCGTATCGACCAGGCCGAGATGCTGCCTGAGCCGTGTCGCGGCGATGCCGATGTCGCCGCCGAGTGGCGGGCGCAGCGGGAACGGTTCCTTGACGGCTTCGACGCGGTCACCGCGACCGCCTGGGTACGCGACACCCGATGGGCCGACGCGCAGGAGTGGGTGATGCGCGTCACCGAGCAGGAGCCGACCGTTCCGCCGCCAGAGCGCACGGGCTGGAGCTTCCTAGAACTCGAATTCGTCGACCAACTCCACGCCATGACGGTCATGCTCCGCCTCGGCCCCGACGCCACCATCGTCAGCCCCGTCACACTCCGCGATGAGTTCACCGACTACCTCGCCTCCACCCTCAACCGGTACGCCGCTTCACCCGGATAACCCACCCGGCACGACACTGAGCACGTCGCAGACTCGCTCTCGACCCTAGAAATGATGCACGGATGCTACGGCGGGGCCGTGGTGCACACCTCCCTCACGAGACGACTCGTGAGGGAGGTGGCCAGGGTGAAGGGCGGCGTGATCCTGTTCCGTGGGAATGGTGCTGCCGCGCGCCGGTACGTCGAGGCCGACCGTTCCCGCGCGGATGAGTATTACCTCGGCGCGGACGACGCCGTGGCCGGGTACGCGGTGATCGACGCCCACGGCGAGACCATCACGGCGCGCGCGCTGTCAGCGGATGAGTACGAGGGGTGGGTGGATTGGCTCAACCCGACCATGGGCGAGCAGATGGGCACGCCGCGCCAGCCGGGCGGCGGACGCAAGGGCTCACCGTTGTTCGCGGAGATGGTCATCAACGCCCCGAAATCGCTGTCGGTCGCCGCCGCCCTGCACCCCGAAGTCTCCGCTGCTCTCGACGCGGCGCAGCAGGATGCCCTGGCGGAGATTCGTCGCTGGCTCGGTCAGCACACCGTCACGCGGGTTGGCCCGCGTGGGGCGCAGGAGGTCGTGCCCGTCGAGCACATGCAGGTTGTCGGGATCGGTCACAAGACTTCCCGGGCGGGTGACCCGCACCGGCATGTTCATATGCAGATCGGCACGCGGGTGTGGGCGGGCGGGAAGTGGCGGGCGCTCGACACCGCTGCACTGTTCAGGCAGCAAGGCGCGATCCGCGCGCTCGGCACCGCCGTCATCGCCGCGAGCCCCGAGCTTGCCGAGACGCTGGCCGCGCATGGCCTGACGCTCGATCATGTCAGCGGTGAGGTCGTCGAACTGGAACTGTTCAACGCGGCCATGTCGAAGCGCTCCGCCCAGATCGCCGGGAACCTGCGACGGCTCGAAGCCGAATGGGAGGCCGCGCACCCCGGCGAGCCTATTGGCCCGGTGCTCTCCTCGCAGTTGCAGGGCGTGGCATGGGCGCACGGACGCCCCGGCAAGAAGCCCACCGACTTGAAGAACGAGCAATGGTGGCGGCAAGAACTCACCGAGGCCGGCTACGACCCCGAAACCCCACAACGCCGACAGATGCCGATCCCTGTGATGCTGGACGACCTCTCCGTTCAAGAGGTTGCGAACCGCGCCCTCGACCGCAGCGCCGGGATGGCGTCGGCGTGGACGCCGCACACCCTTCAAGAGCACGTCACCCGGATCGTCACCGACGCCGGAGTGCGCGCAACCCCCGAAGAACTCCGCGAGTTCGTCACGCTGGCGACCGGCGTTGCGATCGGTGACTGCTTCTCGATCCTGCCACCCGACACCCCGGCCCCGGAGCACGTCGCACACCTGACGAGCCTCGGCGTGATCGCCGCCGAAACCACGCTGCGCGACCAACTCACCGCCGCAACCCCAGGCCGGGAGCCCGCTCACCCGGACGTGACCGCCGCAGCGGAAGCGGCCGGTCTGGACGCTGGGCAGAGGGTGGCGGCTGCCGCGGTCGCCTCGACCGATCCGCTCGTGATCGTGGAAGGCGCTGCCGGTGCAGGCAAGACCACCATGCTCGGCGTGGCCATCGCGGCCGCCGCCGAGCACGGCAGGAGCGCTCGCGTCGTGGCTCCGACGTTGCGGGCGGCACAGGTCGCGCACGACGAACTCGGCGTGCCCGCGACCTCCGTCGCCGCCCTTGTGCACGCGCACGGCTGGCGGTGGAACACCGACCGGGTATGGTCGCGCCTTACGGTCGGTGACCTCGACCCCGAAACCGGCACACCCTATCGAAGCCCCGCAGCAGGGATGCGGCTATCTCGTGGTGAGCGGGTGATCGTGGACGAAGCCGGGATGCTCGACCAAGACACCGCCCACGCCCTCCTCACCATCACCGCCGAAGCAGGCGCGACGGTCGCGCTTGTGGGCGACCGCGCGCAACTCCCCGCAGTCGGTCGCGGCGGCGTCCTCGACATGGCGATCCAGGCGCGTGGACGCAGCTACGACATGACCGAACTCCACCGCTTCACCAGCCCCGAGTATGCGGCGTTGACGCTCACGATGCGCGACCGCACCGACCCCGGCACGGTGTTCGACCAGCTCGCCGCGATGGGGCTCGTGACCCTGCACGACAGCGACGACGCCGCCCACGCCCAGATCACCGAGCAAGCACAGGAGGGCGAGGCGATCACCGTTGCCACCAACGACGAAGCCGCCGCCCTGAACGAGCGCATCCGCGCTGGACGGATCGAGCGCGGCGAGGCCGACGACACGACCACCGCCGTCGGCAGCGACGGGCTCGCGATGGGTGCGGGTGACCTGGTCCAGACCCGCAAGAACGACACCACCCTCGGCGTAGCGAACCGACAGCAATGGATCGTCCAACACGTCACCGAAAACGGCACCGTCTACGCCCGCGAGATCGGCGACCCGGCCAAGAAAGCCCTCCGCACAGTCGCCCTTCCCGCCGAGTACGTGAGCGAGTGGGCGCACCTGTCCTATGCCGCCACCGCCTACGGAGTCCAAGGCGCGACCATGAACGCCGCGCACACGATCCTCTCCGACGCGACGAGCGCAGCAGGCGTCTACGTCGGCATGACCCGAGGCCGCGAGACGAACCAGCTGCACATCGTCGCGGAGAACCTGACCGACGCACGCACGCAGTTCATCGCGGCGATGGAACGCGACCCCGCTGACCGCGGCCTCGACCACGCCACCACTCAAGCTCAAGAAGCCGTGCAAGGTCTCATCAATGACGGCCCCGTGCGACTGGCGAACGAAGCCGTCGCACGCCTAACTGCCGAGGCCGAACAGGCCGAACGGGAAGCGGTACGATGGACGCAGACCGCCGAACGATTCGACGCCCAACGCGCCGAACACCAGGCCGAGAATGACGAAGCCGCCGCCATTCTCCGCGCCGCCGAAGCCGACGTCGCACAAGCACGCGCCGAGGTCGCCGGACCGCTCACAGTGCAGGCCGAGGCGGACGGGGCCACCTACCTCGCCGCCACGCAGGCCGAGACCGTCGCGACCGCGAAACTCGCAGCTACTGGCCGGTTCGGCCGACGGAAGGCCCGCGCCGAACAGCAGGAAGCGGCTGCGCACACGCGCACCGTTCGGGAGCAGGTGCGGGCCGCCTGGCGAGCCGAGCCACCCCGCACCACCGAGGCCCTGCCCGCATGGGCGGCACAGCAAGCCGAGCGCCGCGCTGCGGCTAATCCGCGCGTGATCGACGCCGCGCAGCACGTCGAGGCCGCGAAAGCCGACCGCGATGAGACGCTGCAGCGGCACGAGCGGGAACGGCGGGCGTTGATGGTCAGCGAGTATGGAGCCGAGCGAGCCCGCCGCGCCCATCTTGGTATGCGCGTGCCCAGCCCGCGCCGCGCGGCGCGAGACGCCAAGAGCCAGGCAGCCATGCTCCGCGCTGAGGCAGACGAACTGCGCATGCTGCCCGTGAACGATGCCGCCCGACAGATCGAGACGAAACGCACCGAGCGAGAGAACCAACGACAGCAGATGGTGAAGCGGGAGCCGCAGATCAGTGACCCGTTCGAGCACGACCGTCACCGCAGCGGACCACGCCGCGAGGGGCCAACACGCGGCCTGTAGCGGTTCTCGGGGCGCTCACCTGCTTGTGCACAAGGCAACCTGTGTCGAGGGTCATGAGATGTCAGGTATCCATATCTGATCTCGCCCCGCTTGTCAGTCAAGCCCCAAGTGGACGCGTGCACAGCGTAAGGGACTACGGTGCGCGTGGAGGATGAAGATGGCGTGTCCGCCTGGGTTGGTAGCTCACCAGTACAGCGCGACGAACCCGACTTCGAGCTGAACCGGTGACACGTCGGGCTCGGGCTGTTGAAGAAGAGCCGTAGAGGTGTTCGGTGTGGACGCGGGGAGTCGATTAATCCAGTCAGATCTGATTGTCAGCAGCAGGTCACGGTTGACCTCCTCGCCCGCTACAGCCTGGGCGACAGGTTCAAAGGCGCGACGTCGCTCCTCAGTGGTCGTTGCAGAAGCGAGTGTCGGGATGGCAGTTTCGACGGCTTCATTGACCGAAGCGGCATCAGCGCTTGCGCCCGTAGCCACTTGGAGCGCAGCGGCGAAGTTGTCCAGTTGAAACTGAGCGGTGACCTCTGCATCGGGCGTCTCGATCAACTGGGTGTTGCCGAGGTCAAGCTGTTGTAGTGGTAGCACTACCGCATCACGGAGATCAGGTGACAGGGATCCGAGGAGGTCCGCGATCTTGATCGGGGACCATGGTGAAGTGAGTGTAGGTCCTTCCGCCCGGGCGTAGACGGTGAAGGTGGATCCCGAGAACAGCGTCCGACGGAGGTCGCGCCAGAAGGAGTTGGCTTCAGCGAAGCCGACCAGTTCGAGAGGTCTTGCGCCTCCCTGCACTTCGTTGCCGAGAAGCTCTGTTGCGATTGCAACCTGCTCACCGGCCACCTCGATGACGCTGTGGCTTGTGGCTACCCCCCGCATGGGAACGAGTCCAACAAGAAGCTCCTTAAGTACCTCGATCATCGGTGCGACCTCACGAACGTCCGCAGCCGAGACGCCAAACAGGTCCTCTCGACCGTCCATGAGATCGAGGAATGTGGTACCCACCGTGATCATCTTGAAGAACTGATCGGCTTCAACCTTAATATCCATCTCCACGATATCGCCGCGGTGGATGTCACCCAGGGGGACGGCCATTTTCGCCTTCCTTAAGCGGGGAAGGGCATTTTCAAGATCGCGGTACGAGTGGATTGGCTTGCGAAGCCTACGCTTGATTCCCGAGATGTCGTGAAGGAGAACCCCAACGTCGCGCCGCCAGAGGTCCCGGAATGTGCTTTGGATGACGGCCCGTCGGACAACTTCGTTGGTCGAGGTCCGCGATGCGCCAAGACGTGACTCCACGCTGGCACCGGCCTTCGCCGCGCCGAGGGTCCCTCCTAAGCTGTGGTCTTCTGTACGGGAGAGGGTATCGGTGACGGCGTCCTTAATCTCACCTTGAAGACCGGCGAGAAGGCTGACAACACTCACTTCGTCCAGATAGATGAACTCGCGGTGACGGTCACGAGGTTCATTGCGCTTGTGGTTCCAGATAGCCATCACTCTGCCTTCACTTGAGTTCTTCGGTCGCGGTCAACCGCCTCGACACCGATGAGGATGTCTTCCCAAGCGATGGATTTCCTATGATCGAGGGTCGCGGCAAGACCGGCCTCAGTCCAGATCGCAGCGAGGTCGGCCGCTGTCCAGCCGACCGTGAGTTGGGCCAGCGCTGACAGGTCTGGCGCCTCGCGGAATGTCACCTTACGACTCGATGCCGTGAGAATCTGAACTCTGTCATCCTCGGACGGCAAAGAGAAGACGAGCTTGTGCCCCAGTCGTCCAGGGCGCAGGAGCGCGTCATCAAGCGCTCCGGGAAGGTTTGTCGTCGCAATGATGAGCACTCGGTCGTACGCCACAAAGCCGTCGAGGAGAGACAGAAACTGTCCAACGAGCCGGTTAGTTGCCTCGTGGTTGTGTTCGCCCCGTTGCGTGTACAAGCTATCGATCTCATCGAAGAAGAGAATCGCGGGGCCGTTGACTTGCGCATGCTCAAAGATTTCGCGGAGCCGGCGCTCAGTCTGGCCGACGAACTTGTCGACAATCATAGGCCCGCCGACGTTATAGAAAGAAGCGTCGAGCTTAGCCGCGAGACCCCGAGCAAGGAACGTTTTACCGGTGCCGGAGGGGCCGCTGAAGAGCATGCCCTTGATCGGATTGACTCCCATTTTTCGCAATGGACCGTCAGGCGAAGGCGCCACGGTCGCGAGGTCGAGAGTACGGCGGACAAGCGACGTACTGCCTCCGAAATCCCCGAGGGACGTGGTGTTGTCTTCTTTCCGGACAACGAGGGACGCCGGGTCGAAATCGTCATCGCGGAGGATACTGAGGTCGTCAATGGGCTCGTCTGCAATCACGGCGACCGGTTGGCCATCTGGTCCGAGCCGAACAGTCTGCCACTTCTTGAAGGGATCGTCGGCTCGCTGCCGGAAGCTATAGGTAGAGCCAGCTGACTTCACGACGATATCGGTGTTCCCGGCCCATACGACGGTTCCAGTGCGATCACCAGCTGGCCATGACTCAGCAGCGAGCTGCTCGACCCGGCCATCCGCAAGCAGGAAGACGTCTCCGGGCTGCAAATCAGCCAAGCCCGAGCCGTTGGCGCGAGCCGTGTTGCCGTTCCGCAACTCAAGCAAGACTGAGCCATCAACATTGGTTAGGACCCGGAACAGTTGCCCTTCGATGATGTCGGGCTCTTCGCCCTCGAACCCACCTGGCAGCACGGCCGTCATCTGAAGTCTCTCGTGCAGATCGTCACGCCTGAGCCTCGCAGCTTGGCAGCGCCCGGATAGGCAACGCGTCGTCGGGGAGCGCAGAAGCCCCGATAACTCGCCAGTCTTCACCGAGTACGCCGTGGAAGCCAAACAAGCAGATGATGGACACCCAGCGTTTGATGGAGTCGGCGACTTCTGTACGCAGTTCCCGTTCGAATGGCGCGAAGTCCGCACCCTCTATCGTTCGCTGGTAGTGGGCGGCAAGAGAAGGTGAGTTAGCTATGGCCGCCCGCTCTGCCTCGTCCCACATCTCGCTCGATGATCGCGAGCTAACCTCCTTGCCGGATACCTGGTCGAGATGGTGGTAGCGGCCCGCGTCTGCGTAGTTTCTCAGGGTGCGTACCACCGCCGCCCAGACGGGGTCGTTGTCGAGGGTGCAAATCCAGCTGCGCAGCATCTGTTTCCGCTCCCAGTTGCCAGCCTCGATTGCCTCGCGGAGTCCGGAACGTAGCCGCTCGTCCATCTCGTCCAAGGCATGGCCCCAGCCATCACGGGTGGAGCCCATTTTCGTTGGCCAGCCTTCTCCTCTGGAGACGGCTGCGGTGCCAAGCGCGAGCTTCATGAGTCGCTCGACACCGATCGAGTAAGTCGCCAGGACAGCGTCGAGATCACGTTCGAGGGCTCCGTCTTGCCGCAGGAGGCGATCAGCGGATGTGAGCACGCTCCGGGCGGAGTTGACCTCGGGCAGCAGCCCATTGAGCCACTGCTGGCTGGTAAACGCTGACCCCTCGTGCATGTCTCAAGGATATCGACAGCAACAGGGCTGACGAGAGCCCGCGTTGTCGAGCGACGGCGGAGTAGGCTGGAACCGCGCACACGCGCATGATCACAGGTAAGTGTGTTTGGGACACCTCGGCTACGCGGTGACCTCCTACCGCGCCCAGGGCATCACCGTGGACGCCTCGCACGTCCTGGTCGACGCGAGCACGACGCGGGAGAACTTCTACGTCGCCATGACCCGAGGCAGCCACGCGAACGTCGCCTACGTCGCCGTCGACAAGCCCGACTCCGCACACGAGACACCCCACCCCAGCGACAATGCCGAGGCGACCGCGCGGAGCGTGCTGTTCGGCGTGCTCCAGCACGTCGGCGCCGAGCTCTCCGCGCACGAGACGATCACCGCCGAGCAGGAGGCGTGGGGTTCGATCGCCCAGCTCGCGGCCGAGTACGAGACGATCGCCGCCGCCGCGCAGCACGACCGCTGGGCCGCCCTCATCCGCGCCTCCGGCCTCACCGCCGACGAAGCAGACGACGCGATCGCCTCCGAGGCGTTCGGGGCGCTCACCGCCGAACTGCGCCGGGCCGAGGCCAACCACCACGACATCGAGGCCCTGCTGCCACGCCTGGTCCGAGCCCGCGCGTTCACCGACGCCGACGACATCGCCGCCGTCCTGCACTACCGCGTCGCCACGGCCACCACCCGGCCGGCAGGCTCAGGCCGCGCCCGCAAGACGCCGCGGCTGATCGCCGGACTCATCCCCGAAGCCACCGGGACCATGACCACCGAGACGCGGCAGGCGCTCACCGAGCGGCGCGACCTCATCGAGGCCCGCGCGGACACCCAGCTCGTCGGCGCTCTACAGGACGGCGAGACGTGGACGGTCGCGCTCGGCCCCGAGCCGAAGGACGCCAAGACCGCCGCGATCTGGCGGCGGCACGCTCGCACGGTCGCCGCTTACCGCGACCGCTACAGCATCACCAGCCCCGCACCGCTCGGAGCGCCGGCTGAGAGCGCGGCACAGAAGATCGACGCCGCCCGCGCCAAGACGGCGCTCGGCCGGGCAAAGAGCCTCCTCCAAGACGGAAGACGAGAACAGGACCGCACGCGACGCTCCGGGCCAGAACGAGTCGGGCGATCACTGTAGCTACGGCGGTGGTGGACCGTAGCGGCCCGATCTACTGCTGATCGTCGCGCGCTGGGGGTCGGATCATCAGCACGTTCGACACGCCACCTTGATTCACACAGTCTTGGGCGAGGTCGTAGACGTGCCAGTAGTAGTCGAGGGCCGGCTCCACCGCGTTCACGGTGGTCTCGACAGGTGTGTAGCGATGCAGCGGAATCGAAACGCCGTCGTAGGTGAAGCCTTGGTTGTCCTTCGTCAAGATTGTCAGCGGCTGCTCACCAGTCCATTCGATCCCGATACGCACGTTGTACTCGTCGTTGTCGGTCGCTTCTGCGGTGGTGCGGATGAGTGCCATGAGGTCAGCGATCGCGCATTCGACGGCGGAGGACTCGACTTGCCAACCCTCGAAGTACCCGTCGCTGCTTATGCGATGCCCGCCGACCGCTGCCGCTACCGTGACAGAGCCGTCGTGATGGAGACTCATCCAAGCTTCTCTCCAGATAGACCGATCGCCTGTAGCCGTGTTCACAGCTACCCAGCGGCGCAGGCCGGGGCGGGGGTTGTCCCGGTCAACGTTTTCCAGCGGATGAATGCCTCCCCGACCCGCGTAGGTCAACGCCAGCCCGACCGTTTTGGTCAGCACCCCGCGAGCCCCGTCGCGCGTCAGACGATCATGGAAGCGAGGAATGCGGGGGTGGGCGACAGCGATCAGCCAGGCACGGTTGTCTGAATCCCGCCCGGCGGATGCCTCGCCGAATAGTGCGTCCAGTGCCTCGGTCGCGTGGCGACGCTCCTCGAACCGAGCACGGTACATGGCCTCGATCTGGCGTTCCTTCATCCACACCGTGTCGGAGTCGTTCCGGACGGGCGCACCGAAGTAGTCGTTCCTGTAGATCAGATGCGGGCCGTCGACGCTTGCCGGAACCTCGACCACGATGGCGCGCTTACCGCCGCCTCCAAGCCGATGCACGTTCAGGTCGAATACGGGCGGGGAGATAGCGGTGATCGCGGCGCTCCGCAACGAGCGCTCGTATGCCTCATCGAACTCGCCTACGTCCACCCGCTCAGTTGCGGCCTTCTGCGACTCCCGCACGCCGTAGACGATCACGCCGCCGCCGCTGTTCGCCATCGCGGCGATGTCCTTGGGGAAGTCCGTCTGCGGCAGACCTTTCGCTGGCGGCAGTTCGGACTTCCAATCCAAGTCGTTCATCTCCACCACGCCGCCGGACACCGCTGCGTCAAGCAACTCATCGGTCAGCGGCCCTGGCGCAAGCCCGAGCGCGCGATGGAGTGCGGTGAAGTTCATGCTCCAAGCGTAGAGATGGCCGACTCGCCAGCCTTCCAAGTGTCGCCAGCGAGTCGTACAGTAAAAGGCGAGGCAGATTCCTCCTTGATATGGCGTCCTCCAGGACAGGCCCACGGGCCACTCTCACACGCACTGTCTCCTCGACAACCATGCGATGAGAGAGGCAATGCCATGATCCGAATGCTCTGGGCCACCAGCGTCCGAACCCGCTACTTCCTGCGCCGCTACATGCCTACCAACATCGCGCTCGATGCGATCCGCACCCGACGCGGCCTGAAATGGGGCGTGCCCGCGGTGCTCCTGGCCGCGCCATACCTGCTCGCCGCGAGCATCTGCGCCAACCTCGTCGAAGACGGCGGCCCCGGCTGGCTCAACCTGCTCGTGATCTTGTTCGTTTGGAATGCGCTCAAATTCATCGTCATGGGACCGATCAGCCTCGTACTGCTGGCCCGCGTCCGCATCCAGGAAGCCGCCGCCCGCCGTCGAGCCCGCCGACAGGACGCGCCGATCGCGCAGGACCCCTACGCGGAGGTGGCCGCGACCTCATAGACGCCGCGGCCTACGACTTGACCCGAGGCCGGCGTCCCTTCGGGCGAATCTGACCGCCTTCTGCGAGCACCGCCCGGCGCACGGTCTCATCGCTGATGTCCATCCGCCGGGCCACTTGCGCGAGCGTCATGCCGCCCAAGTAGAGCGACGCGGCTTCCGCCTGCTCCACATCGTTCAGTCCTGGTTGCCGTGCCGTCACCCCGAGCCGGCGAGCCAGCCCGGGAATCGTGCCGCGATGCACGCCGTACTTCGCGCTGATTGCCCGAACCGGCATCCCTGCCGCGTAGTCCGCGACCAGCTCCGCACGCCTCGACGGGCTCAACCGTGTTTGAGACTTCGCAGGATTCTTCACCACCGGACCCCGAGTATCGTGTCTCTCGGGCATCCGCGCCCGCGGCCCGCGCCCCGCAGACCCCCTGAGAACACGGCGGATCAGCGTTTTCAGGGCCGGTCTAGTGTTTGAGAATCGCCTGGGAAGGCCCACCAGAACGTCGTTGTTCAAACCGGTGATATTCCGGGTTTGAGTCCTCCTTTCGCTCTGCGGCCGTTGCCGGTCGAGGGCGAGGGCGTGGATTTCGGGGTTGAACAGGACGTTAAGGGTTGGCTTGGTTCGCCGTCGATGGTGTCGGAGTCGGGTTTGACACAAAGTTTGGTGAAGAAGCCTTGGTTCGCGATCCGGCGGAGCGAGTCGTCGATCCTCAGGTAGAGCTCCTCGTCAGCTCAGGGGTTTCAGCGGGCGTCGAGCCAGGCCCGGGACAGCTCCCACAGGCGGGCGGCGGCCTCGGGGTCGGCGGCGTGCGGGGCCAGGCCCGTCATCTCCTCGGAGACGACCGACTCGCTGGAGTCGCCGAAGAACCGGCCGGTGACGCCCTCCACGAGCGGGGAGGCAGCGACGAACACCTCGGTCGCGGCGCCCTGCGGGACGCTCTTCCACAGGGTGGCGTCGACAACCTGCTGGAACTCGGGCGTGACCTCGACGTGGCGCAGCAGCCCGGTCTCGTAGATCGCACCGGGCTCGATTGCGTTGACCGTGATCCCGTCGCCGGCCCACCGCTTGGCGGCCTCGATCGCGAACAGGATGTTCGCGGTCTTGGACTGCCCGTAGGCCTGCCAGGGGTCGTAGGGGCGGCCCTGGTAGTTGATGTCCTCGAACACCACGGGCGAGGCGTGGTGGGTGGCGGAGCTGACGACCACGACCCGGGCGGTGCCCTCGGCGGCGGCGAGGGCGTCGTGCAGGGCGAGGGTGAGGGCGAAGTGGCCCAGGTGGTTGGTCGCGAACTGCTGCTCCCAGCCGTCGGCGGTGCGGGTCAGCTCGGGCAGCGCCATGATGCCGGCGTTGTTGATGAGGATGTCCAGCGGCCCCTGCCAGGCGGCCGCGAACGCGTCGATCGAGGCGCGTTCGTCCAGGTCGAGGTGCGCGACGTGGATGTTGGTGTTGCCGGTCGTGGCGGTGATGTCGGCGGCGACCTTCTGGCCTGCGTCGGTGTTGCGCACGGCCAGGGTGACCTCGGCGCCGGTCGAGGCCAGGGCGCGGGCGGCCTCGGCGCCCAGGCCCGAGGACGCGCCGGTGATGACGGCGCGCTTGCCGGTCAGGTGGACGCCGGCGATCACGTCGTCGGTGGTGCTGGTCCCGTCGAACGGAGTGGTGATCGGCTGGTCGGTCATGCTGATGCTCCTTCGATACGCGGTGATTGCGATGCTGTGCGCGCTGACGGTGGTCAGCGGCGGCGGCGGCGAGGGTCAGTGACGGCGGGCGCGGGGACCTCGTAGCGGTCCTGCGGGGCGACGTCGGTGCCGGGCTGTGTGAGAGCGTCGATCCGGTCTAGGGTCGCGGCATCGAGGGTGATGTCGGCGGCCTTGAGGTTCTGGGCCAGGTGCTCCGGGGTGCGCGGGCCGATGAGTACCGTGGTCACGGCGGGGTGGTTCTTCACGAACGCCAGTGCGAGCTCTGCGACACTGATGCCGAGGTCGTTCGCGATCTCGGTCAGACCGTCAACGATGTCGAGCTTGCGCTGCGCTTCCGGGGTTGACAGGTCGAACTCGTCGGCGGCGAGGTTCGCACGGTGCGCGGTGACGGGCTGGTCACGCTTGATCTTCCCGGCCAGCCACCCGTTCGCCAGCGGCGACCAGATCAGGATGCCGAGGTTGTGCTGCTGCGCGAGCGGAAGCACGTCGGCCTCGATGGCGCGCTGGAAGATCGAGTACGAGACCTGTTCGGTGGCGAACCGAGACAGGCCTCGCTCCTTGGCGATCCACTGTCCCGCGACGATCGTGTGCGCCGGGAACGTGGACGAGCCGAAGTTGATGATCTTGCCCTCGCGCTGCAGGTCGGTCAGGGCCGAGAGGGTCTCGTCCAGGTCGGTGTCCCAGTCGGGGCGGTGCACCTGGTAGAGGTCGATCCGGTCGGTGCCGAGTCGGCGCAGGCTCGCCTCGACGGCCTTGCGGATGTAGCGGCGTGACGCCCCGCCCAGCAGCGGGTCTTCGCTGAACGAGTTGCGGAACTTGGTGGCCAGCACGATGTCATCGCGCCGGGGACCGAGGGCCTTGCCGAGGAGGGTCTCGGACTCACCGAAGCTGTACGCGTCAGCGGTGTCGAACAGGGTGATGCCGGCGTCCAGGGCCTCACCGACGAGGGCGTTCGCGGCGTCCTGGTCGACGCCTCCCCAGGCGCCGAGGTTCATCGCTCCGAAGCCGAGGACGCTGACGGTGATTCCGGTACCGCCGAGAGTTCGCTGTTCCATGATGTGTTCTTCTTCCTATCGGGTGGTGCTGTCGGAGTTCGAATGTGGTGTCCCGGCGGTCAGGGGCGGATGGGCCGCCGCCGCCGAAGTTGGCACCGGTGCGCATCGAACGGGTGCGCTCCGGGTTCTCCCGCCCTCGGGCGGCAGAGGTGGGGTCATGCGCGCTCGGGCACCCGCACACCTGTCAGGCGCTCGGCCTCGGCCCACAGCCGCGCGGCGACTGCCTTGTCGGCGCTCTTGGGCAGTTTGACCTCCACGGCCTCGCCGAACTGTGTGTGCTTGGGTCCGTAGTAGCCGCCCTGCACGACATCGGCGCCGGTCGCGGCCAGCAGCAGCGGCTCGGTGCCGCGCTCGACGGGCATCATCGGCCACACCTTCAGCAGCAGCCGCATGCCGGCGCTCATCCCACCGCTGAGCTGGCCCGGACGTTCCCCTGCCAGCGAAGTGCGCGTCGAGCCGGGGTGCGCGGCCACCGACAGCAGTGGCCATCCCTGCGCGGTGGCGATGTCGGCCAGGTGCACCGCGAGCAGCAGGTCGGCAAGCTTGGAGCGCCCGTACGCGGCTGCCGGGCGGTAGGAGCGCTGCGACTGCAGGTCCTCGAAGTCGATCTTGGCGTTGTGGGCGGTGCCGCTGCTCATCGTGGCCACCCGCGGCGCGGGTGCGGCCAGCAGCTGCGGCAGCAGCCGTCCGGTCAGCGCGAATGGCCCGAGGAAGTTGGTGCCGAGCTGGGCCTCGAACCCGTCGGCGGTCTCGGCGCGCTGCGGTGGGGTCATGATGCCGGCGTTGTTCAGCAGCAGGTCCAGCGGGTGCCCGTCGGCGGCCAGGCCCTCGGCGAACTCCTCCACCGAGGACAGGTCCGCCAGGTCCAGTCTGCGCACCTGCACCTTCGCGCCGGGGTGCGCGGCCAGGATTTCGGCCTTGGCCGCGTCGCCCTTGTTCGGGGTGCGCACCGCCAGCACGACCTCCGCGCCGGCGCCGGCCAGCCGCTTGGCGGTCTCCTTGCCGGTTCCGCTGTTCGCGCCAGTCACCACGGCGCGCTTCCCTCGCTGGTTCGGTACCTGGTACACCATCAGGACTCCTTAAAGACTACTGGTCTGTTTGCCGTCTCGACGCTAACACACCGGCGGTCTGTACACAAGAGACGATCGGTCTGTAGGGTGGGGGGGTGGACTTCCAGAGGGCTCGCAGCGAGGAGCAGCGCCAGCAGCGGCGCGAGACGATCCTGCACACCACCGCGGTGATGCTCGGCGAGATGCCGGTCGCGGCGTTAAGCCTGAACGAGCTGAGCCGGCGGGTGGGGCTGGCGAAGTCGAACGTGCTGCGCTACTTCGAATCGCGCGAGGCGATCCTGCTCGAACTGCTCGACGGTGAGGTGCGAGCCTGGGCCGACGAGCTGGAACAGTCCCCGCTCCCGGCCCAGGGCTCCGCAGTCGATCGCGGCGACCGGCTCGCGGAGCTGATGGCCACCACGCTCGCGGCGCGTCCGGTGCTGTGCGACCTGCTCGCCGCCCAGGGCTCGGTGCTGGAACGCAACGTGTCCACCGACATCGTGCTGCGACACAAGCGCGCAGCCGCCACCGCCATGAACCGGCTCGTCGGCGTCGCCGCCCGGTGGCTGCCGGAGCTGAGCCCCCAGGCCGCCACGCAGGCCGTGGCGATCGGACTCCTCATGGCCGGCGGTGCATGGCCGGCCAGCCAGCCCACCGAGGCGGTCCGTGCCGCCTACGACGCCGACCCGGCCGTGGGCAGCATGCGGATGAACTTCACAGACCTGATCACCCAGACGCTCGCACTGACAGTCTCCGGCCTGCTCGTGCGTGAGCGCGCCGCCACGACATGAAGGTCCACCACCTCAACTGCGGCACCATGCGGATGCCGGGGTTTCCGATGGTGGCCCACGTCCTGCTGATCGAGACCGACAACGGCCTGGTCCTGGTCGATACCGGGTTCGGGCTCGGCGACATCGCCCACCCGGTACGGCGGGTCGGCTTCATGGGCCTGCTGCTGCGTCCGGTCCTCGATCCCGAGGAGACCGCGGTGCGGCAGGTCGCCCGGCTCGGGTTCGCGCCCCAGGACGTGCGCCACATCGTCATGACGCATCTCGACCTCGACCACGCAGGCGGCCTGTCAGACTTCCCACACGCCCAGGTGCACGTCACCTCCGCGGAGCTGCGCGGCGCGATCGGTGCACCGAGCATCTTCGAGCGCATCCGCTACCAGTCCGCGCAGTTCGCCCACCACCCCCGGTGGGTTCAGCACACCCCCGGCGGAGAGAGCTGGCGCGGCTTCGCCGCCGCTCAAGAGCTGACCGCGATCGCCCCAGGGATCATCCTGATATCCCTGCCCGGACACACCCGCGGGCACGCCGCAGTCGCCGTCGAGACCGACGAGGGCTGGCTGCTCCACAGCGGCGACGCCTTCTACGACCACGGAGCGCTCGACCACGCCACCAAGCCGCCGTTCCTCGCGCGCACGATGGAACGAGTCGTCGCCACCGACCGGGAGCTGCTGTGGGATAACCACCGCCGCCTCGCCGCGCTGGGCCGCGGCGCCGGCGACCTCCGCGTCGTCTCCGCGCACGACCCCGCGGACTTCGCTGCCGTGACCGGCAGCGCGTAACTCACACGTTCTGGGCCCCGCGCGGCGTCGGGACGTCCCTCGGTCCAGTCGGAGGCTCGCCCTGTCATCGGCAGCGGAGCGCGGACGCATGCACACTCGTACAACTCGACAGTGAAGAGTGAATCACCCAGTTTGGTGGAGGGTCTTGATCCAAAAGGATGGAGACCATGACTACTGCGAGGAAGTATCCGACACCCACCGCGCTCACCCGCCGGATTCCAGCGCCGACGCCGATCCCACAAGCCCTCTCCGCTCGACCGCCGCTCGCCTCTTGCCCCTGTTCCAGTGAATGGGCGCCGGAGGCGGCTCCGGCGAAGCGGTGGTCGACCAGCTCAGGAGTAGTAGGCCGCGAGCAGTCCATCGAGAGCGGCGTGCGACCGCGCTCGTGCTGTGTCGGTGTTCTCGTGTTGCGCGGTCCAAAGGGCGGCTTCGTTCATCGCGCCGGAGAGCTGCGCGGTGGTCGCGTCGAGCAGTTCGTCTGTTACTCCCGCGTCGTGCAGGGCATCACGCAGGTGTGTCGCGGAGTTCTCGGCGTCCAGTCGGCGCCATTCCTGCCAGCCGATGACCGCCGGGGCGTCGATAAGCAGGATGCGCACGGCGGCGCCGGAGGTGATCGCGTCGAGGAACGCGTGCGATCCCGCCCGAAGCTGATCACCAGGATGCGGCCCGACTTCCTCCGCCGCGGACACGACAGCACCCGCGATCTTGGACTGGAGTCGTGCAGCGACCGCTTCGAACAGCCCGGCCTTGTTCCGGTAGTGGTGGTAGACCGCGCCTCGCGTGACCCCGGCGACTCGGGCGATGTCATCAAGGGAGGCATCGGCGAAGCCGTGAGCTCCGAACAGCTCAGTGGCCGAGTCGAGGATGCGCTGGGCCGTCTGGGCGGCGTCGGCTGCGGAGGCGCGGGGCATGATCCTCTTCCTTTACGTGCGGAGCGTATGTATGCTGGTCTCGTTAGATACTCATCGTACGTAAAGGAGTGGTGTATGTCCGCCACAAGCTTCTATCCCGTGCTCATGTCGCGCGACGTCGCCGCAGCGACATCCTTCTATCGCGACGTCGTCGGCTTCGAGACGACGTTCGCGTCAGACTGGTACGTCAGCCTGCGCCTGGGCGTGTTCGAGCTGGCGATCCTTGCTCACGACCACCCTACGATCCCCGCCGGGTACGGCGTGCTTCCTCGGGGTGTGCTCGTGAACCTCGAAGTCGACGACGTCGACACCTTCCACCGCCGGCTGACTCAAAGGCCGCAGGTGGAGGTCGTGCTGCCGCTTCGCGACGAGGACTTCGGGCAGCGTCATTTCATCGTTGCTGCCCCCGACGGTGTCCTGCTCGATATCATCCAGCCCACACCACCCGGTGAGGACTACGCGGACGCCTATACCCAGGCGTAGAAACGCCAGACGGTAGTTCCACGGCCACCATCGCGATGATCGATCCTGTGACGGGAGAGATCATCGATCAGCAGCAGATCGCTCAGCAGTTGCCGTACTAGTTCTGAGGTGTGACGGCTGCACCGATGCTGTCGAGCACTGTCGTCCAGTACGCGAGCATCTGCTCGCGTTCGGCCGCGTTCGCAAGCCGCTCCTGGTGAAAGGCGATGGTTGTCCCGGTTGCCGCGGGCAACACAGTGAGTTGCAGCGTCGCATCGTGTGACCATTCCGTCGGCTGCCAGGTCAACCGCACCCTGCGACCCTCGCTTCGGCTGCGGAGCTCGCCACGGACGCCTTCATCGGTGACATACGCTTCGCCCGCCCTTCGCCCGAGTGCGGTGTGCCCGAGCCACAGCGACAGTCCGTCGCCCATCAGGAACTCCCAGGCGAACTCGGGCGGGATCGGAACAGTGCGACGGACCCCCATCTGCCAGCCAGCATCCTTCGTCCGCCCTGTTGCTTCATCCATGAAACTAGTTATAGTGGTTACATGGTCTCTGGTCAATGGTTCGTCGACAGCATCGGCGCACGCTGGTACTTCGAGTCCGGAGCGCTCTGTCTCGACTTCGCCTACACGGGTGACTTCGGCTACAACAACCCCGCTTGGGAGCGACTTCACTCCCCGGCCGATCTGAGCGCGTGGCTGGTCGAGCGGCACGGCCCGCTCCTGGACACCGCAGATTCCGACGACTTGTCACGGGCGAGGGAGTTGCGGAGCGCGATCACCGCCATCGCCCGGGCCCGCGCCGATGACGCGGCGCCCGACCCATCGCGGGTAGACATCCTGAACTCCTGGGCGGCTCGTCCCGACGTTCCCCCCGCCCTTGCCGGGGGGAACGTCGCCCCGGCGCAAGCGTCTGTAGTACGGGCGCTCGCGACGATCGCCCGCGATGCCGTCGACGTCTTCTCCCAGGACTCCAGCCGCATCCGACGATGCGCCTCGCATGACTGCGGTCTCGTGTTCTTCGACGGATCGCGCCCGAACTCCCGTCGATGGTGCTCCATGCAGCATTGCGGCAATCGCGCCAAGGTCCGCACTCACCGAAACCGCACGAAGGAGACAAGGCCATGACCATCGTCACTCACCTCAACCCGCCCGAACTGCACACCTCGCCAGCGTTCTCTCAGGGAACACTCGTCCCGGCGGGGCGCACGCTGTATGTCGGAGGGCAGAACGGAACCGCTGGCGATGGTTCGCTGGCCGAAGGAACTGCTGCGCAAACCGCGCTAGCACTCCAAAACGTCCTCAGCGTTCTTGCCGCCGCTGATGCAGGTGTCGAGCACGTCGCCAAACTCACGATCCACCTTGCCGCGGAAGCCGACGTGAGCGCGGTCTTCGCGGCCGCAGCTGAGAGCTGGGGCATGCATCCGACGGCGATCACCGTGCTCCGAGTCGTCGGATTCGCGCGGCCGGGTGCGCTTGTCGAAATCGACGCCGTGGCCGCCATCCCGGCCGAAACGGCGTGACGGCGCTGGTCGAGCATGACCACGTGAAGCTGACCAGGCAGACGAGGCGATACCGGAGTCGAGATTCAGAGTGCTCGTTCGTTCAGGCTCAGGTCCGCCGCCCGCGGTTGGCCAACAATGGCGGTGCATGCCGGTGTCGGCGGATGTCCGTTCCATCCGCCGTCGGGAGACTCCGGGTGTCTACGACTGTGTGAGAGTCGTCGTCATACGCGACGGCTCAGCGTTCATCAGTGGCGAAGGTGCGCAACCGGTCACCGTGGGCGATGCTGTCCTGATCGCTGCGGGGGCGCGCCTCGGATACGAGCCAGAGGGCCGTGTCACGGTGACGACGCTCAACCTCGATACGGACTATCTCATCGAGCACCTGTTCTGGCAGCACCTGGACGTGATCCCCGACCGGGACGCCGCCCGCGACCTCGCCACCCAGCTCTACCCCGACCCCGTTCAGATCCTCCACCTCGGAGAGCGAGAGGTCGAACGGCTCGGGCCGATCCTCGATGAACTCTCAGCGCGCACTGAAGCCGTGCAGGAGCCAGGAGGCTACTTCCGTACCCACATGCTCCTGTTCGCCGTGCTCGACGCGATTGCGCCGCACATCCGGCAGGCCGTGGTGGATGTGCCGAGAGTCACACCCAGGCAACGCACGGCCCGTATCGCATCCCCGCGGTGGCGGGCGTTCCGCCCCATCCGCCGGGAGGCCGCAGCCATCGCGACACTCCTGCACGGAGACATTGCGAGGCGGTGGCGGGTCGCGGAGCTCGCCGCGCATGTCTCCCTCTCAACTGGGCAGAGCAATCGGGTCTTCGTGGCCGCGTTCGGGGTCAGTCCGATCGTGTACCTGTCGATCCTGCGCGTGCAGCACATGGCCCGCCTGATCCGGGAGACCGATCTGCTCATCACCGAGATCACCGAGCGTGTCGGCTGGGGCCGACACAGCGGCTACGCCACCGACGTGTTCCGCCGCTACATGGGTGTCACCCCTATCGACTACCGTCGTCACGGACCACCCAGCACCAGCCGTGACGGGCCAGGTGTCGGGGTGGCCCGAGCCGCCTTCTTATGACTCCCGCGTCTTCGCCCACACCGTCCCGCGGTGGATCGCGTACTGCCGTGCGAGCGCCGTCACGCTGACGCCGTTCGCGCGGGCTGTTCGCATAGCGTCCACTTCCTCGGCGGTCAGCCGTGTTCGAGGTCGTCTCCGTGGCTCCGCCGAGGCCCCGATCAGCGGATCATCCCGCTCGCCGCCGGGCTCCGCGCCAGTGCCAGGCCCCTGAATCCACGCGGAAACGAGCCGCTCGACCCGCTGTCGCCTGTTCCCGTAGTGCTCGGTCAGGTCCACCCCACGCACAAGGCTCGAACCCAAGCCATCGTCAATGTTGGCGGAGGTTCG
>JAVTWJ010000062.1:0-4068 GCA_032229785.1 Propionibacteriaceae bacterium
TGCCTCGCAGACCCGAGACCGTCGAGCGGTGCCCACGGTCACACCCGGTCACACCCCACGCCGAGGTTTCTGTCGGACGCCCCCGGTAGGGTGACGCGGGTGAGCATGACACCTGGACCCGCGGCGTCCGAGACCCCCCGTCTGCTGCTGATCGACGGCCACTCGGTGGCCTACCGCGCGTTCTTCGCGCTGCCGGTCGACAACTTCGCCACGAGCACCGGCCAGCACACGAACGCGGTCTACGGATTCACCTCGATGCTGATCAACGTCCTGCGCGACGAGCAGCCCACCCATGTCGCGGTCGCGCTCGACGTGAGCAGGCAGACCTTCCGCAGCGAGTCCTACCCGGAGTACAAGGCGAACCGGTCGACGTCCCCGGAGGCGTTCCAGGGCCAGATCCCGCTCGTCAAAGAGGTGCTGGACGCGCTCAACATCGTCCACGTCGAGGTGGCCGGCTACGAGGCCGACGACATCATCGCGACGCTGTCGCTTCAGGCGCGCGACGCCGGCTGGCAGACGCTGATCTGCACCGGCGACAGGGACGCGATGCAGTTGGTCGAGGCGTCCACCACGGTGCTCTACCCGCGCAAGGGCGTCAGCGACCTGGCGCGGATGACGCCCGAGACGGTCGAAGAGAAGTACCTGGTTGCCCCCGCGCGCTACCCCGAGCTGGCCGCGCTCGTCGGCGAGACCTCCGACAACCTGCCCGGGGTGCCCGGCGTCGGCCCCAAGACGGCGGCGAAATGGCTGGCCGAGTACGAAGGGCTCGACAACCTGCTGGAGCACGCCGGGTCGGTGCGCGGCAAGGTGGGGGAGTCGTTGCGCGCGCATCTGGAGGACGTCCGCCGCAACCGCCGGCTCAATGCGCTGGTACGCACACTCGACCTGCCCCTCGGCCTGGGCGACCTCGAGCGTCGCGACTGGGACCGCGAGGCCGTGCACGTCCTGTTCGACGCGCTCGAGTTCCGCGTGCTGCGCGAACGGCTGCTGGAGGCGCTGCCGGCGGAGGATGCCGATCCCCAGAGTGGATTCCAGGTGGCCGGCGAGGTGCTGGCCCCCGGGGCGCTCAGGGCGTGGCTGGCGGCGCACGCGCAGGGTCTCACCGGCGTCGAACCGATCGGCGCCTGGAAGGGCGGCCGGGGCGATCTCACCGGGCTCGCGCTCGCGTCGCTCGACGGCGCGGCGGCCTACGTCGACACGGCCGAGCTCAGCCCCGACGACGACGCCGCGCTCGCCTGCTGGCTCGCCGACCCGGCGCACCCGAAGGCCCTGCACGGCGCCAAAGGGACGCTCCACGGGATCTGGGCGCGCGGCTGGGATCTGGCGGGGCTGGCGTCCGACACCGAACTGTCCGCCTACCTGCTGCGGCCGGACCAGCGCACCTACGACCTCGGCGACCTGGCCGTGCGGCACCTGCGCCGCGAGCTGGCCGCGGCGTCGGCGTCCGGTGCCCCCGACGAGCAGCTCGCCCTCGACTTCGGCGACGCCGACCCGGGCGTCGACGCCATGGTGCGCGCCCGTGCGATCGCCGAACTGGCCGGCGCACTGCGCGCCGAACTGGACGCGGCGGGCGGCTCATCGTTGCTGGACGAGCTCGAGCTGCCCCTGCAGCGCACGCTGGCCGTGATGGAACGCACCGGCATCGCCCTCGACACCGAGGCGCTGGCGGCGCTGTGGTCGGAGTTCGACGCCGAGGTGCGCCGCGCCGAGACCGACGCGTACGACGCGCTCGGAAAGCCGATCAACCTCGGCTCGCCCAAGCAGCTGCAGGTGGCGTTGTTCGACGAGTTGGGCATGCCCAAGACGCGCCGCACCCGCACCGGATACACCACCGACGCGGACGCCCTGGAGGGGCTGTTCGCCAAGACCGAGCACCCCTTCCTGGGGGCCTTGCTGCGCCACCGCGACCAGATCCGGCTGCGGCAGACGGTCGAAGGGCTCCAGAAGTCGATCGCCGCCGACGGGCGCGTGCACACCACCTATGGCCAGACCGTCGCGGCCACCGGCCGCCTCAGCTCGACCGACCCCAACCTGCAGAACATTCCCATCCGCACCGAGGCCGGACGCCGCATCCGCGGTGCGTTCGTCGTGGGTTCCGGCTACGCGTCGCTGATGACCGCCGACTACAGCCAGATCGAGATGCGGATCATGGCGCACGCCTCGGAGGACGCCGGGTTGATCGCGGCGTTCGAGTCCGGCGAGGACTTCCACACCGTGACCGCCTCGCGCGTGTTCGGCGTCGAGCCCGAACTGGTCACCGGGGCGATGCGCGCCAAGATCAAGGCCATGAACTACGGGCTGGCCTACGGGCTGTCCGCGTTCGGGCTGTCCGGCCAGCTGAAGATCTCCACGTCCGAGGCGCGCGGCCTGATGGAGGAGTACTTCGAGCGCTTCGGGCATGTCCGCGACTACCTGGCCTCCGTCGTGGACGACGCGCGACGCACCGGCTTCACCGAGACGATCCTCGGCCGGCGCCGGTACCTCCCCGATCTGACCTCGTCGAACCGGCAGCGCCGCGAGATGGCCGAGCGCATGGCGCTGAACGCGCCCATTCAGGGCAGCGCGGCCGACATCATCAAGGTCGCGATGCTCGACGTCGAGGCGGGGCTGGCCTCGACCGGGCTGGGGTCCCGGATGCTGCTGCAGGTCCACGACGAGCTCGTGTTCGAGGTCGCGCCGGGCGAGGCGGAGGCGCTGGAGGCGCTGGTGCGCGAGCGCATGGGTCACGCGGTGGAGCTGTCGGTGCCGCTGGAGGTCAGCGTCGGCGTGGGGCGCACCTGGGACGCCGCGGCGCACTGACGCTCGGGGGCCGGACGCCGCGGCGACCAGCCCCCGAGCGAGGATCTGCTCAGCGCAGGACGGCGAGAACGTCCTCGCGATCGTTGCCGGCGAACGTCCAGGTGCCCAGCAGCAGGCCGCGGGCGGCCTTCGTGTCCTCGTGTTCCTCGTCGAGGACGCGCACGAGCCGCACCTGACCACGGACGTCGACGCCAGGGACGACGCCGCTGCCGACGACGGCGATCGACACCGGCATGGTCTCGCCCGAGTCCGCGACGATCTCGGCGGCCGTATCGCCTTCCCGGATGATCCGGACCAGTTCGGCGACGTAGACGGGATCGGTGGGGGCGTCGTAGCAGTAACGGGTGCCGAGCAGGCTGTGCTCGAGCGTGCCGATCAGGGTGCCTTCCTCGAGCGGCTCGGCGCGCCAGGTCACCGGCACCTGGTAGGCCGTGGACAGCGAGCGGAGGATCAGGCAGTCCAGGCCGACCTCGCCGTCGGGATCGGCGAAGCGGAAACCGGCGACGCGCTCCAGGTCGGCGACGTCACCGTCGAACCAGGCCTGCTGAGGCAGCCAACCCGCGAGCAGGTCGAGCTTGCCAGGGGTCAGGGTTGCGGTCGGGTGGACTTCGGCGGTGCCGCTCATCTATCGCTCCTCGGATCGGTGTCGGCGTCCACGCTAGCCGCTTCCGGGCCGGTTGCGACGCCGTTTCTCCTGGCGTACCGCGGCGTTCCCGGCGTACCGCGCCCGCCCCAGCGACGACCGCGCCGCACCCGCGGCCGCCGCTGGGGCGTCGTTCGGCGTCCCGGGCTTTGCGGAATGCCTGGCGGCGCGCGTAAAGTGCGTACCCGGTGTGGCCTGTCTGCCCTCGGACCGAGTGGGGCAGACGTCCAGGGACGCATCGGTACCATCACCAGACATCCAGCAATCGGAGCCCTACTACATGACCTCCACTCCTGAGGCCGCTCAGGTCGCCGTCGACGATTTCTCCTCCGCCGAGGAGTTTGCCCTGGCAGTCGACGCCACTATCAAGTACTTCAACGACGGTGACATCGTCGCCGGAACCGTCGTCAAGGTCGACCGGGACGAAGTCCTGCTCGACATCGGTTACAAGACCGAAGGCGTCATCCCCTCCAAGGAACTCTCCATCAAGCATGACGTCGACCCGTTCGAGGTCGTCAGCGTCGGCGATGAGATCGAGGCCCTCGTTCAGCAGAAGGAGGACAAGGAGGGACGCCTGATCCTGTCCAAGAAGCGGGCTCAGTACGAGCGCGCCTGGGGCACGATCG
>JAVTWJ010000063.1:0-132775 GCA_032229785.1 Propionibacteriaceae bacterium
TCATAGGGCGACCCTTCGTTTGGCGGTCAGACGTTGAACCTGAACTCCACCACGTCGCCGTCCTGCATGACGTAGTCCTTGCCCTCCAGTCGCATCTTGCCGGCCGCCTTGGCGGCGGCCTCCGACCCGGCGGCGACCAGGTCGCCGAACGACACGACCTGGGCTTTGATGAAGCCCTTCTGGAAGTCGGTGTGGATGACCCCGGCGGCCTCGGGTGCGGTGGCGCCCTTGCGGATCGTCCACGCGCGCGCCTCCTTGGGGCCGGCGGTCAGGTAGCTCTGCAGGCCCAGCGTGTCGTAGCCGACCCGCGCGAGCTTGTCGAGGCCGGGCTCGTCGACGCCGGCGTCCGCCAGGAACTCGCGCGCCTCCTCGTCGTCCATCTCGATCAGCTCGGACTCGAACTTGGCGTCCAGGAAGATCGCCTCGGCCGGCGCCACCAGCGCCGACAGCCGCGCCTGCAGGGCGGCGTCCGTCACCTGATCGGCGTCGCAGTTGAACACGTAGATGAACGGCTTGGCGGTCAGCAGGAACAGCTCGCGCAGCGGCTCGAGATCCAGGCCGACCGCGAACACGCCGCGCCCCTGCGCGAGCACCTCGTAGGCCTCCTTCCAGGCGGCCAGCCTCGGCTGGGCCTCCTTCTTGATCCGCGCCTCCCTCTCCAGGCGCGGCAGTGCCTTCTCGAGGGTCTGCAGATCGGCGAGCACCAGCTCGGTGGTGATCGTCTCGATGTCGGACGACGGGTTCACGTCGCCGTCGACGTGCGTGACGTCGTCGTCGACGAAGGCGCGGGTCACCTGGCAGATGGCGTCCGCCTCGCGAATGTTCGCCAGGAACGCGTTGCCCATGCCCTCGCCTTGGCTCGCACCCTTGACGATGCCGGCGATGTCGACGAACGAGACGGTCGCGGGCAGCATCCGCTCGGAGCCGTAGATCTCGGCGAGCGTCCCCAAGCGCGGCTCGGGCACCCCCACCACGCCCACGTTGGGTTCGATCGTCGCGAACGGGTAGTTCGCCGCGAGGACGTCGTTGCGGGTGAGCGCGTTGAACAGTGTCGACTTGCCTGCATTCGGGAGACCGACGATTCCGATGGTGAGTGCCACGGGAGAGCATCCTACTGGCGCCCGACCGGCCGCCCCTCGCGGACGCCTCGGGCGAACAGCGCGGACGCCTCGGGCGAACAGCGCGGACGCCTCAGGCGAACAGCACGAAGCTGAGCGCGACCACCGCCATGCCGCCGAGCATGCCGTACACCGTCTGATGCTTGTCCGTCTGGTAGCGCCACGCTCCCGGCAGCAGCTCGTCCAGCGCGAGGAACACCATCATGCCGGCCACCAGCCCGTACACGACGCCGAACAGGGCCGGCGGGATCACCCAGGCGACCAGCCCGGCCGCGAGCAGCGCGCCGAGAGGCTCCGTGAGCCCGGACGCCGTCGCCCAGCCGAGCGCCTTGGCGCGCGACCCCGTCGCCGCATAGACCGGCGCGGCCACCGCGATGCCCTCGGGGATGTTGTGGATCGCGATCGCCGCCGCCAGCGGGATGCCCACGGCCAGGTTCGAGTAGGACGCGAAGAAGGTCGCCATGCCCTCCGGCAGGTTGTGCAGTGCGAGCACCACCGCGACCAGGAGGCCGGAGCGCAGCAGCGCGCGGGTCTGTTGCACGTCTCCCGCGGTCACCTCGGCCCGGCCCTCCGTCTCGTTGGGGTTCAGCGAGTGCGGCAGAAAGCGGTCGATGATCAGCACCGCGGCGATGCCGACGAAGAACGACAGGTAGCCCAGCGCAGCGGCCGGCATCGGATCGAACTGCTCCGTCAACGAGGCGATGCCCAGCGGCAGCAACTCGACGAAGCTGACGACCAGCATCGCCCCGGCCGAGAACGCGAGCGTCACCGCCAGCCGGGAACGCCGCCGGGCCCCCGGCCCGAGCGCGATGACGCCGCCGATGGACGTCGCCAGGCCCGCCAGCAGCGAGATGAGGAGTGCGGGGAGCATCGGCGTCCGGTCTAGGCGCCCGCGTAGAAGGCGGTCAGTGCGTCGGCGAGCCAGCCGGGATCCTGCACGCCGGCCAGTTCGCGGGTGGAGTGCATGCTCAGCAACCCGATGCCCACGTCGCACATGAGGATCCCCAGCCGTTCGGCCGTCATCGGCCCGATGGTCGAGCCGCACGGCACGGCGTTGTTGGACACGAAGTCCTGCACCGGGATGCCTGCCGCGTCGCAGGCGCGCCGCCACAGGGCCGAGCTGGCGGCGTCCGTCGTGTAGCGCAGGTTGGCGTTGCGTTTGAGCAGAGGACCGCCGTTGAGCAGCGGGCGGTGCTCGGGATCGTGCAGGTGGGCGTAGTTCGGGTGGACGGCGTGCCCGGCATCCGCCGACACACACGCACTGCGGGCGAGCATCCGGTGCCAGCCGTCGCCGTCGACACCGAGTGTGCCGGCCACGCGGCGCATCACCTGTTCGAGCAGCGGTCCGGCGCCGCCGGAGCGGGACGCCGACCCGACCTCCTCGTGGTCGAAGCAGGCGAGCACGGTGACATCGTCGCCCTCGTCGGCGGCGAGCAGCGCGGCGAGCCCGGCGTGTACCGAAGACAGGTTGTCCAGCCGCGAGGACGCGAAGAACTCGCCGGTCGGCCCGAACACCGCGGGCGGCTCGGTGACGTAGCAGAACAGGTCGTGCCCGCCGACCTCGGACGCCTCCAGCCCCGCCGCTTCGGCGACCAGGGCGAGCAGGTCGAGGTCGGGGCGTCCGACGGAGTAGACCGGCTTGAGGTGCTGCTGGCGGTCGAGGCGAAGGCTCTCGGCGCCGGAACGGTCCAGGTGCGGCGCGACCTGCGGAATCCGTAGCCAGGCCGGCGTGGCGACCAGCACCTGTTCGCCGTCGCGCGTCACGATCCGCCCCGCGATGCCCAACTCGCGGTCGAGCCACTGGTTGGTCAGCGGCCCTCCGTAGACCTCGACGGCCGCCTGCTGCCATCCGAAAGCGGACGCCGTGGGCTGCGGCTTGAGCGTGAGGCCGGGGCTGTCGGTGTGCGCCCCCACGATCCGAAAGCCGGCGCGGGCCAGCTCGACCCCTTCGGGCACCCACCACGCGACGATGGCGCCGTCGCGCATCAGGTAGTGCCCGCCGGGCGCGTCGTCCCACGCGTCGGTCTCGCGCTGCTCGGCGAAGCCCGCCGCGGCCAGCCGCCGCGCCGCTTCCGCCGCGGCATGGAACGACGAGGGCGAGGCGGCGATGAAGGCCGCGAGGTCGGCGATGTGCGAGCGGGCGTCCATGGGCTCATCCTGCCGCATCCGAGCGCGGTCGCGGCGAGGGGTTCGGTTCGGTCAACGCGATCGATCGGGTGGCCGGCGGCTGTGCTGCGCCGTTTTGTCGGAGCCCTCTGGGAGGATCGATCCATGGACACCTCCGTTCTGCTTCTGCTGACACTTCTGCTCGGGATCGCGCTCGGCGCGGCCGGCGCGTGGCTGGCACTCCGTGCACGCGTCGCCGACGGCACCACCGTGGACGCCGCCTCGACCGAGCGCCTGCGAGCCGCCGAAGCGTCCGCGCGCGCCGACGCCGAACGCGCCCGCGCCGACATCGCGTCGGCCGAGCTGCGGGTTCGGGACTCCGAAGTGCGGCTCGCCGAGGCGCACAGCGAGGCCGAACGGGCGAGACGGCTGGCCGCGGAGGCGCACACGCAGACCGCCGAGGCCTTCAGCGATGCGGCCCTCCATCAGGCAGAGGTGGCCCGGCTCGAGGCCAGGGTCGTCGCCGCCGACGCCGAGCGAGACGCCGCGCTCGCCCGTGCCGTAGAGATCGCCGCCGACCGCGACGCCGTGGTCAAGGAGTTCAAGCTGCTATCCGGCCAGGCGCTCGACGAGCAGGGCCGCAAGGCCGAGGCGTCCGCCGAGCAGCGGTTCAAGGCGACCGAGCAGCTGATGGCGCCGATCCGCGAGAGCCTGGCCCAGTTCAACACCCGCCTGGCCGAGGTCGAGAAGTCGCGGGTCGCGATGTCGACCGAACTGCGCGAGCAGGTCGCGGCGGTCCGGGTCACCGGCGACGAACTGCGCCGCGAGACGGCCGCGCTGTCGAAGGCGCTGCGCAAGCCGCAGGTGCGCGGGGCGTGGGGCGAGCTGCAGCTCAAGCGGGTCGCCGAGCTGGCCGGCATGGTCGAACACTGCGACTTCACGCTGCAGGAGACATCGAGGACCTCCGAGGACCGCACGATCCGCCCCGACATGAAGGTGCTGTTGTCCGAGGGCAAGTTCGTCTACGTCGACTCCAAGGTTCCGCTCACCAGCTTCCTCGACGCGCACGAGACGACCGACGAGGCCGAACAGCAGCGCCTGCTGGCGCTGTTCGCGAAGAACGTGCGCACGCATGTCGATCAGCTGGCCGGCAAGAACTACTTCAAGGCCGCCACGGGCACGCCCGAGTTCGTGGTGCTGTTCATCCCCAGCGAGGCCCTGGCGGCCGAGGCGCTCGCCCAGGTGCCCGACCTGCACGAGTACGCGGCGGGCAAGGGCATCGTGCTGGCCACCCCGACGACCCTGATCGCGATGCTGCGTGCCGTCGCGTACAGCTGGAAGCAGGCGGCGCTCGCCGACTCGGCGGCCGAAGTGTTCGAGCTCGGCCGCGAACTGTACGACCGGCTCGGCACCCTGGGCGGTCACTTCGACCGGATCGGCCGCTCGCTCACGTCGACCGTCAAGGCCTACAACGACACCCTGGGATCACTGGAGTCGCGCGTGCTCGTCAGCGCACGCCGCTTCCATGATCTGAAGATCGCCGATAAGGAGATCGCCGCGCTCAAGCCGGCCGAGGCGCACCCTCGCCCGATCACCGCACCCGAGCTCGTGGCGGACGCGACGAGGGTGCCGACCCTGGTCGGGCGCGCGGAGAGCGAGCGCACCCCGGCAGGAGAACTGCCCGAGGCGTCCGTGCTCAGGGGTGAGGATCCCAGCCTCGATCAGCTCATCGCCGATACGTCCCGCGCCGTCCCCGACACCTCGTCCGGGCGGCGCCACGCCTAATCCCCTGCCGCCGCAGGTGGGCCCATGACCGGGCGGGGTGCACAATATGAGCCGTGACTCAGTCCCTCACCGACGCCGGTCCCAGCACGCCGCCGACCGCGTCCGACATCAACGCTGCCGCGGTCCGGCTGCGCGGGGTGATCTCCGAGACCCCGCTGCAGTACAACGAGCGCCTGTCGGCGGCGACCGGCGCCGAGGTGTGGCTCAAGCGTGAGGATCTGCAGCCCGTCCGCTCCTACAAGATCCGCGGCGCCTACAACCTGATCGCCCAGCTGACCGACGCCGAGCGTGCCGCAGGGGTCATCGCGGCGTCGGCCGGCAACCACGGCCAGGGCGTGGCGATGGCCTGCGCCAAGCTCGGCATCCACGGCAAGATCTACGTACCGTCCACGACGCCCCGCCAGAAGCGCGAACGCATGCGTCACTTCGGCGGCGACATGGTCGAGCTGGTCGTGACGGGCGACTCCTACGACGACGCGTTCGCCGCCGCGGTCACCACCGCGCAGGCGAGCGGAGCCGTCATGGTGTCCGCGTTCGACGATCCCCGCACGATCGCCGGCCAGGGCACGGTGGCGAAGGAGATCGTCGAACAGCTCGGCCGCGAACCCGACCGCATGATCGTTCCGGTGGGCGGCGGCGGTCTGCTCGGCGGCTGCCTGGTGTGGCTGAAGGAGTACAGCCCGCACACCCGGGTGACGGCGGTGGAGCCGTCCGGCGCGGCGTGCATGGCTGCCGCGCTGGACGCCGGCCGTCCCACGACGCTGCGTACCATCGACACCTTCGTGGACGGCGCCGCCGTCCGGCGCGCCGGCGACCTCACCTTCGCGATCGCCGCGCGGCACAGGCCCCGCCTGGTCTCGGTTCCCGAGGGAGCCGTCTGCACCGAGATGCTGCATCTCTACCAGACCGAGGGCATCGTCGCCGAGCCCGCCGGGGCGCTCGCGGCCGCGTCGCTGCGCCGCTACCCGCCCCAGCCCGGCGAGGTGGTCGTGGTGGTCGTCTCGGGGGGCAACAACGACATCTCCCGCTACGCCGAGATCATCGAACGCTCGCTGGTGTTCGAGGGCCACAAGCACTACTTCCTGGTGAACTTCCCCCAAGAACCGGGCTCGCTGCGCCGGTTCCTCGACGAGGTGCTCGGGCCCGACGACGACATCACCCATTTCGAGTACGTCAAGCGCAACGACCGCGAGCTCGGCCCGGCACTGGTGGGCCTCGATCTGGGCGACCCGGCGAGTCTGCCCGACCTGCTCTCGCGCCTGGAGCGCAGCCCGATCAGCGCCGAGCCGGTCGACCCGGACAGTCCCTTCTACCGCTTCCTGATCTGAGGTTGCTCATGCGCTGGTACGCCCGCAGCTCGTGGCAGACCGTCCGCCAGGTCGTCGGCGACCTCGCCGTGGTCGCCTGGGTGGCCCTGTGGTGGTGGGTCGGCCGGTTCACCGAGGAACTGCTGCTCCGGATCGCCCGGCCGGTCGGCGAGGCCGGCCGGGTGACCGCCCAGCTCGAAGGCCAGCTCGCGGACGCCGCCGATCAGGCCGCCCGCGTCCCCCTCGTCGGGGACAGCCTGCGGCGTCCGTTCGACGAGATGGCGGCGACGGTCAGCGGGGTGGCGTCCTCGGTGCAGCAGCAGGCCGGCACCCTCGAGCAGACGGCGCCGCAGATCGGTTGGACGCTCTTCTGGGTGCCGTCCCTGCTCGTCGTCGGCTTCTGGGCGCTCCACCGCTACCGGTTCATGATCCGCTTCCGCGACACCGCGGCCCTGGCCGCGACGCCCGGTGGCGACGATCTGCTCGCGCTCCGCGCGCTCGCGACCCAGCGCCCGGGCACGCTGCGGGCGCTCGGCCTGGACGCGGCGCAGGCGTGGCGCGATCGCGAGCCGGACGCCCTCGCCGCGCTCGCCCGGCTCGAGATGATCAGCGCCGGGCTGCTGCCGACCTTCGGGTCGCGCGCGGATCCCCCGCAGCCTGCCCCCGTCGATCCGAGGAGTTTTCCGTGAGCGAACCCCGGCGCATCCACCGCCCCACCGTCCGCGAGCCGGCCCGGCTGGAGCCGCTCGGCGAGGCGTCCGACCCGATCGCGGCGCTGCACGCCGCCCACGAGACCGCGGCCGTGCTGCTGCACGCCGGCCAGGCAGCCGAGGACCCGGCCGTCACCGACCGCCTCATCGCGATCGTCGAGGAGACCGGGCTCTCGACCCTCGCCGACCTGTGGTCCGAGCGGCCCGCGCACTCGCTGCCGGGCGCCCTATGGCGGCTCTACCTGCTGCGCGAGTGGATCCGCACCGACCCGGACGGTGTGGCGCGCGAGTACGCTGCGGGCGTCCGGTTCACCGAGCCGAACCATGCGGTCGCGGGGGTCGAGCCGCCGGGGCCGGACGAGGTGCTGCGTGCCGCGGACGCGATCCTGCGGGGCGCCTTCACCGGCGACTTCGCCGTGGCCCTCGAGCGCGCCGCGTCCTTCTGCCACGTGGTCGCCTGCGGCCGCGCGGACGTCTCCCCGGGCGGGCGCGCGGTCCGTCTGGCCGGACGCCTTCAGCACACCGCCGACGACCTCACCGCCGCCGCGGGCCTCTGGCGCGCAGGCGCCCTGACCTGAGGAACTGGCCTCCTCCACGGCCCTGTGCCCGCCAGTAGTGGTAGGACGCAACCCCTGCTGCGTCAACAGCGCGGTGGCTGCCAGACGGGCCGCATCGTGAGCGTTCACCAGCGCCGGCGCCTCAATTCTCATTACTGAAAGACAACTTACGTCAAACAGAAATAACAACGCCCTGGTCCCCGATCCTGAGGCCCACGGCGGATCGCGAGAACCTACCCAGGTATGACGACGGGGTCGTCGCTCGTCCGGCAGACTGGGGGTAGAACCCCGACTCAGGATGGGACCTCGTGAACACCCCCGATCGATCACCGCAGCCCGACGGCACCGACGCCTCACCGTCCAGCATCGACGCTCCCCCGCCCACCGTGGATGCTTTACCCGCCCCAGAGCTCGCACCACCGCCGCCGAAGCCCGCCCGGCGCACCATCCGGCTGCGGTGGTGGCACCTGGTTCTCACCGCGGTGGCGTCACCGATCCTGCTGGCCGTCGCGGCGAGCCTGCTGCTGCCCGTGCTGTTCAACGCCATGGGTGGCCCGGAAGGATTCGCGGGCGAGCAGGACGTGGAGGTCGTCCGCACCGACCTCACGCAGACCGTCAACCTGTCGGGGACAATCCAGCCCACGCAGCGCCTCGACCTCTCGTTCAGCGGCGAAGGCGAGGTGACCAGCGTCCGCGTGGCGATCGGCGACAGCGTCACCGCGGGCACGCCGCTGGCGTCCATCGACGACGCGCGGCTGCGCGACGCCGTCGCGGACGCCAAGGCCGAGAACGACGCGGCGTGGAAGGACTACCAGGACGCCCGCAAGACCGGTCAGGCGACGGCCATCAACGCGATGCGCTCGGCGCACAACGTCAAGGCGCAGGCGCTCACGGACGCCCGCAACGCGCTCGAGAAGGCCACCCTCGTCTCCACGATCGACGGCGTCGTCGCGGCCGTCAACGTTCGGGTCGGAGACCTGGCCGGCTCGTCCGGCACAGGCGCGTCGCCGGCCGAAGCGGGCTCGGGCGGGGCGCCGGCCGCGGTCGTCGTCATCTCACGCACGTTCCAGGTGGACGCCACGGTCGGGGCCGCCGACCGCGGCCGCATCGCCAAGGGGATGCGCGCCACCGTCACGACCTCGTCCTCCCCCGACCCGCTGAGCGGCACCGTGACCGCGGTCGGCGTCGTCGCCGAGGCGTCCGAGTCGGCCGACCGTCCGAGCGCCGCGACCTTCAAGGTGACCGTCGCGCTCGAGGGTCGGCCGGACACCGTCTTCACCGGCGCGGCCGCGTCCGTCGAAGTTCACGGCGAGGGCCCGACCGGCGTCCTCGCGATCCCGGCCGCCGCGCTGGTCGATCGCCCGAGCGAAACCGAGGCCTCGGTGCTGGTCCGGCGCGGCGACGAGACCACGACCACGCAGATCACCGTCGGCATGACGGCGGGCGACCTGATCGAGGTCACGTCCGGGCTCGCCGAAGGCGACCGGGTCGTCGTTCCGTTCGGCATGGGGCAGGGGCCGGACGGGCAAGGCGGCATCGGCGAGATCGTCGTCGGACGCCCCGAGTCGGAACGGCCACGATGAGCGCAACCGACGACGAACGCGACGTCGATCCCGCCGCTCACCCGCCGAGCCAACCCGCCCTCGACGAGGGTCCCTTCCCCGTCCTGCAACTGCGCGGCGTCTGGAAGACCTACGCCGAGGGCGACGTGCAGGTGCACGCGCTGCGCGGCGTCGACCTCGATGTGTCGGCGGGCGAGTACGTGGCGATCGTCGGCCCGTCCGGCTCGGGAAAGTCGACGTTGATGAACATCATCGGCTGCCTCGACGTGCTCAGCGCCGGTCAGTACGTGCTCGACGGACGCGACGTCGCCCGGATGACGGACAACGACCTCGCCGACATCCGCAACCAGCGGATCGGGTTCGTCTTCCAGCAGTTCAACCTGCTCCCCAGCCAGGCGGCGTGGCGCAACGTCGAACTGCCACTGTGGTACGCGGGCGTCCGGGCGGCGGACCGCAAGCGGCGGGCGCTGGACGCGCTCGCGCGCGTCGGCCTGGCCGACCGCGCCCACCACAAGCCCGGACAGCTGTCCGGCGGCCAACAGCAGCGCGCCGCGATCGCCCGGGCGCTGGTGACGGATCCCGCGCTGATCCTGGCCGACGAACCCACCGGCAACCTCGACTCGGTGTCCACCGCCGACGTTCTGGCGCTGCTCGACGAACTGCACGCCGCGGGCCGGACGATCGTGCTGATCACCCATGAGGCCGATGTGGCCGCCCGCGCCGACCGGGTCGTGCGGGTGTTCGACGGCCACATCGCCGAGATCGAGACCAGGGCCGCCTCATGATGAGCTGGTGGGAGACCCTTCGGATCTCGCTGGACGCCCTCTTCGCCCACCGCGTCCGTTCGCTGCTGACGACGCTGGGCATCATGATCGGCATCGCGTCGGTGACCCTCACGGTCGGGCTCGCGCAGGGCGCGACCGCCAGCGTGAGCGACGAGCTGGGTGGCCTGGGCTCGAACCTGCTCACCGTCTATCAGTCCTACGAGTTCGACGCGAGCAGCAGCCAGCCGGCGTCCGAGCCGGCTCCGCTCACCCTCGCGGACGCCGAGGCACTCGCCGATCCCACGATCGCGCCGGGTCTCGCCGGGGTGGCCCCGGTCATCCAGACCGGCCTCGAGATGCGCGTCGACGACAACGTGGTCAGTCCGCAGGCGGAGGCGAGCACCGCCGACTGGCTCGAGGTCCGTGGGCGCAGCATGGCGTCCGGCCGGTTCTTCGACCCACAGCAGGACGCCGACGCCGCCCGCGTGGTCGTCCTCGGCACCGAGACCGCACGGCAGCTGTTCGGCGACCCGCAGGCGGCGGTCGGGCGTCCGGTCAGCGTGCAGGGCAACGCCTTCACCGTGGTCGGCGTGCTGGCGACCGCGGGCGGCATGATGAGTTCGGACGACATGGCCGTGCTGCCGTTGACCACCTACAACGACCAGCTCGGCTACGGCGAGGAGGGCCTGTCGGCGATCTACGTGCAGGCCGCCTCCGCCGACCAGCTGTCGGCGGCCTACCAGGTCACCGAGGCGGTCCTGCTCGGACGCCGCGGCGGCACCGATCCGGGCGCGGCCGGGTTCGCCGTCATGTCGCAGCAGTCGATCGTGGACGCGATGGCCGAGATCACGACGATCCTGAGTCTGCTGCTGGGCGGCATCGCCGCGATCTCGCTGATCGTCGGCGGCATCGGCGTGATGAACATCATGCTCGTGTCGGTGTCGGAGCGGTTCCGGGAGATCGGCTTGCGCAAGGCGCTCGGGGCACGCCGCCGCACGGTCCTGATGCAGTTCCTCACCGAGGCCGCCGTGTTGTCGCTGTTGGGCGGCGTGTTCGGGCTGCTGTTCAGCATGGGCGTGGCATGGCTGATCTCGGCGTTCTCGCCGATCACCGTGGTGGTGTCGCTGCCGGTCGTGCTGTTGTCCCTCGGGGTCTCCGCGGCGATCGGCCTGATCGCCGGGGTCTACCCCGCCTCCCGCGCCGCCCGCCTGGCGCCGATCGACGCGCTGCGCCGCGACTGACCCCAGGAGTTCTGACCGTGACCGATCATCCCGCCGCTTCCCCCGCCGGTTCGATGCCGACCGGGGCCGGCTCGCCGCTGCCGCCGCCTCGCCTGAGGAGCTCCGCGACGACTGCCCGCACCCGCCGTTCGGCTTTCCGGAAGCGGATGACCGCCCTCGGTGTGATCGGCGCGATCCTGCTCGGGATCGGGGTGTGGAGCGCCGTCCAGGCAGCCCGGCCCGCCGCGGGCAGCGACCGGTTCCTGACCGTGTCGGTCGCCCGCGGTTCGGTGGCCCAGCGCCTGACCAGCAGCGGGACCGTCACCCCGGTCAACGAGATGGTGACGCGCTTTCCGGCGTCCGGCACCGTCCTCGATGTGCGGGCGGCGGTGGGTGACAAGGTGTCCGCCGGCGACGTGCTGGCCGTCCTCGACGACACCGCCCTGCGTCGGGCCCGCCTTCAGGCCCAGGCGGAGGTGGACGCCGCCGCGCTGGCCCTGGCCGAGCTCAAGGAGGCCGAACGCGCGGCGTCGCAGGCCTCGCGCGCGTCGAGCGGCACCGGCAGCCAGCCAGGGGCCGGCACTGGCGGAGGGACGACCGGCGGTGGGACGACCGGTGCCGGGATCGGCGGGGGCGCGACAAGCGGTGGCGGGACAGGCGGGGATGCCGCAGTCGGAACGCCGGCCCCCGCGCTGCCGCCGCTGCCCGAGATCGCCCTCGACCCGACCCCCGTCGAGACGGCCCTCGCGGGCTCGGACGCGGCACTCGCCCTGGTCGTGGCACGACAGGCGGACGCCGACGCCGCGCTGGCCGCGATGACCACGGCGTGCACCGTCGGGCCGTCCGGCTCCGCGACCAAGCGCACCCCGAAGCCCACGCCGAGCGCGACCAGCACCGCCACTGCGGCGGGCCAGGCTCGGGGCCGCGGCCACGAGCAGGAGGACGACCGGGATCCGGGGGAGGACCCCGCGGCGGGCACCACTGCGTCCCCCACCCCGTCGCCCTCCGTGTCGAACCCCGTCGATGCCGGCGATCCGGTCGCGTGCCAGGCGGCGCTGACAAACGCGGCGACGGCGCAGACGTCGCTGGCGCAGGCCCAGGCGCAGCTCACCACGGCGAACGCCCAGGGCCTGGACGCCCTCCGCGCGGCCCAGGGCGCGGTCGCGCTGGCGATCGAGCAGCTCGGCGCATGGCTGGCGTCCGTCACCGGCGTGGGCGATTCGCCGCAACAGCCCGGCACCTCGCAACAGCCCGGCACCTCGCAACAGCCGACGGCCCAGCAGCCGACAGCTCAGACGTCAGCAGCCCAGGCGTCGGCAACTCAGGCGTCGGCCGTGGATGCACCGGCCGATCAGCCGGCCGGTGGCGGAGCCGGCCCGGGACGGTCGAGCCTGGCGTCCGCTGAGGTGGCGCTGGCCAAGGCCAAGCGCGCCCTGGCGGCGGCTCAGGACGATCAGGACGCCGCGACCCTGCGGGCACCGATGAGCGGCACGGTCACCGCCTTGCCGTTCACTGTCGGTGCCACCGCGAACAAGGCCGACCGAGCCGTGATCACCGGCGCCGGCGCGGTCACGGTGACGATCCGCGTTCCGGCGTCCATGTTCTTGTATGTGGCGCCCGGCCAGCAGGCGACCGTGCGCGCCCCCGGCGGGGCCGAAGCGCAGGCGCGGGTCGTCGACAAGACGCTCGTCCCGGACGACAAGGGGTACCCGGTCACCATCGTCACCCAGGGTGCCGACACGAGCGGCTTCTCAGCGGGCATGACCGCCTCGGTGTCGATCGACGTGAGCAGCGCGTCGGACGTCCTCATCGCGCCTCTGTCGGCGATCACCCGCCCGGGCGGCACGGACGCCCAGCAGACCCAGGCGACGGCGCGCGTCCTCCGCGGAACGGAGCCCGAGGAGGTTCCCGTTCACCTGGGCAGCATCGGCGACACCCACGCAGAGATCGTGAGCGGGCTGCAGGAGGGCGACCGGCTCGTCATCGCCGACGCCACCCTCCCGCTCCCCGGCCTCGACATGGGCGGCTGACCGGGCGCCGCCCCAGGTTCACGGTGGTCGGGTCGCGTTCGCCCGGCCCCACCGCGTACTGTGGGGGACGCGTCGGGCTGCGGTAGCCCCGGGCTCCACTTTTAGCCGCCGCGAGCGGCCACGCGCCGAGAGGCGCTCCCAGTCCGGCGCACGCAACGCGAACCGCCGCTCACCCACACGGGTGAGCGGCGGTTCGCGTCAGCGATTCCGGACGAGATCAGGCCCGCGGCTGGCGGTCGGCCCAGTCGGCGAGCTCGACGCGCGGTCCGGTGAAGAACGGTGTCTCCTCGCGGACGTGCAGGCGCGCCTCGACGCCCCGCTGGACGCGCATGGCGTCCGTGAGCCGGTGCAGTTCGTCGGCCTCGAAGGCCAGCAGCCACTCGTAGTCGCCCAGCGCGAACGCCTGCGTCGTCGAACCGAGCACGTCGGGGAACTCCCGAGCCGCCGCACCGTGCGTGCGCAGCATGTGCGACCGCTTGGCCTGGTCGAGGTAATACCACTCGTAGGACCGCACGAACGGGTACACCGTCAGCCACGGCCGCGCGGCGATCCCCGAGAAGCAGGCCGGCGTGTGCATCGTGTTGAACTCGGCCGGGCGATGGACGCCGACGACGCTCCACACGGGGGCGAGGCGCCCGCCCAGGTCGGAGCCGCGCAGCGCGTGGTAGGCCGCCTGCAGCGTGGCCGGATCCTCGGTCAGCGTCCACACCATGAGGTCCGCGTCCGCGCGGAAGCCGGCCACGTCGTACCATCCGCGCACCGTGACCCCGGTGGCTTCGACCGCGGCGAGGGCGTCCGCCACCTCGCGGGCACGCTCGCCGTCGTCGGACGGCAGCGGCACCACCGACGAGAAGACGCTGTACATCACGTAGCGGGTGCGGGCATTGACGTCCTCGGGCGCGATGTACACGTCGCGCGGGTCGCCGCTGAACGGAGCGCCGGCGACTTTGCCGTGGGGTGCCTGGGTCATCTCTCTCCTCCCCCGCGCGGGCGCGGGTCCTTCGTCCTTTGAGCCGCCTCGGGCGAGGCGACCCCTGCGGCCGTCAGCCGGTCGAGCAGGCGGCCGGACGCGGCGGGCCCGGGCGACCCGAGCCGCAGCAGTCGGCCCCGCAGGTCCGCAGGCCGCCGACCTCGCCGGGCTGGTCCGCCAGGATCGCGTCGGCCAGCATCGCCACGAAGGCCGGGTGGACGCCGGCGGTCGCGGCGCGCACGTAACCCAGCCCCAGGTCTGCGGCGGTCTGCCTGCCCTCGGTGTCGAGGTCGTAGACGACCTCCATGTGGTCGCTGATGAAGCCGAACGGCGCCGCGACGACCGACGTGACGCCCTCGCGGGCCAACTCCTGCATCCGGTCGTTGACGTCGGGCTCCAGCCACGGGATGTGCGGCGCGCCCGAGCGGCTGCAGTAGGCGATCTCCCAGGCGTCCTCGGCCAGCCCGACCTCGCGCGCCACCCGCTCGGCGACCCGCCGATGCTGGGCCGCGTAGGTGTTGCCCCCGCCGGGCCCCGAGGCGGCGTCCATCGCCAGCGGGATCGAGTGCGTCACGAACAGCACCCGCGGCGGCGTCTCGGCGAGGGACATCGCCTCGCGCACCGCGTCCGCGTTGGCGGAGACGAAGCCGTCGGTCTCGGCGAACGCGCCGATCTTGGTGAACTCCAGGCCGGCGCCTGTCTCGGCGAGCGCCGCGGCCAGGTCCTCGCGGTACTGGCGGCATCCCGAGTACGACGCGTAGGCGGCGGTCGCGAGCACCAGCACCCGTTTGGCCCCGGACGCCTCGAGCTCGGCCACCGTCTCGGCGACGTACGGCGTCCAGTTGCGGTTGCCGATCACGATCGGCGCCGTGACGCCGCGGCCGCCGAGCTCGGCGCGCAGGGCGTCCATCAGCTCGGCGTTGCGCTCGTTGATCGGGGAGGCGCCCCCGAACAGCCGGTAGTGCTCGGACACCTCCATGAGTCGCTCGTCGGGGATGCCGCGCCCTCGGGTTGCGTTGCGCATGAACGGGAGCACGTCGTCGGGCTGGCGCGGACCGCCGTAGGACACCACGAGGATCGCGTCATAGGGGAAGGTCACATCGCCTCCAGATGGGCCGGATCGCCCAGGTCGACCAGCCCGAGTCCGGTGATCGGGCAGGTCATGCAGTCGAGCGTGTCGGGCGCCACCGCCTGCGGCGTGGGCGAGAAGTCGAGTTCGAGGTTGCGCAGCATCGGCTGCACCTGCGGCTCGATGCCCCACAGCTCGCTGAGCGCCGTCAGATATTCGCCGGTGCGCCCCTCTTCGGCGGCTTTGCGGGCCCGGACGCTGGGCACGTGCACCAGTCGCGCGGCGAGCCTGCGCAGCGCGTGGGCGGCCTCCTCGGCGCTGATCGGACGCCCGTGCGGCAGCCGGTCGATCTCGTCGGCGACCATCTCGTTGACGGTGTCGCGTAGCGCCACGACCGCTGGTGTCATCTCGCGTCCTTTCAGGCGAGCGACCAGGTCGCGCACCCCCTCGTCGACGAGGGTGCGTGCCTGATCCAAATCGCGCTGTGAGGCGTCCGGCACGTGCAGCTGGATGGTCGGCAGGTCGAGCAGGACGACGCCCGGCAGTGCGGCGACCTCGGGCTCCACATCGCGGGACACCGCCAGGTCGACGAGGACGAGCGGTGCGCCGCCGCGGCGATCCATCACCTCGGCGAGGGCCCGGGCGGTGATGAGCGGACGCCCCAGCCCGCGGCAGCTGATGACGACGTCGACGTCCCTCACGGCGTCCGCCAACTGGCCGACCGCCTCGCGGGTCCCGGGGTGGCTGGCGACGAAGGACGCCGCCCGCCCCGAGGACGAGAAGGCGGTGAGATCGCGGACGCCGCGCTCGTGCAGATTGGCCACGACGGCACCCGCGTAGGCGCCGGTGCCGAGGAGCAGCACGCTGGTCGTGGGCCAGTCGCGGCGCAGCAGGTCGAGGCCGACCGCGACGACCGAACGCCCGGCGGTGGCGAGCTGAGTCAGGTGGGACACCCGGCGGGACGTGCGCAGCGCCTGCTCGATGGTCTCGGTGAGCAGGCCGCTGGCCGTGCCGTCCTCGCGCGCCTCGCGCAACGCCCGGCGCAGCTGGCCGGCGATCTCACGCTCGCCCACCACCATCGAGTCCAGCCCGGCGCCGACGTCGAAGAGGTGCTGCAGCGCGTCGGCGTCCGAGGCGATCGACATGCGGACGCGGATGGGGGCCGCCAGCCCGCCCAGGATCGCCCGGCGCACCTGCGCCGCGACGAAACCGCCGGGGGCGTCGGCGTCCACGTAGACCTCGACCCGGTTGCAGGTGGCCAGCACGACCGCGCCGCGCATCTTGTCGGCGCCTGCGACCACGCGCCGCGCGAGTCCGAAAACGGCAGGGGACACCGCCTCGACGGCGGCGAGCCCGTGGCCGGCGTGGTGAATCGAGATCAGATGCAGCCCCATGACCACTCCATTGAACCACCTTGTCGGCTCTTCCTCGAACGTCCCGCGCCCCGGCCTGCGCTCTTCGTCGGCGGACACCGGCCTATGATCGACGGGTGAGTCCCGACGCGACGATTCCTCCCTTGCTGCGCGCCCTGGCGGGCGAGCGCCCCGAGACCTATCCCGTGTGGTTCATGCGTCAGGCCGGGCGGTCGCTGCCGGAGTACCGGCAGGTGCGTCAGGGCACCGGCATGATCGAGTCCTGCCTGATCCCCGAACTCGCCGCCGAGATCACCCTCCAGCCCGTGCGCCGACACCGCGTGGACGCCGCCATCTTGTTCTCCGACATCATGGTTCCGCTCACGCTGGCCGGCGTCGACGTCGACATCGCCGCGGGCATCGGACCGGTCATCGCCGCGCCGGTGCGGACCGCGTCCGACGTGGACGCCCTCCTCGCCCACGAACTGGGCGACACGTCGATGATCGCCCAGGCGATCGCTCTGATCACCGCCGAGCTGGCCTCCACACCGTCCGGCGCGGCCTCGTGGACGCCGCTGATCGGCTTCGCGGGCGCGCCGTTCACGCTGGCCGCCTATCTGGTCGAGGGACGCCCGAGCCGCGATCACCTCGCCGCCCGCCGGCTCATGCACGCCGACCCCGCGGCCTGGGCGCGCCTCATGGAGTGGTGCGCCGACCTGTCCGGCGCGTTCCTGCGGGTGCAGGTGGACGCCGGCGCTTCGGCCGTCCAGCTGTTCGACAGCTGGGCGGGTTCGCTGACCGCCGCGGACTACGCCGCCCACGTCGCGCCGTGGTCGCGCCGGGCACTCGCCGCGGTCGAGGGCCGGGTGCCGCGCGTCCACTTCGGCACGGGCACGGGGCACCTGCTGGCGCAGATGGCCGTGGGCGCGGACGCCGTGGGCATCGACTACCGCACGCCGCTGGACGAGGCCGCCGCGGCGCTGCCCGGCGTGCCGCTTCAGGGCAACATCGACCCCGCCCGGCTGGGCGCCGGCTGGGACGCGCTGGAGGCGCACACGCTCGACGTGCTGCGCCGCGGTCGGGCCGCGCCGGCGCATGTGGTGAACCTCGGCCACGGCGTCCCGCCCGACACCGACCCGGACGTCCTCACCCGCCTCGTGGAGTTGGTGCATCGGTCATGACCCACGTCGACTCGGTCGTCATCGGTGGTGGCATCGGCGGGCTGCAGGCCGCCCACACGTTCGCCAAGCTGGGGCTGGCCCCGTTGCTGCTGGAATCGCGCGGCAGCTGCGGCGGGCTGGTCTTCGGCGCGCCGATCGGCGGCGTGTGGGTCGACCTGGGCGCGGAGTCCTTCGCGAAGCGCTCGCGCGCCGCCGCGTCCCTGTGCGCCGAGCTCGGGCTCCCGGTGGTCGACCCGGGCGGCACCTCCTGGCTCTGGTCGCACCGCGAGGGCGGCTTCGCGACGGGCATCCCGCACGGCGTGCTGGGGATCCCCACCGACCTGGACGACCCGCTCGTCACCGCGCTGCTCTCCCCCGCGGGGGCGGCCCGCGCCCGCGAGGACCTCACGATGGGCCCCGGGCCGGGTGCGGACGCCTCCGACCTGGCGACGCTGGTGGTGCGACGCCTCGGCCCCGAGGTGCTGACCCGGCTGGTCGATCCGATCGCGGGCGGCGTCCACTCGGCGCATCCGTCCCAGCTCGCGGTGGACGTCGTCTCCCCCGGTCTGCGCGCCGCCATGACCCGCGAGGGCTCGCTGGTCCGCGCCGCCGCCTCACTTCGCGCCGCCGCTCCCGCCGGCGCGGTCGTCTCGTCGGCGTCCGGCGGACTGTTCACGCTTCCCCGCGCGCTCGTGGCCCGGATCGGCGAGCTCGGCGGACAGGTCGCGACCCGCCGCGTCGTGACCGCCATCGCCCGCACGGGCGGGGCCTGGAGCGTGACCCACCAGGCCGCCGGGCGCGCCGCGACCCACGCCGACCCTCCGGTGCCGGCCGGCGATCCGGTCACCGTCACCACCGGACGCCTCGTCGTCGCGCTCGACGGCCGGGCGGCCCTTGACCTGCTGCGGAGCGTCCCCGACCTGGCGGTCGACGACTGGGAGCTTCCGCACGGCGCCGACCTCACCCAGGTGTGCCTCGTGCTGGACGCCCCCGAGCTCGACGCAGCCCCGCGCGGCTCGGGGCTGCTGGTCACGCCGGACGCCGAAGGGGCCACCAAGCGGGTCGCGTGCAAGGCCCTCACGCACTACTCGATCAAGTGGCCGCAGGTGGTCGCAGGCACCGGCAGGCACGTGCTGCGCGTCAGCTACGGGCGGGCGGGCGTCCCGACCCCCGATCCCAGCTCCGCCGACGCGCTCGCGGACGCATCGACCCTGCTCGGCGTCGCCCTGAGCCCCGAGCAGGTCGCCGGGCATGCGGTCGTCCGATTCCCCCACTCGCTGCCGCCGCAGACGCCCGCGCACCGCGCCCGTATCGCCCAGCTCACGCAGCGCCTGAGGACGCTGCCCGGCCTGGCGATCACCGGCGCCTGGTTCGCCGGCACCGGCCTGGCCGCCGTCATCCCCCACGGGGAGGCCGTCGCCCGCGAGCTGGCCTCCCTCACCTCGTCGGCGCAGGAACGGCCCGCATGAGGCTGAGGCTGGGAACCCGCGGCTCGGAGCTCGCGCGCACGCAATCGGGTCACGTCGCCGCCGCGCTGGAGGCGCTGGGCCACCGGGTCGAGCTGGTCACGATCCGCTCGCAGGGCGACGTCACGACGGGCTCACTGCTGGACGCGGGGGGCCTGGGCCTGTTCGCGGCCGCCCTGAGGGTGGCGCTGCTCGACGGCGAGGTCGACCTCGTCGTGCATTCCCTCAAGGACCTGCCGACCGGACCCGTCGACGGCCTGACGATCGCCGCCATCCCCGAGCGCGAGGCGCCCTTCGACGCGCTGTGCGCCCGCGACGGGCTGACCCTCGACGGGCTCCCGGCGAGGGCGCGCGTCGGCACCGGCTCCCCGCGGCGGGCGGCCCAGCTGCGCGCGCGGCGTCCCGATCTGAGGGTGGTGGAGATCCGCGGCAACGTGGGCACCCGGCTCGCCCGGGTGCACGGCGACGCCTCCGCGGCCGGGGATCTTGACGCGGTCGTGCTGGCCCGGGCCGGGTTGGCCCGGCTGGGCCGCTCCGACGCGATCACCGACACGCTCGACCTGCTGCCTGCCCCCGGACAGGGCGCCCTCGCCGTCGAATGCCGCTCCGGCGACGGCGCGGTCCGGGCGGCGCTGGCCCCCCTCGATCACGAGGCCACCCGGGTGTGCGTGACCGCCGAGCGCGCCGTCCTGGCGAGGCTGCAGGCGGGGTGCGCGGCGCCTGTCGCCGCCTACGGGCGGGTCGTCGACGGTCACCTCGAGTTCACCGCGTCCGTGTTCAGCGCCGACGGCACCCGGCAGGCGAGGGTCCACACGACCACGGTGATGCCCGCGGACGCCGCGACCGTCGGCGGCGACGCCGCCGACGAACTTCTCGCCCAGGGCGCGGCCGCCATGACCCTGCTGGGCGCTGGCCGGCCCGGCCGGCTGGAGGCCTTCCACGCCGACGCGGAGGCGTCCGAGACCTTCCATCATCAGCGGGCCCTGTGGGCGCCCGGCACCGAAGAGGCGCTCGTCGGACGCCGGATCCTACTGCCGCGCGCCGAGGGCGCGCTCGCCCGGGCGATCCGCGCCGCGGGCGCCGAGGTGGACGCCGTCCAGGTCACCGCACCGCAGGCGTTGACGTTCACGCTGCCGCCGCGCGCCGACTGGCTGGTCCTCACCTCGGCGGCCGGTGTCGCGGCGCTCACCGACGCGGGCGTGGACCTCACGGAGGTCGCCGCCCGGATCGCCGCGGTCGGACCGGCCACGACCGCCGCGGTCGAGGCCGCCGGGGCGCCGGTCGCGGTGATGCCGACGGGACGCAGCGACGCGGACGCCCTCCTCGCGGCACTGCTCGAGGCGACCGGCCCGGCGCCGGCCTCGGCGATCATCGCCGGGTCCGCCCTGTCGAGCCCCCGGCTCGCCGAAGGCCTCGCCGCGCACGGCTGGCGGGTCGACGTCGTGCCCACCTACACCACGGTGCCGCTCAGCGCGGTCCGGCCGGGGACGGTCCCGCTGGGGACGCTCCCGCCGAGGGGCGTGCCTGCGGCGAAACCGTGGGCCGACTACGACGCGGTCGTGTTCACCTCCGGCTCCATCGCGCGCGCGACGATCGCCCTCCTCGGCGCGCCGAAGGCGCACGTCGCCGTGATCGCCTTCGGTCATCCGAGCGCCGAGGCGTGCGCCGCCGCGGGCGTCCGTGTCGACGCCGTCGCCCCGTCCCAGGACGGCCGCGGGGTCGTCGAAGCCCTCATCCATGCCCTCGCCCAGGAGTCCCCGTCATGACCCTCGTCCGTCCCCGCCGGCTCCGCACCACGCCCGCGATGCGCACCCTGGTGCGCGAGACCCGTCTCCACCCCGGCCAGCTCGTGCTGCCGGCGTTCGTCGCCGACGGCCTCGGCGCCCCCGCGCCGATCGCGTCCATGCCGGGCGTCGTCCAGCACACGCTCGACTCGCTGCGCCGCGAGGCCGTCGCCGTCGCGGAGGCAGGTGTGGGCGGGCTGATGCTGTTCGGCGTCCCCTGCGAGGCCGACAAGGACGCCGCGGGTACGTGCGGCGCGGACCCCGAGGGCATCCTCAACCGCGGCCTGCGCGCGATCCGCGCCGAGGTGGGCGACGCGATCGTCGTCATGGCCGACACCTGTCTCGACGAGTTCACCGACCACGGTCACTGCGGGGTGCTGGACGCCGCGGGCCGCGTCGACAACGACGCCACCGTCGAGGCCTACGTGCGGCTCGCCGTCGCGCAGGCGGACGCCGGCGCCCACGTCGTCGGCCCCTCGGGAATGATGGACGGCCAGGTGCTCGCGATCCGCGAAGGCTTGGATGCCGCCGGTCACGCCGACGTGGCGATCCTGGCCTATTCGGCCAAGTACGCGTCCGCCTTCTTCGGGCCGTTCCGCGAAGCGGTGGCCAGTTCGCTTCACGGCGACCGGCGCGCCTACCAGCAGGATCCGGCCAACCGCCGCGAGGGGATGCGGGAGACCCTGCTCGACCTCGCCGAAGGCGCCGACATGGTCATGGTGAAACCCGCGGGCTACTACCTGGACGTGCTGGCCGACGTGGCCGCGGCGTCCGATGTGCCCGTGGCCGCCTACCACGTGTCCGGCGAGTACGCGATGGTGTGCGCGGCCGCCGAGCGCGGCTGGATCGACCGTGACGCCGCGTTGGCCGAGGCCGTCACCAGTATCCTGCGCGCTGGCGCCGACATCGTGCTGACCTACGCCGCGCTGGAACTTGCCGGCCACTGAGGCGAGGGCGAATCGCGGCGTGCGAGGATGTGCCGCACCGAGCGCAACCCGAACGATCGAGAGGACGCCATGCCCGGCCACATGTCGATGGAAGAGGTCTACCGCCACGCCTGCGAGGTGATCCCGGGCGGGGTGAGCTCACCGGTCCGCGCGTTCGGTTCGGTCGGGGGAACGCCGGTGTTTCTGCAGGCTGCCGGCGGCGCGCACGTCCTGGCCGTGGACGGCTCCCGCTACGTCGACCTGGTCTGCTCCTGGGGCCCCGCGCTGCTCGGGCACGCGCACCCTGAGGTCGTCGCCGCGGTGCAGACGGCCGCCTCGCGCGGGTTGTCCTTCGGCGCCCCGACCACCGCCGAGGTGGAGTTGGCCGAGCTGATCCGTGGTCGCGTCGGGTTCGCCGAGAAGGTGCGCTTCGTGTCGACGGGCACCGAGGCGACCATGACCGCCATCCGGGTCGCGCGCGGCGCGACCGGACGCGACGTGATCGTGAAGTTCGCCGGGTGCTACCACGGTCATTCGGACGCCCTCCTGGCGGCGGCCGGTTCGGGTGTGGCCACCGCGGGACTGCCCGGCTCGGCGGGCGTCACCGCGGCGTCCGCCGCGGACACGATCGTGGTGCCCTACAACGACGTCGACGCGCTGGAGCGGGTCTTCGCCGTACGCGGTGCGGAGATCGCCTGCGTGATCACCGAGTCGGCCCCGGCGAACATGGGCGTCGTCACACCGCTGCCGGGCTTCAACGAGGCCATTCGCCGGATCACCACCGCGCACGGCGCGCTGATGGTCTTCGACGAGGTGCTCACCGGGTTCCGGGTCGGCCCGGCCGGGTGGTGGGGGCTGGAGGCGGGCATGGACGCCCCCTCCTACACTCCGGACCTGGTCACGTTCGGCAAGGTCGTGGGCGGCGGGATGCCGCTGGCCGCGCTCGCCGGGCCTGCTTCGCTGATGGACCTGCTGGCCCCGCTCGGCCCGGTCTATCAGGCGGGCACGCTGTCGGGGAACCCCCTGGCCACCGCCGCCGGCATCGCCACGCTCACGCTCGCGGACGCCCACGCGTACGCCCATGTCGACCGGGCGTCCACGATCCTTCAGGACGCCGTGGGCTCGGCTCTCGCCGCCGCGGGCGTGCCCCACCGCATCCAGGCCGCGGGCAGCCTCTTCAGCGTGTTCTTCGGTGAGGACGCCGAGGCCGGCGGCGTCCGGACCTACGACGAGGCCAGGGCGGCCGACACCTTCCGCTACCCACCGTTCTTCCACGCCATGCTGGACGCCGGGGTCGCGCTGCCGCCGAGCGTGTTCGAGGCCTGGTTCCTGTCGACCGCGCACGACGACGAGGCTCTCGAGCACATCGTCGCGGCGCTGCCGAAGGCTGCTGCCGCGGCCGCCTCCGCGACCACCTAGCCGTCGTCCGTCTGCCCGAGGAGGCGACGGACGCGACAAGCGCATACCCCCGGGGGTATAGTGGCCGGCATGCGAGTGATCATCATCGGAGGAGTCGCCGGCGGCATGAGCGCGGCGACACGGTTGCGCCGGCTCGACGAATCGGCATCCATCACGGTGCTCGAACGGTCGGGCTACGTGTCGTTCGCCAACTGCGGACTGCCCTACCACGTCGGCGGAGTCATCGAGCAGCGCGACCAACTGCTGCTGCAGACCCCGGCGTCGCTGGCGGCCCGCTTCAAGATCGACGTGCACGTGAACACCGAAGCCACCGCGATCGACCGCGCGCGCAAGGTGGTCGCCGTCCGCGACGTCGAGACCGGCGCAACCAACGAACTCCCCTACGACAAGGTCATCCTCTCCCCCGGCGCGAGGCCGGTCCGCCCGCCGATCCCCGGCATCGCCCGCGCCCTCAGCCTGCGCGACGTCGAAGACACCGACGCGATGGTCACCGCCACCGCCGGCGCCCGCACCGCGGTCGTGATCGGCGGCGGCTTCATCGGCATCGAGGTCGCCGAGAACCTGATCCACCGCGGCATGGCGGTCGCCCTCGTCGAGGCGATGCCGCAGGTGATGGCGCCGCTCGATGCCGAGATGGCCACCCCGGTCCACGACGCGCTGCGCGGCGCCGGCATCGACCTGCGCCTCGGTTCCGGCGTGACCACGATCGGCCCGGCGTCCGTGACACTGGCCGATGGCAGCGAGATACCCGCCGACATGGTGGTCGCGGCCATCGGCGTCCGGCCCGACACGTCGCTGGCCGCCGACGCCGGCCTGGCGGTCGGCGCGCTCGGCGGCATCGCGGTCGACACGGTGCATCGCACGAGCGATCCCGACATCTACGCCCTCGGCGACGCCGCCGAGAAGATCGACGCCCTGACCGGCGACGCCTGCCTGGTACCGCTGGCCAACACCGCCAACCTGGCCGGACGCCGCGTCGCCGATCACATCGCCGGCCTGGCGTCGTCCAACCGCCCTGTGCTCGGCACCGCCATCGTCAAGGTGTTCGACCTCACCGTCGCCACCACCGGCTGGAACGAGAAGCGGCTGAGGGCGTCCGGACGCGCGTACCGCGCGATCCACACCCACCCGGCCTCGCACGCGGGCTACTACCCGGGAGCCGAAGGCATGGCCTTGAAGCTGCTCGTCGATCCCGACACCGACGCGATCCTGGGCGCCCAGGGCGTCGGCGGCGACGGCGTGGACAAGCGCATCGACGTGCTCGCCACGGCCATCACCGGCGGCATCACCGCGTCCGGGCTGGCCGAGCTCGAGCTGGCCTACGCGCCCCCCTACGGCTCGGCGAAAGACGCGATCAACATGCTCGGCCACGTCGCCGACAACCTGCGCGCGGGCACCACGGCCTCGCTGCAGTGGCACGAACTGGACGCCGCCGTCGAGGCCGGAGCGACGGTCGTCGACGTGCGGACGCCGGGCGAGCACGATGCGGGATCCATCCCGGGTTCGGTGCTGATCGGGCTGGACGATCTGCGCGAGCGGATCGACGAGCTGCCCGCCGGACCGCTGGTCGTGCACTGCGCCGTCGGAGTGCGGGGGCACACGGCCGTGCGCCTCCTCACCCAGCTCGGACGCGAGGCCGTCAACCTCGACGGCGGCTACAAGACGTGGGTCGCCGGCCAGGCCACGCGCGTGTCGACCGCGGGCTGAGCTGAGGGGGCGCAGCGCGGAGGGGGGCGCAGCGCGGAGGGGGAAAGGCGATGGCCGGCGGTCTCGGGGGAGACCGCCGGCCATCGCGTCGGCGTTGCGCCCACTCGCCGGATCAGGCCAGGGAGAGGAACAGCTTCTCGAGTTTGGCGACGTCGACGCTCGTCTGCTCGGGATCGGCCATGCACTGTCGCAGGCCGGTCGCGATCACCTGAAAGCCCGCACGGTCCACCGCCTTCGACACCGCGGCCAGCTGCGTGACGATGTCTTCGCAGTCGCGGCCGGCGTCGATCATGGCGATGATGCCGCCGAGTTGACCCTGCGCCCGCTTGAGGCGGGCCCCCACCGGGGACAGGTCGGCCGGGTCGATCTTCACGTCACTCCACCCTTCAGCCCGGACGTGCACCGGAACGCCGCCACCCTACTTGCCGTGGGCGTCGCCGGACGGCGCAGGGTCATCTGCATGGCCAGGACACCACTGCGCCGGCGGCACCTGCTCCTTGACCTGGTCGACGTGCTGGCCGCAGCCCTGCCACGTCGTCTTTCCACACTGAAGGCACGCCACCGGGTAGCACATACGGGTTTCTCCTCGTTCGTCGGGACCACGCCCACCATACCCCCAGGGGTATGCGGACGCCAGTTGGCCCGCCTCGGCGAGGGTCGGCGGCTCGGCGCGGCGGGGTCAGACAGGACCGTCGGGCTCGGGGTCGTCGACCAGTTCGACGCCCGTCTCGCGCAGGTGGTCGACGATGCGCCGCAGCTCGGCCTCGTCGGGAAGCTCGCGGGTGATGCGCAGGTATTCCACCCCCACGTCGACGCGGTTGGCCGGGACGAGACCGGTCGCACGCAGCCGCTCGCCCAGCGCCCGCATCTCCTCGGCCGAGAGCCGACGCTGCAGCAGGCCCAGCAGCGGCACGAAGTCGGCCTCGGGGATGCCGTGCGGATAGCCCGCCTTGAGCCAGCCGAGCATGCGCTCGATACGCGTCGGAGGGCGCAGCGGCCCCAGGTCGGACGCCAGCGCCGGGGGCTCGGCGACGGGCGGGAGTACGGGCTCTGGTTCCGGCTCGGGCCCGGGTGCGGCAGGCGCGTCGGCCTCAAGGGCGTCCGGCGCAACCAGCGGCCACCCCCCGAGCGCCAGGCGTCCGGCGACGCGGCGGACGTCGTCGTCGGACGGATTCAGGTGCAAGGCGCTCCGGATGATCTCCCGGATGCGTTCGGCCGGGACCTCGGGTGCCAGGGCGCCGTCACCCGCGTGCAGCGCGGTGGCGATCTGTTCGACCTCGACGTCGGTGAGGGTGCGGTTCAGGATGCCGAACAGAGCCACGTAGTCGTGCTGCGGAATCCCCTCGGGGTACCCCGCGCGCAGCCAACGCAGCATCCGTTCGAACGGCCCGGAGCCGAACGCCGACGTCATCAGGCCTTCTTCGCGATGGTCGGCAACACCCCGTCGAAGACCAGGTGGTAGCCGAATCCGGACGCCACGATGAGGGCCAGGCCCAGCGCGATGACGACGATGACCATCGCGAAACAGGCCACCCCGACGATCTTGCCGAGGAGGTGATGGGAACCGCCGCCGACCGTGGCCGCCCCGCCCTCGCCGTAGGCATAGGCACGCATCCCGACCGCGAAGAGCGCGGGCAGGCCCGCACCGACGACCAGCGAAATGATCAGCACCTCCGCGACCGCGGTCGCGAACAAGGGAAACATGGCGGCCTCCTCAGGCATCCAGGGTAGCGGCGGGCAAGGTCTCGTCGGCGGCTGCCGTCGAGCCGCCGGCAACGGACACGCCTCCGCCGACGGGTGGCGGGACGGCACCCTCGCTCCACTCGGCGTTGACGTTGCGGGCGTCCACCGGAGTCTTCATGGACTGCCGGATCATGACGCCCGTCAGCGCGAGCAGGAGGGCGAGCACGAGCAGGACGCCGGGGAAACCACCGACCCCGTTGCCGATCCAGTAGCACAGTGCGCCGACGAGCGCGGCGGCCGGCAGCGTGGTGAACCACGCCGCCACCATCCGCGCGGCGACCCCCCACCGCACCTCGGCGTCGCGCTTGCCGAGCCCCGAGCCCAGGATCGACCCGGTCGCCACGTGGGTGGTCGACAGCGCGAAGCCCATGTGGCTCGAGACCAGGATCACGGCCGCCGAGGACGCCTCGGCGGAGAAGCCCTGCGGTGAGGAGATCTCGACCAGGCCCTTGCCCAGGGTCCGGATGATCCGCCAGCCGCCCGAGTAGGTGCCGGCCGCGATTGCGACCGCACAGGCCACCTTGACCCAGATCGGGACCTGGGTCGTGTCGGTCCACACGCCGTAGGCGATCAACGCCAGCGTGATCACGCCCATGGTCTTCTGAGCGTCGTTGGTGCCGTGGGCGAGCGAGATGAGGGACGCCGTGCCGATCTGGCCCCAGCGGAAGCCCGTCTCCCTGTGCTTCTCGGCGACGTTCGCCGTGATGCGGAACACCAGGTAGGTGCCCAGGGTCGCCACCAGCGCCGCGACCGCGGGCGAGGCGAACGCCGGGAGAATGACCTTGCCGAGCACGCCGTCGATCTTCGTCCCGTTGCCCAGCCAGTTGACGCCGCTGAACCCGAGCGCCGCCAGAGTCGAGCCGATGAGGCCGCCGAACAGCGCGTGCGAGGAACTCGACGGGAGGCCCAGCAGCCAGGTGACGAGGTTCCACAGGATCCCGCCGACGAGACCGCAGAACACGATGAGCAGCAGCGTGTGGCCGTTGTTGGCGAGGAATTCCGGTTGGGGCGCACCGGAGGCGTCCTGGATGCGGATCACCGCATTCGTGACGGTGAGCGCGACCTCGACGGAGAGGAAGGCGCCGATCAGGTTGAGGGCCGCGGAGAGCGTGACCGCCACCTTGGGTGTCAGCGCACCGGTGGCGATGGAGGTGGCCATCGCGTTGGCCGTGTCATGGAAACCATTGGTGAAGTCGAAGCCGATCGCGGCGACGATCACCAGAATGAGGAGCAGGAGTTCAAGGCTCACTCTCAACAGAATGTCACAAGACGGGCGCAGGTCAACATCGGGACGCTTCCTCGATACAACCCGGCCAGGACGTCACCGCGCGGACGCCCCGCGTGGTGCCGCAGGGACCCCGTCCCGCCCCTTTCCTGTGCACCCGGCGACACCCCGCCCCGGATAGGATGGGGCTGCCCGAAGCCAAGGAGTCCCGATGGCCCCCTCGCCCGCCGATCTGCACGCGCGCCACCTCAAGGAGCTGACGTCTCAGGTCAAGAAGCTGCGCGGCTGGGTGGCGTCCGACCCGGGCAAGGCCGCGCCGCTCGTGGACGCCCTCAACGAGCTGACCGCGCTGCGACTCCTCGCCCACCGCTACGTCGACGCGGCCGCGGATGCCCAGGACGCGCTGACCCGTGCGAACAAGCTGGTCGCCGAGCACGGCGCGGTCGGTCCCTTCACGCCCGTCGACGACGGCGTCCGGTTCGTGACGGCCACCACGCACCTCGCCTGCGCGCAGACGGGTGCGGGCCAGGCCGCACCCGGTGCGCAACTGGCCCAGGCCGCACTCGGGTGGATGGCCCTCCTCCCCCACGTCGACCTCGTACCCCGACTCGCCCCCCGGACGACGGCCTGGCTGCTGATGGCGCAGGCATCCGGTGCCGCGGCGTCCGGCGACCTGGGGGCGGCCAACGCGTACGCCGACGCCGCGCTCGCACGGGCCACCGAGGGTGGCCTGTCGTCGGGCGACGACGCCGCCGTGCTGGTGGACGCCGCGCGCCTGGCCGCGGATCTGCGCTGGAGTGCCGGCATCGTCGGCGATGCGGTGCGGTGGGACCGCACGGCGTCCGCAGCAGCGGCCCAGGTCGCCGCGCCCGTGCTGCACGGCGAGACCCGTGTCACCCACGCCTGGACGCAGCGGGTGCTGCCCCCGTGGGTCGCGAGCCATCGGGACCTGGCGGACCGCCTGTTCGCCGCAGGCGACGCCGAGGGCGCGCTCGCGGAGCGCCGCCACCTCGCGGGGCGATTGGCGGCGCACGCCGGGCGACTCGGTGACGTCGCGCGGGCCGGGCTGACGACGACGCTGGCCGACCTGGCCTGGGATCTGCTCGCCGTGGATCGCCTCGACGAGGCCTTGGACGCCGCCGGACGCGCGGCGGACACGGCCGGGGCGCTCGCCGCCGGGGAAGCGGTCGCCGGCGAACACCTCGAGGCCCAATTCGCGGCGGTCACGGCGCTGGCCCGGGCCTTGCTGGCGCAGGGCGATCCGTCCGAGGCCGCCGAGGCGCTGGGATCGCTGCACGAGCGCTATTCCTCGCTGCGCAAGCCGGCAGGCTTGGAGGCCGCGCTCGCGGTGGCGACGCTGGTGCGGGCGGACGTGGCGCGCGCGCTGGGCGATCAGTCGGCGTCCGAGCGTTCGCTGCGCGAGTTCCACGCGCTCGTGGCCGACCTGCGCGCGGCGCATCCGGCGAGCGCGTTGTACGCGGACGTCCCGAATCTCACGTTCGCCCGCGACCGGGCCCGTGGCGTCGCGACCCGCTCGCCGCTGCCGTCGCCGTCGTGGTCTCCCCTTCCGGACGCCGCGGCGCTGGCCGCGTCCACGCGTTCGCCTCTGCCTCTGCCCGAACCGGAGCCCGTCGTCGTTGCGGAGCCCATCCCACCGTCCGCACCGGTGCCCGCCGAGGCGGTGCACGCGGCGCCGGAGCCACTCGCGGAACCGGAACCCTTCGTGGTACCGGAAGCCGAGATGGTGCCGGACGCCGAGGTGGTCCCGGAGCCCCACGTGGAACCGGACGCCGCCGAGGTGGTCCCGGAGCCCCACGTGGAACCGGACGCCGTGAGGACGTCCGCACCGGTGACACCCACGCCGGTCGCCGCGCCGGAACCTGTCGGCGCACCGGAACCCGTGGCGGCGTCCGCGTCCGACGGCCTGGAGGCGGTGCAGGCGGCGTCCGCGGCCGACGGTCTGGAGGCGGTGCGGGCGGCGTTCGCGTCGGCCAAGGCGTCCGGCAACCGCCAGCAGGTGCTCGCTGCGGCCACCGCGCTGGTCGCCGCGCTCCGCCCGGTGGCCGACGCCGACCCGGGGCAGCACGGCGCCGCGCTGGTCGGCGCCCTGGACGAACTGGGCGACGCGAAGTTCCGCGCCGGCGACTGGTGGGGCTCACGCGCCCCGAAGAAAGAGGCCAAGCAACTGGCCCGCACGCTCGGCCTGTGAGGACGCGATCAGGCGCCCCCGCTCGTTCCCCGCGTCAAGGACGGTGAAGGCATGCGGCTGGTGGGCCAACCGCAGACTTTCACCATCGGTGATTCCTACGGTGCGCGCTTGAGGTCCTTGCGCAGTTCGGGCGGCAGTGCGAACGTCAGGTTCTCTTCGGTGAGGCGTTCCTCGACCGCGGCCGGGTACCCCTGTTCGACCAGTAGGTCGAGCACGCCCTGAACGAGTTCGTCGGGGACCGAGGCGCCGGACGTCACGCCGATCTTCTCGGAGCCCTCGAGCCAGCAGAGATCGACCTCGCCTGCGTTGTCGACGCGATAGGACGCCTTCGCGCCCGCCTCCAGCGCCACCTCCACGAGGCGAACCGAGTTCGACGAGTTTTGCGAGCCGACGACGATGACCAGGTCGGCGTCCCGGGCGATCTGCTTGACCGCGGACTGCCGGTTCTGGGTCGCGTAGCAGATGTCGTCGGACGGCGGGCTGGTCAGCAGCGGGAACTTGGCGCGCAGACGCCCCACCGTCTCCCACGTCTCGTCGACGCTGAGCGTGGTCTGCGAGAGCCACACGATGCGGGAGGGATCCTCGACCTCGACATGGTCGACGTCGTCGGGATGCTCGACCAGGATCGTCCGGTCGGGCGCCTCGCCCATCGTGCCCTCGACCTCTTCGTGCCCGGCGTGCCCGATGAGCAGGATCTGGTTGCCCTCGCGCGCGTAGCGCTTGGCCTCGTTGTGCACCTTGGTGACGAGCGGGCAGGTCGCGTCGATGGTCTTGAGACGCCGCTGGGACGCCTCGGCGTGCACGGACGGGGCGACGCCGTGAGCAGAGAACACCACCGTCGCCTCCGGGGGCACCTCGCCGAGTTCCTCGACGAAGATCGCGCCGCGCGCCTCGAGATTCTCGACGACGTGGCGGTTGTGCACGATCTGTTTGCGCACGTACACCGGCGGGCCGTAGAGGTCGAGCGCCTTCTCGACGGTCACGACGGCACGGTCCACGCCCGCGCAGTATCCGCGCGGTGCGGCGACGACAACGCTTTTGGTCATGGGTTCCAGCCTACAAGGAGGTCGCGAGATCGTCGGCGCGGGCCCTTAGGCTGCTGCCATGCCATTGACTTCCTCGCCTGAGCAGCCGCAGCCGCTGCGCGAGGTGGTGGCACTGCTCAAGGGCTGGGTCGAGCGCACGGGCCCGGTGTGGGTCGAGGGGCAGGTCATCCAGCTCAAGCGCCGCGCGGGCTACGCCCTCCACTTCCTGACGCTGCGCGACAAGCTGGCCGATGTCAGCGTGCAGGTGGGTGTCAGCACGGCCGTCCTGGACGCCGCGGGTCCGCTCACCGAGGGCACGCTGGTGGCTGCGTGGGTGCGCGCGACCGTGTTCCCGGGCAACGGCTCGCTGCGATTCGAGTGCCGCGAGATCCGCCCGACCGGCGAGGGGCGGCTGCTGGCCCACCTCGAGCAGCGCAAGCGCGCGCTCCAGGCGGAGGGATTGTTCAATCCGGAACTCAAGAAGCGCCTGCCGTTCATGCCGCGCGGGATCGGCGTGATCACGGCGAAGGCGTCCGCGGCCGAGCGCGACGTGGTCGAGAACATCCGGCGCCGCTGGCCGGCGGCCCACCTCGAGATCCGGCATGCGCTGATGCAGGGCCAGCAGTGCGTCGAGCAGGTCGTCGACGCACTGCGCGTCCTCGACCGGCACCCCGAGGTCGACGTGATCGTCATCGCGCGCGGCGGCGGCTCGCTGGAGGACCTGCTGCCCTTCTCCGACGAGACGCTCGCCCGCGCGGTGTTCGCGTGCCGGACGCCTGTGGTCTCCGCGATCGGGCACGAGACCGACACGCCGATCCTCGATCTGGTCGCCGACGCGCGGGCGTCCACGCCCACGGACGCCGCCAAGCGCGTGGTGCCCGACGCCGCCGACGAGGCGCGCGTCATCGCGACCGGGCGCGACCGCCTTCGCGCCGCGATCGCGCGCCGGGTGCGCTCCGAGCAGGACTGGTTCGACGCGATGCGCTCACGTCCGGTGCTGCGCGACCCGAGCGGCGCCCTCGCGCTGCAGCGCGAGCGGATCACCGACCTGAGCGGACGCCTCGACCGCGGCATCCGGCGCGCGCTCGCCCGCGAAGAGGACTTCGTCGCCTCGACCCGCGCCCGGGTGCGCGCGCTGTCGCCGCAGGCGACGCTGCAGCGCGGCTACGCGATCCTGACCACCGACGACGGCCGGACGGTGGCGTCCATCGCCGACGTCGAGCCCGACGAGACCATCATCGCGCGCCTGCTCGACGGCGACATCGCCGCGGCGGTCATCGACGTCGAGCCGCACCCGCAATGAGGGGGCACCCGGTGGCGCGCGGCGAATCGGATCCGGGCGAAGGCCCCCCACGACGAGGAGGAACCATGAGCGAGGAGTTGCTCAGCTATGAGGCGGCGCGCGAACAGTTGATCCAGGTGGTGCACCAGTTGGAGTCGGGCAGCGTGCCGCTGTCGGAGTCCATGGCGTTGTGGGAGCGCGGCGAGAAGCTGGCGGCCCTGTGCCAGTCGTGGCTCGACGGGGCCAAGGCGACCATCGACGCGGCCCGTACCGCGATCCCGGAGTCCTGACTCCGGGCGAGCGTGGCGCGTCACCGGGCACCGGGTGACCGGTGTACCGCCTCCCACAGCAGCCGCTCCAGGCGGGCGAACTCGCCGGTGGTGGTCACCTCCCAGTCGCGAGGACGCGGCAGATCGACGCTGAGCGTCATCGTGACCCGGGCGGGCCTCGGGCTGAGCACGACGACACGGTCGGAGAGGATCAGCGCTTCTCGGATGTCGTGGGTCACCATCAACGCCGTCCAGCTGTTCTCCGCCCACACCTGCTGCATCCAGGCATGCATCTCTGTCCTGGTCAACGAATCGAGGGCTCCGAAAGGCTCGTCCAGCAGGAGCGTCGACCGTTGCTGGACGACGGTGCGCAGCAGCGCCGCCCGTTGGCGCATGCCTCCGGACAGCTCGAAGGGGTGGGCGTCCTCGAATCCCGCGAGCCCGAAGCGCGGGAAGAGTCCCCTCACCCGGGCGCGGGCGTCGACGCGGGGCACCCCCTGAACCTCCAGTCCGAGGGCCGCGTTGGCGACGATGGTGCGCCACGGGAAGAGGAGATCGTCCTGCGGCATGTAGGCGGTGTGCGCGCTCGACCCGATGACGTCGATCCCATCCACGTCGATGCGTCCGGAATCGGGGCGATCGAGCCCCGAGATGAGATTGAACAAGGTGCTCTTGCCGGCACCCGACGGACCCACGATCGAGACGAACTCCCCGGCGGAGACCGACATCGAGATGCCGTCCAGCACGCGCAGGGATCCTCCTCGTCGGCCGCGGAAGGTCCGGGTGACGTCGGTCAGCCGCAACCGCGGCGGGAACTCGTCACCCACGCGCGGCGGCCTGTCGCTGCTTGATGTGCCAGGGGATGAGGAGCCGCTCGAGAAGATAGGTCGACAGGTACAGCGCCACGGAGACCAGTGCCGTCACCGCGACCGCGGCGAGCACGAGGTCGGTGCGGAACGCGTTCTTCTGCACGCTCATGTAGATGCCCAGGCCGTGCTGGGCGCCGACGTACTCCGCGAAGATCGCCCCCGTCACCGCATAGGTGATGCCGATGCGTAGCGCGGTGAAGAAGGCGGGCAGGGCTGAGGGCAGCCGCACGAGCAGGAAGGCGCGAACCCTGCTCGCCCCCATGCTGCGCAGCAGTCCGGACGCCCCGCTGGGCGCGGAGGCGAAGCCCTCGACGAGGCCCACCACCAGCGGGAAGAAGGTCACCAGCGCCACGACGAGAACCTTCGGCCACAACCCGAAACCGAACCAGATCACCACCAGTGGGGCGATCGCGATCACGGGGATCGTCTGCGACGCCACCAGCAGCGGCATCAGCCCGCGCCGCAGGGTGGGCGAGAAGTCCGCGGCCACCGCGATGACCCAGGCCAGCAGGAGTGAGAAGCCGAAGCCGGCGGCCGTCACGGCCAGGGTCGAGCGGGCGTGGGCGAAGATGACCTCCCTTTGGCTCCACCCGGCCTCAGCGACCCGCGACGGGGCGGGGAGCACCTGTGGACGCAGTCCCGTCACCCGAACGACGATCTCCCACACCAGGATCGCCACGGCGATGAAGATCAACGGGGCGAACGCGGCGGCCCCTGCCCCGCCTCCGCTCCCGACCGCCACCCTCGGCGTGGGCGTCCCCGGCCGCTCGGGACGGTCGTCGGCGGTGGGGCCGGACGCCCTAGGCACCGACGTACTCGTTGGTGAAGAAGGTGGACCAGTCGGGCTCCTCGGCGAGCGGGACGCCCCCGGCATCCACGAGCAGCCCGGTGTCGAGGAGGAACCGCCCCAGGTCGCTCCACTGCTTGGCGGTCTGCCTGCCGAACTCGCCGTTCGGGTCGAGCATGTACTTCTCGGCGAGCATCTGCTGACTCTCGATCAGGAAGTCGAGCTCGGTGAGCACGTCCGCGTTCTCCTCCTGAAGGATGGTGGCCGCACCGACCGGATCGACGATGGCATCCTCGTACCCGCGGGCGAGCGCCTGGACGAACGCGGACGCGACCTCGGGGTGCTGCGCCAGCCAGGTCTTGTTGCCCAGCACCAGCATCTGATAGCAGTCGGGGAACCCGTAGTCGGTGTAGGCGAAGCTCTTCAGCTGGACGCCGCGGCGCCTGGCTTCGATGCCCTCCCACGCCACGTAGGGCACGGTGAAGTCCACATCGCCGGAGTACAACGCCTCGTAGGCCGTGGTGCCGAGCACGACGTTGGCGAAATCGCCCTTGCCTCCCGCGGCCTTGATCACGCCACGCATGATCATCTCCTCTGCGGCCGAGCCGAAGCCGCCGTAGATCTTGCCGTCGAGGTCCGCGGGGGTCTGGATGTCGTCGCGCCCGGCCAGCACGCTGACGTCGGTGGCCCAGGTCTGCTCGACCGCGAGCACCGAGATCAGGTCCGCACCCGCCGCCATCGCCACGGAGGCGGCGTCTTGGGGCCCCACCCCGAACTCGGCCCGACCCGCGTCGATCAGCACCTCGGGCCCGCTCGCGTTGAACGGGACGATCTCGACCTTGATGCCGGCGTCGGCGAAGTAGCCCTTCCTCACGGCGACGTACAGGCCGGTGTGATTGGTGTTCGGCGTCCAGTCGAGGGCGAAGCGCACCGTGGTGACGTCGCGTCCCGGTGCGGCCGAGTCCACCGGATCGCCCGCGCCGCTGCACGCCGCGAGCACGACCGTCGCCAGGACGGTCAGGCCGATCGCCACGAGCCGGCTCCGGACCGAATGGGTGATGGGCATGTCAGCCGCCTTCCGTCGACGACGGGATTCCAGGGCGTCGCGTCGCAGCAGGGCACCGCCCCGGGCACGACGGGAGAACCGGACAATCCCTCCGCCAGCATGAACTGGATCAGGTTCTACGGGTGTGGTCTCAGCCGACTCTCACGGCACCCCGTGTCTGTACGTCAGAACCTAACACACCGATGCGGCGCCGACGCGCCCCGAAGAGGTGACCGCGGCGAGTTGGGGCGTCCGAGCGGCGTGCACTATGCTGATCTCCGGCCTTGTCCCCATCGTCTAGTGGCCCAGGACTCCGCCCTTTCACGGCGGCAACACGGGTTCGAATCCCGTTGGGGATGCCCATAGAACAGCCCTAGTCAGAAGCGATTCAGCTAGGGCTTTTCGCTGCCCATTGGGGCGTCCGCGGCCCCGTTGGTCGTCATTTGGTCAACCACGCCCGCCGCGGACCGCCCCCCGCGCCTCCCTGCGCAAGGCTCGCCGGCGAGCACCGAAGCAGGCTCGACCCGCGGGACGGGCCACCCCTACTCGCGGCCACCGCGACGGCGTGCGTGAATCCCCCCACCCACGACGCTTGCGAACCATCTCCTTACTGTCTATAGTGCATATAGACAGTAAGGAGATGGCGTGAGGCTCGACATCGTGCTCTCGAACACCGGCGGCATGCCGATCTACGAGCAGATCAAGACCCAGCTGAAGGCGGCGATCCTGCGCGGAGACGTCGCCGAAGGGGACGCCCTGCCCTCGATCCGCGGCCTCGCGCGCGACCTTCAGGTGAGCGTCATCACCACGACCCGGGCCTACTCCGACCTCGCCGCCGAGGGATTCATCACCAACGTCCCCGGCAAGGGCAGCTACGTCCTGCCCCGCGACAGCGCGCTCGTCCGCGAGCAGATCCTGCGCGAGATCGAGCGAGCCTTCGCCGACGGCGTTCGCAAGGCACGCCTCGCCGGTCTCAGCGACGCCGACCTGCACGACGTACTCGACACCCTTCTCATCCACTCCGAGGAGCAGTGATGGATACCGAACCCTCGACCGGCCCCGGCCGCAATCCCCTCGAACTCCGCGGCGCCACCAAGCGGTACGCGCCCCGCACACGCGAGCCCTCCGCCGGCTTCGCCCTCGGACCGCTCGACCTCACCGTTCCGCGCGGCTACGTGATGGGGCTGGTCGGCGCCAACGGAGCCGGCAAGACGACCGCGATCAAGATCGCCCTCGGCCTCGTACACCCGGACGCCGGCGTCGTCCACCTGATCGACAAAGCGCGCGTGGGGGTGGTGTTCGACCAGCACGCCTACGTCGCCGACTGGACCGCCGCACAACTCGGCCGCGCGCTCGCACCGTTCTACCCAGCCTGGGACACCACCCGCTACGCCGAGCTGCTGGCCTGGTCGGGGATCGAACAGGGCAAGAAGGTCAAGGCACTCAGCCGGGGAATGGGCATGCGTCTGCAGTTCGCCGTGGCGCTGAGCCACGGCGCCGAGTTGCTCATCCTGGACGAACCCACCAGCGGCCTTGACCCCCTGGCCCGCGCCGAGATGTTGGAGATGATCGCCGAGTTCATGACCGACGAGTCCCACTCGGTGCTGTTCTCGACGCACCTCACGACCGACCTCGAGAAGGTCGCCGACTACGTCACCGTGCTCCAGGCCGGCCGCGCCGTCAGCGCCACCACTCGCGACGAACTGCTGGACGGCTACCGGATCGTTCGCGGCCCGACCTCCGAGCTGGACGCCGACCTGCGCCCGTTCGTTGTCGGATTGCGCGAGCACGGCGCCGGCTGGGAGGGGCTCATGTCCACCGATCACACGACGGCACTCGGACGCCGCACCCTCGCGGAGGCGCCGACGCTCGAGCAGGTCGTCGTCCACTTGGGAAGGGAGTCCAGGCATGCCTGATCTCGCCGCGATGGTGAGCCTCGACGTGCGATCACTGGTGTCGCTGCGCGTCGTGCTGCCAACGTACGCGCTGTTGGTGGTCGCCTACACGGTGGCGTGGGGGCCGCAGATGGCGCTGCCCCTGTTCGGCGTCGCCGCTCTGATCGTCGGCAACACCCTGTTCGGCCTGGGCGAGAGCAGCCGGCTGAACCTGCTGTACGGCACACTGCCCGTCCGTCGCCGCACCGTCGTGCTGGCGCACTACCTCGTGTCGGCGGTGGCGCTCACCGCACTCGTGAGCCTCGGCGCGCTCTTCGGCACCCTCGCCAACGCACTGCGGGGCACGCCAGACGCCGAACTGCCCCTGACGGCCGCAGCGACGCTCGGCGTCACGTTCGTCGCGATGGCGTTCCAGCAGCCGGCGATCGTGCGCTGGGGGGCGCGGGGCGCGGCGTTCGGTCTGCTCTTCGTCGCGCTCGCGGCGTCGATGCTGATGCTGACGGTCACGCCGTGGCTGCTCCCGGCCGACGCCCTCGGCGCCACGCTCGCCTCGGCGTCCACGCAGGCCTGGCTGCCCTGGGGCATCGTCGCGGCCGGCGCGGGTGCCCTCGCCGCGTCCTACCCGATCGCCGTGCGCATCGACGAGCGCCAGGACCACTAGCTCCGGGCCACCCCGGGTCCCGCCGACGACGGTGAAAGGCTGCGGCCGCTAGACCGACCACAGCCTTTCGCCCTGACCCCCGGGTGCGTCCGATCACCACCGGTGGCGTCAGTCGCAGCCCTGAGGACCACACGCGTCCCCGCTCGCGAACCCCTCGAGGCCCGGCACGGCGAGCGGCTGCACGACCGGGTGCACCTCGGCCCACACCTGGGCCAGCGCCTGGGTGAACGCCTCGAACGGCTGGGCCCCCGAGATCCCGTACTTCTCCGCCAACACGAAGAAGGGGACACCGCGCACACCGAGCCGGGCGGCAAGGTCGATGTCGGCTGCCACCTGCGCGTCCCGCGCCGGGTCATCCAGGGCCGTCCGCGCCGCATCGGCATCCAGACCGACCGCCGTGGCCAGCCGCACGAGCACACCGGCGTCCGCGATCGACTCACCCTCGGTGAAGTGCGCACGGAACAGGGCGCGCTCCAACTCCCACGCGGCCTGCGGGCTGACGTCGCGCGCGGCCTGCAGAAGCCGGTGCGCTCGGCGCGAGTTGGCGACGGCGAGCGCGTCGAAATCCAGGGTGAGGCCTTCGGACGCCGCGGCGTCCGCCACCTGGGCGAACATCTGCCGCGCCTGGGCGACGGTGATCCCCTTGCTGGACGCCAGGTACTCGGCCTCGTCGCCGTCGTAGGAATCGGGCAGGCTCGGGTCGAGCTGGAAGCTGTGCAGCCGTACGTCCACACCGTCGCGCTGCGGGAATTCCGCCAGAGCCCGCTCGAAACGGATCAGGCCGATGTAGCACCACGGGCAGGCGATGTCGGACCAGATGTCAATCCTCATGCGCGTCGCAACACCGGGCCGGGTCGCGTTTGTTCCCCGCGATCCACCAGCCCGGGCCTCGCCTGGTTCATCGCAGCGGCACCGACCGGGCTCGGCATGGGCCCGGGGACGATTTCGCATCCGTCCCGGCTCACGCTATTCTTCTCTAGCTGCCCGAGAGGGTAGCGGCCTTCAATAAGGCCCCGTAGCGCAGTTGGTTAGCGCGCCGCCCTGTCACGGCGGAGGTCGCGGGTTCGAGTCCCGTCGGGGTCGCTGTCCTTGTCAAGGGCAAACCGGCCAGGTAGCTCAGTTGGTACGAGCGTCCGCCTGAAAAGTGGAAGGTCACCGGTTCGATCCCGGTCCTGGCCACCCGCGTTGAGACGACATTCCCCACCCGCCGGCACCGGCGGTGGCGGTCGCAGATCCGCACGAGGTTTTTCGACGCGCACCAGCTGGCGGCATCGTGGACCGATGAGTGATCCGCAGCCCAAGCTCTCCCCCACCCAGGTGGCGATCCGTGAGGCACACTGAGGCATGCAGACGTTCCGCAAGCATCGCCGCGACGCTTCCACCGGGTTCTTCGCCGTCGAAGCCGCGGGCCTGCGATGGCTGGCCGCAGCCAAAGCAGTGCCGATCGCGTCCGTCGTCAGCGTGGACGCCACCAGCATCGTCCTCGAACGGCTGCCGACCGCACCCCCGACCGCCGAGCACGCGCAGGACTTCGGCCGTCAACTCGCCGCACTCCATGACGCGGGCGCGGCCGCCTTCGGGGCCCCGCCCGACGGTTGGACGGGCGACGGCTTCATCGGCGCTGCCCCGCTCCCCCTGCGCAGCGAGGCCACCTGGGGTCGGTTCTACGCCCGGCACCGCGTGCAGCCCTACGCGCACCACGCGCTCGCCACGGGCGCCCTCACCCGCGAGCAGCACCGCCCGCTGACCGACCTGTGCGCGCGGCTCGAGCGCGGCGACTTCGACGACGGCGCGCCGCCGGCACGCATCCACGGCGACCTGTGGAGCGGGAACCTCGTCTGGACTCCGTTAGGCGTGACACTCATCGACCCCGCCGCCCACGGCGGCCACCGGATCACCGACCTCGCGATGCTCACCCTGTTCGCCGTCCCCCACCAGGAAGAGATCCTGGACGCCTACGCGCGGGCCAGTGCGCATCTGCCCGACGACTGGCGCGCGCTGATCCCGTTGCACCAGGTGCACCCCCTTCTGGTGCACGCCGTCCTGTTCGGCGGCGGTTACGGAGCCCAGGCCTCACGAACGGCGTCCGCCGCCCTCACGCGGTGAGGGACGCCTCTTCTTCGGTCACGTAGCCGCGCATCCACCGGGTGACCGCGTCGAACCACCGCTCGCGCGCGACGGGAGCCGAAAGCGTCAGGTCGTGCGTGCCGCCCTCGATCCGCGCCAGCGTCACCAGATCCCCCAGCCGCCAGGACACCGCGGCGACCCGGTCGACGTCGAGGACGATGTCGGCCGCGCGCGCCGACTCCAGCGAGGGCCGAAGCCAGGCATCCGTCGTCGACGTGGTGACCAGCACCGGGCAGTCGATCCCCAGTCCGCGCGCCACCCGGCGGTGTCCGTGGATCACCGCGCGCAGCCAGCCCACGCGCGGGTGGTCGGCGCGTTCCTGTTTGAGGTCGAGGGAGTAATCCCACTCGCCGCCGTGCGTCGCGTGCATGGCCTGCGCATAGAACGGGATTTCGTCGCCCTCCGGCAACGGCAACAGCGCCGTCGGGCTGCGACGGCTCCACTGCGAGAGCACCGGGCGCAGCACGCTGGTGACGGCCGGCGGAACCCACATGTCCAGCCACGGCGAGTTGAGCACCAGGCCCGCCAGGGTCCCGGGACGGTCAGCGGCATACAAGGCCACGACGAGCCCGCCGGTCGAATGCCCACCCAGCAGCACCCTCGAGTGCTCGGCCGCGACGACGGCCAGGGCGGCGTCCAACTCGTCGGCGTAGTCCTCGATCGACGTGATGTACCCACGCAACTGCGGGTCGCACCAGCTGCGCCCGTAACGACGCAGGTCGAGCGCGTAGAAGGCGACGCCCCGCGACTCGTAGAAGTCGGCGACGTGGTCCTGGAAGAAGTAGTCGTTCCACCCGTGCACCTGCACGATGGCTCGGGCGTGGTCGCGCAACGACGGGTCGCTGCGCCGCACCAGGGTGCCCACCAGCGGAGCCTCGCCCTCGTCGGGAAGCGGGCCGGCCACCAGGGGCAGCGTCAGTGCCTCGAAACCAGCCAGATAGTTGTCCGGGCGCCACTCGTCCACCGAGCCGGAACCCCGCTCAAGAGGTTCGCCCATAGGAACGGTAGTCGTCCTCGCCGTCGTCGTCTTCGTACTCATCCGGGTCCGGCTGGCCGGTCTCGTCGGGACTCAGGCCCCGAAGCTCTCGTTCCAGCGACGAGAAGTCCGTATCGAACGTACGGTACTTGAGATCGCGAGCGACCTTGGTCTGCTTCGCCTTTGCACGGCCGCGCCCCATGTCCGGGTCGACCCCCTTTAGCGTTGTGGCGGTCTAGCCGCGGGAGGATGTATCTATCGTGAGGCAGATGCTACCCGAGTTCCTACCCCGGACAAAGCAGAATCAACGAGGCGGCCACCACGCGCCGCCAGCCGTTCGAGTCCGGCCGTTTCACTCCTTGGCGTGGTCGCCCACCATGCGGACGCGCGCTGGGCCGTCGCAGGCCTCCGCGCGACCCAGCACCCAGGCCTCCAGGCCGCGGGCCGCCGACGTCCGCAGCAGCGCATCGACGGACGCCTCGGGCGCCATCAGCACCATGCCGACCCCCTGGTTCAGAGTGGCCTCCACATCGGGACGGCTGAGGCTGCCGACGCCGCGCACGAGCGAGAACACGGCGGGCGGCGTCCACGTCGCGCGGTCGAGGGTCGTCGTGATGCCGTCGGGCAGCACCCGTACCAGGTTGTTGGCGAGCCCGCCGCCGGTGACGTGGCTGATGGCGTGCACCTCGGCGGCCTCGATGAGCGCCAGGATGTCGCGCGCGTACACCTTGGTCGGGGTCAGCAGCGCCTCACCGAGCGTCGTTCCGAGTTCGTCGACGTGCCGCTCCAGCGACCAGCCGGCCTGCTTCAGCAACACGTGACGCACCAGCGAGTAGCCGTTGGAGTGCAGGCCCGAGGACGCCAGCGCGACGGCCACGTCGCCCGGTCGCACCCGCTCGGGGCCGAGGATCTTCGCGCGCTCGACCACCCCCGTGGTGGCTCCGGCGATGTCGTACTCGTCGGCGTCCAGCAGGCCCGGATGCTCGGCCGTCTCACCGCCCAGGAGCGCGGCGCCGGCCACCTCGCAGGCGGCCGCGATCCCTGACACGATCGAGGCGATCCGCTCGGGCACGACCTTGCCGCACGCGATGTAGTCCGTGACGAACAGCGGCTCGGCGCCCACGACGACCAGGTCGTCCACGAGCATGCCGATCAGGTCGAAGCCGATCGTGTCGTGCTGGTCGAGCGCCTGCGCGATGGCGACCTTCGTGCCCACGCCGTCAGTGGAGGTGGCGAGAACCGGATGGTCGAGGTTCTTCAGCGCGCTCGCGTCGAAGAAGCCCGCGAAGCCGCCCAGGCCACCGAGCACCTCCGGACGCCGCGTGCGCGCCACGTGCGCCTTCATCAGCTCGACCGCGCGGTCGCCGGCTTCGATGTCGACGCCGGCCGCCGCGTAGGCGGACGGAGTGTGCTCATTCATCGTCGTCGCTTCCCTGCGCGATCAGGCGCATCTTCTCGGCGGCCCCTTCGGGCACGGGGATCGGGTACTGCCCGTCGAAACACGCCCGGCACAGCCGTCTCTTCGACACGCCGCTCGACGCGACCAGACCCTCGATGGAGATGTAGGCCAGCGAATCGGCGCCGATCGAGCGGCAGATCTCATCCACGCTCATCCCGGGCGCGATCAGTTCGGCGCGGGTGGCGAAGTCGATGCCGTAGAAGCACGGCCACTCGACGGGCGGCGAGCTGATCCGCACGTGCACCTCGGCGGCGCCCGCCTCGCGCAGCATCTTCACCAGGGCGCGCTGGGTGTTGCCGCGGACGATGGAGTCGTCGACGACCACGAGCCGCTTGCCCTCGATGATGTCGCGGATCGGATTCAGTTTGAGCCGGATGCCGAGCTGTCGGATCGTCTGGCTGGGCTGAATGAAGGTCCGCCCGACGTAGGAGTTCTTCACCAGACCCAGGCCGTAAGGGATCCCGGACGCCTCCGCGTAGCCGATCGCACTGGGGATGCCCGACTCGGGCGTGGGGATCACCAGGTCGGCGTCCACCGGCGCCTCCATCGCGAGGGTGCGGCCGATCTCGACGCGCACCGAATGCACGCGGCGTCCGGCGATCATCGTGTCGGGCCGGGCCAGGTAGACGTACTCGAACAGGCAGCCCTTCGGGTTCGCCTCCGCGAACCGGGCCGAGCGCAGGCCACCGGAGTCGACGCAGATGAGTTCGCCCGGCTCGACCTCGCGGATGAACGTCGCGCCCACGATGTCGAGGGCGGCGGTCTCGGACGCGACGACCCAGCCGCGCTCCAGGCGTCCGAGAACCAGGGGGCGCACCCCCTGTGCGTCGCGGGCGGCGAACAGGGCGCCTGAGTCCATGAAGGTGAAGCAGAACGCGCCCTGCAAGCGCGGCAGCACGTGGAGGGCGGCGTCCCAGGTCGACCCCGGGAAACTGGCCATCAGCGCGGTGACCAGCCAGGTGTCGTTCGTGGAGTCCATGCTGTCCTTGGCGGCGACACGCGCGTGCGCGTCGCGTTCCAGCAGCCAGTCCTGGAGCTCAGTGGTGTTGGTCAGGTTGCCGTTGTGAGCGAGGGCGAGCCCGCCGTTCGCGGTGGCCCGGTAGGTCGGCTGCGCGTTCTTCCACACGGACGCCCCGGTGGTCGAGTAGCGGTCGTGGCCGACGGCGATGTGTCCGGTCAGCGAGTTGAGGGTGGGTTCGTCGAACACCTGGGACACCAGGCCCATGTCTTTGTAGACCATGATCCGCTCGCCGTTGCTCACTCCGATGCCCGCGGACTCCTGGCCGCGATGCTGCAGGGCGAACAGGCCGTAGTAGGTGAGTTTGGCGACTTCCTCGCCGGGGGCCCAGACGCCGAAGACGCCGCATTCCTCGTTGGGCTTGGGGTCACCGACCGGGTCCAACAGGTGCAGGGCGTGGCTCACCGCGCCAGTCTACCGGCCACGGACGCCCTCGCGGTCACCACAGCCAGCCCGTCCTTCACGTCCGGGGCATCCCCACGGGGCGCAGACGTCGCGGACACGATCATCGTCGCCCCCCCGCGATACGCCACGGGTGCGACCCGGGCCGTCACCACCACGCATCACGAAGCCGGGCCGACGCCTGATCAGCGGATGATGCGCAGCGCCACCGGGTAGCGCACCGGACGCCCGGCGAGCGAGCGAGCCGTGGCCCATAAGCGGAGGGCGATCCAGACCGGCCACAGCGGCATCAGCCACAGCAGGGTGCCGGGCAGTTGCAGCGCGACGATCGAGGCGAGCAGCACGACGAGGGTGAAGGTGACCTCGAAGTTGAGCGACTCCTTGGCGTGCTCCCGCACCCGGGCGTTCCGTTCCCCGACGGTCAGCAGCACGACCAGCGGGCCGAGCCAGCTGGTCAGCAGCGGCAGCCAGTGGGACGCGGGCACCCAGCCCTTCTCCGCTCCCGCGAGCGGAACGGGGGCGTTCGGGTCGAACTGCGGCCACGGCTGCAGCGGGGTGCCTGCGGGCGTCGACCAACCGGCCGGCGGTGGGGCCGTCCACGGGTGCAGGGGCGAATGCCAGACGGGCGGGCCGGCCGGCGTACCGTACGGCGGCTGCCCGCCGGGCGATGGTGGGTGGGGCTGCCCGTACGGCTGCTGCGGCGCGTAGGGCGGCTGCTGGGTGTACCCGGGCCGGAACGGGTCGATCAGCGTGCGCTCGTAGTCGGGCTCCTCGCCCTCCGGCGTGCCCGTGCTCAGTGCGCCCCCATCGCGTCGCGGATCGGCGCCTCCCAGCGGGCGCGGACCTCCGCCAGGTCGAGCGTGAACTGACCGCGGACCTCGATCACCGGATCGGAGACGACCTCGCCCAGACGCTCCATCGAGACGCCGTGCTCGCCGCACAGGGCCGCGAAGGTGAGGTAATGCTCGCCCGACACCGAGACCAGCACGCGGGCGGGCGACTCGGAGAACAGCGCGACCGTCGGGTCGCCCTCGGGCAGGGTCAGCGCGACGCCGAGGTCCTTGCGCAGCGCCGACTCGACCAGGGCCTGCGCGAGGCCGCCGTCGGCGAGGTCGTGCGCGGAACTGAGCAGCCGCGCCTTGGACGCCCCGATCAGGACGCGGGCGAGGGCCTTCTCGGCGTCCAGGTTCGGCGCCGGCGGCATGCCGCCCAGGTGGCCGTGGACCACGTCCGCCCACGACGACCCGGACAGTTCCTCCTTGGTCTCGCCGAGCAGCACCACCGCGTCGCCCGGGTGGGCGAAGCCCATCGGGATCCGGTCGGCGACGTCGTCGATCACACCCAGCATGCCCACGACCGGGGTCGGGTGGATGTTGGTCCCGTCGGTCTGGTTGTAGAAGCTCACGTTGCCGCCGGTGACGGGGGTGCCCAGCGTCCGGCAGCCCTCCACGAGGCCCATGATCGCCTCTTGGAACTGCCACATGACGTCCGGATCCTCGGGCGAGCCGAAGTTGAGGCAGTCGGTGATCGCGACCGGCTCGGCGCCGGTGGTCGCCACGTTGCGGTAGGACTCGCCCAGCGCCAACTGCGCGCCCAGGTACGGGTTGAGCAGGCAGAACCGCGGGTTGTTGTCGGTCGCCAGCGCGATGCCGAGACCGGTCGCCTCGTCGATCCGGATCACTCCGGAGTCCTCCGGCTGTGCGAGCACCGTGTTGCCGCGCACGTAGCGGTCGTACTGATCGGTGATCCAGCTCTTGTCGCACAGGTTCGGCGACCCGGCCAGCGCCAGCACCTGAGCGCCGAGTTCATCGCCGGACGCCGCACGCGGCAGCGTCTCGGCGACGTCGGCGTTCAGGGCGTCGATCCAGAACGGGCGGGCGAGCGGACGCTCGTACACGGGGCCGTCATCGGCGACCGTGCGCGGGTCGACGTCGACGACGCGCTCGCCGTGGTAGTCGATGAGCAGCCGGTCGCCCTCGATGACCTCGCCGATCACGGTGGCCAACACGTCCCACTTGGCGCAGATCGCCATGAAGGCGTCCACGTTCTCGGGGGTGACCACCGCCATCATCCGCTCCTGACTCTCGCTCATGAGGATCTCCTCGGGCGACAGCGTCGGGTCGCGCAGGACGACCTTGTCGAGGTCGACGTGCATGCCGCCGTCGCCCGCGGCCGCCATCTCGGAGGTCGCGCACGAGATGCCGGCGGCGCCGAAGTCCTGGATGCCGACGATCAGGTCGGCCTCGAACAACTCCAGGCAGGCCTCGATGAGCAGCTTCTCCATGAACGGGTCGCCGACCTGGACGCTGGGCCGCTTGGCAGGACCGTCCGCGTCGAAGGTCTCCGAGGCGAGGATGGACGCCCCGCCGATGCCGTCGCCGCCGGTCGCGGAACCGAACAGGATCACCGTGTTGCCGACGCCGGTGGCCGCATTGGTGTACATGCCGTCATGGGGCAGCACGCCGACGCACAGGGCGTTCACCAGAGGGTTGCCGTAATAGGTCGCGTCGAAGATCACCTCGCCGCCCACGTTGGGCAGGCCGAGGCAGTTGCCGTAGCCGCCGATGCCTGACACGACGCCCGGGAGGACGCGTGCGGTGTCAGGGGCGTCCAGCGGGCCGAAGCGCAGCGGATCCATCACGGCGATCGGGCGCGCGCCCATCGCGATGATGTCGCGCACGATGCCGCCCACACCGGTCGCGGCGCCCTGGTAGGGCTCGACGTAGCTCGGATGGTTGTGCGACTCGATCTTGAAGGTGACGGCCAGGCCGTTGCCGACGTCGACGACGCCCGCCTGCTGGCCGATCCCGGCCAGCAGCGGCCCACGCGGCGTCCGCGGCTCCAGGACGCCGAACCTGCGCAGATGCACCTTGGACGACTTGTACGAACAGTGCTCCGACCACATCACCGAATACATCGCCAGCTCGCAGCCGGTCGGGCGGCGTCCGAGGATCTCGCGGATGCTCTGGTACTCGTCGGCCTTCAATCCGAGTTCGGACCACGGCTGCTGGGCATCCGGAGTGGCAAGGGCGTTCTCTACGGTGTCGACCACGGACACAATCTAGCGTGCGCCGGCGACCGCGTCCGAGCACGACCGGCACCGCACGTCGCGATCCGCACCGTATCGTCCCGATCGACCAGGCCGCGGGGTAGGGTGGTCTGACTGAACGTGCACGGGACGTGGTGCGCCGCACGAGAGGAGGTCCGATGATCGATCAGGGCTATCTCGCGCTCGATGCGGGCCAGTCGTCGACCAAGTGGCGGTTGCGTCACTCGGGCCTGCGCGTCGACGGAACGGCCCGAGGCGTCCATACCGATCGCCCGCTGCCACCGCAGTGGGCGGACATCGTGCGCACGGTGCTCGATGAGAACCCCGGCGCCGACGTGGGCACCGTCGCGATCGGCTCCTCGGGGCTGGGCCGCGAGACGGCCCACGATCTGCTCGGGCTGATCACCGACTCACGGACGCGCCGCGTGGTCCTCGCGCACGACTCGATCACGTCGTACCTGGGTGCGCTCGGCGACCAGGAGGGCTGCGTGATCGCAGCGGGCACCGGCACCATCTGCCTCGCGGTCGGCCCGCAGCAGGTCGCGCGGGTGGACGGCTGGGGCCACCTGCTCGGCGACGCCGGCTCCGGCTACTGGATCGGGCGCACCGGCATGGAGGCGGCGTTGCGCGGGCACGACGGACGCCGCCAGATGACGGCGCTCACCGGCGCGCTCACCGAGATCTATCCCGACCTCGAACTGGCCTACCTCGACCTGCAGTCGGCGCCCGACCGGGTCGCCCGCATCGCGGCCTTCGCCTCGGTCGTCACGCGGATGGCCGACGTCGACCGGGTCGCCGGCAACATCGCGGACAAGGCCGCCGCCCACTTGTCGGAGGCGGTCCAGGCGGGCATCCGACGCGCGCACCTGCACGGCCCCAACCCGCCCAAGGTCGCGGCGCTGGGTGGCGTGTTCGCCTGCGGGCGGGTCGTGCGCCGATTCACCGAGTACCTGAGCCTGCAGTGGCCGACCTTCGCGCTCACCGAGCCGCTCGCCCAGGGTCTCGACGGCGCTGAGGCGCTGCTCGACTTGACGCCGGGGCACCCGCTGTTCTCGCAGTTGTCGATCGCCGAGCGCTGATCCCACGCCCGCCGAGGGTCACGGACGAGCGACGGAACGGGCGGCACGTCGTCAGCCGGCGGCCGCGACGAAGGTGAGCAGGCTCTCGAAGAACAAGCGTCCGTCGGTGGAGGGACCCGTGAGTTCCTCCATGTTGTGCTCGGGGTGCGGCATGAGGCCGACGACGTTGCCGCGGGCGTTGGTGACGCCGGCGATGTCGTTCATCGAGCCGTTAGGGTTGGCCGTGAGGTAACGGAACACGACCTGGTTCTCGCCCTCGAGACGGGCGAGTGTCTCGGCGTCCGCGATGTAGCCGCCCTCGCCGTTCTTGAGCACGATGGTGATCTCTTGGCCCTCGGCCATCGCGCACGTCCAGACGGTGTCGCGCGACTCCACGCGCAACGCCTGGTCGCGGCAGACGAAGGTGCGGACGTCGTTGCGGATCAGCGCGCCCGGCAGCAGGTGGGATTCGCATAGCACCTGGAAACCGTTGCAGATGCCGAGCACCGGCAGGCCCTTGTTGGCGGCGGCGATGATCTCGGTCATGATCGGGCTGAACCGGGCGATCGCGCCGCAGCGCAGGTAGTCGCCGTAGGAGAAGCCGCCCGGCAGGATCACCGCGTCCACGTTCTCAAGGTCGTGGGCGGCGTGCCACAGCGGCACCGGGGTGGCGCCGCCGAGCGTCACCGCGCGGGCCGCGTCGTGATCGTCGAGCGACCCGGGGAAAGTGACGACGCCGACGCGGGTCACTGCCGCTCCACCCGCACGTCGAACGCCTCGATGACGGTGTTGGCTAGGAGCTTCTCGGCCGCCTCGCGCACCTGATCGAGACGCTCGTCGGTCAGTTCGCCGTCGACCTCGACCTCGAACCGCTTGCCCTGGCGCACGGTGAGACCCTCGAAACCGAGGCGCCTCAGCGCGCCGGTCACGGCCTTGCCCTGCGGGTCAAGGATCTCGGGCTTGGGCATCACGTCAACGATCACTCGTGCCATGGCGCCGATCCTATCGGAGTGCGCACCGACTGAGCCTCAGATCCACCGTGGCGCGGTTAATTGAACGGACGCCCGGTCAGGCGGGTGTAGGCCTCGACGTAGCGGTCGCGGGTGGCCGCGATCACGGACGCCGGCAGGGGCGGCGGGGTGAGGTCGGAGCCCTTGTCCCATCCGGAGTCGTGCTGGAGCCAGTCGCGCACGAACTGCTTGTCGAAGCTCGGCTGCGCACCCCCCGGGGCCCACTGTTGGGCGTCCCAGAAGCGCGACGAGTCGGGGGTGAGCACCTCGTCGGCGAGCACGAGGGTGCCGTCGGGGCGGCGTCCGAACTCGAACTTGGTGTCGGCCAGGATCACGCCGCGCTCGCGCGCGATCGCCTCGGCGCGCCGGTAGACGGCCAGCGACGCCTCGCGGAGTTCCTCGGCGGCCTCGCGTCCGTGCAGGGCAACGATCGTGGAGAAGGGCACGTTCTCGTCGTGCTCGCCGATCTCGGCCTTGATGGCGGGGGTGAAGATCGGCTCGGGCAGGCGATCGCCGTCGCGCAGGCCCTCGGGCAGCGCGATGCCGGTCACCGTGCCGTCGTGCTGGTATTCGGCCCAGCCGGACCCGGTCAGGTAGCCGCGGACGACGCACTCGACCGGGATCATCGCCAGGCGTTCGGTGATCAGGGCCCGCCCCGTGACCGCCGCGGGCACGTCACTCGAGACGACGTGGTTCGGGATCAGGTCGGCGACCTGGTCGAACCACCACAGGCTGAGCCGGGTGAGCACGGCGCCTTTGTCGGGGATCGTCGAGCTGAGCACGTGGTCGAACGCGGAGATCGCGTCGGTGGCGACCATGAGGAACCGTCCGGGGGCGCGGTCGCCGGGATCGCCGGCGTCGGGCAGCGCGTAGAGCCGCCGGACCTTGCCGGCGTGCACGAGGGGGAGGTCGAGTCCATAGTCGTCGATCACGGTGCCGATCCTAGTGGCCGGCGACGGCCGGACCGGAGCCGGCGGTCCGGTGGTGAGCCCAGCCAGTCCCAGGGCAGGCCTCAGCACCAGCTTTCACCCGCCAGGCCGTCCTTGCGGCGGTCGCCAAGCCGCGCTGCACCAAGGGCTGCATCCGTCCCGCCTGGGGAGCACGGTACGGCGAGGTCGTCGATGCGTTGGTGGATGAGGGCGTGGACGTGGTCGGCGGCTTCGCGGTCGCGCAGGTCGGTCGCGGCGAGCAGTTGGTCGGCGTCGGCCAGGCGTCCGATGTCGCGGCGGGCGCCGCGTATGTCGGCGGCGATATCGCGCATGTTGCCGTCGAGGCGTCGGATGTCGGCTGTGAGGGTGGTGAGGGCCTCTTCGGCTCGTGTGGATGAGTCCATGAGGCTGCCGCCGTCGTTCGGTGTGACTTGGTGGAGGATTTCGGTGGTGCGCTGCGCGGAGCGGGCCATGTCGGCGCGCATGCTGGCGACTTCGGCTCGGGTCTTCGCTGCTTCGGCGGATCCTTTGAGTAGCGCCACGATGGCGCCGGCCAGGGTTGCGATGGCTGCCGCATAGAGGCCCCACTGATCGGGCGGGAGCGGATCGAGCACAGGGGTCGCCTTTCAAGGTCTGGGTGGGTGTTATATCGAGGCGGCGGGCTACGATTCGTGTATGCGCACCCCGCCTTTGTTGTTGCTTGTCGGAAGTCTGATCTTGGCCGGTTGCACCGCCGCGCCGGTTCCCACACCCAGCCCGACGCCAACAAGGGTCTACTTCACCGGTGCGCCGCTGGTGTCGCCGGAGCCGACGCCGACACCGCCGGGGCTGGGTCTGCCGACTCCTGGGCCCGCGACGATCACCAGCACGATCAACGGTAGGCCGATGCGGGTGATCCCTGCCGATCCTGGTGCGACGTTCGAGTGTCGACGGCTCACCGCGGCTGAGGTCGCGACGATCAAGGATCTCGGCACTCCGCTCAGCAAGGACAAGCCGTCGGCCGCCGTCGATGTGGCCGAGGGCTGGTCGATCCTCGCGTTCTACCAAGACCTTGGTACGTCTGTCGTGGACGGCACCCAGATTCGGCAGGACAACGCGATACTCACGCGCGGCGGCCAGAGCTCAACCTTCGTCCAGGTCGACACCTGGCCGGGGACCCACTCGCTCGCGGGGGTCGCACTGACGGACGGCAGCCGCGCGCTGATCGCCGCCCGTCAGTGCATCACCGAGGGTTAGGCCGACTTCAGCCTGCTCCACGTGGCAGAGCCGACGATGCCATCCGCGGTCAACCCGACCTGCTGCTGGTACCACCGGATGACGTTGTCCGAGGCCGTGCCGAGGATGCCGTCCACCGTCAGGTTGGAGTACGGCACGGAGGTGCCCCGCTTGCGCATGTCCACCATGTACGAGTTCAGACGACGCTGAATCTCGGCGGCGCTGCTGCCGTTGTTGTTCGTGTAGTTCCGCGACTTCCAGGGGCCTCCCACGCTGCCGCTGGGGCCGGCCATTCCCTCGCGGTCCACGACACTCGCGTTGGTTGATCGCTTCTTGCCCCAGAGTCCGCCGATCGGGCTGCAGGACGTGCCGTACGGGCCGTCGTCACACGACAGCGTCCGGGGGTAAACCTCATTCCAGTTGTAGTCGAATCCCATTTTGTCTGATTCCTTTCGTTTGCGCTGCTCGAGGGCAGCATTGGTCCCTCCGGCGGGCGCCGGAGGGAAAACCGGTGAGGGTCCAAGCAAGGCGCGCCCAAGCGGCGCTCGCCTCTTGGATGGACGCAAAGACTGCGATGGTGTGCGGTCGAGGGCCGCGCGCGGGTGTGGATGCAGATCCGCATCGCTTGCGCCGAACCGAGCGCTGGGTTCGAGCCTCCGGGCCTGGCGCAGTCTGACGCCCGCGACGGGCGCGGTCGTCATGTTGCCGCCTATCAGGGGCGCGTCGGCCAGGCCGTCAGCCAGCAGCTCGCTGGGAGTGCACCCCACCTGGTCGCAGAGGTTCAGCAACTCAGCAAGCGTCAACGTGCCCGGGTCAACCCGACCCGGCAGAACGCTGCGCCGCTCCCCGATTCGCTGGACACTCTCCTTCTGGAAGCGCCCCCTCCGACCAATCTTTGCCATACGGCAAATATAGGCCAGAAGGCGAGGCGATGCAAGCCGTACGGCAAAGAACTTTGCCGTACGGTAGGATAGGTCGCATGGAGAGCGTAGACAGAGGCAAAGAGTTCTCGCGGCTCGTCGCCATCGAACTAGTGGCCGAAGGGCGCCGCCTCGGCCTCACTCAGAAGCAGATGGCCGCCGCCATCGGCGTCGGTGAAGCACAGATGTCGCTCTACACCAAGGGCAAACGCGGCAACATGACCGTGGCCCACCTCGTCAGCGGCTGCGAAGCACTCGGGATCACCCCGCAACTCATCACCGCTCGCGCCTACCGCAACCTTCAACCGGTCGACGCCCACCAGAACCTCGCCGCACCAGACACCTGGGCACTGGCGGCCGACCGCACCAACCGGTCCACCGACCGGGAACGATTCGAAGCCGAGCACCCCACCGATGGGTACGCCTGACCCCTGGGCCGAACTGGCCCGCCACCCCCACATCGACCTCGTCTGGGCCACCCTGCCCCGCGGCGTACGCGGACTCACCGACGGCGTCGCCACCATCTGGCTCGACCACGCCCTCACCCAACGCGAACGACGCTGCACCCTCGCCCACGAACTCATCCACGTCCAACGCGGCCATCACGGACCACAACCACCCACCATCGAAGCACGAGTCCGCGACGAAACCGCCCGCTGGCTACTACCGAACCTCACCCAGATCAGCCACACGCTCACAGCAGCCACATCCCTCGACGACGCCGCACAAGAACTCTGGGTCACCCAGGACGTCCTCGAAGACCGACTCACCAACCTCAACCACCACGAACGCCACCACATCACCACCCTGCTCGGCCCACCCTGACAACCAGATTGGACCGTAGTCCGGCCTGGTCCCAGATCCGGTTGAACATGACCCCGACCGCCGCGGCGCTGACCGGCCGGCCGGTGTTGGACACGAAGAACGCCCGCTGCGCTGGGAACAGTTTGGCCGAGGTTTGGTGGCAGGCGGTGAGGATGTCGACGACCTGACTGGTCACCGGTAGCCGGCGGCTCCGGTTGTGCTTGGACCAGATGATGTCCAGGTGCCCGCCGTCCAGGTCGACCTGTTCGGTCAGCAGCGCGCGGGCCTCCCCGGTCCGTAGCCCACACGAGTACATCAGGGTGAAGAACGTGACCGCTTGCCACCGCCACGGTGAGTGGGTGTCCAACTGTCCGGCGGTGGTGAAGAACCTGTCGATCTCATCGGTGGTGAGCAGGTAGGGGTGGGCCGGCACGAACGGCGCCTGCCACGCATCCGACAGCACGTAGGCGTTCGGGTGGCCTTGGGCTTGGAGCCAGCGGCCGAAGTCGCGGATGTAGGACATCCAGGACCGGTAGACCCCGCACCGGTCGAGGCGTTCGCTCACCCAGCCCTCGACGGTGTCACGGTCGAAAACGGTGCGATCCTGCCGGGTGCAGTAGGCGTCGAACTGGCGCAGGTACCAGACCCGGGAGGCGCCCTGGCAGCCCATGGCCTGCTTGAACGCCAGATAGTCGTCCAGTTCGGTGGCGAACCTGCTGGTGAACCCGTGGCTGCTCATGGTCGGGCCCCCGCCGGGACGGGCAGCACGCACTCCAGCAAGCGCGTCTCATCGACGCTCAGGTACTGGTTGGTCGACTCCGGGCTGGCGTGGCCCAACACTGCTGCGATCGTCGGCAACGGTACCGCGGCACGCAGCAGCCTTGAGGCGGCGCTGTGCCGCAATAGGCGGGTACCGGCCTTCGCGCCGGTCACCCCCGCCGTCTGGAACGTGCCGGCGGTCACCCGGTAGATCGACGCGTGATCGACCAACCGCGTGTGCGGTGCCTTCGCCCGCAGGAACACATGATCATCACCCGAGGCGGGCCGTTCATCCAGGACATAGTCAGCCAGCCGAGCCAACACCAGCCCGGGCAGCGGCAGGGTCAACGGGTTGTGGGTCTTCTGCTGCACGATGCCGATCGTCTGGGTACGCCAGTCGACATCGGCCAACCGCAGACCCACGATGTCACAAGCGCGTAGCCCCGTCGTCATGGCCAGCAGCGTGATGGCAGCATCACGAGCGCTCACCCTGTCCGAGGCGCAGGCCTGCACGACTCGCTGCTGGTCATCATCGCTGAGCACCTCAAGGATCCCGTGGGAGCGTCGGACGCCGGCCAGGTTGACCGCCTCGACCAGGTCCACCCGGCCGGTGAACTTCAAGAATGGGCGGAAGTTCGACACCACCCCGAACAGCGACGACTTCGCCCAACGCGGCGACAACGATCCCAGGAACGCCAACACGCTGCCACCATCAGCATCAGCCAGACCGGTGGCCCCGGCTGCCTCCAGGAACGTGAGGTAGCCGCGCGCCACCCGCCCGTAAGCCGCCCGTGTCGCCGGCGCCAGACCACGCTCGGCCATGTCGGCCTCCCAAGCCGTGTCCAACGCCACGAACCCCGGCGAAGACGGGCGCGGGCCCCCACCACCGCACGTGCGCTGCGCCAAATCCACCCGCCCGCTCACCAGGTAGCCGTCGAACAACCAGACCAGCCGACGGTAGTCGAACCGTCGCTGCACGCTGAACCGGCCAGTACGCGGGCTGACCGTCAACGACGCGAACACCGCCCCCAACGCGGGCGTGTACACGCCACCCCGTGGCTCCACGAACCCCGCCAGCGCCTTGATCGTCTTCTCATACTGACCGATCGTCGACTCCAGGTACCCCGCCGCACGCAGGGCCCCAACCACGACCACACCGAGTTCCTCAACCGTCGCATCCATCACCGTCTCCTTCCCTCGAAGTGAGGACACGACGGACGCTAACCGCAACAGGACGCGATGTTAAGCCGAGGAATCACCAAGAAACCCCGACCCCACTAGTCCAAACACAGAACCCTCGGCTTAACACCAACCTCGGCATAATCGGAATTAAACCGGATTCGGTTTAATTCCGACCGCGGGGCGCAGTATACATCTCGGGAATTCGCGGAGTTTTGTCAGGCCAACGGGATCCGTCGTTCCTTGGGTCGCACCGGTATCTGCTACGACAATGCCGTGGCGGAGAGCTTCTTTGCTACCTACAAGAAGGAACTCATCCACACCCGGCCTTGGCCGGACCTCAAGGCCGTCAAGAAGGCCACCTTTGAGTGGATCGAGATGTACTACAACCGCACGCGTAGGCACTCGACACTAGGCTATTTGACACCCCACGAATACGAGCTAGGATATAGACACATCGACGAACTCGCGGCGTAATTCAAGGCCTCCACTTTTTCGGGAACACTCCAGATGGAAGCCCGGCCAGGACGTTGGTAGCAGTGCGCCTACTCGAACGTGGAGAACCTACGAATGAGATGTGGCTTGCCTACGGCTTATGTCTCGTCCCAGAGGTTCCGGCTGCCCGCGCTGCTTACCCATGTGACGGTACCGACACGAAGTGCTAGACCCGGAGGTACGGGTACCCGCACGATGCCCCGGATCCTGCGCCGTCAACGCCCTACCTGCGCGAACTGGACCCGCTCACCGGGGACGTGATCCAAACTCCAAGCCCACCACTGTGTGGTGCGAGCGGAACCACCTCGACGAACTGGTGCATAGCTACTGGCCAAGCAAGACTCCGCCGTCACCCATCACTGTGAGGCGTTCCGCGGCGGACGCGCCGAGATTGAACCACAACCCAGATGGCCGACAAGATCCATAATCCACTGCCGACAAACGCACCCCAATACAACCAAGAACCGCGCCATGACCAGAAATCAACGCTCAATAAGAGCAAGATCCAGAGACCAAGCAATATTAGTGGTGGCAGGATCCAGAACAACCATGAACTCACCCCAGTCGCCCGTTCACCAAGCGCTAGTTTCGCCAAAGAAAGCGTGAGAGCGATGCTCACTACAGCACTGAACAACTCAAACACTAGAGCACTCTACTCTCCGCGCGCGAACTACTCATGATCCACATGCCCGCAAGCACCCATGACGCAGCCCCGCCTATTGCTCCGGACAACAATTCAAAGCGGACGCCGAACACCTCGGGCTCGAGCCACGCCCGCGCACCGCCGGGCCGGAACAACACCCAACTAGCAAACGACAAGGCTGTCGCCAATATCCACGCAGCCGGCTGGCTCCAAAGATAAGCACGGGTCAGCGTCCGCCGTTCATTCCCCGCACTTGTCACCACCATGAGAGCGAGAATCAGCGCAACCCAAGTGGGCAATGCCATCACCACTGAGGAACTATAATTGGCCGCTATCGCGCTGGAAATCACTCTGGAGTCCATTCTCTTATGGTCGAAGCATTATAGGCGCTATCTAATCTAATAGCCGACTCCCGCCCCGTCAGGCGTTGGCCACGATCTGCCTGCGCGGCACGAACATCGACCTGGGGCGCTTCGAAGCGATCTAGTTCGCGCCCAGGAGTCGCGGCGATGACCTGGAGACCAAGACGCACGCTTTCGCCCACAGCGATAGTTCCCCGCAACGTGATTACCCATCCGCCACCGATGCGCGAGGTCCGAGCGACACGAACACCGTTCGGCGCGTCGATCATGTCGACGCGCTCGATATCGGGGACAACCACACCATCCAGTCGCACATGGATAAAAAGCTCCAGCGGAGTCTCGAACGGACCTACCGATTTCACAACAATCTGCACCGGAATGAACGTCCGGCACCGCGCCGCCCAGCGCAACTCACGCCACTGGCACGCCAATTCCACACCCCACGCGCGAACCGGAACCTGATCGAAAGCCATAACACGGCTGATGTTTCCGCTCTTATCGCGCACCTCAGCCTCCGGAGCATCTGCCCCAACTGCGACATCCCGGGGAGGCCAGTTCACCTTGCGGCTACCGACAATCACCTCCGCGTTACCATCCCGCAAGATGCGTTCCGGGAGTTCCGCCTCCGTCTCCACTGTGATGCCTTGACTTCCTACCTCTCTGACGAGCCCTTCCGTTCTCGTCCGTTCTGACGCGATCGTCGATCTAGTAGCCAATTCGTAAAGATCTGTGTCGGCTATCACGGCAAGAACGACATCTCCCATCTCGCCGCTTACCTCCAGACCTAGCGTGCGCGGCATCGGCTGCACCATCGTTGGCGAAATGAACACATCAAACGCATCGGGGAACAGGCCAACCGGAGCCATCGGCGCGGCAAAGGCTCTGCCTCCAAGAAACCCCGCGATCGCGATACCACCCACTCCGATGAAAGCAGTGCGTCGTGCGAACTGGAAAGAATCACCCATCTCAATACCCCGCAATCAACGCGATTCGATCACTCAACGCCCTTGCAATGCCAGAGAAGAAATCTGGCGAACTATCGACAGCGACGCCGTAAAAGGGAGTCATCACCCCGAGAGGATCCTTCACGAACCCGGCCGCCCACAGCCCAGCACGCCAGGTCGCATAGTCTGTGTCTTGCGACGAAAGCAGAGCAGAGTGCACGGCGTCACGGAATGCCGACACATTCCCGAACCGCAGGCCGATGAAATCCTGATACTTAGTTCGCGCACTGGAAATTCCATTGTAATACGGCTGCAACAGATCGCTGATCTGCTTAGTGCCGTCGACCATGACCTTCCAGTAGACCACTTCAGCATCAACATCCGCTATCAAATCAGGCGCCTTGAATGTGCTCAAATCGTCTCCGATTCGAGCAAATGCCATCTGATACCCAGCACCTTCGGTACGATCCGACAACTCGACATGACATTCCCTCGAAACCGTAATCAGATCACCTGCCCAGCCACCGAAATCATGAAGGCCTGGGAACCCGCGATACTGAGCTAGTGGGCGATTAAAGCAGGCTGTAAGAACAGCCCCAAGGTGTGGGACATCACACACCCTGTTGAGGATCGGGTCCCGGAGAGGGGGCATATCGGGAAGGTTGACAGAGGCAATGAACGTCTTGTTAATGAAGCCACATAGCACTTCGAAGGTGTCGCTCAAATACCCCTCATTCAAACCACGCAAGTATTCTGCAGTCAGCCATTGGACGCTTCTGTTCGGCGCGCCCCCCTGCGACTTGAACATCTGGGCCTGCGATTCCAGCAATCGCAACCAATCGAAGAAATTGTTGACCGGATCAAGAGGCGCAATGAGAGCGGCGACACCCTGGTCCCGGCCAGAAACAACATTGCGGTCAATTTCCAACTGGCCAGCCGATCCGGGGCTAAGCGTCTCTCCAGAAATCTGATCGAACGCCCAATTTGGTGGCAACGAATAGCCGAGGTTTCCGCTCCAACCAGACGACATCCCAGCGACGAAGCTAGCCACCGCGATGCCTGCGCGCGAGATACGCGCGCAGACATTCCTTGTACCATAAACCCCTACTTCGTACGGATGCCCCGCCTCCGCGATAGCGCTGCTTACCCCCTGATAGTACGGCAGCACGATAGAACTTACGTCATCGTCGGTGGCATCCCAGTCACAAGGGAAGTAAATGACAGCGCCGTGTGGAATAGTGAGCGCTTCGGCGTTCTGAATCGCAGCGGCGGCCTGCGCTCGCCCCTGGCTGTAGGTGAAGTATTGCGGCGCATTGTTAAGCTCCTGAAAAATCGGGAAGAATTTAAGACCGTTGGCCGTAATAAGGGAGGCTTCAGTCAGAGTCATTCGTTTATTGACACCTCCGGCAATATATCTTCCTACAATCTGGAAACCGGCGTTCTTGAGCGAGTCTATCCTTGCTTGATTGAGCGGAGTCATGCAGTCCGCGCCACTCACTGGTCGAGTAGGGTCTCCCGTCGAGGAAATCAGACTGCACCAGGTGGCGTAATCTCCACGTCCGGACAAGGGGAGGTGGCAGAACGCTTGAAACGATCGCGACGCCTCCGCAGTCTGGAGAGTGAAAGTGGACGATGGCCAGTCGACGGTGAAGTAGCGGTTGAATACTAATGCCGCCTTATACAGTTTGACGAGATGACTGGACCCGGCGTCTTGCGAGCCCTGTTGAACTTCACCGGCCTTGAGCGCCGATCGCGTGGCCGGACCAAACACACCGTCAGCCGCACCATCGGCCATCCCTAGGGAGTACTGAATCGCAAATACGAGCCCTTTCTGCACCCCTCGGGAGAAAATCCCGTCACAGGGAACTATCTGAAAATCACGACGAGTCCAGAAGACCGAATTCATCCATTGCTGAACCTCCCGTACCAGCGGACTGCCATCCCAAATGACCACAAAGGCATCCATGTTGAGCAAAGAACGTGTCATTTTCGTGTCAACAGTCCCACTACTAGCCGGGATGCCCATGTGACTCTTGAGATTCTCGATTCCTTGGAGGGTGCGCGGGCCCCAGACACCATCAGCCCCACCGCCGTCGTACCCTTTGCAGTAGAGAGCGCACTGGATAATCGTCCGGATATTGACGTTAGGAGTCGATGCAGACACAACTCCGAACTGAGTCATCTTGGTAGCCGTTCCGGGACCGAACTGGCCATCCACGCCAGCACCGATCTCAATCTGCAGAGCCCGGGTCAGGGAACGCATCGTCGGCCAACCGGTGATTCCGCTCTCCGGACACGCCACGTAGTTCGAACGACCCGCATACGTGGCGTTCACCCACTCCTGAGCTAGCTTGACGGCTAAATCCATAATTGCCTCCTCTTACCGGGGGTGGTGCTTGGACACTAGCCGAGGGCGAGGGGCCGTACTGAATCCAACTGGCCGACGCCTGCCCAGCTGACACTGAGGCGACCGGACCGCTGGCTGTCGCCGTTCTGTTTACCTCGTCTTCATTCGATACCAGAGCGGCTGCTGATCAGGCACTCTGGGAGGGACCGACACACCACTCCTCGTGAGCCCTTGCACACCGTCGATGACCCTGCGGACGGCGTCGCCGCACCAAGGAACTACCATCACGCTCACTGATGGGCGCCCGTCCCGCTCGCTCGATAATCGGGTAGCGTCCGGTCATGGGACGACCTCTTCGCTCGGCCGCCCTCGGGGCGGCCCTTCTCGCGTTGGCCGCATGCTCCGGCCCGGCCGCACCGTCGCCGGGCACGCCCACCGCGACCTCCCCCGACGCGACGGCCACCGCCACGCCGGGTCCGCCCGGGGCGCCGTTCACGGTGGCCGACGTCGACCGGTTCGGGACGCCGTTGGCGATGAGCTTCCTCCCCGGCACCCGCTGGCTAGCCGTGACCGAACGCTCGGGGACGCTGTGGCTGCGCGACCAGGACACCGGGGCGCGGATCGAGGTGGCGGGCGTCCCCGACGTGGTGGCGGCCGGCCAGGGCGGGCTCGGCGACGTAGTACCCGGGCCCAGGTTCGCCGACGACCGGCTGCTGTACCTCAGCTGGGCCGAACGCGGCCAGGGCGGCAGCGGCGCGGCCCTCGGCCGGGCGCGGCTGGTCGTCGAGGGCGAGACCGCCCGGCTCGACGGACTCGAGGTGATCTGGCGGCAGACCCCCAAGGTGGACGGCAGCGGCCACTTCAGCCACCGGCTCGCGTTCTCCCCCGACGGAGGGCACCTGTTCGTGTCGTCGGGCGACCGGCAGACGATGGAGCCCGCGCAGGACCTCGGCACGACGCTCGGCACGATCGTCCGGCTCACCCCGGACGGCGCCGCCGCACCCGGCAACCCGTTCGAAGGCCAAGGCGGCGTCACCGCCGAGATCTGGAGCTACGGGCACCGCAACCCGCTCGGTCTCGCGTTCGACGCCGACGGACGCCTGTGGAGCACCGAGATGGGGCCGCAGGGCGGCGACGAGCTCAACCTGATCGCGGCGGGCGCGAACTACGGCTGGCCGAGGGCGTCCCAGGGCGTGCACTACGGCGGGCGCGCGATCCCCGACCACGCGCCGGGCGACGGGTTCGTCGCGCCACTGGTGTGGTGGGTGCCGTCGGTCTCGCCGGGGTCGCTGATGATCTACGCCGGGGACCGTTTCCCCGACTGGACCGGCGACGCCTTCGTCGGCGCGCTGTCGGGGCAGGCGCTGATCCGGATCGATCTGGACGCCGACCGCGCGAGCCTCGCCGACCAATGGGACATGGGCGCACGCATCCGTGCGGTCGCCGAGGCGCCCGACGGCGCGATCTGGCTGCTCGAGGACGCCCCGACCGGACGCCTGCTGCGCCTCGACGCCCCCTGAGCCGCGCCGGCGGCGCGCCACGATCTCCGCGGGTCGGCCCGCCTACGCGGCCACCTTGACGATCCCGTGTGCGCCGCGTTCGGCGTCCACCATCACGTGCGACACCACCGGGTAGTGGCCGGCCTCGGGGAAGCTCAACTCGACGAAGCCGCCCTGCGCCGCGGCCAGCGGCAGCACCTGGGCGCCCGCGCGCGGGTCGCCGCGCACGGTGTAGGCGCCCTCGGTCCAGACCGTGTCGAACTGGCCGCCGACGATGTGGAAGGCGCTGGCCCGGTTGGGGCCGACGTCGAGCACCCAGAACCGCACTCGCTCGCCGACCTTCGCCTCGAACGGCGCCAGGTCGTACTGGTTGGCGATGCCGTTGAAGACGACCCGGTCGGGACGCTCGGCATTCACCTTGTCGGCGTCCACCTCCTGCGCCTCCTCGACGCTCCGGGCGGCGTTGGCGAGGAAGACCTCCGATTGCACGAGCACGTAGCTGCGATCGACGGGCGCGAGGTCGTCCGGTTCGATCACGACCGCGCCGTGCATGCCCGCGGCGATGTGCGTGCTCATCGGCATGGTCGAGCAGTGATACATCCAGATGCCGGCCCGCTCGGCGGTGAAGCGGTAGACCAGGCTCTCCCCCGGCGCGATGGTCCGCATCGGCTGGTCGGGGGCGAGAGCCCCGGCGTGGAAGTCGATCGAATGCCCGATCGTTCCGTCGTTGACGAGCGTGATCTCGAACACATCGCCGACCCGCCCGTGCAGGACCGGACCGACGCCGGCGCCGTTGTAGGTCCAGCGGGTCTGCCACAGCCCGGGCGCCACCTCGAGCGCCACTTCGCTGACCGTCAGCGTCACCTTGCGGACGCGCTCGTCGGTCAGCGGCGGCAGCACCGGGTCGACGGTGGCGCCGAGCGCCTCGGACGGGTTGGGCGGGATCGCCGCCGCGGAGGTGCCGGACGCCGCCCCGTGGCCGCCGTGCCCGGCCTGGTCGGCCTGGTCGGACGCCGCGGGCGCGCCCTCGACGACCACCTCGAGCGTCATGCCCATCTGGCGGTGGCCCGCGACCGAGCACCAGCCCTGGAGGGACGCGCTCATCACGCCGGCGTCCAACTCGGCCGTGTCGCCCGGCAGGAGCCGGGGGGTGCGGGCGGAGCCCAGGACGAGGTCGTGAGACATGCGCGGGTCGGCATTGCGCACGACGACGACCAGTCGGTCGCCGGCGGGAACGCTGATCCGGTTCGGCGAGAACGCCATGCCGTCCGCCGTCACCTCGACGCGCGTGGTCCGGCCGGTGGGCACGACCTGACCGGACGCCTGCGCGAGGCCCAGGCCCGCCGCGGACGGATCCAGGCCGACGCCGAGCCCGACCGCCATGGCGAGCGCGGTGAGCCCGGCCACCAGTTGGCGCGGGGACCAGAACCGGGACTCGGCGACCTCGGGTGCCGGGTCGCCGGCGACCGGGGCACGGCGGGCGCGCGCGGACGCCCGGGCGCCCCCGAACAACAAGGGAAGGAACGCCGCGAGGGCCACGAGCACCACCGAGGACACCGTCACCTTGACCCACGACGGCGCCGGGGCGAGGAACGCCGCCAGGCCCACGTTGATGACGACGAGCCGCAGCGTGGCGCCACGGTCGAACCAGGCGCGGCCCGCGCGCACCACCGAGGGGCCGCCGCCCATCACCGACGGGATCAGGTACGACAACGCCCCGGACAACAGTTGGGCGGCGAAGCCGACCGCGAACACCCCGGCGACCACCGGCACCGCGTCCGCCAGCGCGGCCCAGGAACTGGTCGAGACCAGCAGCCAGCCGACCCAGACCAGGCCGACCGCGGCCCAGCACAGGGCGACGATCACGGACGCCGGGGCGAACTCACGCAGCCCCTTGGCGCGCAGCGGCCGGGTGAGCGCCCGGCCCCACCAGACGAGGCCGAGGGCGTAGATCGCCAGCCCGGCGACGGCCAGCGGACGCCAGCCGAGCAGCGCCCCGGCAATCACGGTGGCGATGCCGGCGATCTGAATCGGCAGGGCCTCGCGGGCGAGGGTCTCGGCGCGGTCGTCCATGCGGGCGCGCAGCATCGTCGGCCAGAAAGTGACGAGCGTGCCCGTGACGGTGAGGCCGATCCAGCCGAGCAGGTTGGTGACCATGTGCGCGACGAGGAGGCGTCCGTGCCACTCCTCGGGCAGCCCGAACGCGAGCGCGGCGCCGAACACCGCGCCGACCGGCAGGCAGGCGGCGGCGGCCACGTAGGAATGGGTGACGACGCGGAACCGGCTGGGCAGCGCCCGCCGCAGCGTGGCGACCAGGTGGGCGGCGTGCCAGAGGACCGCGCCCGTCACCGCCGTGGCGCCCGCGACGACCAGCCACCACACTTCGGCGGGCACGCCGACGAAGACAGCGAGAGCGCCGGCGGCGTTGAGGGCGACGCGGACGTCCTGGCGGCGGGTCTCGACCGCATCGGGCAGCGTGCGCAGCAGGGTGTGCGCGAAGTGCTCGCTCCACACCAGGGCCGAGTGGGTGAGCGCACCGAGCAGCACCAGGTGGATCATCAGCCACGTCGACGCCGGAACCCAGCGGTGGACCAGCGTGACCACCACCGCGGCGGCCAGCCAGGTGATCGCCACCTGGTCGCGCTGCCGCCGACGCCGCGGTCGCCGGCCGGCCAACGGTCGGCTGCTCCCGGGCCCGCCTTCCGGTGTGGCGGGCGGGGAGGCGTCCGGGGGAAGCATCTCGGTCTCCTTGGCAGACGATTTTCTGGGCGCGACGCGGCCGACCCGCGGAAATTTCTGGGCGCGGCCCGGCCAACCCGCGGAACGGGGGCCGCCCCTGGGTGATGAGAGGGCGACCCCCACACCCCATTGTTCCATGGACCTCTGTATTTATTCCAGTAAGCTGTCCCCGTGACGCTCGATGCCGCGCTCCCCGAATGGGGGCCCTCCCCGACCCCGGCGACGCCCGCCCTGCCGCAGGCACGCGCCCGGGTGGCGTCCGCGCTCGCCGAGACCGGCGGCCCCTGCACGCTCGCCACCCTCGCCGCCCGGCTCGGCGGCCACCCCAACGCCACCCGCGCCCACCTCGACCAACTCGTCGCCGACGGGCACGCCGCGACCGTCCGCATGCCCCACCCCGGACGCGGCCGCCCGCCGGTCGGCTACCTGCTCACCGCGTCCGGACGCCGCGCCCTCGCCGGCGATCCCACCCGCGAGGTGTATGCCGAGCTGGTCTCGGCCATGGCGTCCGATCTGGCCGAGGACCCGGACGCCCCCCAGCGGGCGCGCGGGATCGGACGCCGCTGGGGTGCCCGGCGTGGCGAGAGGCCGTCACGCGAGCAGGCGCTCGCGATGCTGGCCGATCTCGGCTTCGGTCCGGACGCCGTGGGCGCCATCATCCGGTTGCGCACCTGCCCGATCCTGGGCGCTGCGGCCGCGCACCCCGACGTCGTCTGCGCGATCCACGCGGGGCTCATCGAGGGCGCATCGGGTGAGCCGCAGATCCGTTTGCTCCCGTTCGCCGAGCCGGGCGCCTGCCGGATCGAGTTCGACTGAGGTGGACCCGTGGCCCTCTGTCGGGCCACAGGTCTCCATTGGTGCAAGCCGTCGACCGGGCGCCGCGGCGCTACAGCACCTCGCCGGGGGCATACGACGCGCCCTCGGGATGAGCCACCGCCAACGCGCCCACTCGCTGGACCAGCGCGTGCACCTGCGCCGCCGCCGAGCCGGTGAGCTCGAGTGGGTTCGCCACGGCCCGATCGAGCTCCGCGCGCGACATGCCCAGGCGCGGGTCGGCGGCCAGCCGGTCGAGCAGGTCGTTGTCCTTGCGGCCGCTCCGACGCATGTCGAGCGCCACCGCGACGGCGTTCGTCTTGATGATCTCGTGCGCCTCCTCGCGCCCGGTGCCCGCCCGCACGGCCGCCATGAGCACCTTCGTGGTGGTCAGGAACGGCAGGTAGCGCTGAAGCTCGGCCTCGATCACGGCCGGGAAAGCTCCGAACTCGCCCAGCACGGTGAGAAACGTCTCGAACAGGCCGTCGAGGGCGTAGAAGGCGTCCGGGAGCGCGATGCGGCGGACCACCGAGCACGAGACGTCGCCCTCGTTCCACTGGTCTCCCGCCAGTTCTCCCACCATCGACAGGTAGCCGCGAAGCACCACGGCCAGGCCGTTGACGCGCTCGCACGAGCGCGTGTTCATCTTGTGGGGCATCGCGGACGAGCCGACCTGGCCCTCCTTGAACCCCTCGGTGACCAGCTCCGCGCCAGCCATCAGCCGGATCGACGTCGCCACGTTGGACGGCGCCGCCGCGACCTGGGTGAGCGCCGACAGCACGTCGACGTCCAGCGAGCGCGGATACACCTGTCCGGTCGACGTGAGGACGCGCTCGAAGCCGAGGTGCGAGGTCACCCGCTTCTCGAGTTCGGCGAGCAACGCCACGTCCCCGCCGAGCAGATCGAGCATGTCCTGCGCGGTGCCGACCGGGCCCTTGATGCCGCGGGCCGGGTAGCGGCCGATCAGGTCGTCGACGCGGTCGTAGGCGATGAGCAGTTCGTCCATGGCGGTCGCGAACCGCTTGCCGAGCGTGGTCATCTGCGCGGCGACGTTGTGCGAGCGGCCGGCGATCGGCTGGTCGCGATACTGGACGGCCAGCCGCGCGAGGGCGACCAGTACCGACACCACACGCTCGCGGACGAGCTTCAGCGACACGAGCACCTGGTACTGCTCGACGTTCTCGGTGAGATCGCGCGAGGTCATGCCCTTGTGCACCTGCTCGTGACCGGCGAGCGCGTTGAACTCCTCGATGCGCGCCTTCACGTCGTGGCGGGTGACCCGCTCGCGGGCCGCGATCGCGTCCAGATCGACCTGGTCGAGCACCGCCCGGTAGTCGGCCAGGACGGCGTCCGGATCGGCTCCCCCGAAGTCGACGCCGAGGTCGCGCTGGGCCTCGATCACGGCCAGCCACAGCTTCCGTTCGGCGACGATCTTGTGTTCGGGACTCCACACGTCGCGCATCGCGGGCGATGCGTAACGGTTGGCCAGCACGTGGGGCACGGTCATGATTCTCCTCGACAGGACGGGACGCCCGGCCATTCTCGCACTCGGCCGCACCTCGCCGCCGCTCGGGTCACGCCGGACGGCGCTGAGGCTGACGCTCGTCGGCGGGGCACTGATCCAGCTCGCACGATTCTGGTTCCGCGGCCGGCCGGGTCGCCTCTGGCCGCCGTTTCGACACGGTTGCTGACGGATGCCTGCGACACTCCTATCCTCGAAGCCATGACCGCCTCCGCCAACGACGTTCCCCTCGATCCTCACTCCGAGGCCGGCGCCCAGCCCGATCTGCGCTGGATTCTCGACCGGCAGCGGTCCACCTGCCCGGTCACGCGGACGCCCGACGGCGTCGTCACGCTGCTCGCGCACGCGGACGTGAAGGCGGCCGCGCTCGATCCCGAGACGTTCTCGAGCGCGGTCTCGGCGCACCGCGCGCTGCCCAACAGCCTCGACGGCGCCGAACACCAGGCCTACCGGGGGCTCATCGACACCTACATGACCGCGGACGCCGTGGCGGCCCAGGAACCACAGTGCCGCGCGCACGCGGCCGCCATCGTGGCGGACCTGCCGCGCGGTGTGACCATCCGTACCGTGCTCGACATCGGCACCCCGTTCGCGGTGCGCACGCAGAGCACCTGGCTCGGCTGGTCGTCCGACATCGAGGACGAGCTCGTGTCGTGGGTGGCCGACAACCGCGAGGCGTCCCGCATCGGCGACCGCCAGCAACTGGCCAGGATCGCCGCTCGGTTCGACGCGCTGATCACCCGGCTGCTGGACGCCCGCCGCGACGGCGAGGCCGACGACGTCACGAGCCGGCTGATGCGCGAGACGATCGGCGGCCGGCTACTCCCGGATTCCGAGATCGTGTCGATCCTGCGCAACTGGACGGCCGGTGACCTGGCGTCACTGGCGGCCTGCGTCGGCGTGATCGTGCACCACCTGGCAAGCGATGTCGCACTGCAGGGGCACCTGCGCGCCTTGCTCGCCGCCGGGCGGACGCGGGAGTTCGAGGACGCCCTGGAGGAGATTCTCCGGATCGACGACCCGTTCGTGTCCAATCGCCGCGTGACCACGCGCGACACCGTCGTGGAGGGCGAGCGCATCGCCGAGGGCACGCGGGTCGTGCTCAACTGGACCTCCGCCAACCGCGACCCCGAGGTCTTCGGCGAACCGGACGCCTTCAATCCCGGCGAGAACTCCGCCGACAACCTGGTCTTCGGCGTCGGCCCGCACGTGTGCCCCGGCCGGGCGCTGACATTGATGGAGTTGCGGGTGATCGTCGCGGAGTTGCTGGCTCAGACCACCCGTATCGGCCTGTCGCGCGAGCGCGGCCCGGTCCGCGAGTTGCCCCCGGTCAGCGGATGGGCCAAGGTGCCGATCGTGCTCGACCCGACGTCCTAGGCCACCGGTGACGGTCGACGACCACGCCACGGTGGGCACCGAGTCGGACGGCCGGACCGTCGCGATCGCAGACCCGACGGCCGGCTGGCTCTACCGCCGCCCCGACACCCCACAGGGCGCGGACGGCATCGCTCACAGCCTGGGGGTCTCGATCCGGCCGGAGGCCGCGCGCTCGGCAATGTCGCGCCGGAAGAACAGGCCCGGCGCGTCGAGCGCGTCGACCGCGGTGTAGGCGTCCGTGCGCGCGGCGGCGAGGTCGGACGATCGCGCGACCACACCGAGCACGCGTCCGCCGGACGCGACGAGAGCGTCGCCGTCGAGCGCTGTGCCCGCATGCACGACGTGCACCGCGTCCTCGGAGGCGAACAGGCGCGGCCCGGCGATGCGTCCGCCCTTGTCGTAGACACCCGGGTAGCCGTCGGCTGCCAGCACCACGATCACCGCGGCGCCGGGAGCCCACGACAGGTCCCCCACCTCGGCCAGCCGGCCGGTGGCGGCGGCGTCCAGCACCTCGCCCAGCGGCGAGGTGAGCAGCGACAGCACCGCCTGCGTCTCGGGATCGCCGAAGCGGCAGTTGAACTCGACGACCCGCAGGCCACGCGAGGTGAGCGCGAGCCCGGCGTACAGGAGCCCGCTGAACGGGGTGCCCCGACGGCGCATCTCGTCGACCGTGGGTTGGACGACCTCGGCCATGATCGCCTCCACGAGACCCTCGGGCGCCCACGGCAGGGGTGTGTAGGCACCCATGCCGCCCGTGTTGGGGCCCGCGTCGCCGTCGAACGCACGCTTGAAGTCCTGGGCGGGCTGCAGCGGCAGGGCGGTGACGCCGTCGGTGATCGCGAACAGGCTCACCTCAGGTCCGTCGAGGTACTCCTCGACGATGGCGGGCAGCGCGCCGACCGCATGCGCCAGCGCGTCGTCGCGGTCGGAGGTGACGATGACGCCCTTGCCCGCGGCGAGGCCGTCCTGTTTGACGACGTACGGCGGGCCGAAGCGGTCGATGGCGTCGGCGACCTCATCGAGGCTCGTGCAGTAGACCGAGGCGGCCGTGGGCACGCCGGCCGCCACCATGACCTGTTTGGCGAACTGCTTGCTGCCCTCGATCTGAGCGGCGTCGGACGACGGGCCGAAACAGGCGATCCCTGCGGCCCGCACGGCGTCGGCGACACCCGCGACGAGCGGCGCCTCGGGGCCGACGACGACCAGGTTCACGCCCAGTTCCCGGGCGAGCGCCACCACGGCGGCGCCGTCGGAGGCGTCGACGCCGTGGTTGGTGGCCAGCGACGCCGTCCCGGGATTGCCGGGCGCGCAATGCAGGCCTACGACCGAGGGATCGCGGCGCAGCGCCAGCGCGAGCGCATGCTCGCGTCCGCCGTTGCCGAGGACAAGGACGTTCAGATCACGGGGCACCCGCACAGAGTATCGCCCGCACCCACTCCAGCACCGCCAGGCTCCGCCGGGGGCCGCCCGGCGCCGAGCGGGCATCGAGTCACCCGCGGTCGCGCGGCAATTCGTCACACTCGATTGCGCGAGTCGCTCACGAACATCAGTCGGACTGACGTTTCCGGCAAGGCACCCCTCACGAGTGTGACGAATTGCCATCCGGCTCCCCGCCACCCGGCGCTCAGCGCCGCCGGCAGGCCCGGGTTCCGCCCGGGAGACGATGCCGGTGGCGCGCGGGGAGCGGCTCCACGGCCGCGGCGGTCCACTGTGCCAGCCGCCCGGCCGCGCGCGTGCAGAACCCGCAGTCGGCATCGAAGAAGACGCGCACGGCGCGAGCACCCTGCGCGCGCACGTCAGATCAGGTCGTGGATCATCACGGACTGCTCACGGCCCGGGCCGACGCCGATGCCGGAGATCCGGCAGCGGATCAGTTCCTCCAGCCGCTTCACGTACGCCTGGCACGTCGCCGGCAGCTCGTCGAAGCTGCGGCAGCCGGAGATGTCCTCCGTCCAGCCGTCGAGGTACTCATAAACCGGCACCGCCTTGACGATGTCGTCCATGATCACCGGGTAGTGCTCGACGCGCCGTCCGTCGATCTCGTAGCCGACGCACACCGGGATCTTCTCCCAGCCGGTCAGGATGTCGAGCTTGGTCAAGAAGACGTCCGTGACGCCGTTGTAGGTGCAGGCGGCCTCGACGACCAGCGGATCGAACCAGCCGCAACGGCGCGGACGTCCGGTGGTGGTGCCGAACTCGCCGCCGGCCTGCCGCAGGGTCTCGCCGTCGGCATCCAGTAGCTCGGTCGGGAAGGGGCCCTCGCCGACGCGGGTGGTGTACGCCTTCGCGATGCCCACGATGCGGTCGAGCCGGTTCGGGCCGACGCCGGAACCGGTGCAGGCACCGGCCGCGATCGGGTTGGACGAGGTGACGTAGGGGTAGGTGCCATGGTCGACGTCCAGGTGATGCGCCTGCGCGCCCTCGAACACCACGAGTTTGCCGGCCTCCAGGGCGTCGTTCAGCTCGCGGGCGACATCGCGCACCAGGGGCCGGACGCGGTCGGCGAAGCCGAGCAGGTGGTCGGCGATCTCATCGGGATCGATCGCGAGCTGGTTGTAGACCTTCACCAGCAGCTGGTTCTTCTGCAGCAGCGAGGCGACCACCTTGTCGCGCAGCAACTGCTCGTCGAGCAGATCCTGGATCCGGATGCCGACCCGGTTGATCTTGTCGGCGTACGCCGGGCCCACGCCACGACCGGTGGTGCCGATCTTGCGCTTGCCGAGGAAGCGTTCGGTGACCTTGTCGAGCACCTTGTGGTAAGGGGCGATGATGTGCGCGTTCGCCGAGATGATCAGCCGCGAGGTGTCGACGCCGCGCGCGTTGAGCGCGTCGATCTCGCTGAACAACACCTCGAGGTCGACGACGACCCCGTTGCCGATCACGGGCACGCCCTTGTTCAGGATCCCCGAGGGCAGCAGGTGCAGCGCGTACTTCTCGCCGTTCACGACCAGGGTGTGACCGGCATTGTTGCCGCCCGAGTAGCGGACCGTGTAGTCGACGACGTCACCGAGTTGGTCGGTCGCCTTCCCCTTGCCCTCGTCTCCCCATTGAGTTCCGATGACGACGATGCCTGCCATAGCTGCCCCTCTGCGCATGGACAAAGCCCGGCACCTGCCACACGCGCCCGGGCTCTTACCGCCGCATTCTAGCTCATTCGGCCAATCCGGCGGATTCGCTCAGTTCTGCATATCCCTCGGGCGTCGCCTCGACCAGGAAGGTCACGCACCGCTCGTGCTCCGCCGTCTCGCCGATCCGCTGCGCCGCGCGGGCGAGCGCCCACAGCGCCCTCAGGAATCCACGGTTGGGCTCGTGCTCCCACGGGATCGGCCCGGTGCCCCGCCAGCCGGCGCGGCGGAGGGCGTCCAGGCCTCGGTGATACCCGGTGCGCGCGAACGCGTACGCCGTGAGGTTGCCCTGCAGCGATCCGGCCGACAGACCGCCCTCGGCGAGCAGCGCCCAGCCGAGGGACGACTCGGGATGGCGGGCGACGATCTCCAAGAACTCCTCCTCACCGCCCAGGATCGCCGCGAGCGCCGGGTCTTCGGGCAGTTCGGTGCGGCCGACCGAGGTGGCCAACAACAGGGTGTGTGGGTCGTCCGACATGGCGCACAGCCTACGCCCGACACCCCCCTCCACCCCCGGCACGCCGCGCCGCTCGCTCAGGGTCTGGGCGCAGCGGCATTCCCCTGGGAACCAGCGGAGAGCGTCCCGCCCACGCTCGACCCCGCCGTGGCGACGTTCGCATGGGTGCCCGCGCATCTGTGCCGGCGCGTCGCCGTGTATTGTTCCTGACCCGCCGTGGCGGCGTTCGCATGGGTGTCATACTCGATTCGTCGAAGTGCGTCGTGGGAGAGGGCCCGATGAGCCTTAAGCTGATCGCCTTGTGGTCGCAGGCGTCGTGGAGGGAGGCGGCGCGCGACCGCTCCGGTGAGATCGACCTGGACCACCTCTACCTCGGCCTGATCACGCTCGGCGGTTCCGCGGCGCAGTTGCTCGGGCGTCACGGGATCAGCCTCGCCTCGGCGCGCCGCCGCGTCCAGGAACGAAGGCTCGGCGAAGGCGTCTCCGGTCAGGCGCCGGACGCCGCGGCGCTCCCCCCGCTCACAATCGGCGAGCTCGGCGAGGGGCCCTGGAAGGCGACCGCCCGCGCGAGTGACCTCATCGCGTCCGCAGGCAAGGCCCCGGACACCTTCGGCATGCTGGTCGCGCTTCTCCAGGAGCCGACCGGGACCGTCCGCGGACTCGTCGGCGCGGATGGCGTCCTGCCGCAGTCGCTGGTACCCGAGCTGAAGCAGGGCGCCGACGACCAGTACGCCGCCGGACGCGTCCCGGTGGACACGACCATCCTCCCGCGGCCTGCCCGGGCGCATCGCATCCACTTCTTCGTGTCAGCACCGCCGTCGCGGGTCGCCGATGCGCTCGCCGACCCCGCCACGCTCGCGTTGTGGGCGCTCGACCCGGCCAGGTCCGAGCTCAGCGACGGCGGCGAGACCGTCCGGCACCGGCGCGGAGGCAGGACGCTGACGTTGCGCTATCACCACAAGCGCGCGGTGACCGACGGCGTCGATTCGGTCACCTGGATCGCCGAGATGCTGGACGCACCGCACGCCGGCGAGGCGCTGATGTACGACACCTTCACCTGTGTCCCCGCGCCCGGCGGGACCGACCTGATCCGCACCGAGGGACGCCGCCGCTTCGGCGTTGTCGGCCAGTTGCTCGCTCCCCTATGGGATTCGTACGCCAACTGGGGCATGGTCCACGGGATGCTCGCGCTGTCCTTCGGCATCGCCGACCGAGCGGCCTGAGCCGGCATCGCCGACCGTGCCGCCTGAGCCGGCATCGCCGAGTGTGCGTCCGGAACCGCACCACCGACCGTGCGGCCGGAGCCGGCACCGCCGCTCCCGCGTCCGGAGCCGACCTCACCAGAGGCGCCCCGCGCGACGGGGCCGCCCGTCCGGCCGACGTGGCAGTGCCCCGCCCTCCGAGGAGGACGGGGCACCGGCTGGTGTCAGGCGACTCAGGCGTGCGTGCCGACCGAGCCCAGGTTCTCGCAGGCCTCGACGATGCGCAGAGCCATCGCCGTCTCGGCCGACTTGCCCCAGGCGCGCGGGTCGTAGGTCTTCTTGTTGCCGACCTCGCCGTCGATCTTCAGAACACCGTCGTAGTTCTTGAACATCCAGTCGGCCACCGGACGCGTGAACGCGTACTGGGTGTCGGTGTCGACGTTCATCTTGACGACGCCGTACTTCACGGCGTCCGCGATCTCCTGCGGCGAGGAGCCCGAGCCACCGTGGAAGACGAGGTCGAACGGGCGCTCCTTGCCGTACTTGGCGCCGACGGCGTCCTGGATCTCCTTCAGGACCGCGGGACGCAGCTTGACCCCACCCGGCTTGTACACGCCGTGCACGTTGCCGAAGGTGAGCGCCGTCAGGTAGCGGCCGTTCTCGCCGAGGCCGAGCGCCGCGGCGGTGTCCAGGCCGTCCTGGATCGTCGAGTACAGCTCGTCATTGATCTCGTGCGCGACGCCGTCCTCTTCGCCGCCGACGATGCCGACCTCGATCTCGAGGATCTGCTTGTTGAACGAGGTCTTGGCCAGCAGCTCTTCGGCGATCTGCAGGTTCTCGGCCATCGGAACCGCCGAGCCGTCCCACATGTGGGACTGGAACAGCGGGTTCTGGCCGGCTCGGACGCGCTCCGCGGAGACCTCGAGCAGCGGACGGACGTAGGTGTCCAGCTTGTCCTTGGGGCAGTGGTCGGTGTGTACCGCGATGTTGATCGAGTACTTCTTGGCCACCACGTGGGCGAACTCCGCCAGCGCCACCGCGCCGGTCACCATCTCCTTGACGTTCTGACCGGACGCGTACTCGGCGCCGCCGGTCGACACCTGGATGATGCCGTCGCTGCCAGCATCCGCGAAGCCCTTGATCGCGGCATTGAGGGTCTGCGACGAGGTCACGTTGATGGCCGGGTAGGCAAAGCCCTTGGACTTCGCGCGGTCGATCATCTCGGCATAGACGTCGGGTGTTGCAATAGGCATCTGTCACTCCTTGTGGGTGCTCGACGAACAACCTCCATTCAACAGCAAAACACAGGCGGACGCCCCCTGTTCGATCCAAGAGTGGGACGCCCCGCCTGCCGTCGGAGTCCGAAAGCTAGTCCAGGGGGTCGAAGTCGATGCGGAACCGCTGACCGGACAGCGCCCGCACGGCGCCGTCGACCGCGGACGGGGCATGGCTGAGCCAGTCGATCGGCAGTTCCCGCCAGGCGCCGTTGGCGGCCACGACGATGAGGCGTCCGCTGCCGCGCCCGCCGCCGGGGACGGCCACGAGATGGTCGACGTCCTCCCAGGCCAGATACGTGTCGAGATGGAGCCCGCCGCGTCCGATACCCAGGGCCAGACCCTCGTGCAGCCGCGCGAGCTCGGCCTTCGCGCGCACCGTTCGGACGATCGCGACCACCAGGTACCCGAGCGTTGCGCTCATGCTGAGGCCCAGAACCGTCCAGAAGACGGCGTCGAGGTCGGCGCGGTTGAACCAGGCGATCACGCCCCAGATCCCCGCCGAGATGGCCAGCCCGACGATGCGGCCCATCATGGCCCGACGGCGGGAGCGCCACCAGGAGACGGCAGGGGCCGGGTCGAAGAACACGGGGAAATCGAGCGCCTCCCGCGGGGGTGGCGTCCACCCGGGCGCCGCGAACTCAGCCGGACCGGGAACGGCCACGCGCGCGGCCGGCCCGCCCCCGCGGGAGTCGGCGGGCCCCGCCGAACGCGCGGGAGTGAGCTGGCTCATGGCGGCGATCCTACCCGCGGAACCAGCGCTCCCCCGCGCCGTGCTGCAGCGTCCAGTGGTACATGGCGATCGCCGCCGCGGCGCCTGCGTTGAGCGAGCGCGTCGAGCCGCTCTGAGTGATCGCGACGACCTGCGCGCAGTGGGCGAGCACGTCGTCGGTGAGCCCGGGGCCCTCCGAGCCGAAGACAAGGCAGCAGTCCCGCGGCAGCGCCGTGGCCTCCAGGGGGACCGATCCGGGCACGTTGTCGACCCCGATCGGGGTGAGACCATGCGCGGCGAGCCAGGCCCCGAAGGCCGGCACGTCGGCGTGGTGATGGACGTGCAGATAGCGGTCGGTGACCATCGCGCCACGGCGGTTCCAGCGCCGGCGGCCGAGAATGTGGACGCCGGCCACGTTGAACGCGTTGGCCGTGCGCACGACCGAACCGATGTTGAAGTCGTGCTCGAAGTTCTGGATCGCCACGTGCAGGCCCGCCCGATGCGCATCCAGGTCGGCGACGATCGCCTCGATCCTCCAGTAGCGGTAGCGGTCGATGACGTTGCGCCGGTCCCCGTCCGCGAGCAGGTCCGGGTCGAGACGCGGATCGTCCGGCCAGGGCGTGGGATGGGGGCCGAGCCCGACGCTCGGCGCGGTGGGGTCCGGCGGGTCCGAAGTCACGCGGACACCCTACTCAGCGCCGGGCCGCTTCCCCTCTCCGACGGTCGGCCGCTGGGCGGCGTCCGGCCCCCCTGTACCCTGAATGGCGAACCGAACGAGCGACGATAAGAGAGCACGATGACCGACGAAACATCCGTCCGCCCTGATCGGGCCGACGTCACCCTCCCCGAAGAGCACGGCATCGGCGCCTGGCTGGTCCGCCTGCTGAAGGGCGTCGCGATCGGCATCGGATTCATCCTGCCCGGTCTGTCCGGCGGCGTCCTGGCGGTGATCTTCAAGATCTACGACCCGCTGATCCGCTTCCTGGCCAACCCGTTCAGGAATTTCATGAGGCAGGTGCGCTACTTCCTCCCGGTCGGCATCGGCGGTCTCGTCGGCGTGGTGCTGTTCTCGATCCTGGTCTCGGCCGCGTTCGGCCGCTACGAGGCCGCGTTCGTCTGCCTGTTCATCGGATTCGTGATCGGCACCTTCCCGTCGCTGTGGCGCCAGGCCGGCAAGCGCGGACGCCGCACCAAGCACCTGGTCATCCTCGCCTTGTCCGCAGTGGTGATCTTCGCGATCATGCTCGCCGGCGGCGGGCTCAACCTGCAGGTGCCGCCGTCGATCCCGGTGTGGCTCGGCTCAGGCGCACTCATCGGCCTCGGCGTGATCGTGCCCGGCATGAGCCCGTCGAACTTCCTCATCTACTTCGGCCTGTACGACAAGATGGCCGACGGCATCAAGGACTTCGACCCCGCCGTGTTCCTCCCGCTCTTCCTGGGCCTCGGCCTGTGCGTGGTCCTGCTCGCCAAGGCCGCCGAGTGGGCGTTCGCGCAGCACTACGCCGGCATGTACCACTTCATCCTCGGCATGGTCGTCGGCTCGTCGCTGGCTATCTTCCCGACCGTCGTGTTCACGTCCGAAGCCGTCGAGAAGGCGGGGATCGGCTTGGGCGCATTCCTCGCGTTCTGCGCGGCGATGCTGGTCGCGGGCGTCGCCGCGTCCTGGGGATTCAGCAAGATCGAGGACCGCTACGCCGACCAGCGCGAGGCCATCGACGCGGTGCGCTGAACCGCCGCCGGCCCCGCCCGCCCCCGACCGGCCTGAGCGCTCGGACGGGGGCGCGCTGCTGCCCGGGCCGGGTGCCGGCGCCGGAGATCCGGCGCCCGTGATCCGGTGGTGACCACGACCCACGCTGGGGCAGCGTTCGTCCGACCATGTCACTGAGGTAACGGACGCCTCACATCGGTCCCGTCGGGCCGTCCCGGGGATGTGAGCACAGCGTCACGGAGCGGAAACCGCCGACGCCGCCTCACGAAACACACCGCGCCTAGCGTCGCAGCACCGACGTGAAAGGACGCCCGCTCATGACCCGTGTCACGACCGCTGTGCTCGCACCCGCCCTGCTCGCCGTCTCCCACGGCACGTCCTCCCCGACCGGACGGGCGTCGGTCGCGGGCCTGGTCTCCGCCATCGCGGACGCCCGCCCGGAGTTGGCCGTGCGTGAGGGCTTCGTCGACGTCCAGCAGCCGGACGTGCCCAGCGCGCTGGGTGCGCTACCGGCCGATCAGGACTCCGTGATCGTGCCGCTGCTGCTGTCGGCGGGTTACCACGTGCACGTCGACCTGGTCGCGGCCGCCACGCAGACAGGCGCGGTCGTCGGCGCCGCTCTGGGACCCGACGACCGGCTGGTGCGATTGCTGGCACGCCGGCTGGCCGAAGTCGGCCTGGCCCCGGACGACGTGGTGGTGGTCGCCGCGGCGGGCTCGAGCGATGCCCGGGCCGTCGCCGACTGCGTCGAGACCGCCCGCCGCCTCGGCACCCTCCTGAGGCGGCCGGTCTCCGTCGGCTTCATCTCCGCGGCGCTGCCGCGCTTGTCGGACGAGATCGCGACCGCCCGGGCCGCCCACCCCGATCGCCGGATCGTGGTGGCCACCTACCTGCTCGCGCCCGGCTACTTCGCCGGCCTCGCCGCGAAAGCCGGCGGCGACCTCACCTCTGCGCCGCTTCTCCTGCCCGACGGTGCGGCTCCGGCCGAACTGGTCGATATCGTCTTCGACCGCTACCGCGCCGCTCGTCCTTGAGCCGACACGCATCGGCCGAGGGAGGCGTGCCTCGCGTTCAGCCTTGGGCGTCGTAGTTCGGGGGACGGTAGGGCTGCTGCTGAGGCGCAGGCTGGGTCTGAGGCGCGGGCTGGGTCTGAGGCTGCTGCGCCGACGGCCGGTACGGCTGCTGCTGTGGTGCGGGCAGGGCGCCGGGATGCGCGCCGCCCACCGCGGGGGCGGCGGGAGCGTCGCCGCGGTAGCTGATCTCGCCGAAGTTCACCTCCGGCGCGCGGCGCACCTCGGCATCGTTGACCTCGAAGTAGGTCGCCTTCTCGAACTTGAACATGTTGGCGACGAAATTGGCCGGCACCGACTCGACGCGCGTGTTGTAGTTGCGCACGTTCGCGTTGTAGTAGCGGCGTCCGGCGGCGATGCGATCTTCGGTCTCGGCAAGCTGGCGCTGGAGTTCGAGGAAGTTCTGGTTGGAGCGCAGCTCGGGGTAGGCCTCCACGCTCACCATCAGACCGCGGACGGCGCTGGTGAGCTGCTCTTCGATCGCCGCACGTTCGGCGGACGGGACGCCGCCCCGCTCGGCGCCGGCCAACTGCTGGGCCTGCGAACGCAACCGGACGATGCCCTCGAGCGTGTTGCGTTCGTGCGCCGCGAACGCGCGCACCGTCTCGAGCAGGTTCGGAATCAGCTCGTAGCGCCGGTTCAGCTCGACGTCGACCTGACGCCACGACTCCTGGATCAGGTTGCGCTGCTTGATGAACCCGTTATACGCGCCGACCGCCCACACGGCACCGCCGACCGCGGCCAGAAGGATGACAACGAGGACGATCAACAAGAACTCCATGCCGTCACCCTAACCCCTCACCCGGACAGAATCACGGGGGTCGTCCGCCCTTGCGCCCTGGCGCCGCGGGCCCCCCGCCGGCGCGGCGTCCGGCTAGGAGAGGCCTAGATCGGCCAGGCCGACGGCATAGCGGTAGGGAAGCCCTGCGGCCTCGATGCGTTCCCTGACGCCCGTGTCGCGGTCCACGATCGTCACGACGCCGATCACCTCGCCGCCGGCAGCCTGAACGGCCTCGACGGCCTGCATCACCGATCCGCCGGTGGTGGAGGTGTCCTCGACGACGAGCACGCGGCGTCCGGCGACCTCGGTGCCCTCGATCTGACGCTGCAGCCCGTGCGCCTTGCTGGCCTTGCGGACGACGAAGGCGTCCAAACGCTCGCCCGCGGCAGCGGCGGCGTGCAGCATGGCGACGGCGACGGGGTCGGCACCCAACGTGAGACCGCCTGCGGCCGCGAAGTCCCAGTCGGACACCAACTCGCGCATCACGCGTCCGACGACCGGCGCGGCAGCACCATCGAGCGTGACGCGGCGCAGATCGATGTAATAGTCGGCCTCGCGTCCCGACGCGAGGGTGACGCGGCCGTGAACCACGGCCAGGTCAAGGATGTGGGCGATGAGCTGCTCGCGGTCGGACATGCCGCCGAGCCTAGCGCCCAGGCCCTCAGCTCCAGAGGGGGCGCACGGCTTCGGGACGCCTCTTCGCGCAGCTCGCCCGTCCCGACGGCCCCGGCGGCGCGCTCACTTCGTGCGGGTGCCGATCAGGACGCCGGAGGCGATCATCCGGCGCGGCGAGCGGAACAGGTCGTTGCACGTGGTGAGCGTGAGCAGCGCCTGCGTGGGCGTCGCCTCCGGGCGTCCGGGCACCGGCTGGATCACCCAGGTGTCGGTGTCCGTGACGGTCGTCTCGGAGGGCTCGTTGGTGACCTGATAGGTGAGGATGGCCTCGCGGGTCTCGACGACAACCTCGTCGCCGGCCTTCAGCTCGTGCATCCGCGAGAACGGTCCGGTCGTGCCGCGGTGGCCAGCGACGGAGAAGTTGCCGATCTCACCGGGCGCGGCGGTGCCGTCGTACCAACCGAGGCCCCTCTTCAAGGTGTGCTGGTCGGTGCCCGCGAGCACCGGTTGCTCGAAGTCGGCGCCTAAGGCGGGGACGCGCAGCAGTGCGACGGCGTCCCCCGGCAGCGGACGGGTCGCCTCGGTGGGCGCCGCCCATTCCTCGCGCAGACCGGACGCCTCCGCCGCGGCCGCGGCCGGGTCGACGAGCGGGTTCCAGAACAGGTCCCAGGCGGACCAGGTCAGCCCGGCGAGGCCGAGGGCGAGGCACACCACGCCCGAGATGAGCAGTCCGCGCCCGCGCCGCCGCGCGGCCCGCCGCGGGGCGCCCGCCCGCGGCGCGGAATCGGTGCTCATGGCGGTCAGTATGCCAGCGGACGCCCGCCGCTCCCCTCGGCGACAGCCCCCGCGGCGTCCGCCCACCGACATGGGATCGGAACACGGACGTCTCACCGCCCTCACACGGCGTTCGTAGCGTCAGAGGCACACCGGGCCGTCCGGGCCACCGGGCCACCGGGCCACCGGGCCGTCCCCAACCCCACGGAGATCGTGATGAGACTTCTCAAGCATCCTGCGGCGCAGATCGGCGCCGCGGCCGTCCTCGGTGTCGTCTTCGGCCTGCTCGTCGGCGACTGGGCGGCGAACATCAAGTTCGTCGGCGACCTCTTCATCCGACTGATCCAGATGTCGATCGTGCCGCTGGTGATGACCTCGGTCATCGTGGCGACCGGCTCGATGACCGGTTCGGGGATGGGCCAGATGGCCTTCCGCACCTTCAAGTGGATGATCGGGTTCTCGGTGGTCGCGGCGCTGGTCGCCTGGGTCCTCGGCACGGTGATCCAACCCGGCGCCGGGATCACCTTCTCCGGAGGTGTGGAGCCGTCGCTGTCCGACCAGGCGGCCACGGCCACCGGCTGGCAGGCGACGATCCTCGGGCTGGTGTCGACCAACGTGTTCGCGGCGATGTCGAGCGCCGCCATGGTGCCGATCATCGTCTTCTCACTGCTGTTCGGCGTCGCCCTGAACAGCTACGTGAGCACGACCGGCAACCGCATGATCGTCGACCTGCTCGATCAGGTGCAGCAGGTGGTGCTCACGATGATCCGCTTCGTCATGCACCTCGCTCCCATCGGAGTGTTCTGCCTCCTGGCGCCCATCGCAGGCGAGGCCGGCGTCGCCGTGGTCACGACGGGGCTGAAGTACCTGGGAGCCACGCTGGCCGGCGTCCTCATCGTCACCGCGCTGTTCGTGCTGGTCGTGTGGTTGCGTACGGGCGTGAACCCCGCGCTGCTGCCCGGCAAGCTCTCCGAGCAGACCCTGATCGCGATCACCACCACGAGTTCGGCGGTCACCTTCCCGACCGTGCTGAAGAACACCATCGAGAAGATCGGCGTCAGCCAGCGGGTGGCCAACTTCACCCTGTCGGTCGGCCTGACCATGGGATCCTACGGTGCCGTGCTCAACTACATGCTGGTGGTGATGTTCCTGGCACAGTCGGGGAATGTGGAGATGAGCGTCGGCCAGATCTTCATGGGCATGGCGCTGGCGATCCTCCTGAACATGGGCACGATCACGGTGCCGGGCGGCTTCCCGGTGGTGGCGATGTTCCTGGCCACCTCGCTGGGGCTGCCGTTCGAGGCCGTCGGCCTGCTGATCGCCGTCGACTGGTTCGCGGGCATCTTCCGCACCTTCCTGAACGTGAACGGCGACACCTTCGTCGCGATGTTGGTCGCCCATGCCGGCGGCGAACTCGACAAGGGCGTCTACGACGGCACCACGTCCGTGGAGGCCGACGTGGACGTCACCGCGCTCGAGGCGCAGTTCGCCAAGGCGGACGCTGCCGACTGATCATCGCCTCCACCCACCGGGAGTCTTGCCGTTGGTCGCGGGAGGACTCCCCGGCGGCTTGTCCAGGACGGCCATCTCGGGATCGCGGCGCTCTCGGAGATACGGGGGTCTCAGGAAAACCAGGTGCCTCGGCGCGGAACCGGCGAGGACTGCTCCTCGCCGTCTTCGAACGCAGCGGCCCCGCCGATCCAGTCGGTGACCTCGCGGCCCGCGAGGACCCGGTAGGCGAAGGCCGCGCGTGCGGCGTGCCGTGACAGCGCGACCGTCGGCAATGCGGCGTCCGACGCGACCACGACGAGGTTGCCGAAACGGCGCCCCTTCCAGACCGACGACTCCGCACTGACGATCACCTGTCGGTGCACGGCCCGGACGCCGGCGACGAACCGTCGCGACCACGCGAACGGTGCGCGGTCGGTGACGTTGGCCGCGAACAGCGCCTGCGGACGACGCTTGGCGACGACTTCGTCGAAGAATGCGGCCGTGGCGAGGGTCGCAGGCACCCGCGGACCGTCGAACGCGTCCAGCACGAGGGCGTCGGCGTAGTCGGTCGGCATCGCCGCGAGACCGGCTCGCCCGTCGACGGCCCGCACCTTGATCCCCGACCGACGCGGCAGCGGCATCAGGCGACGCACCTCGTCGATGAGGTCGGCGTCGGGCTCGCAGACGATCTGGGCGGTGCCGGGACGCCGCGCGGCCACGTAGCGCGGAATCGTCAGCCCTCCCCCGCCCAGATGCACGACCCGCACGCGTTCGTCCGTAGCACGCGCGAGCACGGTCGCGTCCAGGGCCTCGCAGATGCGCTGGACGTACTCGAACTCCAACCGGAACGGGTCGCGCGGATCAACCCAGGACTGCGCGGTATCGCCCGCCATCACGCGGAAGGCGCCCGGATGGAACTGATCGGCCTCCACGCGCGCTGGCATGCCACGACCCTATCGATCAGATCGAGGCGACGCCGGTCGCGCCGCCTTCAGCGCGGCCATGCCTCCGCGAGCTTGGCCAGCAGCGTGGCGAGTTGCTCGCGTTCGGCAGGGGTGAATCCGGCCAGCGCGTGTTCGACGGCGGCGATCCGCTCGCCGCGAGCGCGCACCACGAGCGCCCGCCCCTCGTCGGTGAGCACCACCTGGGTGCGCCGCGCGTCGGCGGCGTCGGCCTCGCGACGGACATGCCCGGCCTCGACCGCGGCCTGCACCAGCCGGCTCGCGCGAGGCTGGTCGACGCCCATGGCCGCCGCGAGCTCGCTCACGCTGGGCGGCATCGAGGCGGCGAGCAGCACGTCGAGCAGCCGGAACTGGGCAGCCATCCGGCCGAGCGGGCCGCCGTCGCGCCAGGCTCCCCGCGGACGCGGGCCGCCGTGCGGGCCGGGGCCGCGGGGGCCGGGGTCCTCGTGCCCACCGGGTCCGCGGAGGGCGGGGCCGCCCTGCAGGCCCGGATCGCCGAGCGGACCGGCGGGTGGGCTCTCGTGCCCAGGTCCGCCGAACCGAGGGTGCCCGTGGTGGCGCCCCCTGGCCTCGCCGGGACCGCCGGAACGGGGGCCGCGGAGGCGTCCGAGCGCGGCGGCGACGCGCTCGGCTGCTGCGGAATCTGACTCACTCACCACAGCAGGATACATGCCACTTGACATGGACTCACCTCCATGTCATCCTACATATGCATGCTTCATAGCATGTATCACGCCGGATGGCGTGGCCTTCAGACCCTGACGAGGAGCACCACCATGAACACCAACGAACACGAGAACATCGACCAGCCAGTCGAGCCCCGCCCCGACTGCCCCGAATGCACCGTGCGCCACCAGCGCCGCGCCGAACGCGAGGAGCGCCAGGCCGGACGCGAGGAGCGCCGGGGCGAAGGCCGTGGCGACGGACGCCGCCGCGGCCCGTGGGGCGAGCGCCCCACCGAGGACGCCCCCCGCCCGCCGTTCGGACCGGACGCCGGACCGCACCCCCACCGGCACGGCCACGGCTGCGGCCCTCACGGCCACCCCCACGGCCACCGATTCGGGCGCAAGATCCGGCGCGCCTACGAGCGTGGCTTCGCCGCCGGGTTCGCGCTGGGCATCGCCACGCGCGAGGCCCAGGACGCCGAGGCGACCACCGCCGCCGAGTGATGCGGCCCCCTCAGCGCGGGTCCGTGGCCAGACGCCACGGACCCGCGCCGCGCTGTCTGGGGGTCAGCCGGGCAACTGATCCAGGAACCCGACCAGGACACGGTTGAACTCGTTCGCGTGGGACACGTTGATCCCGTGCGGCCCCTTCTCGACCACGTGTAGCGTCGACGACGCGATCATGGCCGCGGCACGGCGGGCGGAGGGAGCGAACGGCACGTTGTTGTCGGAATCCCCGTGGATCACCAGCGTCGGCACGGTGAACTTCTCGATGTCGGCGCGGAAGTCCGTCGCCCAGGCGATGATGCACTCCTGCAGGGCCGTGTCGGAGCCCTGCGCGGTGATCGCCAGCGCCTCCTCGAACTGCTCGGGGCCGACCGCCAATTCGGACGGGTTCGAGAAGAACCACGTGAGGAACGTCCGCAGGAACGCCCCACGGTCGGCGGCGCACTGCGAACGCAGCCCCTCGAAGCCCTCGATCGGCATGCCCCCGTCGGGGTTGTCGTCGGTGATGCACAGCGCCGGTGTGATGGCCGAGGCGAGGACCGCGCCCGCGAGGCGCCCCTCGCCATAGGTGCCGACGTAGCGGGCCACCTCGCCGCCGCCCATCGAGAAGCCGACGATCACGGCGCCGGTGAGGCCGAGGTGCGCCATCAGGGCCTCCAGGTCGGCCGCGAGCGTGTCGTACTCGTAGCCGGACGCCGGCTTGTCCGAGCGCCCGAAGCCACGCCGGTCGTAGGCGATCACCCGGTATCCGGCCTCCGTCAGCGGGCCGACCTGCCCGTCCCACGCGGACGCGGACAGCGGCCAGCCGTGGATCAGGACGACCGGACGCCCGTCGCCGCCGGAGTCCTCGTAGTACAGCGTGATCGGGGCTTCGCCGGGAATGGTCAAACGGGGCATGGTTTCCTCCTCGCTGCGGAAAACGTCCTGCCCTGACCCTAGCCAGCCATGCGCAGCGGCGGAAGCGGTGGGCAGGTCCGATCACGCCCCCGTCGCGCGGAGCTTCCTCACCAGCATCTGACCCACGATGAAGACCAGGTAGAACGAGAACAGGACGTTGCCCCAGAACGGGTCCACCCAGCCCGCGATGAAGGTGCCCAGCGGTGCGCTGACGCTCGCGGAGAGGCCGATCCAGGCCGCGGCGCGCAGGTCGACGTTCTGACGGCGGAAGTTGCCCAGTGTGGCCGAGATCGACCCGGGGATCATCATGAGCAGTGAGGTGCCTTTGGCTTGGAGGTCGTTGGCGCCGAAGAAGAACATCAGCACGGGCACCACGATGATGCCGCCACCGACACCGAGAACCCCCGACAGGATTCCCGTGACGAAGCCGAGCGCGGCGAGCAGGACGCCGCTGACGAGGTCCAGTTCGAGGCGGTCGGAGCGCGCTGGGACCACGAACCACAGGCTGACGATGACGACCGCGAGGAACGCCATGAACGACCATTGGATGACGCCCGTCGGCAGCTTGGCGAGCAGCAGCGTGCCCACCTGCGCGCCGCCGATCACGCCGGCCGCGATGCAGAGCGCGGCGATCCAGTCCACGTGCCCCTGGAGCGCGTAGCTGGTCGCCCCCACGACCGAGGTGGGCAGGATCGCCGCCACCGAGGTGCCGGCCGCCAACTTCTGCTGCACGCCGAGCCAGAGCACCAGCGCCGGGACGATGATCGTGCCACCGCCGATGCCGAACATGCCTGACAGCAGACCCCCCGCGACACCGACGAGAAGGAGCGGCAGCGCGCCCGGGCGCACAGATTGTTCCATCGAAGTAGACCCTCTTCTTCTTCTTCTGCTGCTACTGGGTTGTTCGTCATCGAGCGCGCCGCCCACGAGGGCGAGCCGCCGTGTGGACCTGCGCCGTGGACCTGCGCTGTGTGGACATGTGTTTGCCGGGGCGGCCCTCGATGGTCGGCCACCCCGGCAAACTTACTCGTGCTGCCGGAATCCCGCGACGCTCAGTGCGAAGCGCCGGGACCCTTCGCACGCGTACCTTCGACCCGGTCGTCCGGCTCGTAGGAATCGGGATCGAGCGTGCCCCCCGCGCTGAGCACCTCGGATTCCGCCTTCTGCACGCGCCGCGCCGGGGCGGCGGCGAAGCCGCCCGGATCCTTCGGCTTGCCCGGCAGCAGGACGTTGAAGAACAGGTTGAGCAGCACGGCCACGACGGCCGTCGCACTGATCCCCGAGTGGAAGATGGTCACGAACCACGTCGGGAACGCCTGCCAGAAGTCGGGCGACACGACGGGGATCAGGCCGAAGGCCATCGAGGCCGCCACGATGACGAGGTTGTTGTTGCCCTGGTAGTCGACCTTCGCGAGGGTACGGACGCCGCTCGCCGCGACCGTGCCGAACAGCACGATTCCGGCGCCGCCCAGCACGGGGCTGGGGATCAGGCTGAACATGGCGGACGCCATCGGCGACAGGCCGAGCACCACGAGGATCACGCCGCCGGCGGCGACCGCGAAGCGGCTCTTGATGCCGGTGAGCGCGACCAGGCCGACGTTCTGCGCGAAGGCGGACGCCGGGAAGGCGTTGAACACGGGCGCGAACAGGGTGGACACCATGTCGGCGCGCAGGCCGTCTGCCACACGTCGGGAATCGACCTTGGTGCCGATGACCTCGCCGACGGCGAGGATGTCGGCCGTCGTCTCGACCATGATCACCAAGATCACGATCGTCATCGAGATGATGGCGCCGATCTCGAACAGCGGCATGCCGAACGCCATCGGCCGCGGGAACGCGAACACCGACGACCGGCCGATCACGGAGGCGTCCACCATGCCGAGGATCAGGGCCGCGATCGTGCCGACCGCCAGGCCGAGCAGGACGGCGAGCCGCGACAGCAGCGTGATCTTGCTGAGCACGATCACGACCGCGAACGTGAACAGTGCCAGCGAGATGTTCGGCAGGGAGGCGTAGGCGGGGTTGGGGACGGTCTCGCCGTTGAGGACGACCGTCTCGTTGCCGGTGATCCAGCGGGCCGCGACGGGCATCAGCGACAGGCCGATGATGGTGATGATGGAGCCGGTGACGACCTCGGGGAAGAACCGCACCACCCTCGCGAAGAACGGCGCGATGACGAGGCCGACGACCGCTGCGACGATGATCGCGCCGAAGACGTGCTGGAGGCCTTCGCCGCCACGGTCGCCGATGATGGCCAGCATCGTCGACACGGCGGCGAACGAGGTGCCCTGCACGAGCGGCAGTTGAGCGCCGAAGTACGGCAGGCCGAGGGTCTGCAGCATCGTGGCCAGACCGCTCACGAACAGGCCGCAGGCGACGAGCAGCGCCTTCTCGGCCGTGTCGAGGCCCGCGGCCCCGCCGACGATGAGCGGCACGGCGATGACGCCGCCGAACATCGCGAGGATGTGCTGGACGCCGTAGCCGACCGTGCGACCCAGGCCGAGGCTCTCATCCTCAGGCCGGGTCGCCTCGACGCTGGGCAGCGCCTCCGCGACGGTGTTGGTGGTCTGGGTCATGGGTCGATCTCCATTTCAGCGGTGGGTCACGGCTTGCCCGACCAGGCTAAAACCCGTGGATCGACGCCCGATTTCCGCGGGGTTACTATCAGGTTGCAAAGCGCCGAAACGCCCGCGGGGGATCAGTTTCCTCGGTATGTCGAGTACGCGAACGGACTGAGGAGCAGAGGCACGTGGTAATGCGGCCTTTCGGCCACTGTGAAGGCGACGCCGACCTTGGGGTAGAACGCCTCGACGCCGAGCTTCGCAAAATACGCGCCGGTTGCGAACGCGAGTTCATAATCACCCGGCGGGAGCTCTTCGGGGCCGAGCTCGAGGCGTCCGTCCGCGTCGGTGAGTCCGCGCGCCAACTCCTGCCCGGAGGCCGCTGCGAGGATGACCTCGACGCCGACGGCGGGCATGCCCGAGGTGGCATCCAGGATATGGGTGGTGAGGTGGCTGGTCATCGTGCTCCCGTCATCGCGTCGACGGAGGCCTCCACGCCCAAGGCCTGCCGCAGCCGCAGCACGGCGATCTGTGCGAGTTGCTCCAGGGCTTCGGCGGCCTCCGTCTCCGGATCGTTGACCAGCCTCCGGTGGACGTCGTCCAGCATCTCCTCGGGTGTCCGTCCTGCGGCGCGAATCAGGAAGACGCGCCCGAATCGCCCTTCGTAAGCGGCGTTGGCCTCGGCCATGGCGGCCGCCAGTTCGTCGGAGACGCCCGCCATGGCCGACTGCTCGCGGCGGGACGCCGCGGCCTCCGCCCCACGACCGCCCGGGTGCTGCCCGATCCGGGGGTGATGGGCGAGCGCGGCGTCGAGTTCGTCGAGGCTCCAGGATGCCGCGGCGCGCTCGGCCGCCCGGGCCGCCGCGCGGACGGTCGTGTACGGCCGTCCGGCCACGAGCGCGTCCGCCCACGCGGGGATCGCGGCCCACACCATCGCCGCCGCGTGGGCGTCGCTTTGGGCCGCCCGATTGAACTGGTCGAGATCCATTCGCGTCAATGTAGGCCGCCTGCATTGCGGACGCGTAACGACCGTGTTCCACCCGAGCACCACCGGACGTAAGCAGATCGAAACGCGCGCGGAACACACCCTGATTATTCTGGCCGGCGACACCATCCGAACCTAGGGGGAGGGGCACGAAATGTCTTTCGCGCGCCCTGTCGCGATCATCGCGCCACACGTCTGGATCGACGGGGATTTCAGGGGCGCCCGTCTCGATATCGCCGAGGGGATCATCACCAAAGTCGCTCTCCTGGGGGACGCTGCCGAGGTGCGGCGTGACGTCGAGAACACCGCGATCGTCCGCATCCGCGACGACGAGGTGGTATTGCCGGGACTCGTCGACTCCCACGTACACGTCAACGAGCCGGGACGCACCGACTGGGAGGGTTTCCGGTCGGCGACCCTGGCCGCTGCCGCCGGCGGGATCGCCACGATCCTGGACATGCCGCTCAACTCCTGGCCGCCGGTCACGACCGCGGACGCGCTGCGCATCAAGCGGCTGTGCGCAGGCCGTTCCTCCTACGTGGACGTGGGGTTCTGGGGGGGCGTGGTGCCGGAGAACCTGGGCTCGCTCGCCGCGCTGCACGAAAGCGGGGTGTACGGGTTCAAGTGCTTCCTCTCCCCCTCGGGGGTCAGCGAATTCGGCCACCTCGACCGTGGGCAGCTGCTCCGCGCGATGACCGAGATCGCCGGCCTGGGATCGCGGCTGATCGTCCACGCCGAGGATCCGGCGTTCCTCACGGGCGAGGGCGCCCTCGGCACCGGCTACGGGGGATTCCTGCGCTCCAGGCCCGCCGAGAGCGAGCGTTCGGCGATCGAGACGGTGATCGACGGCGTCCGACTCACCGGCTGCCGCACCCACATCCTGCATCTGAGTGACGCGAGCGCGTTGCCCGCGATCCGCAGGGCCAAGGCGCACGGTCTGCCCCTCACCGTGGAGACCTGCCCGCACTACCTCACCATCGCCGCCGAGGAGATCCCCGACGGCGCGAGCGAGTTCAAGTGCTGCCCGCCGATCCGCGAGGCGAGCAATCGCGACGGGCTGTGGCACGGCGTCCTCGACGGTACGATCGACGCCATCGTCAGCGACCACTCTCCGAGCACCGTCGACCTCAAGCGCGCCGGCGACGGCGACTTCGGACTGGCGTGGGGCGGCATCGCCGGACTCCAGGTGGGGCTGGCGGCGACCTGGACGGAGGCACGCGATCGCGGGATCCCGCTCGAGACGCTGCTCCCCCTGTACACGACCGGCCCCGCCGCCGTCGCCGGCCTCGAGGGCGCCGGCGTGATCGCCGAAGGTCGACGCGCGCACCTGACCGTGTTCGCCCCCGAGGACCCGACGACCGTGAGGGCCGCCCGACTGGAGCATCGACACCCCATCAGCGCCTACGACGGGCGCGCGCTCGCGGGCCGTGTCCGGCGCACCTGGCTGCACGGCGAGGTCGTGTTCGACGCGGAACTCGGCGAGGCTGGCGAGGCGCCCCACCTGCGCCGCCCGCCCGCCGGACATCTGCTGCGCGCCGGAACTGCGGCCGCCGCATGACCGTGCCCACGACCATCCTGCAGCGCGGCACCGGCCCCATCCCCGGCGAGGTCTACCTGCCCGCCGCCCCCGCGAACGTGCTGTGGGGACGCCTGCCCTGCCGCTTGGACGCCCCGGTGCTGTCGGTCGCCGCGGGCACGACCGTGACGATCGACACCCTCAGCCACGAGGGCATCCTCGAGGACCAGGGCCGCGACCCGCTCGCCTATTTCACCGGGCACGGGGTGCCCGCGGCGTCCGTGCTCGGGGACGCGATCGAGATCGCCGCCGGACGCGGCCACGACCCCGCGACGGACGGTCCGCACGTAGTCACCGGGCCGATCCGCGTCGAGGGCGCCCACCCGGGCGACCTGCTGAAAGTCACCGTGGTCTGCCTCAGCCCGCGCGTCCCCTACGGCGTCATCTCGAACAGGCACGGACGCGGCGCGCTCGCCGGCGAACTGCCGCGCGGCGAGGGCAACGTCAGCGTGTTCTGCCCCGTCGAGGAGCGCGACGGCGCGCTGGTCGGCGTCCTTCCCGTCACCGAAGGCGGACCGAGGATCGTCGCCTTCGGGCTCGCTCCATTCCTCGGCACGATGGGCGTCGCCGTCGATACGGACGTCCGCCCGCACTCGGTGCCGCCGGGCGCGCACGGCGGCAACATCGACATCAACCTGCTGGTGGAGGGCAGCGTGCTCTACCTGCCCGTGCAGGTGGAGGGCGCGCTCGCCTACGTCGGCGACCCGCACTTCGCCCAGGGCGACGGCGAGGTGGCGCTGACCGCGCTCGAGGCGTCCCTGCGCGCAACGCTGCGCTTCGACGTCGTCCCGCGCGACCAGGCGCTGGCCGCGTTCGGCGAGGTGACCGGGCCGCTGGTCCGCGCCGGGGGCTATCTGGTGCCGACCGGGCTCGATCCCGACTTGACCGAGGCGATGCGCGCCTGCGTGCGAGCGGCGATCGCCCTGATCCGGGCCCGCTGGGGCCTGGACGAGCACCTGGCCTACGCCTACCTGAGCGCGGCGACCGACTTCGACATCTCCCAGGTGGTCGACCTCACCTGCGGCGTTCATGCCCGCATCCGCGAGTCCGACTTCGAGGGGGTCTCCCGTGACCGAACGCAGTGACCCGGCCGGGTTGCCTCGCGGCCCGCGGGACGCGTCCGACCTGCCGCCCGACCTGCTGGACGCGTTCTGGCGCTACGAGCGGGCGATCATGACCGACGACCTCGAGGTGCTCGACGGCGCGTTCGCCGACGCCCCCACCACCCTGCGCGGGGACGCCGCCGGCCTGATCGTCGGACACGACGCGATCTCGGCCTTCCGCGGCGCCCGCGGCGGCGTGCCCGCCCGCACCATCGAGCGCATCGAGGGCCGCCGCCTGTCCGAGGACGCCGTCCTGCTGGTCTCGATCTCCCGGTACGCCGCCGGCGGAACCGGGCTCCAGACGCAGCTCTGGCAGAAGTGCGACGGGCGCTGGCAGATCACCGTGGCGCATGTGACCCCGCGCGCCCAGCCACTGGACCGCTCGGTGTGGCGCAACGTCGGCGACCCGTTCTGGCACGCGCAGGCGAGCGGCCCGCTCGATGGTCTCACGTTCGCCGTGAAGGACCTGTTCGCGATCCAGGGGCGTCGCATCGGAGCCGGCAACCCCACCTACCTGCGGCACGCGCGTCCCGAAGCAACCACCGCGCCCGCCGTGAGCGACCTGCTGTTCGGCGGGGCGTCCCTGCGCGGCATCGCGCGCACCGACGAGTTCGCCTACAGCATCGCCGGCGACAACCCGCACTACGGGACGCCGCCCAACGGCGCCGTGCCGGGCGCGCTGCCCGGCGGCTCCTCGAACGGTCCCGCGAGCGCGGTCGCCACCGGCCAGGCCGAGATCGGGCTGGCCACCGACACGGCCGGATCGATCCGCGTCCCGGCGTCCTATCAGGGTTTGTGGGGCCTGCGCACGACGCACAACCTGGTGCCGCGCCAGGGGTTGCTGCCCCTCGCGCAGTCGTTCGACAGCATCGGCTGGCTCACCCGGGAGTCGAGCACGCTGCAGCGGGTCGCCGATTGGTGCCTGGCCTACGACGGGTCGGCGTCCACCGAGCGCGTCTACGGTTCGTCCGGCGAGGATCTGCCCTGGCGCCTCCTGGTGGTCTCCGAGGGGGTCGAGGCCGCCGAGCCCGCGACGCGCGAAGGGTTCGGCGCGCTGCTCGACCGGGTCGCCACGGCGCCCGGGGCCCCTGAGATCGGCACGGTGGGCCTCGGCGACCTCGACCGCTACTACGAGCCGTTCCGGATCGTGCAGGGCGCCGAGGCGTGGCGCAACAACGGCGAATGGATGCGCGAGCATCCGGGCGCGACCGGGGCTGCTGTCGCCGAGCGGTTCCGGGCCGCATCCGAGATCACCCGCGAGCAGGAGGTCGAGGCCCGCGCCGAACTGCACCGCCTTCACGACCACCTGCACGGACTCGTCGCGAACGCCGTGCTGATCATGCCGACCGTCCCTGGCCCGGCGCCGATGCGCACACGGTCGGGGTCGCAGGTGGCGGCCGTTCGCGCGGCCACGCTGCGCATGACGACGCCCGCCGCGATCGGTGGCCTGCCCTCGCTGTCGGCGCCGCTGATGACGGTGGCGTCTCAACTCGGGCCTGCCCCGGTCGGTGTGGCGCTCATCTCGGGCGAGGGCACCGACATCGCCCTCGTCCGGGTGGCGCGGCGGCTCGAGTCGCTGCTGACATGAACGACACCGCCCCGCCCGCCGACGCGCGCCCGCTGCCGCACGAGGAGGATTCCCCCATGACCGTCCCTGGCCCGATCGATCCACCCGGCCGCCTGCTGATGGGCCCCGGACCGATCTCGGCGTACCCGAGCGTGCTGCGCGCCATGTCGGCGCCGCTCGTCGGTCAGTACGACCCGTTCATGACCACGACGATGAATGAGACCCAGCAGCTCTACCGGGGCGTGTGGGCGACCGCCAATGAGGCGACGCTCCTGGTGGATGGCACCTCGCGCGCCGGGATCGAGGCCGCGCTGGTGTCACTGCTGCGCCCCGGCGACCGCGTGCTGGTGCCGGTCTTCGGCCGGTTCGGGCACCTGCTCGCCGAGATCGCCGAGCGGGCACGGGCGCAGGTGCACACGATCGAGACCGACTGGGGGCAGGTCTTCCCGGTATCGGCGATCGAGGAGGCGATCGTCCGGGTCAAGCCCGCGGTGCTCGCACTGGTGCACGGCGACACCTCCACGACGATGGCGCAGCCGCTGGACGAACTCGGCGCGCTGTGCGAGCGCCACGGCGTCCTGTTCTACTCCGATGCCACGGCCTCACTCGGCGGCAACGCGTTCGAGACGGACGCCTGGGGCCTGGACGCCGCCACCGCCGGCCTGCAGAAGTGCCTCGGCGGCCCGTCCGGGTCCGCACCGATCACCCTGTCGGCGCGCGCGGTCGAGGTGATCCGCTCCCGCGGCCGGGTCGAGGCGGGCATCCGCGAGGAGGGCGACCCGGAGGCGTCCGACTTCATCCGGTCCAACTACTTCGACCTCGGCATGATCCTCGACTACTGGGGGCCGCGCCGCCTCAACCACCACACCGAGGCGACCTCGATGCTGTACGCGGCCCGCGAGTGCGCCCGTCTGATGCTGATCGAGGGGCGCGCTCAGGCGATCGCCCGGCACGAGGTGGCGGGCGAGGCGATGCTGGCCGGCGTCCGGGCGCTCGGGCTCGCCGTGTTCGGCGATGTCGCCCACAAGATGAACAACGTGGTGGCCGTCGAGATCCCGCAGGGAGTGCCCGGGGATGCGGTGCGCGCCATGATGCTGGACGACTTCGGCATCGAGATCGGCACGTCGTTCGGACCGCTGCACGGCCGGGTCTGGCGGATCGGCACCATGGGCTACAACGCCCGCCCGGACGCCGTGAACACCACGCTCGCCGCGCTGGAGGCCGCGCTGCGGCGCTTCGGCGTCCCCGTCCCGAGCGGGGGCGGCGTCGAGGCGGCGAGTGACGTGTACCGGGCGCGATGAGCGCGCCCCGGAGCCGGGGGCGCGTCAACCCCGAGGTCGTCGCCGCAGCAGCGCGACGCGTCGTGGCGCGTTGCGGCGAGCTCGCACGGGTCACCGCGACGCCCGGCTCCGGCATCGAACGGGTCTATCTCTCCCCCGAGCATGCGCGAGTCAATCGCCTTGTCGCCGAATGGATGCGGGAGATCGGCATGACGACGCGCCAGGACGCCGTCGGCAACCAGGTCGGCCGGATACTGCCGGTCTCGGGAGATTCCGAGACGCCCGCGCTCCTGCTCGGCTCGCACCTGGACACCGTGCCGAACGCCGGCCGTTTCGACGGCATCGTGGGCGTCCTGATGGCGCTCGAGGTGGTCCGGCTGCTGTCCGCCCCCGCCGGTTCGGACCGGCCCGCGCGGGTGCCGTTGCCGTTCGCGGTGGAGGTGATCGCGTTCTCCGACGAGGAGGGCACCCGGTTCGGCAAGGCGCTTCTGGGGTCCGCGGCGTCGGCCGGCGGATGGCGTGAGGAGTGGTGGGGGCTCACCGATGCGGGCGGCGTGACGCTGCGGGAGGCGTTCCTCGACTTCGGGCTCGACCCGAGCCGCGTCGGCGAGGCGGCGTACCGCCGCGAGCAGCTCGTCGGCTACCTGGAGGCGCACATCGAGCAGGGCCCGGAGTTGGACGCGCGCGGCGAGTCGCTCGCCGTGGTGTCGTCGATCGCGAGCGCGCGGCGGTTCCAGATCACGGTCGAGGGCGAGGCCCGGCACGCGGGCGGCACGCCGTACGAGACCCGGCGCGACGCGCTGCTGGGCGCGAGCGAGGCCGCATTGTCCGTGGAGCGGATCTGCCGGGCCGAGCATCACATCATCGGCACGGTCGGCCAGCTGGAGACCGTCCCGGGCGCGGTGAACGTCGTGCCGGGCGAGGCCAGGCTCAGCCTCGACCTTCGGGGCGAGTTCGACGACTCGCGCGACCGCGTGTGGGACGCCATCGCCCGCGACCTGGATGCGATCATGGGACGCCGCGGCCTGCGCTGGCGCTCCCGCGAGATCCACAGCGCGCCTGCGGTCTTCTGCGCCCCGCTGCTCCAAGACGTCGTGCGTGAGGGCATCATGGCCACCCTGCCCGCCGGTGCGGACGCCCCCGCGGCCCTGTTCAGTCGCGCCGGCCACGACGGCATGGCGATCGCGGACGTCACCGACGTGGGCATGCTGTTCCTGCGCAACCCCGGCGGCATCAGCCATCACCCGGACGAGTTCGTCAGCGTCAACGACGTCGCCGCCGGCATCGGGGCGTTCGTCGAGGCGATCCTGCATCTGGCCGACGAGCAGCACTGACCGGGAAAGGTCAGGTCGGGAGCGAACCCGACGTCAGCGCCGCCGCATCGCCCGCCATCCGGCCACGCGCATAGCCGACCGGGTCGTATCCCCCACGGACAGCGCTGTCGACGGGCCTGAAGTGCTCGGCGAGGAACGCCTCGACCCGGGCGTCGCGGGAGCGCAGCACCGGCAAGAACGCCTCTCCCCCAGCCCCCGCGTAGGCGGCTCGTCTCACCTCGCCCAGGCGCTCACCGATCCGCCGTGTGAAGCCGCTCAGAAACGCGGCGCGGTAGCCCTGCGAACGCGCACGCGCGCCGGGCGAGGCCGAGGCGCTCGCGTCGGCCATTCCGCGCTGGGCCTGAACCAGCAGCGACGTGAACAGCAACTCGACCGCCTCCAGATCGGCCGGATAGCCGACCACGCTGGACATGGCCACGGCGGACAGATACACCGCCCGGCATCGCGTGTGCTCGGCGACGGTCTGCAGCAGGTGCGCTTTGGCGTCCGCATACGGCGAATCGATCGGGATCCGGATCAGCCCGGGTGCGCTGGCCGCTGGATCCGCCGCGTCGAGCATCGCCTGCTCGATCGCGTGCTTGGTCATCAGCTCCTGGGCCTTCGCCGTATAGACCATCGCCTCGGCCTCATGGTCGGTCGACTCGGCCTTGGCCAGCAGCGCCCGGACACGCTCGAGAACGGGGTTGGTCGTGGCCGAGAAGGAACGGGCCGCCAGCGGAGGCCGGGCCCCCGAAAGAGGCGGCAACAAGAGCTCGAGTCGCGGGAGACCACCCGCCATCAGCACCAACCGGAAGAACTCCTCCAGTCCGTCCCCGCCGGCAATCCGGTCGGCCCACGCGGCCGCCCATCCGGCGGCCGGCAGATGCCTGGGCAGGCGGGCGGCGTCCCACTGCCGCACCCAGAGAGGATCGCGCAGGGTCGGCCCCTGGCGCGCCGCGCGTTCGGCCGCCACGGCCAGACGCATCAACTCGCCGCCGGGGCCTTTCGCCCGGAGTCGCATGATGCGGATCAACTCGGTCGGCTGCCAGCCACCGGCATAGAGGTCGCGAACCCAGGCGACCAGGACGCCCTCGGCGTCCGCATAGAACGCCTCCGCGGTCATCGCCCGGGCCTCGGAGGCCGCCACCGGAGCGAGCACGCGCCCGTCGCGCACCTGTTCCATCAGCTCGCGGGCGCCGGGCGCGGAAGGAACGGACTCCCGGTACCACCCGAACACCTCCTCGAAGCGCGCGCGTGCGTCGCGCGCCTCCTCATCGCGCGGCTGCCCCGCCTGCTGCTCCCGCTGTCTCTGGTGCGCACGCTGCTTGGCCCGCTCCTTCGCTCGCGTGGCCCTCTTGTCCTGACTCCGGCGGCTCATGCCCGAAAGCCTAGCGAGACCGTCCGACACCACCGCGGGGCACCATCGCCTGAACGGACGCGCCCCGGACGAGCGTCCGCCCTCACACGAGGACTCCACCGCCCAGGTTGACGGGGCTGTCGACGATGTTGCCGACGATGCCCCTGATGATGCCGACGCCGTCGGCTCCGCGCAGGCTGGCGTACCAGGCCTGCGTGGCCGCCCGGTCGTAGGCGTGGGTCTCCTCGCCTCGCTTGCGGGCGCGCAGCACGAGGTCGCCGGCGCGCTCGGCACGGATCTTCTCGTAGCGCAGCAGCGTGTCCTCGACACCGAGCGTGTTGGTCGCCACCGCGATGGCCAGGGCGAACGAGTCCTCCAGCGCCGAACAGGCGCCCTGGCCGATGTCGGGCGCCGTGTTGTGCGCGGCGTCCCCGAGGATCGCGACGCGGCCCTTCGCCCACGTCGGGAACGGGGTGATGTCCCAGATCTCGACGCGGTTCAACGACTTCTCGGCGTCGATCGACTCCAGGAGCGCTTGCACGCCGGGCGCCCAGCCCGCGAACGCCTCTTCGAGCGGCGCCTTGCCGTCGGCGCGGTCGTAGGGCAGCCCGGACGGCTGGGTGACGTCGAACCAGAAGTAGAACCGGTCGCCGGCCACCGGCATCACGCAGGCGCGCTTGCCGTCGGCGACGTAGCTGGTCCACTGGTTGGCCGGCCCGATCGCCTCGTTCACCGCGACCAGCCCGTTGAAATTGGTGTAGCCGGAGTACTCGCGCTCGGCGGTGGGCGTGCCGTCGGGGGTGACGTAGTCGCGGGTGATCGAGCGGGCGCCGTCGGCGCCGATCAGCATGTCGGCGGTGTCGGTCGAGCCGTCGGCGAAGGTCACCGTGACCGTCTCGCCGTCGTCGGCGATGCCCTCCATGCGCATGCCGAGGTGGATGCCGTCCCTGCCGAAGCGTTCCATGAGCAGCGCCTGCAGGTCGGCGCGCGCCACCGGGTAGGGCTTCTGGCCGGTCTGTTCGGTGACGGGCGCCAAGGAGAACTGGCACAGCGTCTCGCCGGTGAGGCCGTCGACGTAGGCCATGTCGTCCATCGACCCGCCGAGCGCGGCGACCTCGTCGGCCAGCCCCAGCCAGTTGAGCACCTTCACCCCGTTCGACCACAGGGACAGTGCCGCGCCGACCGGCTTGTTCTCCCGCATCTGGTCGTAGATGACGACCTCGTGCCCCAGACGCTTCAACGCGATGCCTGCGCTCGCCCCACCGATGCCCGCTCCAATGACGATGATCTTCATGCCAGCGGATGCTACGGGCGCCTTGTCACCGACCAGTTTCTCGCGCGCTACCGCGCTGTTACGCCGTCAACCATCCACCGGGTGGAGGCCGCCGCGCCGGGCCGAACCTCACACGACGATCAGGCCCGCGCCGTCGGCGTCCTCCTCGAAGGTGATCGTCTGGCCCTCCTGGAGGTCGCCGGCCAGCATCCGGCGGGCGAGGGCGTCCTCGATCGTGGTCTGGATCAGCCGCTTCAGCGGGCGCGCGCCATAGACCGGGTCGAAGCCGGTGGACGCGAGCCACGCCTTCGCGGCGTCCGTGACCGTGAGGGTGATCCGGCGATCGGCGAGGCGCGCGGCCACCCGGCGCAGCTGGATGTCGACGATGTGCACCAGGTCGTCCTCGCTGAGCGGATCGAACATCACGATGTCGTCGAGCCGGTTCAGGAACTCGGGCTTGAACGCCTGCCGCACCACGGCCATGACCGCCCGCTGCTTGGCGTCGGCGTCCAGCGCCGGATCGGCGAGGAACTGCGAGCCCAGGTTCGAGGTCAGGATCAGGATCACGTTGCGGAAGTCGACCGTCCGACCCTGGCCGTCGGTGAGGCGTCCGTCGTCGAGCACCTGCAGCAGGATGTTGAACACGTCCGGGTGCGCCTTCTCGACCTCGTCGAGCAGCACGACCGAGTAAGGACGCCGCCGCACGGCCTCGGTGAGCTGGCCGCCCTCCTCGTAGCCGACGTAGCCCGGAGGGGCGCCGACCAGGCGCGCCACCGAGTGCTTCTCGCCGTACTCGCTCATGTCGACGCGGACCATCGCGCGCTCGTCGTCGAACAGGAACGCCGCCAGCGACTTGGCCAGCTCCGTCTTGCCGACGCCCGTGGGCCCGAGGAACAGGAACGAGCCGGTGGGCCGGTTCGGGTCCGAGATGCCCGCGCGGGAGCGGCGGACGGCGTCCGACACGGCCCTGACCGCTGCGCGCTGGCCGATCAGGCGCTCGCCGAGGTGGGTCTCCATCGAGAGCAGCTTCTCGCTCTCGCCCTGCAGCATCCGGCCGACGGGGATGCCCGTCCACGAGCCGACCACCTCGGCGATGTCGACGGCGGTCACCTCTTCGGCGACCATCGGCGTCCGGGCGTCGTCCTCTTGCGCCGCGTGCTCGAGCTCCGCCTCGAGCGTGGGGATCTGCCCGTACAGGATCTCGGACGCCCGGGTGAGATCGCTCTCGCGCTGGGCGCGCTCGGCGTCGGCGCGCAGCCGGTCGATCTCGGCTTTGACCTCGCCGACCCGGTTCAGACCCGACTTCTCGGCCTCCCAGCGCGCCTCGAGCCCTCGCAGTTCCTCCTTGGCGTCGGCCAGTTCGGCGCTCAGCCGGGTGTAGCGCTCGGTGGACGCCGCGTCCGTCTCTTTCTCGAGGGCGAACGCCTGCATCGTCATCCGGTCGATGGTGCGGCGCAGCTGGTCGATCTCCTCCGGCGAGGAGTCGATCTCCATCCGCAACCGGGACGCCGACTCGTCGATCAGGTCGATCGCCTTGTCGGGGAGCTGGCGGGAGGTGATGTAACGGTTCGAGAGCTGGGCGGCCGCGACCAGCGCGCCGTCGGTGATGCGCACCTTGTGGTGGGCCTCGTAGCGCTCGCGCAGGCCGCGCAGGATCGCGATCGTGTCCTCGACGGACGGCTCGCCCACGAACACCTGCTGGAAGCGACGCTCCAGCGCCGGGTCCTTCTCGATGCGCTCGCGGTACTCGTCGAGCGTCGTGGCGCCGATCATCCGCAGCTCGCCACGGGCGAGCATGGGCTTGAGCATGTTGCCGGCGTCCATGGCGCCCTCGCCGGACGCGCCCGCGCCGACGACGGTGTGCAGTTCGTCGATGAACGTGACGACCTGTCCCTCGGACTCCTTGATCTCGTTGAGGACGGCCTTCAACCGCTCCTCGAACTCGCCGCGGTACTTGGCGCCCGCGACCATGCTCGCCAGGTCGAGGCTGACGACGCGGCGTCCGCTCAGGGAATCCGGCACGTCGCCGGCGACGACGCGCTGGGCGAGGCCCTCGACGACGGCGGTCTTGCCGACGCCGGGTTCGCCGATCAGCACGGGGTTGTTCTTGGTGCGGCGGCTGAGCACCTGCACGACGCGGCGGATCTCGGTGTCGCGGCCGATGACGGGGTCGAGCTTGCCCTCGCGGGCGCGTTCGGTGAGGTCGACCGAGTACTTCGCGAGCGCCGACTCGCCCCCCTCGGCCTCGGCCGAGGTGACGCGCTTGCCGCCGCGGGCGTCGTTGAAGGCGGCGGTCAGCACCTCGGGCGTGAGCCCGGCGCGACGGAGCACCGGCTGCACGTCGGACGCCACGGCCGCGAGCGCGATGAGCAGGTGCTCGGTGGCCACGAAGTCGTCGCCGAATTGCTCGGCGCGGGTCTCGGCGTCCGCCAGCACGCGTGCGAGCGAACCCGAGAGCCCGGGCTGGCTGACGGAGCTGCCGGTCGAGCTGGGCAGCTTCGCGATCGCCGCCTGGGCCGCCTGGTCGATCGCGGCCGGGTCGGCACCGGCCGCCCCGATCAGCGCCCCGACGGTGTTGTCGGGGACCATGAGCGTCGCGTGCAGCAGATGGCTGGGTTCGGCCTGCGGGTTGCCCTGGGTGAGTGCGTGCCGCAGTGCGGCGCTCACGGCGTCGCGGCTCCTGGTGGTGAGCTTGGCAGTGTCCACGAACGGTCCTTCCCTCGGTTCGAGACGAAGTTGATATCACCCGACTCAACTTTTCCTCGCACCCCAGTATTCCACCGTCGCGGCAGAACCTCCACGGGTCACGGGCGGCCGTGCTCGGCGAGCGCGCACCGGTATTCGTCGGCGAGTTCGGCGGCGTCGGCGCGGTGATCGCGCATCCGGGCGCCGCGGCCGTCCGGGCGCACCTCGATCCCCTCACGCTCCCAGTGCGGTCGCGCTTTCGCCAGTGGCGCCAGGACGCCGTCGTGCCCGACGATCCTCCACCACGGCACGGACTCCCCGTGGTCGCGCAGGACGGCGCCCACCTGCCGAGGGCCGCAGCCGACGATGGCCGCGATGTCGCCGTAGGACGCCACCCGCCCGGGCGGCACGAGGCCGACGGCGAGCAGGATGCGAGCGCGAACGTCGCCGGGGGTCCACTGCTTCACAGGGCGCCCCCCTCCACGACGTCGCTCACCCAGAGGCGCCCAGTGTCGCACCGAACGTCCAGGCCGTGGCCCGAGGGAGTGCCTCGGTGAACGGCTGCGCCCGCGGCAGTGGGTAGGGTTCCCTCGTGCCCGACCTCGCTCCCCTCACCCTGCCCGCCGCGGACGCCGATGCCTACCGCGCCTGGATCACCGACACCTCCGCGCGCGCCCTGGACGCCGTGCGGGACGGCGCCGCCGCGCTCAAGGCAGCGCCGCAGGCGTCCACCCTGGACGCGCTGCACGCCTGGAACGACCTCTCGATCACGCTGGGCACCACCGCCGCGCGGGCATCACTGTTCAGCGAGGTGCACCCGGACGCCGCCGTCCGCGAGGCCGCCGAGGAATCCGCGCTCGCCGCACGCACCCTGGCGAGCGAGCTGGGGCTGGACACCGAGCTGTACGCGGTGTTCACCGCCCTCGACCCGGCCGGCCTCGACGCCGACGCGTCGCGCCTGCTGGAGCGCACGCTGCGTTCCTTCCGGCGGGCCGGCGTGGCCGCCGACGACGCGGTGCGCGCCCGGATCAAGGCGATCAACGACCGGCTCACCGTGCTCAGCCAGACGTTCGCGCGGACCATCCGCGAGGACACCCGGTCGATCGCCGTGACGCCCGCCCAGCTGGACGGACTGCCCCAAGACTGGATCGACGCCCATCCCGCAGGCGACGACGGACTGGTCACGGTCACCACGGACTATCCCGACGCGATCCCGTTCCGCACCTTCGCGCACGATGCGGAAGCCCGCCGCGCGCTCATGGCGGCGTCGCTGACCATCGGCTACCCCGACAACGTCCCCGTGCTGCACGAGATGTTCGCGCTGCGCGCCGAGTTCGCCTCGCTCCTCGGCTACCCCACCTGGGCCGACTACGACGCCGAGGTGAAGATGATCGGCAGCGGCGAGGCCATCGCCGCCTTCGTCGACCAGATCGCCGACGCGGCGGACGCGCCCGCCCGCCGCGACGTGGCCGTCCTGCTGGAGCGGCTGCACCGCGACCAGCCGGACGCCGACCGAATCGAGGCGTCCGACGTCGCCTACTACACCGAGGTGCACCGCCGCGAGCAGCTCGACGTCGACGCCCAGCTCGTGCGCACCTACCTCGACGCGTCGCGCGTCCGCGCGGGGCTGCTGGAGGTCACCGGACGCCTGTTCGGCCTGACCTACGCGCAGGTCGACGCGCCGGTGTGGCACCCCAGCGTCCTGGCCTACGACGTCACCCGCGCCGAGGACGGCTCGCCGGTCGGACGCCTCTACCTCGACCTGCACCCGCGCGAGGGCAAGTACAAGCACGCAGCCCAGTTCACACTCAGCGAGGGCGTGGCCGACCGGCAGCTGCCCGAGGGTGTCCTGGTCTGCAACTTCCCGACCGGCCTGATGGCCCACAGCGACGTGGTGACGCTGTTCCACGAGTTCGGCCACCTGATCCACCATCTCGTCGGCGGCGGCCAGACGTGGGTGGAGTTCTCCGGCGTCGCCACCGAATGGGACTTCGTCGAGGCGCCCAGCCAGATGCTCGAGGAGTGGGCCTGGGACGCCCGCGTCCTGCCCGCCTTCGCGATCGACGCGGCCGGCCAGCCCATTCCCGCGGACCTGGTCGCCCGGATGCGTGCGGCCAACGAGTTCGGCAAGGGCTTCCTCGCGCGCACGCAGATGTTCTACGCCGCGCTCTCCTACTACCTGCATGAGGAGAACCCCGAGGATCTGGCCGGGCGCACCGCCGAGCTCCAGGAGCGCTACTCGATGTTCGGCTACCTTCCGGGCACCTGCATGCCGACCAGCTTCGGGCATCTCGCCGGCTACGGCTCGGCCTACTACACCTACATGTGGAGCCTGGTGATCGCCAAGGACCTGTTCAGCGCGTTCGACCCCGACGACCTGTTCGACCCCGAGGTGGCCGGCCGCTACCGGGACACGATCCTCGCCCAGGGTGGGCGCAAGGACGCCGCCGACCTCGTCGCCGACTTCCTCGGACGCCCCTACCGCTTCGACGCGTACGCCGCCTGGCTGGCCGGCTGAGCGGACCAGCCCGTCGCGCCCGGGGGCGCGCCGGCATCAGTCGCGGTGCTCCCAGGTGTGCGCGACGATGGCATCCACGGAGATGCCCGAGACCAGGCAGCGGTCCTTGCGGTTGCGGGTGAGCGCCTGCGTCCAGTTGACGAATCCGCCGTCGCCCAGCTCGACGGTCTGACCGTCGTGCTCGACGACGAACCGGAAGGCCGCAGACGTGTAGGGGTTACGCCACGGCGTCCGCTCCGGCGCCGCGGCGTCCGCACCTTCGTCCACGACGATGCCGCCGTCACACGTGCCGCGCTCGGCGACCAGACCCGCAAGGGCCGGATCCCACACCGACAGCACCACCCGTCCGCCGGGAACGACGGCGCCGAGCGCCTCCCGCCAGAAGTCGAGGTGCAGATCGAGAAGCTCGGCCTCGGTGCTCTGCGCGCCGCCGTCCGGTGCGCTGGAGATCAGCGAGAAGCGCAGTTCATGCGAGGACTCCTCGGCCGAGTCCCACGCGTGCGTGCACCGGGCGTGCGTGGCCAGGTGGACGCGGGAGTGGCCGTTGCGCCGTCGCCGGGACGCCTCGAGCGCCAGACCGTGCACGGGGTCGGCCAGCACCTCGGTCAGCCGCATGGTCGTGATGACGCGGTTCTGCCCGCGACCGCCCAGATGGACGCCCGAGCCGAGCGACGTCAGTTGGGAGAGCGTGACGCCCACGAACTCCTTGGGCGTGAGCTCCCACAGGCGGGACGTGATCGGCAGCGCCTCGCGCGGATCGAGCAGGGACGGCATGAGGAGCCGGTCCTCACGCCAGCGCTTGATGAGATCGGCGGGGGTCTGCGCGAAGGCGCGCGAGCGCGCCACGTCGGCGAGGATCGCGCGCAACTCCAGCGGCGCGAGTGACTTCAGCAGGGCATCGCGTGCATGAGAGCCGATGCGTCGCCACACCTTCGCTGACGCCGCCGTTCCACTCATACAGCCACCCTTCTCACGCCCTGCCCCAGCAATACCGTCCCCCCTGCCCGCCGATTCAACCACAACGCCCGCGCTCCCCCTGCCCAATTTCCCAGCGGCAGTGCCAATCGTGACGGGACCGTCGCAATTCCTACCGCCGGTCGGAGACCGGTGGTCCGCGCGAAGGAACGTCAGGACGTTGTTCTAGAGTCGCGGGCATGCTGCCCGGTGCCACCATCGTGCAACTGACCGACGCCGGGCTCGCACCCTGCGCGTGGGCGGATCTCGACCTCGTGGTCAACGAGCGCTACTTCCTGGCCGACCCGAAGCGGTTCCTCCGCCACCTCCGCTAGGCGCGTGACAGCCGGCGGCTCAGGCCCCCGACGTCAGCGCGCGCGGCGAACGGGCACGCACGGTCCGGCCCAGGTGAATCGTGCCGTGGCCGGCGGTGAAGGTGCGGGCGATGTCGCGAGGGCCATCCGCGCGGGAGGCCACGATCTCCATCAGGCGTGCGATCTGGAGGCGCGCTTCGTCCAGTTCGGCCTCCAGCCGAAGGATGCGCCGGATGCCCTCGAGGTTGATGCCCTCCTGCGACAACACCTGGATGTGCCGCAGCAGGGCGATGTCGCGCAGCGAGTAGCGGCGCCCGCGCCCTTTTGAACGCGACGGCACCACGAGGCCGAGCCGGTCATACCCGCGCAGGGTCTGCGGATGCAGGTCGGCCAGCCTGGCCGCGACGGTGACCGTGAACTGGGGCGCGTCCGCGTCCATGCGGGCAGGCAGATGATCCGACATGTCGTTCACGCCCTGAACAGCAGCCCGCGCGGGTCGCTCGGATCCGCGGCATCCGCGTAGCTGCGCAGCGCGTCGGCCGCGCCGCTGGTCAGGGAGGAGGGCACCTGCACCTCGACCGTGACCAGCAGGTCGCCGTACTCACCGTTGCTCTTGCGGACGCCCTTGCCGCGGACACGGAACGTGCGCCCGTTCGGCGTGCCCGCGGGGACGCGCAACCGGACCCGGGCGCCGTTCAGCGTCGGCACCTCGATCTCAGCCCCGAGCGCCGCCTCGGCGAACGTCACCGGCGCGGCGAGGGTCAGGTTGTCGCCCTTGCGGCCGAACAGCCGGTGCGGGTTCACATGCACCAGCACGTACAGGTCTCCGGCGGCACCGCCGTTCTCGCCGGCCCCGCCCTTGCCCTTGACCCGGATCCGCTGACCGTCGGTGACGCCGGCGGGGATCCGCACCTGCATGGCCGTCGTCGAGCGCGCCCGGCCCGAGCCCATGCAGTCGGGGCACGGGTCGTCGACGACGAGACCGCGACCCCGGCAGTCGTGGCACGGCTCCGCTATCGAGAACCCGGACGACGAACGCGCCTCCTTCATGCCCGAGCCCTGGCAGGCCGGGCACACCGTCGGGGCGGTGCCGGCTTTCGCGCCGGTCCCGCGGCACGACGCGCACGCGGCGTCCGACACCGTCTGCATGGACACCGTGGTGCCCTCCACCGACTGGGTGAAGTCGATGGTGGCCTCGCCCTCGATGTCGGTGCCGCGGCGCGGCTGGCGAGTCGCGCGTCGGCTCGCGGTGTTGCCGAAGAGCCCCCCGAACAGGTCGGAGATGTTCTGATCGCCCGCGGTCGCGTTGCGGAACAGATCCTCCATCGAGGGGCTGGACGCCCCGCCAGGACGCCCGCCACCACCGCTCGGGAAGCGGAAACCCGAGCCGAACAGCGAGCGCTGCTCGTCGTATTCCTTGCGCTTCTTCGGGTCGGACAGCACCGAGTTGGCCTCGGAGATGTCCTTGAAGCGGCGTTCGGCCGCCTCGTTGCCCGGGTTCTGGTCGGGGTGGTTCTCGCGAGCCAGCTTGCGGAATGCCTTCTTGATCTCTTCCGGCTTGGCGTCCTTGGAGACGCCGAGGACCTTGTAGTAGTCCTTCTCAAGCCAGTCCTTGGTGCTCATGGGCGCCTCCTTTCTCGTGAATCGCGGACGTGCTCAGTTGGGGTCCGCGACGCCGACGCGGGCGGGACGGACCACGCGGTCGTCGAGCCGGACGCCCTTCTGAATGACGGCCGCGACCACCTGCTCGGCGTGGTCGCCGTCCATCGTCATGGTCATCAGCGCCTCGTGGATCGTCGGGTCGAAGACGTCGCCGACCTCGCCGTAGGCGACCAGCCCGTACTTGTCGGTCACCTTCACGAGCGCGTCGACGACGAGCTTGAAGCCGCCGTCGAGTTCCTCGTGCTGTTTCGCCATCTCGATGGCGTCGAGCACCGGGAGCAGGTCGTTGACGACCTGCTGGACGCCGCGCTGCCGGGCGACGTCGCGATCGCGGTCGACGCGCCGCTTGTAGTTGACGTATTCGGCGTGCAGCCGCTGCAGATCGGACGTCCGCTCGGCCAGCTGGGCGGTCAGATCACCCTCGGCGGGGGCCGCCGGGCCTGCAGCCGGCTCCACCGGCGCACCCTCCTCGGTCAGCGACGAAGCGTCGTCGGGCACCTCGAAGGCGTCCGCGTCACCCACGGGCTGGGCGTCGGCATCAAAATCCTCAGTGGGGTTCTCGGTCACAGTGCTCCTCGTTCGAGTGTGACGCCGCCGGGTAGGCGTCCCTGGCATGGGAGCCTACCCAGCGGCGGCGATACTCACTTGCGGTCGTTGTCCTCGTCGACGATCTCGGCGTCCACGACGTCGTCGTCACCGGCGGGCCCGTCGTGGGCAGCGGCGTCCTCGGACGCGGCAGCCTGCGCGTCGGCCTGGCCCTGCGCCTGGGCGGCGGCGTACATCGCCTGGCCCATGGCCGAGGCCTTCTCGTTGAGGTCGTCCATGGCGGCCTTCACCTCGGCGTCGTTGTCGGCGCCCTTCAGCGCCTCCTTCAGCGCGTCGAGCGACGACTGGACCGGAACCAGCACGTCCTCACCGATCGACGCCTCGTTCTCCTTGAGGAGCTTCTCGGTGCGGAACGCGAGGGCGTCCGCCTCGTTGCGCATCTCGACCGACTCGCGACGCTTGCGGTCATCCTCGGCGTGCGCCTCGGCGTCCTTCATCATCCGGTCGATGTCGTCCTTGCCCAGGGCGGAGCCGCCGGTCACCGTCATGGACTGCTCCTTGCCGGTGGCCATGTCCTTGGCGTTGACGTGCACGATGCCGTTGGCGTCGATGTCGAAGCCCACCTCGATCTGCGGGACGCCGCGCGGGGCGGGCATCAGGCCGGTCAGCTCGAAGTTGCCCAGCGACTTGTTGTCGCGGGCGAAGTCGCGCTCACCCTGGTAGACCTGGATCATCACCGACGGCTGGTTGTCGTCGGCGGTCGTGAAGACCTCGGAACGCTTGGTCGGGATCGTCGTGTTGCGCTCGATGATCTTGGTCATCACGCCGCCCTTGGTCTCGATGCCGAGGCTCAGCGGGGTGACGTCGAGCAGCAGCACGTCCTTGACTTCGCCCTTGAGGACGCCGGCCTGCAGGCTCGCGCCCAGCGCCACGACCTCGTCGGGGTTGACGCCCTTGTTGGGCTCCTTGCCGCCGGTCAGCTCCTTGACGAGATCGACCACGGCCGGCATGCGGGTGGAGCCGCCGACCAGGATGACGTGGTCGATCTTGCCGACGGACGTGTTGGCGTCCTTGATGACGTTGTTGAACGGCGCGCGGCAGCGGTCGAGCAGATCTTGCGTGAGGCGCTGGAACTCGGCTCGCGTCAGCTTCTCGTCGAGGTGCAGCGGTCCGTCGGCACCGGCCGTGATGTAGGGCAGGTTGATCTGCGTCTCCTGGGCGCTGGACAGTTCGATCTTGGCGCGCTCGGCCGCCTCCTGGAGGCGCTGGCGGGCCATCTTGTCCTTGCTCAGGTCGATGCCGAAGTTGTTCTTGAACTGGGTCACCAGCCAGTCGACGACGCGCTGATCCCAGTCGTCGCCACCCAGGCGGTTGTCGCCCTTGGTGGCCTTGACCTCGAAGACGCCGTCGGCGATATCGAGCAGCGAGACGTCGAAGGTGCCGCCACCGAGGTCGAACACGAGCACGGTCTGCTCGATGTCGCCCTTGTCGAGACCGTAGGCGAGGGCCGCCGCGGTCGGCTCGTTGATGATCCGGTCGACCTTGAGACCTGCGATCTCGCCGGCCTCCTTGGTGGCCTGGCGCTCGGCGTCGCCGAAGTAGGCGGGCACGGTGATGACCGCGTTGGTGACGGGCTCGCCCAGGTAGGCCTCGGCGTCTCGCTTCAGCTTCATCAGGACGCGCGCGCTGATCTCCTGCGGCCCGTACGACTTGCCGTCGATGTCGACGGTCCAGTTGGTACCCATGTGGCGCTTGACCGAGCGGATCGTCCGGTCGATGTTGGTGACGGCCTGGCGCTTGGCGACCTCGCCGACCAGAACCTCGCCGCTCTTGGTGAATGCAACGACCGACGGTGTCGTGCGGGCACCCTCGGCGTTGGGGATGACCGTCGGTTCGCCGCCCTCGAGGACAGCGACGACGGAGTTGGTGGTGCCGAGGTCGATACCTACTGCACGGGCCATGGTGGATTACCTCCATTGATCGGGTGTTTCGCGTTGAGCCTAGCAGACTCAAGCTCAAGGTTGAGTTCACCCGACTCAACTACGGGGAGGTTGGGGGTATTCCCGGTCCGGGACCAGGGATCGGCAACGCGGGCACCGCACGACGCGGAGGCGACACCGGCACCCAACCTTGGATCGGCGGCCGGCGGCTCAAGAAAGGGCGCTACCCCGAGGCTCGGCGGCACTCCGCACCACGGAGGTCGCGGCGTCCACCTTGTCGGACGGGCCGGCCACGAAAACGTACTCCGTGTTGCGCAGGTGCGACACGCGGCCGACCTTCGCACCGGCCGGGTTGAAGATGCCGATCTGGGCGCCCACGTAGCGCTTGGAGTCGAAGGCGAGCATCCGGACGTCCTCGTGGCCCGCCTCGCGCAACGAGGACGCCATCTGCTCGGCCGTGATCCACGACTCGTCGTTGTAGGACACCACCACCACCTCCGCCCGCGCCCGGCCGATCAGGTCCGCGAGGGCGGCCGGCATCTCGCGCTTGCGGTTGAAGACGCTCTTGGTGGCGGCGTCGCGGCTGTCGACCCGCTTGCAGGCGACGCCGTAGTGCGCCGGGGCGTCCCAGCGGACGAGGGTCTCCCACACGTGGTAGTTCGTGTAGTACCGGTGCTGGTTGTAGGGCGGGTCCAGGTACATCAGGTCGACCGGGGCCAGGTCGTCGACGACGACCATCGCGTCGCCGCTCACCGTGAAACCCGCACCCGGCAGCAGCCGCGGACGCCGCAGCTCAAGCTCGCCGAAGGAGCGCGGCGCCCACCGCTTCAGGTACGCCATCTGCAGCCCGGTCGTCGAATCGACCCGGTCGGCGGCCAGCATGAGCGCGGTCAGCAGGACCCCGTACAGCGGCGAACCCCGGTAGTCGGCCTCGAGCGCGTCGCGGATCGCGTCGATGCGCGCACCGTTGCGAGGCTGGAAGTACCGCGCCTGCTCGCAGAAGACGCGCGTCACGTACCCGGGACGCCCCGGCAGCCCGTTGAGCCGGCGCAGCGCGTCGTCCAGCGCGGCCTCGTCGACCGCGCGCTCATCGGTGACGATGTAGCAGTCGCTGAGTACGAGGCTGTAGGTGGCGATGTCGGCCGCGGTCACCGTGAGGCCCCGGCGCTTGAACTCCTGCGCCACCCGAGTGGTGCCGGTGAACAGGTCGACCGCCGTCCGCGCCTCGACCGCGGAGGCGATCGCGCCGAGCACCGGTACCAGAGCGCGTTTGGACCCGAGGTACTTGATCACAGCGGCACGCTACGCCCAACGAGAGCAGGCACACACGCGCGCACGGATCACTCGCTCGGCGGCGTGATGTTCATGTGCCAGGCGATGCCGAACTTGTCGATGAACTGGCCATACTCGTCGCCCCACGGCGCCGGCTCCAGCGGGACGGTGACCTGCCCGCCTTCGGTCAGCGCCGCCCAGTAGCCGCGCAAGGCGTCGGGCTCGTCGCCGGAGATGCTCATCTGGATGTCGTTGCCGTGCACGTAGACAGACCCCATGCCGGGCATGTCGTCGCTGGCGAAGATGTGGAACCCGGCGTCCGTGTCGACGGAGGAGTGCATGACGCCGTCGGCGTCCATGCCGGACTCGCGGAACGTCGAGAGCGTCAGCGTGCCGCCGAGTGCCTGCGCGTAGAACTGCATCGCCTGTTCGCAGTTGCCCTTGAACGTGAGGTAGGGATTGAGCTGCTGGGACATGGTTGGCTTCCCTTCGGTGGTGGCCCGCGCCGAGCGGGTTCTCGCATCCTCGCAGAGCCGTCCGACATTTCGACAGGCCGCACGGGCAGGACCTCGCGCGTCCGGTCGCCTGATCGGCGCCCCGCTCAGCGGTCGCGCTCCTTGGACCGCTTGTCGGCCCCGACCAGCACGACGGCGAAGGCCGGAGCCCGGCGGGCGCGCGCGACGAAGACGTCGGACAGCGCGGACCAGAGCGCCGGCCGCTCGTCGGCGAAGGTGGCGCCGCGCACCCACACCACGACCGTCTGCGGCTCGAGGCGTCCGAGGGCCGCGTCGAGGGCATCGGCGCTGGTGACCGGCTCGGCCGCGCCGACCGCGCGACCCAGTTCGACGAAGACCTCCCGGCGGGCTTGTGCACCCCACTCGTCGGGCAGCCGCAGCACCTTCGTCGCCCAGCCGGCCAGCCTCCAGTCGCCGGCCACGGAGGCGGCATCGGCGGTGGTCGTGTAGAAGCCGGGACGGAAGGTGGCGGTCATGCCTCCCAGCCTAACGGGGGTGCCGGACCCCGACGCGCCGCGTCTACCCTGGAACGATGAACAATCCCTGGAGCACCTCCCACCCGCGCATGGTCGACCCGCGCGTGGCCCTGCCCGGACGCGACGCACCCCTCCTGCCCGCGGCCCTCCGGCACGAGGTCCTGGGCGGCGACCTTCTCGCCACTCCCCCGGGCTCGGAGGTGGCGCACCTCGCGCTCGGCTGCTTCTGGGGCGCCGAGAAGCTGTTCTGGACGACGCCCGGCGTGACCAACACCGCGGCGGGCTACATGGGCGGCAACACGCCGAACCCCACCTACGGCGAGGTGTGCTCGGGGCGCACCGGCCATACCGAGACGGTGCGCGTCTGTTTCGATCCGGCGCTGATCGGCTTCGAGGACGTCCTCGCCGTGTTCTTCGAGAACCACGACCCCACCCAAGGCATGCGCCAGGGCAACGACATCGGCACCCAGTACCGCTCGGCGATCTTCGCGTCGGACGGCCAGGCGGAGGCCGCGGCGTCCGTGCGCGACCGGTACGCGCGGGCTTTCACCGCGGCAGGGTTCGGCCCGGTGACCACTGAACTGATCACCGGGCCGACGCCGTTCTATGCGGCCGAGGTCGAGCATCAGCAGTACCTGTTCAAGAATCCGCACGGGTACTGCCCGGTGCACGCGACCGGAGTCACCTGCGGCTGAGCGCCGCGGGGCTCAGTGCTGCTCGTCGCCCTCGGACGCCGCGCGTGCGGGCTGCTGTGTCGCCTCGGCTCCGTCGTCGGCCACCGCTTCGACGACATCCTCGACCGCCGGCGCGTCCTCGATGGCGGGCTCGTCGGGGGCCACCGCGTCGGCGGCCTCCGCGTCCGCGTCCGCGCCGTCGTTGAGGTCGAACGCCTCGACGGGCGCTTCCTTGGCGTCACGGGCGGCCGCCATCTGGTTCTGCAGATCGGCCAGGACGTGCCGTCCGCGTTCGGCCATCTCGTGGTAGGCCTTGGTCGCCTCGTCGAGGAACCCCTTGAACTGCTCGGGCATCTGGTCGACCATCCGGCGGAAATTCGGGTCGACGCCCTCGGGGGTCTTCTCGGCGAGCAGCGCCCGTTGCGACTCGTAGAGCTCGCGCGCCTTCACCGCGACCGTGTCGGCGACACCCGCAGCGGCGTACGCAGTCTCGGTGGCGAATTTCAGCGCCGCCTCGCCCAGCTTCTCGGGGGTGAACTTCTCTCCGGCGGCCAGGTGCTCGTCCGCCTCGGCGGCCACGACGGCGTCCTCGTCGGGACGGGGCGTCTCGTTGAACAGATCGGACATCTCACTCCTCGTGCTCGGGTTCTTCCAGTGTGGTCGCTGCCCCCGGACCGGACAACCGATCGTCCCCGACTCGCGACCCTGAACCGTCCCCGATCCCGCCGGGCAGCGGCGCCCCGACCGGCGACCCGCCGGGGCACTAGCCTTGCCGCATGCCTGCCTTCGAGCCCTTCCGCGCCCATCGCTACGCTCCCGGCACCAACCTCGACGCGGTCATCGCGCCGCCCTACGACGTGCTGAGCGACGCAGACGTCGACGAGTTGGCCGCCCGCGACGCACGCAACATCGTCCATGTGGACGTGCCCCGCGGCGACGACCGCTACTCGCGGGCGTCCGCCCGGCTGCGCGGCTGGCTGGCCGAGGGCGTCCTGGTGACGGACGCCGAACCCACCTTCACGATCTACCGGATGTCCTTCACCGACGCGACGGGCGCGGCTCGCGAGATCGTCGGCGTGTTCGGCGGGCTCGAGGTGGTCGACGAGGGCGCGGGCGGCGTCCTGCCCCATGAGCGCACCACCCCCAAGGCCAAGACCGACCGGCTCGACCTCACCCGCGCGACCGCGGTGAATCTCTCTGCGGTGTGGGGTCTGTCGTTGGCCTCGGGACTCACCGAGGCCCTGCGCGAGCCGGGCGAACCGCTCGGCTCCCTCGTCGTGGACGGGGTGACGCACGGCGTCGAACGGATCGACGATCCGCAGCGCATCGCGCGCATCCGCACGATCATCGGGTCGGACGACGTGCTGATCGCCGACGGGCATCACCGGTATGCGATCAGCCGTACCTACCGCGACGAGGTGCGGGCCGCCTCCGGCCGTCTCGACACCGACGCCGAGCTCACGCTCGCGTTCGTCAATGAGCTCGTGGCCGACCAGTTGTCCATTGAGGCGATCCACCGCGTCTACACGCGGGTCACCGCCGCCCAGCTGGCCGAGGATCTGGCCACCCGCTTCGAGCTCACGCCCGCGGCGGAGCCGAGCCCGGCGACGCTCGCCGAGATGAACGAGACCGGACGCCTCGTGCTCCTCACCGCCGATGGCGCCCATTGGCTCACGCCCCGGGAGGGCGCGTTCGACGGCGTCCGCGCGCTGGACGGCGCCTGGCTCGAGCATGCGCTCGCCGACAGCGAGGCCGAGGTGAGCTACCAGCACGGCCTCGACGAGGTCGCCGCGCTCGTGCGCGCGGGTACCGTGTCGGCCGCGGTGCTGATCCGCCCCACGTCGCTGTCCGAGATTGAGCGCACCGCCCGCGAAGGGTTGCTGATGCCTCCGAAGTCGACGTTCTTCACCCCCAAGCTGCGCACGGGACTGGTGCTGCGTCCGACCGCCCCGCTCGGCTGAGGGTGTTCGCGCATACCGACCCCCGGGAAGGTTTCGCTGACCGGGATGCACACCCCCGTGCGGAGGACTAGGGTCGAGGTTCAAGGACAACCAGGAGGTCTTTCCAATGGCGTATGAGATCACCACGAACCCACTTCGAGGCGTCGAGGCCAAGCCGGGTTCCGGGCACTACGGCGTTTTCGAGCACGGCGCGCACGTGTGGTCCTGGCAACCTGACGGCGCGGCCCCGGTGCTCTGGCTGAGCGAGAAGTCGTGGTTCGCCGATGGTCAGCCTGTTCGCGGCGGCGTTCCGGTCTGCTTCCCGTGGTTCGGCCCGGGACGCAGCGGCGATCTTCGTCCATCTCACGGCTTCGCGCGCCTGCACACCTGGCACCTGTCCGACACCAAGGACACGCTGGACCGCGACGGCCGCCTGATCGTCGAGTACAGCCTCGACGAGGCGATGTCCGGCGTTCAGGAGAACTGGCCCCACGCCTACACCGCGTATCTGCGGGCGAAGTTCACCCCCGAGTACGTGCGCGTCGAGCTCGAGGTGACCAACAACGGCGACGAGCCGATCACCTTCGACGGCGCGTTGCACACCTACCTGGCGGTCAGCGACGTCCGCACCATCACGATCGGCGGGCTCGAGGGCGCCAGCTACTTCGACAAGGTCACGGGTCGTACCGAGACTCAGGACGGCCCGCTCGCGCTCCTCGGCGAGACCGACCGCGTGTATACGAGCGCCGCCGAGGTCGTGGTCGACGATCCCGGCCTGGGTCGCACGCTCGTCATCAGCAAGTCCGGCTCGGCGAACACCATCGTGTGGAACCCGTGGAGCGAGAAGGCGTCCGCCATCGCCGACCTGGGCGACGACGAGTGGACCGGTTTCGTGTGCGTCGAAGCCGGCAACGTCCTCGACGATGCCGTCACCCTCCTTCCCGGCCAGGTCCATCGCCTCAAGCAGCGGATCACCCTCGCCTGAGTCGCCCATCGGCGCGCTGGCAAGGCTCGACACGGCCCGTACCACTGCGGTGGCGCGGGCCGTGCGCGTCGGCGTCGCCGCGTCTGCCGGCCCCCAGTCGGGGCGGGTGCGGGCGTCCGGGCCAACGGATGCGGAAACGCGGGCCGTCTTTGGCTAGTGTGGGACAACCGAGCATTTCAGGGAGGAAATGGATGTCACGCATCGCTAGCGACAAGTACCGCTCCAAGGTGATGTCGGCCGAGGAGGCCGCGAAGTTCATCAACAACGGCGATCGGGTCGGCTTCGCCGGCTTCACCGGCGCAGGCTATCCCAAGGCCCTTCCTGACGCCCTGGCCGCCCGCATCAAGGACGCCCACGACCGGGGCGAGGAATTCAAGATCGCCTCGTACACCGGCGCCTCCACCGCCCCCGAGCACGACGGTGCGCTCGCCGCGGTCGATGGCATCTCGATGCGCATGCCGTACCAGTCCGACCCGGTGATGCGGAACAAGATCAACGCCGGCATCTCCGAATACAACGACGTTCACCTTTCCCACTCCGGACCGCAGGTGCGCTACGGCTTCTGGGGCGACCTGGACGTGGCCGTCATCGAGGTCACCGCCATCACCGCCGACGGCAAGGCCGTCCCGTCGTCGTCGGTCGGCAACAACAACGTGTACCTCGAGAAGGCGAAGCGGATCATCCTCGAGGTGAACGCGTGGCAGTCCCTCGACCTCGAGGGCATGCACGACATCTACTCCATGAAGATGCCGGGTGAGAACACGGCCATTCCGATCACCGCCCCCGGCGACCGCATCGGCTCGAAGTACTACGACATCGACTGGGAACGCGTGGTGTCGGTCATCGAGACGGACGCCGAGGACCGCAACACCCCGTTCAAGCCGCTCGATCAGGAATCGAAGACCATCGCCGAGGGGCTGCTCGACTTCCTGGGCAACGAGGTCAAGCAGGGTCGCCTGCCCAAGCACCTGCTGCCCATGCAGTCGGGCGTGGGCAACATCGCCAACGCGGTGCTCGTCGGCCTCAACGAAGGCCCGTTCGAGCAGATCACCTCCTACACCGAGGTGATCCAGGACGGCATGGTCGACATGATCGATTCCGGCAAGCTGCTGGTCGCGTCCGCCACCGCGTTCTCGCTGTCGCCAGGGGCGGCCACCAAGATGAACGACAACGCGGCGCACTACCGCAACCACATCGTGCTGCGCCCGCAGGAGATCTCGAACAACCCCGAGGTCATCCGCCGACTCGGCGTGGTGGCGTGCAACGGCATGATCGAGGCCGACATCTACGGCAACGTGAACTCGACCCACATCATGGGCTCGCGCATGCAGAACGGCATCGGCGGCTCAGGCGATTTCACGCGCAACGCCTACATCTCGTGCTTCGTGTCGCCGTCCCTGGCGAAGAACGGCGACATCTCCGCCATCGTGCCCATGGTCAGCCACCACGACCACACCGAGCACGACGTCCAGGTGATCATCACCGAGCAGGGCCTGGCCGACCTGCGCGGCCTGTCGCCCAAGCAGCGCGCGAAGAAGATCATCGCCAACTGTGCCCACCCGGATTACCGAGGCCTGCTCGAGGAGTACGTCGAGCGCGCGCACGCCAAGGCCAACGGCGCGCAGACCCCTCACGACCTCGCCGAGGCGCACAGCTTCCACCGTCGCTTCCTGGAGTCCGGCTCGATGAAGCAGGCCTGACCCTCTGATCGACCTGCCGGCCGGCGTGGCGTCCCGCACGGACGCCACGTCGGCCGTCGGCGTTTCTCCACGCAGTAATCTGTCCACCATGAATCAAGCGACGTCCGCCGAGGCACCGGTGATCGCGACGCTGCGCACCGGTCCCGGCGACGGCCTCGACCCACGCACGGGCGAGCCGCGGCGTCCGGTGGCCGTGACGGCAACGGCCGTCCTGCTGCACGCGGGCGTGATCCTGGTCATGGCCGGCCTACTGCAGGCGTTCTGGCTGAGCACCGACGCGTTCGAGCAGGCGGCGTGGTTGAACGGCGTGGTGCCGACCGAGCCGGGGGCGCTGCTACGGGTACTGATGGTGACCGCGCTGGCCGCGATCGCGATGCTGATCGCGGTCGCGGGCGTCGCCGCCGGGCACTACGCCTGGCACGGCTACGGGTGGACGCGCAGGGCAGGCCTCGTCGCGTTGGCGGTGTCGCTGCTGGCGCTCATGATCAACCCGCTCGCGTCATGGGGGATCGCGCCGATCGCGGTCGGCGCCGGCCTGCTCTGGCTGCCGGCGTCCGGGGCCTTCTTCGCCCGCTGGCACGCCCGTCGACACCCGGTGCCTGCGCTGGCTGCCGAGGTGGCGTCCGACGTTTACTACGGCTCGCTTCCGCGGTACCGATGACGACATCGTGGACGGACCTGCTGCGTTCGGTGCTGCGCGGCCTGCGCGGCCCGGAGGCGCCCGGCAAGCGCTTCACCTCGACTCCGCGGCCGAGTCCCACGGCGGCAGGACGTCCTTCATCGGAATACCCCGGTGACTACCGGGGGATGCCCGCGATCAGCTACGCCCCGCGCCGTGACGCCCGGCCCGACCCGGGCGAGGTGGTCTGGACGTGGGTTCCCTACGAAGAGGACCACGCCCAGGGCAAGGACCGCCCGGTGCTGATCGTCGGCGCCGACCATCAGTGGCTGCTGGGCCTGCAGCTCACCAGCGTCGATCACGACCGGGACGCCGCGCAGGAGGCGCGCGCAGGCCGGTACTGGGTCGACATCGGGACCGGCGACTGGGACCAGCAGCGGCGCCCCAGCGAGGTGCGCGTCAACCGGGTGATCCGTATCGCCCCGGACGCCGTCCGCCGGGTGTCGGTCCACCTGCCGAGGGACCGGTTCGAGCGTGTGGTGGTCGGGATGCGCACCCACCTGAGCTCCGGAGGGCGACGGTAGGGATGCGCCGGCTGGGCCCGGCCCCACGCGGGCCGGGCTTCGCGGTGCTCAGCGGGGCATCACTTGAGGGCGGCGAGCTTTCCGAAGTGCTCGGCGAGCAGGTAGTAGACCGTGAGCCGGTTCTTGCGGCTCACGCCCTTCATCGTCGCACCGACCGCGGCGAGGCCGGCATCCAGGTCATCGGAGTCGGACAGCCCGAGCTTCTTGACCAGAAAATTCTTCTTGACGGTCTCGAGCTCCTTCTCGTCCCCGAACGCGACGACCGCGCTGTCGGGGCTGCTGAGGACCAGCCGGTAGGTACGGGCCATCGCGTCGACGACGGCCTCGTCGACCGAGTCGGTGTACTTCTTGATGTCGGCCAGGTAATCCATCCCAACGTCCTTTCTCGACGGCGCACGGCCGATGTCTTCCCTGACCCCGGCCCACGTGCGGTGAACTTCATCATGGCGCACATCGCGCCGTGGCGGCAGCACACACGCGGGAGATCTCGGTCCGGTGGTGCGAGCGGCCCCGGCGTTTCGCCTCGGAGCGGGCGACGGGAATCGAACCCGCGTGTCCAGCTTGGGAAGCTGGCGCTCTACCATTGAGCTACGCCCGCGATGCCACCTGCGCGGCGCGCGCCAGTCTAGCGGGAGACGACGGACGGCACACATTCGGCCCACGACGCGGCGTCCGAACCATCAGGGGCTCCCCCGACCGCTCCCGGTTCGACCGCCTCCATGCTCGCGGACGGCGTCGGCGAGGGTTAACTTGGACGTCATGAACGCTCGCGTCCCCGATCCACCTCGCTTCCCCGGACACATGCGCGCCGGCGACAGCGACCGCGCCGTCGTCTCCGACCTGCTGTCGGCGGCCTACGCGGAGGGACGCCTCACCCGCGACGAGCACGACGCCCGTCTCGCCCAGGCTCTCGAGGCCAAGACGTTCGACGACCTCCGCTCGCTCACCGTCGACCTGGTTCCCGGCACCAACCAGGGACGCGCGGTCGGCGCGTTCAGCGCGGCGGCAGGGCCTGCGGTCGACCGCTCTCCCAGCAGCCAGGACGCCGAGACGACCTTCGCGATCTTCGGCGGCGTCGAGCGCTCCGGCAACTGGATGGTGCGCCGCAACGTCTCCAACCTGACGCTGTTCGGCGGCACGAAGTTCGACTTCCGCGACGCGACCTTCACCTCCGACGTGGTCGAGCTCACCATCTTCTGCGCGTTCGGCGGTGTGGAGATCCTGGTTCCCGAGGGCGTCAACGTCCGCAACGAGACCCTGGCGCTGTTCGGTGGCACCGAGGTCAAGAAGATCAGCCCCGCGCCGGGCGCGCCCACGATCGTCCTCAAGGGCGTCGTCATGTTCGGCGGCGTCGAAGCCAAGTGCAAACGAGCGCGATGACCGCTTCGAACCCCGAGTTCGTCCCCGACCCGAGCCTGGCCGGGATGCCCGCCTCTGCCGTCGAACCGTTCGCGCCGCCCTCGGACGCCTGGCGCCGGGTCTCGCCCAAGCTGACGACTGTCAAGCGGATCAGCGTCTCGGTCTGGCTGCTTCCGCCCACCATCGCCCTCGCCCTCGTGATCTGGTTCGTGTTCGAACCGGTCAAGTGGGCAGCGCTGGGCGTCGCCGCCCTCGGTCTGATCGGGTGGCTGTGGCTGTGGATTCGCGCCCGGCGCCTGGTGGCGGCCTACGGGTGGGCGCGCCGCGACCTCGACCTGTGCGTCGTCTCCGGCCTGATGTTCCGGTCCCTGGCCATCGTGCCGTTCGGGCGGATGCAGACGATCAAGGTCACCGCGGGACCCCTGCTGCGCGCGTTCGGCCTGGCCAACGTCGAGTTCATCACGGCGAGCGCCGCCGCCAACGCTCACGTCCCCGGGCTGCCCGCCGACGAGGCCAAGCAACTGCGCGACCTGATGATCGAGCTCAGCGACGCCGAGGGATCGGGGCTGTGAGCGGCGGTCGGGTCCCGACGACCTCGACGCCGACCATCGAAGAGCGGATGCATCCGCTCAGCCCCCTGGTCAGCCTCTGGATCGGCGTGGTCGCGATCGCCTGGTTCACCGTCACCTCGCTCGCGCAGGGCGACCCGTGGTGGGAGGATCTCGGCTCCCCGACGGAACTCCTCCAGCAGGCTCCTCTGTGGCTGCTGGTTCCGGTCGGTGGGCTGCTCATCGGCGTCGGCGCCGGCTACTGGGGTTGGTGGACGACCAAGTTCATCGTCGACGACCACGAGGTTCGTCGCGAGAACACCGGCGCCTTCCACGCCAGCCAGCGGATCGCGTTCAGCCGCATCCAGTCCGTGAACGTCACCCAGCCCTTCGCCGCCCGCCTTCTCGGCCTGGCCCGGGTCACGATCGACGTCGGCGTGGGCGAGGGCATCACCCTGTCGTTCCTCACCCGCAAGCGGGCCACGGAGGTCCGCGACTACGTCATGGCCCGCGCCCACAGCCGTACCGCCACCACCGCGGAGACCGCGAGGCGGGCGTCCGCCTGGGACGACACCGCCGAGGGCGACCGCAACCTGATCCGGCTCACCCCCGTCGAGATCGTGCTGAGCGCGCTGCTCTCCCTCCATCTCGCCACCCTGGTCCTGACCGTCGGCATCGTCGCGCTCGGCACGTGGGTGTTCGAGTGGCCGATCGTCGCGATGGGCGGCGGCGCGATCGGCCTCGGCCTGGCCGTGGTCGGCTACCTCTCGAACCGGCTGATCGGGCAGTTCAACTACACCCTCGCGGTGACGCCGGCGGGCCTGCGGATCACCCGCGGCCTGGCGACCCTGCGCTCCCAGACCATCCCGGTGCATCGGGTGCAGTCACTGGTGATCGAGCAGCCGCTGCTGTGGCGCTGGATCGGCCGCGCCCGACTGCAGATCAGCGTTCTCGGCCTCGGCGAGTTGTCCTCGGGCGAGCAGGCGAGCGCCCAGACGCTCTACCTGCCGATCGGGTCACCCTCGCAGGTCCAGGTGGCGCTCGCCGCGCTGTGGCCCGGACTCCGCCTGGAGGAGCTGGCCTTCACACGGACGCCGGAACGCGCCCGCTGGCTCGATCCGCTCCAATGGGGCTGGCAGGGCTACGCGCTCGATGACCAGGTGTTCGTGGCTCGCTCGGGATGGCTGACCCGCCGCCAGTCGATCGTCCCGCACCCGCGCGTTCAGGCGGTGGCCCTCAAGCAGGGCCCCCTCGAACGGCGGCTCGGGCTGGCCAGCTTGGACGTCCTCACCGCCGCCCTCCTCGAGGTGTCCGGCATCGCCCACCTGGACGCCGCACACGCCCGCCGGCTCGCCTTCGGCCAACTCGATCGGTCGCGGGTCGGCCGCTACGACGAACTGCTGCACGCACCCGGACGCGGCGACGAGTCGGCGGTGTGGACCTACGGCTTCGCGTCCGACCCGGGCCCCGATGGCCTCTGGACGCCGCCGCTCGCGCCGGCCACGCCGCCCGCCTGGCCGACCTACGGCCACCAGCCCCCCGGCTAGGGACGGCTAGGGACCGCTACATGCGGTCGGGGGCCTCGATGCCCAGCAGCCCCAGGCCGGCGGCCAGCACCTTCCGTGTGGACGCGCAGAGCGCCAGCCGCGACGCGCGCACCTCGCCCTCGCTCTTGAGCACCGGGCACTGCTCGTAGAACACGCTCATCGCCGTGGCGAGCTCGAACAGGTAGGTGCACAACTTGTGCGGCTGAAGATCGGAGGCCACGAGCGCGACGATCTCGCCGAAGCGGGACAACAGCAACGCCAGGTTCTGCTCGGCGGGCTCGGTGAGCACGGTGACCGCGTCCCCGGTCTGCCCGTCGGCCGCCGCCCGGCTCAGGATCCGATGGGCGCGCGCGTGCGCGTACTGCAGGTAGGGGCCCGTGTCGCCGGTCGTCGCGGTCATCCGCTCGACGTCGAACACGTAGTCCTTCTGCAGTTGGTTGCTGAGGTCGGCGTACTTGATCGCGGCCAGCGCGATGGGCCGCGTGACGTGCTCCTCGGCGGCGTCCAGCAGGTCGATGAGGTAGGCCGCGGTGCCCTCGCGGGTCGAGAAGGGGCGCCCGTCGCGTCCGAGCACCATGCCGTAGCCGACGTGCTCGGTGACGACCGCCTCGCTCACGTAGCCGGCCTTGCGCGCGACCGCGAAGACCAGTTCGAAGTGGTGGTGCTGGCGGGCATCGGTGACGTAGATCATCCGGTCGGCGCGCAGCGTCCGCGCCCGGTACCTCAGCGCCGCCACATCGGTGACGTCGTAACCGTAGCCGCCGTGCCGGTTGCGCAGGATCGCGGGCGCATCGAAGCCGTCGGCGAACACCACCAGGGCCTCGTCGTCGACCACGGCGATGCCGCGGGCCTCCAGGTCGGCGCAGATGCCTTCCAGCATGGCGTTGTAGAAGGATTCACCGGCGATGTCGTCGTCGGTGAGCAGGACACCGAGCCGGTCGTAGGCCTCGTTGAAGCCCGCCTTGGAGACCTCGATGAGCCGCGTCCAGACCGCGCGCGTGTCCTCGTCGCCGGACTGCAGCGCGACCACGCGTCCGCGGGCGCGGTCGGCGAAGGCCTCGTCGGTCTTGAGCCGGGTGTTGGCCCGCATGTACAACTCCTCGGCGCCCACCAGGTCGAGGCCGTCGAGGTCGAGGCTCTCGTCGTCGATCTGCTCGATCAGCATGCCGAACTGGCGGCCCCAGTCGCCCACATGGTTCTGCGGGATCACCGTATGCCCGGACGCGGTGAGCACCCGATTGAAGCAGTCGCCGATGATCGTGGTGCGCAGGTGACCGACGTGCATCTGCTTGGCGACGTTCGGCGAGCTGTAGTCGATGACGATCCGCTGCGACCGTTCGGCCTGGTCGATGCCGGTGTCCGGGTCGGCCAGCAGGTCGTTGACCGCCTTCGCCAGGACGGCGTCGCGCATCCGGAAGTTCAGGAACCCGGGGCCGGCGACCTCGATCGGTTCGCACAGGTCGGCCACGTCGATCCGCGCCGCCAGGTCGGCGGCCACCTCGCGCGGCGGGCGTCCCTCGCTCTTGGCCAGGCGCAGCGCCACGTTCGACTGAAAGTGACCGAACTGGGGTTTCGTCGCGGGCCGCATTTCCGGGTCGATCCCGGCGGCGACCTCGACCCGCGACGTGAGCAGGGAGGCAAGGGAGAGCATGGGGTGATGTTCCCACACGGCCGGACGCCGCACGGCCGGGACCCTCGGCGCCGGACGGACGACGCCTCACCACGGCGGCAGGATCAGCCGGACGCCAGCGCCCGGGTCACCGCGTCCGAGTCACCCTCCAGCGACGGCGAGGGCCGGGTGAGGAGATCGGCGACCATCTTGAGGTTGGCGCCGAGTTCGCGGCGGGCGAAGCCGTTCCAGCGCCCCGACGTGCGCTTGACGGACACGTCAGCGACACCCACGGCGTCCACGCCGACCGCCCGGCACGTCGCGACCGCGCGGTGCAGGTGGTAACGCTGGCTGACCAGCAGCGCGTCGGTCACACCGAAGACCTCGCGGGCCCGGACACAGGTGGCGTAGGTGTCGACGCCGTACTCGTCCTCGACGATCCGGGTTGCCGGCACCCCCTGCCCCACCAGGTAGCCCTTCATCGCGGTGGCCTCGCGGTGGTGCTCGGGCGAGTTGTCGCCCGAGACGATCAGCACCCGGGCCCTGCCCTCGCGGAACAACTGCGCGCCGAGGTCGAGACGCGCCTTCAGGTAGGGCGACGGACGCCCCGACGGGTACACCTCGGCACCGAGGATGATCGCCACGTCCTTCGACGGCGCCTGGGCCATCGTCAGGACGCGGTTGCGCGACTGCCAGCGCGTCCACAGCGCCGGACCGCCGATCGCAAGAGCGCCGAGGAAGGCGAGACCCACGATCAGGGCGAGGGCACGAAGCACGCGGCGGCGGGTGGTCACCCGAGAGAGCATAGGCGCATGCGGGCCCGATTCCCGTCGGTGGGCGACCGGCAGACGATAGGCTCGCAGCCATGTGCGGAATTAGCGGGTACGTCGGACCTCGGGGTGCACAGAAGGTGCTGCTGGACGCGCTGGGGCGGATGGAGTACCGAGGCTACGACTCGGCGGGCATCGCTCTGGTCACCGATGACGGGATCGTCTCGGCGAAGAAGGCGGGCAAGCTGGCCAACCTGACCGGTGAGCTCGGGGCGTCCCCGATCCCGGACGGGCACGTGGGAATCGGGCATACCCGTTGGGCGACGCATGGCGGGCCGACGGACGCCAACGCGCACCCGCACCTGTCGGCGCAGGGCCGGGTGGCCTTGATCCACAACGGGATCATCGAGAACTTCGCTCCGTTGCGGACGGAGTTGGAGGCCGAAGGCGTCAGCTTCGCTTCCGAGACGGACTCGGAGGTGGCCGCACAGCTGCTGGGCCGGGAGGTCGCCGCCGGAGCTGGTCTGGCGGATGCGATGCGTACCACCGCCCGCCGTCTCGAGGGAGCCTTCACGCTCGTCGCGCTGGACGCCGACGATCCGGGCCTGCTGGTGGCGGCCCGCCGGAACAGCCCGCTGGTCGTCGGCGTGGGCGACGGTGAGATGTTCGTCGCCTCCGACGTGGCCGCCTTCATCGAGTACACCCGCGAAGCCGTCGAGATGGGCCAGGACGAAGTGGTCGAGGTGACCGCCGCCGGGTACAGGGTGACCGACCTGGACGGCAACCCGACCGAGGGAAAGCCGTACCACGTGGACTGGGATCTGTCGGCCGCCGAGAAGGGCGGCTACGACTGGTTCATGCGCAAGGAGATCTACGAACAGCCGCGCGCGGTCGCCGAGACGCTCCTGGGCCGGTTCGACGCGACCCGGCGCCTCACGCTGGACGAACTGCGGATCTCGGAGGACGTGCTGCGCACGATCGACACGATCGTGATCGTCGCCTGCGGCACCGCCTTCTATGCGGGCATGGTGGCGAAGTACGCGATCGAGCATTGGACGCGGATTCCGTGCGAGGTCGAGATCGCCTCGGAGTTCCGCTACCGCGACCCCATCATCACTCCACGGACGCTGGTGGTGACGATTTCGCAGTCGGGCGAGACCGCCGACACGCTGATGGCGGTGCGGCATGCACGCGAGCAGGGCGCCAAGGTGATCGCCGTCTGCAACACGAACGGTTCGACGATCCCGCGCGAGTCGGACGCGGTTCTCTACACCCACGCCGGCCCCGAGATCGGTGTGGCGTCCACGAAGGGCTTCCTCGCCCAGGTGGCCGCCTGTTATCTGCTCGGGTTGTACCTGGCGCAGGTGCGCGCCACCAAGGACGCCCTTGAGATCTCCGCGGTGATGGCCGAGCTGGAGTCGATGCCGGACAAGATCCAGCAGATCCTCGATCGCACCGACGCGATCCTGGAACTGGCCCGCGAGATGGCCGATCAGGGTTCGTTCTTGTTCCTGGGACGTCACGTGGGCTACCCCGTCGCGCTCGAGGGCGCGCTCAAGCTCAAGGAGATCGCCTACCTGCATGCCGAGGGATTCCCCGCCGGGGAACTGAAGCACGGACCGATCGCACTGGTGGACGACGGGATCCCGGTGTTCGTGATCGTGCCGCCGCAGGGCCGCGATCAGCTGCACGACAAGGTGATCTCGAACATCCAAGAGGTGCGGGCGCGTGGCGCACGCATGGTCGTGCTGGCCGAGGAGGGGGACACCGAAGTGACACCGTACGCGGACATCCTCATCGAGCTGCCTCGCGTCTCCACCCTGCTGCAGCCGCTCCTCGCGACGGTGCCGCTGCAGCTCTTCGCCTGCGAGATCGCCACCCTCCTCGGCCACGATGTCGACCAACCACGCAACCTCGCCAAGTCCGTCACGGTGGAGTAGCGGTTCCCCGACTCCCCCGCGCGACCGCGTCCCCGTCCGGACGTGGAAACGCCCCGGGCCCTCGACCGGCGCATTCGCCGTCATCGAGCGACCGAGGCGTCCTCCGGCTCCCGGGGTGCGCTATCGCTCGCCGGTGGCCGACCGGACCTGCGCCAGCACACCGCCGTAAAGCGGATGATCGGCGCTGAGCCCCGTCACGGTCGTCACGACCGCATCGGCCGTCTCGCTGGCCAGCAGGCGCTGCAACTCCACCGCCTCCTTGTCGTCGGCCAGGTCGAACCGCAAAGCGGCGCCGACGGCGTCCAGAAGGGCGTCCGCAGGCAGCCCCCGCTCTGCGAGCTGGGAGGCGGGCCCGATGAAGCGGTCGTTGCGCGAGAGTTTGCGCATCGGCGAGCGACCGACCCGCTCGACCGTGTCGGGAAGGTACGGGTTCGCGAAGCGGCGCATGATCTTGGCTGCGTACGCCTCAAGCTCGACCTCCTCGAATCCGTACTTGGCGACGAGCAACGACCGCGTCTGAGCCAGCACCGACGCCACCTTCGCCGCCATGTCCGCGTCGTCCAACACGTCCGAGATCTTCTGGACGCCCGCGAGATACCCGATGTAGGCGGTGGTGGCGTGGCCGGTGTTCACCGTGAACAGCTTGCGCTCGATGTAGGGCGCCAGATCCGGCACCCAGGTGGCGCCGACGATCGGGGGCAGATCTTCGCCGAACGGCCCCGCGTCGATGGCCCACTCGAAGTAGTTCTCGACGGTCACGTCGAGCCCGGGTTCCTGGGCGGGAACGATCCGGTCCACGGCGGTGTTGGCGAACACCGCGCGCGCGTCGAGGTCATCGCCGGGATAGTGGTCGACGATCGCGGCACGCAGGATGTCCGTGCCACCGATGGCGTTCTCGCAGGCCATCACGGCCACGCGTGGCGCCCCCTCCGGTCGCGCGAGGATCCCTGCCGCGATGGCCGGGGCCACGAACTTCAGGACCGAGACCCCGACCGCGGTGGTGATCACGTCCGCAGCGGCCAACACCGCGACGAGGCCCTCGGGATCCGTCGCCGAATTGATCGCGCCGAAGCCGCTGACCGTGTGGGTGCGCAGTTCATCGCCTACCTCGTGCACCTCATAGGAGGCCGCGTCCTGGAGTCGATCGATCAACGGCCCGACGATGTCGGCGAACGTCAACTCGTAGCCCGACTGGGACAGCAACAGGCCGACGAAACCGCGTCCGATGTTGCCCGCGCCGAAGTGAACTGCGCGCACTAGTTGACCTCTCCCAGCACCGCGATGATGTCGTCGACCGTGGTGGCGTCCTCGAGCTTCTTCACCTGATTGAGGTTGCTGAAGGTGATGGCGATCTTCTGCAGGATCTCCAGATGGGTGTTGTTCGCGCCGGCGATACCGACGACGAACTTCACCTGCTTTCCCTTCCAGTCGAGGCCCTCGGGGTAACGCACGAACGACATGGTCGAGCGGTGCACCGCGTCCTTGGCCTCGTTGGTGCCGTGGGGGATGGCGAGGAAGTTGCCCATGTAGGTGGACACCAGCTTCTCACGCGCGTGCATCGCGTCGACGTAGGCGGGGTCGACCCCGCCTGCGGCCACGAGCAGGCGGCCCGCCTCGTCGATGGCTGAGGCGTAGTCGGACGCCGTGCCCGACAGCACGACCGAGGACGCCGCCAGGACACTCGGGCCGGTCTCCTCGGTCATCTCGAGTGCCACCTTCAGCACGTCCTGGGCCGGATCCGTTTTCGCCGGAACCGCTTCTGCGGCCCGGGACTGCTGGTCCATCGATTCGGCGACCAGCTGGACGACCTCGTCGTACCGCGGGGAGTTCATGAAATTGTCCACGAACACCGCGATCGCGCCGGGCGCCAGGGCGGTCGCCCGGTCGCCCAGCTCCCGCTGGGTGACCAGCAGGTCGATGTTGTCCTCCAGGTTGCGGATCGCCTTGTTCACCACGGTGACGCCCTCGATGCCGGCGTCCTTGATCTTCTTGCGCAGAACGCTCGCGCCCATCGCGCTCGAGCCCATGCCTGCATCGCAGGCGAACACGATCGACTTGATCGGCCCGTGGGGCTTCTTCGACTCCCCGTCGAGCGCCGAGAGCGCGGCGGACGCCTTGCCCTTGTTCGCCTGGGTCTTCGCGATGGCGGCCGAAAGATCGCCCGCGTCGGCATTTTCGAGGTCGCGTTTGCGCGAAAGTCGAAGAATGACGGAGGCGATGAGGAAGCTGACCGCGGCCGAGAACAGCACTGACAGGATCACGCCCAGGTAGGAGTCGCCCGCCGTCTGGGCCAGGACTGCCAGGAACGAACCAGGGGCTGCCGGCGCCCGCAGGCCCGACCCGAACACCAGGTTCGTGGTCACGCCCGTCATGCCGCCGCCGATGACCGCGAGCAGCAGCGCCGGCTTCATCAACACGTACGGGAAGTAGATCTCGTGGATGCCGCCGAAGAAATGAATGATGGCGGCACCGGGCGCCGAGGCGCGGGCGGCACCGATGCCGAACACCGAGAAGGCCAAGAGCAGACCGAGCCCCGGGCCCGGATTGGCTTCGAGGAGGAACAGGATCGACTTGCCGGAGGCGTCCGCCTGAGCGGTGCCCAACGGCGTCAGCACCCCGTGATTGATGGCATTGTTGAGGAAGAACACCTTCGCCGGCTCGATGATGATGCTCACCAAGGGCAGCAGACGCGTGTCGATCAGCACCTGCACCGCCGAGCCCAACACATCCATGATGAAGTTGACCACCCGGGCGATGACCGTGAAGCCGAACAGCATCATCAGGAACCCCGCGATTCCCGCGGAGAACATATCCACCAGCATCTCGAAGCCGGCCTTGACCTTACCGGCCCACAGAGCGTCGAGCTTCTTGATCACCCAGGCGCCCAGCGGGCCCAGGATCATCGCACCGATGAACATGTGGATCTCGGGAAGCGACGACGCGTCGGCCGGGAGGGTCGCGTTGAAATCCGCGACCAGCGAATCGGACCCGACGATCGCGCCCATGGTCGCCAACGTACCGACGACGCCACCGCGGAAGTCATAGACCATCCTGCCGCCGGTGTTGGCGACCAGCAGCGGCAGCAGGTAATGGATGGTCGGGCCGACCATGAGGGCGAAGGACGCGTTCGGCGCCCAGCCCACATCGATGAAGAAAGCCGTCAGCAGACCCCACGCGATCAGCGCAGGAATATTGGGCATGATCATTCCCGAAAGGAATGTCCCAAAAGCCTGGACCTTTACTCGGATGCCCGACGGCGCAGCACTCGCGTCGCTCATGCTTATCTCCTGTCCACCAACACGGGCGACGCAGAGAGAAAGAGCCGCGTCCGTCGGGCGTCGCTGCCAACGGGCCTGCTTTCCAACCCTAGCAGGAGGTCATTGACATGCGGGTCGATCGGCGTGCGCAGTTGTCGTGCCGGCTCAGCTCCGGTGGGCGGCGTAGTACTGGATCAGCGCCTTGGTCGACGGGTCCTGATGGTCCAGTGCCGCCTGGTCGCCACCGATCGCGGGCCCGATCTCCGTGGCGAGCACCTTGCCGAGCTGAACGCCCCACTGATCGAAGGAGTTGATGCCCCACACCGCACCCTGGGTGAAGGTGATGTGCTCGTACAGCGCGATCAGCTGACCCACGACGGACGGCGTGAGGGACGGCGCCATGATCGAGGTCGTCGGGCGGTCACCGTGGAACACCTTGGCGCTCACCAACTCCTCGGGGACGCCGTCGGCACGCACCTCGTCGGCGGTCTTGCCGAAGGCGAGGGCCTTGGTCTGGGCGAAGAAGTTCGCCAGGAACAGCTCGTGGACGTCCTGCTCGCCGTCCTTGATCGGACGGTGGGGTGTGGCGACCGCGATGAAGTCGGCCGGGATCAACTGCGTGCCCTGGTGGATGAGCTGGTAGAACGCGTGCTGGCCGTTGGTGCCCGGCTCCCCCCAGAAGACCTCTCCGGTCTCGGTCGTGACCGGCGAGCCGTCCGCCCGCACACCCTTGCCGTTCGACTCCATGGTGAGCTGCTGCAGGTACGCGGCGAAGCGGTGCAGGTACTGCGCGTACGGGAGCACCGCGTGGCTGGATGCCTTGAAGAAGTTCACGTACCAGACGTTGAGCAGACCCATGAGGACCGGCACGTTCTCACGCCACGGCGCCGTGGCGAAATGCTCGTCCATCGTGTGGAAGCCCGCGAGGAAGTCGGCGAAGTTCTCGGGGCCGATGGCCACGGCGACCGCGGTACCGACCGCCGAGTCGACCGAATAGCGGCCGCCCACCCAGTCCCAGAAGCCGAACGCGTTGGCGGGGTCGATGCCGAACTCGGCGACCTTGTCGAGCGCGGTGGAGACCGCGACGAAGTGCTGGGCGATCGCGTCGGCCGTCGAGGCGTCCGACCCGTCGATGGCACCCTGGTCGGCGAGGGCCTTCAGCAGCCAGGCGCGCGCCATCCGCGCGTTCGTGAGGGTCTCCAGCGTCGTGAACGTCTTGGAGGCCACGATGAACAGCGTCGTCTCGGGGTCGAGGTCGACCGTCTTCTCGTAGACGTCGGTGGGATCGATGTTCGAGACGAAGCGGCAGTCCAGGCCCGCCTGCTTGTACGGCTTGAGCGCCTCGTAGACCATGACCGGACCCAGGTCCGAGCCACCGATGCCGATGTTGACGACCGTGACGATGGGCTTGCCGGTGACGCCCTTCCACTCGCCGGAGCGCACCTTGGTGGCGAACGCGTAGACGGCGTCCAGGGTGGCGTGCACGTCGGCGACCACATCCTGGCCGTCCACGACCAGCGTGTCGGTGCGCGGGCGCCGCAGCGCCGTGTGCAGGACCGCGCGGTCCTCGGTGGTGTTGATATGGACGCCGGAGAGCATCGCCTCGCGCTTTCCTGCGAGATCCACCTCGTCGGCGAGGTCGACCAGGGCGTCCAGGACCCTGACATTGATCAGGTTCTTGGACAGGTCGACGTACAGGTCTCCTGCCGTCCGGCTGTAAGACTCGGCCCGCTGAGGATCGCTCGCGAACCAGCCGCGCAGGTCGGGCGTGAAGGTCTCGCGCAACTCGGTCAGGCGCTTCCAGGCTTCGGTGGTCGTCACGTCACTCATGCGCGCCAGCCTAACGGTGACGGCGCCCGCGCGGGGGCCTGGACACGAATGCGAGCGCACCGCGCGGTGCGATGCCGGCCCGCCGACGGCTCAGCTCAGAGTTTGACGGACACGTGCACATGGTCGTAATGGTTCGCGGTGGTCGACCCGCGGTTCTCCATTGCGCGCCAGTAGGGCTTGTACGGCGTCCAGATCTTCTGCTCGAAGATGACGTGGTCGATGCCGAACTCGGCGGCGTTCGAGGTGACGAAGTTCGCGATGGCCCAGCCCTTGGCGGAGTCGACGCTCGGGGTGAGCATGAAGTCGATGGCGCCGCCGAGCTGGTGGTTGGACAACGAGCTCGCGCGGTAGCCGCCGATGCTCTTGAACGACCAACGCGCGGTCACCGCATTGTAGACGACCATCGCCTTGGGCTTGAGGCCGAGCACCGTCGGGCCCGAGTAGCTGGTGGAGCCGGTGTACTTCTCGCCCGAGCCGGTGGCCGCGGGACCGCTCGACGGCTCCTCATTGCCGAGCTTGGAGTTGAGGACGTAACCGATCTTCCCGCCGTGGGCGATCTGACGGTAGCCGTCGGTCACCTTGTCGGTGATGGACACCTTGTCGCCCGACTTGAGGCGTCCGATCTCCTCGGCGTCCTCGGCGGGCCGGGCCCGAACCACCAGCGCGGACTGCGCGAACTTCTCGCCGGCGGAGGCACCGAAGGCGGACGCCCACTGCCCACCGACGTAGGCTTCGGCGCCCTCTGGTGCGCCTTCCGCTTCGCCCGATTCGTCCTCGGCAGCCTCGGCGGGCTGCTGATCGGACAGCGTGCGCACCGAGTCGCGGCTCGTGACGTCGTCCGCACGGGTCGGCGCGGGGACGGCGGAGGCCGGCTGAGACGAGGACGTCATGTTGACGGCGAACGCGCCGGCCGTGGCCAGCAGCGCCACCGAGACGGCGGTGGGCGCCACGCGGGTGGTCAGTACCTGAGTCCGCGAACGGGCGGCGCGGCGAGGCACAGCACGGAAGGCGGTCGCCTGGGTCTCGGAGATCGTGCTCTCGAGGACGCTGGCTGCGCGGCGCGCTTGGTACATGTGGTCTCCGTAGCGGTATACAGGCTGAGGACAACAACGAAGATAGCTGAGATTTTCTCAGGCTTCAAGCCGACGCCTCAGGTTTCGTTCTCCACCAGCACGCCGCGGAAGCTGAGAGCGCGTGCCGCGACCTGATCGATACCGTTCGCGCCCGCATCCCTGAGCACCACATCGGACACGACGACGGCGCGCGCTCCGGCCGCCAACCACATCGCGCACTGATAGTGCTCCAGCCGACCGGACGCGAGCACGGCCACCCCGGGGAACAGCGCCGGGAGCGTGCGGGCGTAGGCCGCCCCCAGCGCATCCACGGGGGCCACCATCACCGCCTCGGCGCCGCTACGGGCCACGGCCGCGACCTCCGTCGGCGTGAGCCCTCCCTGAACGAGCGGGACGCCCCCGGCCGCCGCGACCAACGAGGCATCCGCGATCGGCGCGAGCAGGAAGTGCGCGCCCGCCTGGGACGCGCGGCGAACCCCGTCGGCGTCCGTGAGACCGGTCACCCCCACACGGGCGCGGCGCCCGAACAGCGCCAGCACCTCCGGCAGGCACGAGATCAGGCCCGGCGGCAATGCCCACGCCGACAACCCCTCCTGGACCAGCACTTCGGCGACCGCCACCCAGTCCTCGACGCCAGCCGCAGGCACCTCGACGACCACCCTCCGTCCGCCGAGCGCCGCGCCCAGCGCGTCGGTCACCGGCTCACCCCAGCGGCGTGCACGAGAAATTCTCGTAGCTGCGGGAGGCCGTCGGGCCGCGCTGGCCCTGGTAGCGCGAACCGCGTCCCCGGGAACCGTACGGCTGCGCCGACGGCGAGCTGAGCTGGAAGAAGCACAGCTGACCGATCTTCATGCCCGGCCACAACTTGATCGGCAGCGTGGCGACGTTCGACAACTCCAGCGTCACGTGGCCGGAGAAGCCCGGGTCGACGAAACCGGCGGTCGCGTGCGTGAGCAGACCGAGCCGTCCGAGGCTGGATTTTCCCTCGACGCGCGCGGCGACATCGTCGGGCAGCGTCAGCTGCTCGAGGGTCGACGCCAGCACGAACTCACCCGGGTGCAGGATGAACGGCTCGTCGGGCGCCACCTCGATCAGGCGCGTCAGCTCGGGCTGCGGTCGCGACGGGTCGATGGAGGGGTACTTGTGGTTGTCGAACAGCCGGAAATAGCGGTCGAGCCGGATGTCGATGCTGGCGGGCTGCATCATGGCGGCGTCGAACGGATCGAGGCGGACGCGTCCGGCGTCGAGCTGAGCGGCGATGTCGCGGTCAGACAGAAGCACGGTGGCACCCTAGCGCGTGGCGAGGGGACAAGGGGCGGGGTCATACTGGAGCGTCGCCCCGTGACCGCCGACGAAAGGGGGTGGGGTGTACACCGAAGAGGAAGCGACGATCTTCAAGCTACGCGCCGCGCCGGCGCCCGACGACCAGGCGAAACCACGCTGGCCCTGGCAGCTGAGCGCGTCCTCGTGGCGGTACGTGCTGCGCCGCAGCTGGTCGGAGTTCTGGCACCACCACCTGCTCGACCACGCGGGGAACCTCGCCTACATGTCGATGCAGTCGCTGTTCCCGGCGCTGTTGGCGGTCATCACCGTGTTGACGATGATCGGCCAGGGACCTGCTGCCGTGCAGTGGATGATGGAACTGCTCGAGACGGTCGCGCCCGAGCCGATCGTCGACCTGATGCGCGAGCCGCTGAACAACCTCGTCCACCTGCGCGACCTCGAGGTGGTGCTCAGCATCGCCGTGGCCGGCGCCCTGTGGGGAGCGTCCGGCTACATCGGCGCGTTCGGCCGGTCGAGCAACCACATCTATCAGGTGGTCGAGGGGCGTCCGGTGTGGCAGGTCATCCCCTACTACCTGCTGCTGACGGTCACCCTGGTGATCTTCGGCGTCCTGATCATGCTGAGCGTCCTGCTGTCGGCCGGCGTGTGGGACATGCTGCTCGCACTGGTCGACGTCGACGACGCCTGGCTGCGCGAACTCCGCCAGGCGCGCTGGCCCGTACTCGTCGTCACCGCCTTCGGACTCATCCTGGTGCTCTACCGCGCGACGCCGAACGTCCAGCAGCCGCGGATGCGCTGGACGCTGCCCGGCGCGCTGCTCGCCATGGTCCTTCTGGTGCTGGCGATCTGGGGACTCTCGGCGTGGGTGCGTGCCTTCGGCATGCTGCCGGCGATGTATGGCGTCGTCGGCTCCGTGATCATCCTGCTGCTCGGCCTGTGGGTGATGAACATCGTCCTGCTGATCGGCGTCCTGCTGAACGCCGAGATCGAACGGGCGCGGCTGCTCCAGGCCGGCTTCGCCGCCGAACTCGAGTTGCTGGTCCGCCCGCGCAGCACGCGGATGATCGAGGCGCGCGCCAGCGAGGAGGGGATGCTGGCGCGCTGGGGCGCCGCCCTGCGTGCCGAGCACGCATCCGAGGACTGACCGACCGGACAACCGGCCGAAGCGCGGGCAGCCCGCTCGGCGCTCAGCCCCGCTTCCAGTCCTCGATCGGCCAGTACAGCCTGCTCGCGGCCCGGTACAGCGGCAGG
>JAVTWJ010000064.1:0-3962 GCA_032229785.1 Propionibacteriaceae bacterium
GCGGTCGATGTGGGCGCGGCCCATGCCGCCGGGGCCGATCATGCCGATGCGCACGACCATGTGCGTGTCCTTTCGCTCGTGCGGGGGTCGATCAGAGGACGCCGAGACCGTGACGAGCCAAGAACTCGCGGGTCTTGATGGCGTTCGGCTTGGGGTAGGAGGGGTCGCAGCCGTACATGTCCTGCTCGGTGATGACATAGAGCGGCTTGTCGAGATCGGCCAGAGCCTCGATGACCGAGGGCATGTCGGGCTCCCCGGCCGGCGGCGCCACCGAGCAGCCCTTGTGCACCGCCGCGACGAACGGCCAGTCGTCGTCGTGCGCCTGCCGCACCAGGTCGGGATCCATCGCCTTGATGTGCACGTAGGAGATGCGCTCGGGGTAGGTCTTGATGAGGTCGATGTTGTCGGCGCCGCCGTAGACGATGTGCCCGGTGTCCAGGCAGAAGCCGACGTATTCGGGGTCGGTGGCCGTGAAGATGCGGTCGATGTCCTGCCGGGTCTCGATGTGGGAGTCCCCGTGCGGGTGCAGCACCATCTGCAGGCCGTAGTCCTGCTTCATGATCTTGCCGAGCCGGTTGGCGTTGGTGATGTAGCGGTCCCAGGCGGCGCCGGTCAGCGTGCGCTCGTCGGTGTATTCGCCGGTCTTCTCGTCGCGGAACATCGGCGGCAGGTGCACGACGTATTCCGCGCCGACCGCCGCGTGGGTCTGCCCGATCGCGCGGAAGGTCGCCTCGGTGTCGGCCCAGGCCTCCTCCTGGTGCAGGATGCCCCAGCCGGTGCCGGCCACGACCCGGAAGCCGTGCTCGTCCATGACCTCCTTGAGGCGCTGCGGCTCGGTCGGGAAGTAGCCGAACGGGCCGGTCTCCATGACGCTGAAGCCCGCCTGCGCCATCTCGGCCAACGCGCGCTCCCACGGGATCTGCTGCGGGTCCTGTGGGAACCACACGCCCCACTGGTCGGGGCAGACGCCGATCGTCAGGTTGGCGTACCGCGGGTCGGGGTTGCGGGACTTGTCCTCGCGCATGGTGGTCCTCTCGAGGCGACGTCGACCGTGTTCGCCCACAACCTACCGTGCTGTATTAATGTCCTGTCAATAGGATCTGCGAGGTAGCATCGCTTCGGGTTCCTGACCATTCGAGGGAGGATGGCCGTGTCCGCGAGTTCCGTGCCGCGCGAGCGCGTCGCACAGGGTGACGAGCCCCTGCTGGCGACGTGCTGGAGCAGTGCGGGCGACGCCGCCTCCGACCGCGCCGACCGGCGCAGCCCGTTGCCGCTGCGTCGGCGCATCGAGGCGGCCGCCGCGGCCGGCTTCACCGGATTCGGGTTGCTGTCCGCCGACCTGCCCGCGGCGAGGCGCGAGTACGGGCTGAGCGGCATCCGCTCGATGCTCGCCGACAACGGCCTGGTCCACCTCGAACTCGAGGACATCCCCCGCTGGTGGGACGACGGGCCAGGACGGGCCGAGTCCGATCGGACCCGCGCCCACCTGCTGAGCGCGGCGCAGGCCCTGGGTGCGCGGCACCTCAAGGTCACGCCCGACGGCGATGACCGGCCGTGGGATCGCGATCACTGGGCCGCGAAGTTCGCCGAGCTCGCGCAGCAGGCGGCCGGGGTAGGGGCACGGCTGGGCATCGAGTTCTTCCCGTGGGCCAACATCGCCACCCTGCGCGACGGGCTCGACCTCGTCGAGGCCTGCGGGCACGACAACGCCGGCGTCGTCATCGACCTCTGGCACATCTGCCGCGCCGGCACACCCGTGAACGACCTGGCGTCCGTGCCGCTGCACCGCATCGTCGGGGTCGAACTCACCGACGCGGACGCCGACGTGGTCGGCTCGCTGTTCGAGGACACCGTGCACCGCCGGCGATTCTGCGGCGAGGGTTCGTTCGACCTTCCCGGCCTCATCGGCGCCCTACGCGCCGCCGGGTGGAGCGGGCCGTGGGGCGTGGAGATCCTCTCCGACGACTACGTGTCCCTGCCCGTCGAGCACGCCCTGCACCACGCCGCCGCCACCGCCCGAGCCTCGCTCGCCGCACCCCAACCCACGAAAGGACCCACGCCATGAAGATCGCCACCGCCCCCTGCAACTGGAACAACGGGGACATCCCGGACTTCCGGCCCTACACCGACGCGGGGCAGATGATGGACGAGATGGTGGCCGCGGGCTACACCGCGACCGAGTGGGGCCCGGGCATGCCCGACGACCCCGCCGTCGTGCGCGCCGAGATGACCGCACGCGGCCTGTCGATGGTCGGGGCGTTCGTGCGGCTGGGCTACCGCGATCGCGACGCGTGGGACGAGGCGGACGCCGCTGCGCTGGCGGTCGCCGAGCGCGTCAAGGCCGCCGGCGGCTCGATCCTCGTCGCCGCCGAGCTGGGCGACGAGCGCCGCGACGCCGAGGCCGGGCACGTCGACGAGTCGCGCGGCCTGACCGACGAGCAGTGGCGCAACCTCGCGGACGGCCTGGCCCACCTCGCGGATCTGCTGGAGCCGATGGGCATGCGCGTCGTCCTGCACAACCACGTCGGCACGTATGTCGAGACAGCCGCCGAGACCAAGCGCTTCCTGGACGAGACCGACCCCGCCAAGGTCGGCTGGTGCCTGGACGTCGGCCACCTGAAGTACGGCGGCGGAGACGCCCTGGACTTCCTCCCCGACTACGGCCACCGCGTCGCCCACGTGCACCTCAAGGACGTCGACCCCGACGTGCTGGCCCGCGCCCGAGCTGAGCAGTGGAGCTTCGGGGATGCGCTGCGCGGCATCATCTTCCCCGAGCTCGGCGACGGCCTCGTGCCGATCCCCGCGATCGTCGCCGACCTGCAGGCCCGCGGCTACGACGGCTGGTACGTGCTGGAGCAGGACACCACCCACAAGCACCCCAAGGACGCCGCCGCGATCAACCTCGCCTACGTCACGGGCCTGGCCTGAGGTAGCCGACCCGCACACCAGGAGCGCCCACCGGCGCATCCTGGGCGGAGGCGACCCCGGGGCGATCAGCCCCGGGGCCACCCGGGCCCACTGTCCGAGGCTCCCGCCGTCACTCCCCGAGCTCGGTCTACCCTTCGGTATACTCGTGAGATGGCGACGACCATCAAAGTGCCCGTGGAGTTGCGGGACCGCATCAACGCCGAGGCCGGCGCTCGCGGCCTGACCGCGGCCGGCTTCATCGAAGGACTGCTCGACGCGCACGCGCGCCGCGCACGCATGGAGGCCTTCGGGCGGGCCGTCCAGGGCGCCGATCAGACGTACCGCGACGAGTCCGCGGCCTGGGATGTGACGCCCTGGGATGTGACCCCGACGGACGGACGCGATGGCGGCTGACCTGCGGCGCGGCATGGTCGTCCGGGTCGAGCTGAATCCGACTCGCGGGCGAGAGCAGGCCGGGCGCCGCCCCGCGCTGGTCGTGGCGAGTGACCTCTACCTGGAGCAGGCGGACACTCTGGCCATCATCGTCCCGGCAACGACGGTCGATCGGGGATGGCCCCACCACGTCCTGCTGCGTGGACCCGAGGTGCACCTGAGCAGACCCACGTTCGCGATGACCGAGCAGCCTCGGACGATCGCCCGGGAGCGCATCGTCGACGTCGCGGGTGCGGTCGATGTGGCGACGATGCGGGCCGTCGATGGATGGCTCAGGGACTTCCTGTCGTTGGCCTGACACACCCGCGGGTCCTAGACAGTCTCCGAACATGCCGGGGCGGTTCACGCTGCGCTCGTGTCCTCGCCTGGTCGTCAGACGTTCTGTGCTGTTCGGAACGCCTTCCTCGCAGGCTCCGGGCCTCGCTGGCGCTCGTGTCCTCGCCCGGTCGTCAGACGTTCTGTGCTGTTCGGAACGCCTTCCTCGCAGGCTCCGGGCCTCGCTGGCGCTCGTGTCCTCGCCCGGTCGTCAGACGTTCTGTGCTGTTCGGAACGCCTTCCTCGCAGGCTCCGGGCCTCGCTGGCGCTCGTGTCCTCGCCCGGTC
>JAVTWJ010000065.1:0-7835 GCA_032229785.1 Propionibacteriaceae bacterium
GCACACTTCTGATCACATGTGATCTGAAGCAAGTTTGAGTGTTTTGGCTTGTCAGCCGCCTGAAACGTCTTGTCAGGCGGCCGCCCAAGCTGGTGTCCGAGAGAGGACTTGAACCTCCACGCCCTAATACGGGCACTAGCACCTCAAGCTAGCGCGTCTGCCAATTCCGCCACCCGGACAAGTGTCGGCCGGGTCTCCCCGGCAGCCCGGTAACTATAGCGTGCCGGAGCCGGGGTTAACAAAACGAGCGTCATTCGGACCGCCGGACACGTCGTCGAGCGCCGAGGCGATCTCGGCGGGCAGTTTCATCGGCTCGGCGTCCAGGTAGGGCGCGAGTTGGGACGCCGTCCGCGCGCCCAGCAGGGGAGCGGTGACGCCCGGGGCGTCCCGGACCCAGAGCCAGGCCACCTGCAGCGGCGTCACGCCCAGCCCGTCGGCCGCCTTGGCGACGGCCTCGACGACCGCCCGCGAGCGCGGCTCCAGATAAGGCTCGACGTACCATTGGAAATGCTCCGTCGCGCCACGGGAGCCGCGCGGGATGCCGGTGCGGTACTTACCGGTGAGGACGCCGCGTCCCATGGGAGACCACGGGAAGAACCCCATCTGGAAGTGGTGCAGCGCCGGCAGCACCTCGACCTCGGCGCGCCGCGCCAGCAGCGAGTACTCGACCTGGTTGCTCACCAGGCGGGCGCGGCCCGGGAACGCGGACTGCCAGGTCGCGGCGGCGGCCGTCTGCCAGCCCACGAAGTTCGACACGCCGGCGTAGCGGACGACGCCCGTGGTCACCGCGTGGTCCAGTGCCGCGAGGGTCTCCTCCAGGGGTGCCGTGCCCCAGGCGTGGACCTGCCACAGGTCGATGTGGTCGGTGCGCAGCCGGCGCAGCGAGTCGTGAAGATCGTCCAGCAGCGCGCGCCGCGACGTGTCGACGACGCGGACGCCGTCGCGGAACGTAAACCCCGCTTTGGTGGCGATCACGAGGTCGTCGCGCGCCACATCCGTGCGCATCAGCCGTCCGAGGATCTGCTCGGCCGCGCCCCGCGCGTAGGCGGGGGCCGTGTCGACCAGGTCACCGCCGGCGTCCACGAACGACCGCACCAGCGCGCGCGCCTCCTCCAGCGGGGTGTCGCGTCCCCACGTCATGGTGCCGAGACCGGCCCGCGACACGCTCAGGCCGCTCGAACCCACCGTCCTGCGCTGCATGACCTCACCCCTGTCGACGAGGCTAGACCGGCTGCATCACGCCGGCCAGCAACAGGCCTGCGATGACGACGCCGACGAGGACGCGGTAGACGACGAACGCGGTGAAGTCGTTGGTCGCGACGAACTTCAGCAACCATGCGATCGAGACGTAGGCGACCACGAACGACACCACCGTGCCGATCGCGGTGGCCACCCAGCCGACCCCGGCCGCGACGTCGGACGCCGACGACACCGCCTGGTAGCTACCGGCGGCCACGAGCGTCGGGATGCCGAGGAAGAAGCTCATCCGGGTCGCCGTGACCCGGTCGATGCCCAGCAGCAGCGCCCCCGAGATGGTGGCGCCGGAGCGGCTCACGCCGGGCACCAGCGACAGGCACTGGATGAGGCCGAGCTTCGCGCCGTCGACCCAGGTGATCGAGCCTTCCCCGCGCTCCTGCTTGCCGACCCGGTCGGCGAGGAACATGACTCCGCTCCACAGGATCAAGCCCGCCACGACGACCCACAGGCTGCGTAGCGGGCCCTCGATGAGGTCCTTGAGAGCGAGGGCGACGACGGCGGTCACGGCGAAGCCGACGATGATCGCCCAGCCGAGCGCGTAGTCCGGGCCCCGCTTGGCCTTGTCGGCGACGCCCGCGAACCAGGCGCCCGCGATACGCACGATGTCGGACCAGAAGTACACGACGGAGGCCAGCATCGCCCCCACCTGGATGATCGCCGTGTACGCGGTCACCGAGGGGTCGTCGATCGGGAGCCCCATCAGGTTCTCGACCACCGTGAGGTGCCCGGTCGAGCTGATCGGCAGAAACTCCGTCACACCCTCGACGATCCCCAGGATCACCGATTGCCACCACTCCATGCTGTGCACACCTCTCCGGTTCGCGCCGTCACCCATCATGCACGGGGGTCGTGGCCGACCCAGAGTAGTGTCCGCGGCGGACGTTAGGCTTGCACCCGCGCGGCGCTGGGCCGTGCATCATCAGGAGGAGTTCCATGCAGGCCTGGTCGCGACCCGAGATCGCAGCGCTCACGCCCGACCCGCGGCGTCCGCTCGTGTTCGACACGGCCAGCGGTGGGCTGGCGACGGTAGGCCCCTCGGACGCCTCGTCCGCCCGCCTGTACGTGTGCGGCATCACGCCGTACGACGCCACGCATCTGGGGCACGCGAACACCTACGTCGCGTTCGACCTGCTCAACCGCGTGTGGCGCGACGCCGGCCTCGACGTGGCCTACACCCAGAACGTCACCGACGTGGACGATCCGTTGCTCGAACGCGCCGAGGCCACCGGGGTCGACTGGCGCGAGCTCGCCGCCGACCAGACGCAGCTCTTCCGCACCGACATGGAGGCGCTGCGGGTGATCCCGCCCGACGACTACGTGGGCGCGGTGGAGTCCATCCCGCTCGTGATCGCGTTGCTCGAGCGACTGATGCCGACCGGTCTCGTCTACCAGGTGGACGACCCCGAGCACCCCGACTGGTACTTCTCCTGCAGCAGGGCCGCCGATTTCGGCGAGGTCTCGAACCTCGACCGGGACTCCGCACTGGCGATCTTCGGCGAGCGCGGGGGCGATCCCGAGCGTCCCGGCAAGCGCGACGCACTCGACTGCCTCGTATGGCGACTGGCGCGCGAGGGCGAGCCCCGGTGGCCCTCGTCGCTGGGGTCGGGGCGCCCGGGCTGGCACATCGAGTGCACGGCGATCGCGCTCGCCCACCTGGGCGAGACCTTCGACGTGCAGGGCGGCGGGAGAGACCTGGTGTTTCCGCATCACGAGATGTGCGCGGCCGAGGCGCGCGCCGTGACGGGCCGACCGTTCTCCCGCGCGTACGTCCACGCGGGGATGGTCGGCTACGACGGCGAGAAGATGAGCAAGTCGAAGGGCAACCTCGTGCTGGTGTCCCAGCTGCGCGCCGAGGGCGTCGACCCGATGGCCATCCGCCTCGCGTTGCTGGCCCACCACTACCGCTCCGACTGGGAGTACACCCGCGCCGACCTCGTCCGCGCCACCGAGCGCCTGGCGGCCTGGCGGGCTGCGACCAACGACGCGGCCGCCCTTCCGTCCGACGACACCGTTCGGGCCGTCCGTGACGCCTTGCGCGACGACCTGGACGCCCCCGCCGCGCTCGCCGCGGTGGACGCCTGGGTCGCGGCTTCCTCGGCGATCGACGGCGACGACACCGACGCCGCGGGCGCGGTCGTCGCGGCGGTGGACGCGCTGCTCGGCGTCCGCCTGTGACCCCGTAGAGTCAGAACACGTGAAGACCTTCGAGGAACTGTTCGCCGAGCTGAGCCACAAGGCAGCCACCCGTCCTGACGGGTCGGGCACGGTGCGCGAGCTGGACGCCGGCGTCCATTTCATCGGCAAGAAGATCGTCGAAGAGGCAGCCGAGGTGTGGATGGCCGCCGAGTTCCAGTCCGACGCCGAGGCGTGCGAAGAGATCAGCCAGCTGCTGTACCACCTGCAGGTCCTGATGGTGGCCAAGGGTCTCACGCTCGACGACGTCTACCGCTACCTGTGAAAGGCACTACCGTGACCGACCGTCTGCTGCGCATCGCCGTCCCCAACAAGGGATCGCTGTCCGAGGCGACGCATGCGATGCTGACCGAGGCGGGCTACAAGCAGCGCTCCGATTCGAAGGACCTGGTCCTCGTGGACGCCGCCAACGGCGTGGAGTTCTACTACCTGCGCCCGCGCGACATCGCCGTCTACGTCGGCGAGCGCACCCTCGACCTGGGTTTCACCGGCCGCGACATGCTGCTCGATTCGGGCGCCGAAGCCACCGAGGTGCTGCCGCTCGGCTTCGGCGGCACGAAGTTCCGATTCGCCGCGCCGGGGGCGTCGTCCTGGACGCCGGACGCCCTCAACGGCAAGCGCATCGCCACCTCGTACCCCGGCCTGCTGTCGGCCTGGCTCTCCGTCCGCGGCATCAAAGCCCGGCTGATCAAGCTGGACGGCGCCGTGGAGACCTCGGTCCGGCTGGGTGTGGCGGACGCGATCGCCGATGTCGTCGAGACCGGCTCGACGCTCAAGCGGGCCGGTCTGGAGATGTTCGGTGAGCCGATCCTGGTATCGGAGGCGATCCTGATCCAGGCCGACGGCGTCGAGCGTCCCGAGGGCCTCGACCTGCTGCTTCGGCGCCTCAGCGGCGTGATGACCGCCCGCAACTACAAGATGGTCGACTACAACGTGGCCGCCGAGAACCTCAAGGCCGCGACCGCGGTCACGCCCGGCATCGACAGTCCTACCGTGTCGCACCTGGCCCGCGAAGGCTGGCTGGCCGTGCGGGCCATGATCCCTGCCAAGGACGCCCCGATCATCATGGACGAGCTCTGGGAGGTCGGTGCTGAAGGGATCCTGGTCACCGACATCGCGGCCTGCCGGCTATGAGTGGCCTGCCCGCAAGGAGCGGTCGGTGGGAGATGACGGCGCACCCGCACCTGCTGCGGCGTCAGGCCGTCATCTGGACCGTCGTGATGGGCGGCAGCGCCGTGTTCGGCTGGTTCGCGCTGCCCGCGGGCGTCCGCGCGCTGTTCACCGGGTTCCAGGTCGCCACGCTGGCGTTCTTCGTGGTCGTGATGCTCTCGATCGTGTGGGCGCTGGCGCTCGGCCATGTGAAGGCCGGGCCCGACGGGGTGGAGTTCCGCAATGGCGTCCGCACCCGGCTGGTGCCCTGGTCTGACGTCGTGTCGATCCGGTACAACCGCGCCGATCACTGGGCCTTCGTCGAGCTCTCTGACGATTCGGACCGGCCGCTGCTCGGGATCCAGCGCTCCGACGGCCCGCTCGCCGACGAGCAGGTCGCGCAGTTGCGCGCGCTAGCGCAGAAGTACACCGGCCAGCGCTGATCTGGCGAACGGACGTCCGGACCACCGGCGTCCGGCGCCGAACACCAGGACCTCCTGATCGAGCCCGCCGACCTGAAGTCGGACGCGCGCCGACCGTCTCATCCGCCCGGTCAGTTGCCACGAGTTCCCCGCCCGAGCGCGGCTTTCCTCTGCGGTTGCCCTTCCCCGCGGACTCTGGACGCTGGACTCTGGACTCTGCACCCATGCATACTGTGCGCAACCATGCGGAGTAGCATGGTTGAGGATCGTGGGGGGACGACCGAGATGCGACAGAGGGTGAGCCTTGCGCTGATCGCGGTGATCGGCTTGATGGTGAGCGGATGCGGCCTGATGTCGACGCCTGAGCGCGCCGTCCCGGCGCGGTTCGTCGAGAAGGCCACGATCACGGCGGCGGCGCTGGCGTTGGTCGGAGAGGTGCGGGCCTCCCGCGCCGCCGATGAGGCGACCTCGTTCGCACTCGAGGTGGGATTCAATCCCGCGCTTCTCGACCCGACCCAAGTGGATTTCACGGCTGAAGAACTCAACCCGGCCGTCGTCCAGGAGGCGCTCGCGCCCGGCACGCTCACACTGTGGAACCAGCTCGTTGAGCAGGCGGCAGTGGGGAACGAGGATGCGAAAGTAGAGGTCCAGGCCTTGCAGATGTTCGGGCTGCGACAGCCCACGTGGTCGCTGATCTCCGGCGAGAACGTGGTGCATTCGCAGACCATTTCGGGCGTGGTGGTGGACGTCAAGGCGCTCGAGCCCGGTGTGGTGGAGGCTGAAGCCAGCCAGGTCCTCACGGTCTCGTTCAAGCACGACGCGCGGCTGCGCTTCGTCGAGGACAAGCAGCCGTTCGAGGTGCACTTCAGTCGCGACGTCGTCTACGAGATGCTGCCGGCGAACTCCGAAGGGTCCTACATCGTCCCGGACCGGATCACCACCGTCACTCAGGCGCCGGCCATCCCGGCCCGGCCCGGCAGCACGGCCAGGCCGGGCCCAGGCGCCCCCGGCAAACAGTCTGCGAGTACGGGGCCTTCGCGGACGCCCCAGCCGCCCGCGACCGTGAGCCCTTCCACGATGCCGACGCCGAAGCCCACGCCGACCCCGAAGCCGACGCCGAAGCCGACCCCGAAACCCACGCCGAAGCCGACGCCGAAGCCGACGCCGAAACCGACCACCCAGCCACCCGTCACCACTCCGCCGGTGGTGACGACTCCGCCGGTGGTGACGACTCCGCCCGTGGTGACGACTCCGCCCGTGGTGACGACGACGCCGGTGGATCCCGGCCCGCTCGTGGAGCCCGACCCGCCTGCCGGATCCGATCCGGTCGTCGAAGCCAATGCGCTGGCGGCGCCGGTGAGTGTGCCGACCGGCGGTGACGTCGCCGCGTCCGACGAGACGGCGACAGCCGAACCCGTTTCCGGCCGCATGTGGCAGATCGCCGTCTACTTTGGGTCGTACGAGGTCACGACGCGACTGCTGCCCCGGTGACGTGGGACGTGACCACCATGACGCGACGTGCGGTGGCGGGCGTGATGGCGGCCGTCTGCTCCTTCACCGTCGCCTGCGCCGGTCCGGACGAAACCGAGGGGGGCGACCTGGCGACACCCAACGCGGTGACGCCGTCTGCGGCGAGCAGCGCCGCCATCGCCAGCGTGGATATCGGCCAGCTCTCGACCTCGGACGGAGCCGCGCTTCCCGAAGGCGAACCGGTCAAGGTCAACTGCACGGTGAACGGGCTGCGGGAGGCCAGGTGGAAAGCGACCTTCGCCGACGGCACCACGGCGCAGGTCGATGTCACGCTTCCCCCTCAGGAGTCGGGTCAGGCCGTGTGGCAGCAGGTGCCGTTCGGGTCGGGGTTTCTCATGGCCATCCTTCCCGGCGATGTCGAAGACATCGACGTCGTCGCGGACGTTCCCAGCGACCGTGGTTCGTACGCGGTGGCTGCAGGCGACCTCCGGGCCATCGATTCGACGTGCCTGACGATCCGCTTCGATGTGCCCGCCGACGCCGCCACGGTTCAGGGACTGGTATGGCGGACGCCCGGGGGCGGCTTCCGCAACGGCAACGGCGGGATCGTGACCTCGGCAGAGTTCTCCGTCGCGGGCGATCAGATACGGGTCTATTACGACCCAACGCTGGATGTCTTCGGCGCCCTCACCTCGTCCGGCACGGCCATTTCCTACCGCCCTGGCAAGACCAGGGATCCTTTCCCGTGCGTGCTCTTCTCGACCACCCAGGTGAGCGGCTCGTGGCAGACATTTTTCGTGGGCGTGCTGCCAGCGGGTAGCACCGGCGTCACGATGAGGTTCCTCCCCTCAGCGTCGACGCCGAGCCTGCAGACGCTCACTGCGGAATCCGGTGAGGTGTTCGTCATGGCGCAGGCGCGGACGGCGACCGCGAGAGGTGAGATCTTCGGGTCGGTGGCGTTCACCGATCAGCACGGCAAGACGGTCAAGCCGAAGTGGCGCTGACGGCGACGGCCTCTCCTCAGATCCTGAAGGATCCGGTCCCCACCTGGTTGCTCCCGTTGGTCACGACGAAGGTGTAGCCCTGATTCGCGCGAAGCGACGAGACGGCCAAGTCCACCTTTCCGGTCCTGGTGGTGTATTGGTACCAGTAGTTCCCGTTCGACCCGTACACGTACAGCGTGGTGCGACCGCTTGCGGTCCGGGGGATGTCGAGAGACACGCTCACGCCTTGGCGGGTGGGATTGACGGCGGTCACCCAGGTGGGCGAGGGCGCGGGGGTGGGCGTCGCGCTGGGGGTGGGCGTGGCGGTCGGCTTGGGGGTGGGCGTCGCGCTGGGGGTGGG
>JAVTWJ010000065.1:7935-23997 GCA_032229785.1 Propionibacteriaceae bacterium
GTTGCGCTGGGGGTGGGTGTGGCGGTCGGCTTGGGGGTGGACGTCGCGGTCGCGGTCGGCGTGGGGGTGGGGCTGGGAGTCGCCGTCGGGTTGGCGTCCAGTTGCCGCGCGACCACCTCGCCGAACTTGCCGTCCAGCTGGTGGCCGACCCCTGCCGGCCACTCGTACGACGTGCGGACGCCCTTGCCCGCGTACCAGGATTCGCCGGCCTTCGCCGCGGCCAGAGCGTTGAAGCCGTCGGTCCCGGTGTCGTTGGCGCCGGTGTACCAGTGCATGCTGAAGCCGTTGAGGAAGCCCGCCGAGAACGGCTGCGCGGTTCCGGAGGGCTTGGCGCCGCCACCGAAGACCACCGCTCCGCCGCCCGCGATCAGCGACGAGTGCCGGGGCAGGAAGTACTGCGTGATGAACTGAGCGCCGCCGGAGTAGCCGACGAGCCAGATCTTGTCGGAGCGAATGTTGTAGCGCGTCTTGAGGTCGAGGATCAGGTCCCGGACGTAGTCCGCGTTCGTCGCACCGGTCTCCCACCAGGTGACGTCGCCGGTGCGATCGGGCGCCAGCACGGGAACGGTGATGAAGTTGCGTGCCCGCGCCTGTGCCACGATGCCCTTCGTTCCCCCCAGGGAGTAACTGCTCGTCGGGTTCTTGAACTCGTAGGCGCCATCGCCATGGAACTGAAGGAGTAAGCCGGCCGGCTCGGCCACGCCGGCCGCGTACACGTGGTACTCGGAGGTCAAGCCCGAGGACGACGTGAAGCTGAGCTTGGTCTGGTCGGTGGCGGCCGCGTGGGCGGGAAGCAGCCCGACGAAGCTGAGGATTATCAGCGCGGCCAGCGCCATGGTCAGACCGAAAGAACGGAGAAACCGCATGAAAAAGGCCCTTCAGGGGGAGACGGGGGCGTCCGCCCCGGGGAGATGCCGTTCACGATAGCCGCTTCCACCGGGATCAGCCCAGACCGAAACCTGAATGACAGCCAAGTAGTTCTCAGATTGGGCGAGGCGTGCTCAGGAAACCATGCCGTTGCGCTTCAGGGTCTGGACGACTTCGGGCACGTCAGTGAACGCCTCGCCGAAGTCCTTGGGCGTGGCCACCCGGTCGGCGTTCTGGTCAAGGTAGCGCCGCAGCGCCTCGTCGAAGGCGCCGTGGCCGGCGGCCGTCCTCGCCCGGAGCAGCACGTTCGAACCGGCCGTGTACACCGTGTCGTCGTAGGTCTCGTTGGAACCTTCGGCGGCCTCGAAGAACGACATCGGCTTCCCGATCGTACGATCGTCCTCCTCGTACTCGGCGGCGGCGAGCGTTTCCTCGTCGTGGTCCACGATCGCTTGGATCATCGACACCACCGACTCGTCCATCCACGGATGCAGAGCCTGATTGTTGCCCACCTGACCGTAGATCCACTGATGCCCCAACTCGTGGGTGACGAGCCAGGCCTGAACGCGCCCGCCACTCCCGCCGAACTGGACCGAGCCCGAAGACTCGATGCCTTCATGCGCGCCGGGGACGATGTTGACCCACAGGTCGGGGTAGGGGACGGGCCCGAGATAGTCGACGAGTCCCGCCAGTGACGAGTCGACCTGATACCGCCAGGCGTCCGCGTCGTTCAGCCTCGCCGAGAGCGGGACGGAAAGGTGGACGGTCGTTCCGCTGGCGGGATAGTCGATGGTCGTGAAGTCCCCGACCATGACGGACACATCGCGCATGAGGGGCGCACTGAAATGATGCGTCGTCCGGGCGCCATCGGCGGTCGTCGCACCGCGGACGCCCACGCCGGCCACCGCCATTGCCTGGGGGGCGGTCACGGCCAGGTCGTCCAGCACGAAGGACTCGCTGGTGACGGTCTCTCCGAACATGTCGACGGCGGGGTCACGCACCCAACCGACACCGGACTGCCAGGCCAGAAGGGGGAACGCAGTCTGGAACCACGCGACGTCCTCCGCGGAGGTGTGGCCCATGCGTTCGTCCGTCTCCGAGCCCAGGGTGACCGCGAAGCCCGTGTCGATCGTGAGCGGGACGCCTGCTTCCTGGCAAGCGGGCAGCGTGACCTCGACGAGGGTGCCGAACTCGTCGGGCTGGGCCCCCGCCGCCTGCACCTTCATCGGGAGCACCGCTCCGTCCACCGCCACATGGTCGACGGTCATGGCGTTGCCCGTGCGCGTGAGGGTCGGCTTGTTGGGCCACGTTCGCAACACGACTTCGCAAATGCGTTGATCGGGAGTGAAGGTGATCGTCTCCGAGCCGGTTGCCGAGCGCAGGTCGTCGGCCACCTGGTACTGCAGCGCGACGACCGGGCGCGTCCACGGGACCGTGCTGGTGGGTGAGTTCGCGCTGCAACCGGTCAGCAGCCCGCTGGCGACCGCCAGCGAGGCCACGATCCTGGTGATCATCCATCCCCCTCAGCTTCGTCGCATCCTCGCGGATCGCGACGCTTCCTTCTCGGCTACGGCACTCGGCCTCGGCTACGGCACTCCACCTCGGCTACGGCACTCCGCCGGCGAGACTATCTTTCGATCCTGTGAAGGGGGACCGAGTGGGCCGGCGGGGAGAGTGCGGTCATCGCTGCTGCATCGCGCGGCGAATCAGGTCGTGCGCCAGATCGGCTGTCGGGATGGCCGGCGGGGGCAGGCCGTCGTCGCGGAACCAGTCGTCGGTGGCCTCGGGGTGCGCCCCGGAGACGGCGACACGTCCGGTGCCGAACGGGGAGACGACGGTTGCGGGCAGGCCGTTGGAGTAGCGGGCGACGACCTCGGTGCGGGGACCGGGGCCCAGGTAGCAGCCATCCTGCACGTAGAGGGCACGCCGCTGCCCGGCCCAGGTGACGTCGATGACGTGCGGCCCGTCGTCGGTGAGTTCGCAGCCGGGAGTGCCGAGGTAGGGGGCCGCGCTCTTCTCGAGCAGGCCGAAGCCCGGGTCGTCGCCGGCGAGGTAGGCGCCCAGACAGAAGCCCAGATAGACGCCGCCGGCTTCGACGAAGTCTCTTACGGTCCGTGCGTGCTTTCGCAATCGGCGCCAGGCGGGCGCGAGGTCACCGCCACCGGGCTGGCAATACAGGGCGGCTCCACGCAGCAGGGCGCCGGTCGGTTCCCCGAACCGGATCCGAAAACCGTACGGGCTGGACGCCAGCGCCCTGGCCGCCGCCTCGGGACAGCCGGGTAGCGAAGCGCGACCGCGGTAGACGACGGCCACGTGACCGGCCGTCATTCCAGCGCTCGCCGGGGTTGCGGACCGCTGATCGTGCGCCGGACGCGCTTCGTGATCACGGCGATCACTCCCTCGAGCGGACCGCGGTTGGACACGGTGTTCCAGAGCAGCGCGAAGGCCAGGAGGGCGACGAACTGGATGAGGAACCCAGCCCAGCCCCCCGGAATGAGCGACACGGTGGTCATGAGCGCGTGCAGCGTGAACATGGTCAGCGGCATGGAGCCCAGGACGGCCAGCGGGCGCACCACATGGGGCGCGACGAAGCCGACCATCATGGCGCCGCCCAGCACCGCCAGCGAAATGCCCAGGGTGAAGAGCAGGTCGAACGGGGTGGTGGTGTGGGGAGCCAGGACGGCCAGCCACCACCAGGAGGTGGTGGGCAACGTGCCGTTGGCGCCCCAGACCAGGAGCGACTGGAACTCGGCCAGCCCCATGGTGTCCTGCGTCACCGCGGCCAGCGCCTCCAGGCCGCCGTAGCTGTAGAGGGCCATCGAGGAGCCGAGCGCGGCCGCCAGCGCGAGGATCGCGCCCCAGATCATGAGGAGCACCCCCACGGTGCGACGCAGCCACAGCCGGCCGATCGCCAGGCCGGCGAGCAGGTACGCCATCCACGGCACGGCCGGATAGACCCCGGTGAGCAGCAGTTCCACCAAGGCCTGGCCCGGATCGGCGAGCACCGACGCGAAGGTGAGGTTGTCCGGTGGGAGCGCGGGCAACGACTGTCGGACGACGTGACTCCAGAGGGGAACGCCGATGGCGACGGCCAGCGCCAGGAACCCCAGCACACGCGAGGGCATCCGCAGGAAGGGGACGGCGAGGACGAAGAGCGCCGCGTAATAGGGGAGAATGACGTGCAGGACGTCGCTCGGCACGAAGCCACCCAACGCCAGGCCGATCGCACCGATCAGGACGGCGCGGGTCAGGACCGCGGCCGCATCGCCGAGCAGCCCGCGGACACCCCGTTGCGGGCGCGTCCTCCCGCCCGTCGAAAGCCCGATGCCCACACCGGCCAGCAGCGCGAAGAGGGCCGCGGCGTTGCCTGCGCTGATCCTCCACGGCCAGGCCACGGCTCCCGAAGCGGTCTGCTGCGCGGTGAGATGCACGACCATCATGCCGAGCAACGCGAGGCCGCGCGCGAGGTCGATGCCGACGATTCGGGCGCCGAGCGCCTGACCGGCATCCTCCGACGGGTCGTCGGTTTCGTGGCGGACGACGGACAGGTCGTCGGCCACGAGCAACTCGCGGGTGGGATCCTCGAGCGGGGACATGTCGAGTTCGGTCGCCGCGGCGGGCTCGGCATCGTCCAGCACGACCGTCGGCACGACGTCGTCGGAGATCGCCGAGCGCGATCCGCGGTCACGCCGCGCGGGAACGCCCACCCAGCGGGTGTGGGCGGGGACGGCCTCACCCTTCATCACCAGGGTGAGCGGAGCGAGGTGGGCGTCCTCGCCGACGGTGGCGCCGTAGAGGATGACGTCGCGGGCGGTGACGCTCGCGCCCGACTCGATCGTGACGCGGCCCATCTTCATCACCCGGTCCTCGAAGAGGTGGGTCTGCAGGGAGACGTCGGTGCCGATCGTCACGTCGTCGCCGATCCGGACCAGATCGAATTCGGTGATGTAGGTCGTGTCGATGAGGCACCGTTTGCCGACGTGCGCGCCGAAGAGCCGCAGCAGCGGGTTGAGCATGGGTGTCCCCTGGACGAGCGCCAGGGCCGCGGGCACGGCCGTCGTCTCGTAGACGCCCGTCATGAACTCCGTGCGCCGGACGAAGTTCCCCCACAGCGGTTCGACGCGAGGCTTGTAGCGTCCGAGCAGAAGCCACTTCATCACGGCGACCAGGACGGTCACCATCAGGCTGCCGGACAGGGCGATGGCCGCCTGGAGGAGAATGAGAGACGGCAGGCTCCAGCCTGTCCGCGTCATCCAGGCCAGCAACATCAGCACGTAGAACGTTGACAGGCCGAGCAAGGCCGCCGGCAGGGAAACACGGAAGAACTCGACGACGTAGCGCGAGACGACCTTCCATCGCGGCGGGCGGAACGTCGTGCGCTCGTCGATGTCGTCGATCACCTCCCGTTGCGGCAGGAAGATCGGCGGGTTGCCCAGCCAGGACGTGCCCGGCGCGACGCCCCGTACGGGCGGCGTCGACAGGACGCCGATGAGGGAGTTCTCGCCCAGGCGTGTGCCGGAGGGGATGTAGGAGGCGTTGCCGACGAAGGCGCGCGCTTCGACGACGGTCTTGCGGAAGGCGATGTGGCCGTTGCCATACGTGGCGGCACCGATGGACGCCATGTCGGCCACGAAGGTGCCGTCCTTCAGCGTGAGCAGATCGGGGTCGATGTTCGCGATCGTGGCGACCTCGGCGTCCTTGCCGACGTGGGCGCCCAGCATCCTCAGCCAGTGCGGTGTGTACAGCGTTCCGTACAGGGAGTTCGTGTACTCGAGGCTGGCTTCGAGGAGCTTGTCGCTGTACCACTTCTCGACGCCCAGATCCGACCGCATGTGATGGACGCCCACCGGCGTCCTCTGCATCGAGAAGCGACGGAACCAGAGGATCAGGACGCACGTGCTGACCACGAAGGCCACGCCCGAGCCCAGCGTCACGTAGAGGGCCGCCATGTGATCGAAGGACAGGAGCACTGACCACACGACGATCATGATCGGGAGCGTGGCGAGCAGGGGCATCAGTTCCAGGAACCAGATGCCGGCGACCAGCTTGCGCTTCATATCGCGGGTCCAGCCCTCGGGGGCGTCGGCACACTCACGCATGGTCGCGAAGACGGGATCCATCCTGACGGCGGGCTGTGGGGTCGCCGGGGAGCCTGCCCACTCCTGGCCCTCGGCAACCTGGTCGCCGTCGCGGAGCAGTGACTGTGCCTGCAGGACGGTGTTCGCGCCCATCGAGCATCCGCCCGCCAGCACGCAGTTCGGGCCGATGATGGCGTTGTCGCCGATGGTGACGCGGCCGATGTGGAGGCGGCCGCGCTCGATCTCGAACGTGCGCAGGTGCGTCTCGTAGCCGACCGTCACGTTGTTCCCGAGTTCGATGAGGGTGGGCAACGGCACTTGGGCCGTGCCGATGTGACAGGAGTCCCCGATCTGGGCGCCCAAGATCCTCAGGAAGGGCACGATGGCGTGAGACCCGGTCAGGTGCGGCAGCGGCGACATGGACAGCGCGCGCTGGATCGTCCACACCCGGAGGTGGGTCCAGGAATAGAGCGGGTACTCGCCGGGTTGGAGCCCGCGACCGAGCAGCCGGCACGTGGCCATGGGAATCAGCCAGCGGAAGAGCAGCAGCGACACCGGCAAGGACAGCAGGATCTGGATGAGCATCACTGTGGAGGGCTCGCCCTCGCCCGCCCAGTAGATGACCGCCAGCGGCAGCATCGACAGGGTGATGATCGCGTAGAGGTAGAGGAACTGCGCGAGACCGAAGAGCCAGATCCGCGGAGCGCTGTAACGATGCCGGACGGCGGGCGTCTCTTCCTCACCCGGCGCCAGGTCGGCGCTGAGGTCGATGTGGCCCGCGACCTGGCGGATGGTCGGGTTGGCGTACAGGTCGGGGATCGACAGATCGGCCGTCCCCGCGACCTTCGACCCGCGCAGGCGCGACACCAGGGTGGCCGCGATGAGCGAGTGGCCGCCCAGATCGGTGAACAGGTCGGCGTTCACCGACAGTGATTCGGCCGGGATGCGCAGGACGCTGCTCCACAGGGTGGTCAGTGTCTGCTCGGTGGCGGTGTCCGCCGACGCGTGCTGGGCGCTGCTCGCGATGAGCCTCGGGTGGACGGGATGCGCGAGGGCGTTGCGGTCGGCCTTGCCCGACGGCATCAGCGGGATCGTGTCGACGAACTCGATGTAGTCGGTGACCATGTAGGGCGGAAGCCGGTCACGGCAGTGCTGGTGGATCGCGGACGCCAGGTCGCGCGTGCCCTCCAGGCCGGCGGCAGGCAGGATGTAGGCGACCAGTTCGCCGCCCGTGCCTTCGGTCGCCAGTTTGTTCACGACGCACGAGGAGACCTCGGGACGCTCCATGACGACGGACTCGATCTCGCCGAGGTCGACACGGTGCCCGCGCACCTTGACCTCGGCGTCCTTGCGGCCGAGGTACTCGATCTCCCGGTCCGCGTTGAGGCGGCCGAGATCGCCGGTCAGGTAGGTCCGGCGTCCCTCCTCGTCCAGGACGAACTTCTCGGCCGTGAGATCATCGCGCCCCACGTACCCGACGGCGACGCCGGTGCCGCTGACGCACAACTCGCCGATGTCGCCGTCCGGGACGACGCGGAACTCCTCGTCGCGCAGGGTGACCCGATAGGTGGGCAGGGCGTAGCCGATGGTGACCGGGACGCCCGGGGACATCTCCGACCAGGTGCAGCTGGCGGTACACTCGGTGGGACCGTAGGTGTTCAGGATGCGGCGATTCTCGCCCCACCGCTCGACGAGTTCTTGAGGGCACGCTTCGCCGCCCAGGTTCAGCGTCCGGATCAGCGGCGGCGTCCGGTCGAGCGTGGTCAGCACGGTCGGCACCGTGTGCAGGAAGGTGATGCGGTTCTCGATCAGGAAGTCCGCCAGCCCCGCCCCGACCACGCGGCCGTCCGTCGGGCCGGCGACGAGCGTGGCGCCCACCGCCCAGGTCGTCCAGAACTCCTCCAGCGAGAAGTCGAAGGAGATCGACAGTCCCTGGTACACGCGGTCGGTGGGCGCCACCTGGTAGATCTCGGACGCCACCACGACGAAGTTGCAGATGCTCGAGTGGGCGATCGCCACACCCTTGGGCCGGCCTGTGGAGCCGGAGGTGTAGATGACGTAGGCGACCGGGTCGTCCTCGAGGGGCAGCCGCGGTCGGGACGGGTCCGAGGTGTGCAGCAGTTCGTCCAGATGGTCGATGAACACCTGCCGTACGGGCAACCCGTCGCTGTCCTCGGCCTTCTCGCGCGAGGTCAGGAGAACATCGACCCCGGCGTCCGTGGCGATGAACTCGACGCGGTCGCGGGGGGCGTTGGAGTCGATGGGCACGTACCGTGCGCCCGTCTTCAAGGCGCCGACGATGCCCACATACATGGACACCGAGCGTTCGATGAGGATTCCGACCGTGGAGCCCGGCCCGACGCCGCGGGCCCGCAGGTGGTTGGCCAGCCTGTTCGACACCTCGTCGAACTGTGCATACGTCAGTGACTCGTCACCCACCACGAGCGCGGTCGCGTCAGCGAACAGGTCGCTGGCCTGTTCCACGAAGTGGTGCAGACGGCGTGGGCGCGCGATGGCGTCGAGATAACTCCAGTCATCGTGAGGTCGGTGCGGCCGTGGGCTTGGTCTGGAGAACGCCCCCAGGGCGTGAACCGTACGCGCGTCGTAGGACCGGGTCGCTTCGAGCAAGTCTCGCCCTCCCCTCAGGCCGACGTCCTCGGGCGGCGGCGACCGGTCACGATATTACAACGGCCCCGCGGGTGGTCAGTTGATGCCTCGCTTGCGCAGCAGGTCGGCGATCTCGTCGAAGTCGGAGTCGGCGGCGGGCGCGGTTGGCCGTCCGGGTTGCTGTCCGGGTGCCGTGATGGCGGCCGACCGCGGCGCAGCGGCCTTCGGCGCGGGCCGCCCGCCTTCGTTGCCGGTCTTGCCTGACGTGGAGGCCTTCAGTGCTGTGCGGTCGGCGCGCGACTCCGAAGGGATCAGCCGGCTGCCCACGACCAGCAGTGATCCCAGGCCACCCATGACGAGGGCGACCCACACGATCGGTGTGAAGGTGAGCGTGCCCCACCACAGGCGCATCGTCGTGATCGCGCCCACGACCGCGGGCCCGAGCCCGGCCAGATAGACGGCCATGGGGATCATCGTCATCCCGATCCACCAGAACACGGTCTTGACCTGTGCGCTCTTCCAGATCAGCGCGGTGATCACCACGCCCAGGACGGTCAGGGCGGCGGCGATGATCAGGTGGAGCACGTTGGGATCCATGACGACCAGCCTAACGGGACGTCCAGCATGGTGGTTTGGGGGGAATCCCCGGTTGGTGGGACGGTGGAACCATGAAGACGCTCCGAGCGCCGAATGGTGCCTTCGCACACGACCGAGGCGACCCCGATCCCGCGTTGCGCGCCGTTCTCGCCGAGGCCTACGACGGCGGCACCCACTACGCGACGGCCGTCGCGGCCCTGTGCGCCGCCCGGCTGCTGTTGCCGATCGTCGCCAGCGGGGACGACCACGGCGACGGCCCGGACCCGACCCGGCGCGCCGAGATGGCCGCCGTGCTCGTGAAGTCGGAGGCCGGCGCGACGGCGGTGCCGGTGTTCACCGGCATCGACGCGCTTCAAGCGTGGAACCCGCAGGCGCGGCCCGTGCCCTGCACGCTGGACGATGTCGCCGCGACCGTGCTCGAGACGAAGTCCCAGGCGATCCTCGTCGATCTACCCGGCCCGCATCCGGTCGTCATCGAACTCGGCATCGTGGAGGAGCTGGCTCAGGGTCGTCGGCTGGTCGGGTTGCCCGACGGCGGTTTCGGCTGGATGTATCTCGACCCTGGCCACGAGGCCAGGCGAGAGCGCGGCGCGCCGCACGACGACTGACCGGGCCACGCGGCCACCGATTGGGGCGGACTGCCCGTTCTCGGCTATGCTGATCGGGTTCGACCGTCCGTCAGGGCGCGTCCGTGGCAAGTGGAGTCGCCAAGCTCCCACCCGCATCGGTTCAGCCGAACGGGTCCAGGTGTCCTCGATAGCGGGGTGAACGCCGTCGGCTTGGGCCTCCGTGTGACGCGGGGGCCTTTCTGTGTTGGTCGGACCACACCACGGATATCTGGAGGAACCCATCAGCACTGAACCGCGCATCAACGATCGCATCCATGCGAACGAAGTCCGGCTCGTCGGCCCCAACGGCGAGCAGGTCGGCATCGTGCGCATTGAGGACGCCCTGCGACTGGCTCGCGAGGCCGACCTCGATCTGGTCGAGGTCGCCGCCGAGGCGCGCCCGCCGGTCGCGAAGCTCATGGACTACGGCAAGTTCAAGTACGAGTCCGCGCAGAAGGCGCGTGAGAGTCGTCGCAACCAGGCCAACACCGTCATCAAAGAGATGAAGCTCCGGCCCAAGATCGACGCCCACGACTACGAAACCAAGAAGGGCCACGTCGTGCGGTTCCTGCGCGGCGGCGACAAGGTCAAGATCACCATCATGTTCCGAGGCCGCGAGCAGAGCCGCCCAGAGTTGGGCTTCAACCTGCTCAAGCGCCTGGCCGACGATGTGGTCGAGGACGGCACCATCGAGTCGCAGCCCCGCCAGGACGGCCGCAACATGCTCATGGTGCTGTCGCCCACCCGCAAGAAGGCGGAGGCCCGCGAGCAGGAGAAGGCCGACAAGGCCGCCAAGGCGTCCCGTCGCCAGGAGGACGCCGAGGCCGAGGCCCGCCAACAGGCCGAGATGCGCGCCGCCCACCAGGCGAGCCCCACCGCCAAGAAGCGCCGGGGCCCGGCCGACAACCTCGACCCTGACATCGACCTGTAAAGCACCGGGCGTCAGCCCGACCCACGCGAGTTCACAGAATAAGGAGACCGGCGACATGCCGAAGATGAAGACGCACTCCGGTGCCAAGAAGCGGTTCCGGGTCACCGGCAGCGGCAAGATCATGCGCCGACAGGCCGGCAAGATGCACCTCAACGAGCACAAGCCCACGAAGCGTACCCGTCGCTTGGACGGCGATGTCGTGGTCAGCCCCGCGGACGCCAAGGCCGCGCGCAGGCTCCTGGGCAAGTGACCCGTACCCGCACCATTCGTTAGAAACAAGGAGAATCGATCATGGCACGCGTCAAGCGCGCAGTGAACGCGGCGAAGAAGCGTCGCGAGGTGCTGGACCAGGCGTCCGGCTACCGGGGGCAGCGGTCCCGCCTCTACCGCAAGGCGAAGGAGCAGATGCTCCACTCGGCGACCTACAGCTACGCCCACCGCAAGGACAAGAAGGGCGACTTCCGGTCGCTGTGGATTCAGCGCATCAACGCCGCCTCCCGCGCTCAAGGCATGACGTACAACCGGTTCATCTCGGGCCTCAAGGCCGCGGGCGTCGAGGTTGACCGCAAGATCCTGGCAGACCTGGCCGTCACCGACGAGAACGCGTTCGCCGCGCTCGTCGAGCTGGCCAAGGCCAACCAGCCTGCGGTCGCCTGACACACTCGACGCTGCGCGGCAGCCACCGGTCAATCGCCGGGGGCTGCCGCGTTGGCGTCACAAGCGTGGCAGGGTGAGGGTGATTCGAGACAAGGGATGGAGACCATGACCGACGAACGCATCGAGTTCGACGAGCCGAGCCAGGCGATCCTGCGGGACGCCCGAAAGCTGCTGCGCCGCAAGGAGCGCAAAGCTGCGGGCGAATTCCTGGTGGAGGGTCGTCAGGCCGTCCGCGAAGCGCTCAAGGCGCCGGGGGTCACGAAGCGGCTGTTCGTTCAGTGGTCGGCGGCCCGTGACAACAAGGACCTGGTCGATCTGGCCCGCGAGTCCGACGTGCCGGTCTACGCCGTGAGTCAGCAGAACCTCGGCACCTTGTGCGACACCGTGACGCCGCAGGGCGTCGTGGCCGTGGCCCGGCACATCGACGTCCCGCTCGACCGACTTCTCCAGCATGAACGGGCGCAGCCCGAGGGCGACAAGAAGCACCGGCGAGGGGACGTGGCCCTCGTGGTGATCTGCGCGCAGATCCGCGACCCAGGCAACGCGGGCACGGTGATCCGATGCGCGGACGCCATGGGTGCCGACGCCGTCGTGCTCTCCACCGACTCGGTGGACGTCTACAACCCCAAGACCGTGCGCGCCACGGTCGGCAGCATGTTCCACCTGCCGATCGTCACCGGCGTCGACGTCGACGATGCGATCGCGGCCTGCCGCCAGGCGGGCCTGCAGGTCTTCGCGACCGACGCCGATGCAGGCACCGACTTGACCGACCTCCACGACGAGTTGGCGCTGCCGACCGCATGGGTGATGGGCAACGAGGCGTGGGGGCTCCCGTTGGAGCACCTGTCGTTGGCCGACAAGACGGTGGCGGTCCCGATCTACGGTCATGCCGAATCCCTCAACCTGGCCGCGGCCGCGGCGATCTGCCTGTACGCGTCCGCGTCCGCCCAGCGCTCCAGCGAGCACTGATTTCTCGCGTGCACGAACCGACAGCTCCCGCGAGCTTGTGAACCGACAAGGAGGGTCCATGCCCGGGCCGCACGACACCCATGACCCGACGCAGGAGTGCCCTCTGAGCGCGACGTCTCTGAACCTCCTGGTGACGGACGCCCTGGAGGCGTTCGCGGCGGCGTCCAGCATGACGGCGCTCAAGGACGCCCGCCTCGCCCATGCCGGGGACCGCTCGCCGATCGCGCTGGCCAATCGCGCCATCGGCACCCTGGCGTCCTCCGAGCGCAAGGACGCCGGCCAGCGCATCGGCAAGGCGCGTGGAGCGATCAACGCTGCCCTCGCAGGACGTGAGGTCGAGGTCGAGCAGGCCGAACTCGAGCGCAGCCTGGCGGCGGAGACGATCGACGTCACGCTGCCCGCGGCGCTCGCCCCTCACGGCGCGATCCACCCGATCCGCGGCCTGATCGACCTGATGAGCGACGTGTTCGTCGCCATGGGGTGGGAGGTCGCCGAAGGGCCCGAGGTCGAGGCCGAGTGGCTGAACTTCGACGCCCTCAACATCGGCGCCGACCACCCGGCACGCGGCGAGTCCGACACGCTGTTCGTGGAACCCGTCGAGGCGCACCGCGTGCTGCGCACGCACACGTCGCCCGTGCAGCTGCGCGCCCTGCTGGACCGCGAACTGCCCGTGTACGTGGTCTGTCCCGGCAAGGTGTACCGCGCCGACGAGTTCGACGCCACGCACGTGCCGGTCTTCCATCAGATCGAGGGCCTCGCCATCGACAAGGGCATCACCATGGCCCACCTGAAGGGGACGCTCGACCACCTGGCGCGGACCATGTTCGGTGACGTGCGGACGCGGTTCCGGCCCAATTACTTCCCGTTCACCGAGCCGTCCGCCGAGATGGATCTCGAGTGCTTCGTCTGTCGCGGCACCTCCGTCGGCAACCCGGACGCCGCGTGCCGCACCTGTCGCAGCGAGGGCTGGATCGAGTGGGGCGGTTGCGGTGTCGTCAACCCCCGCGTGCTGCGCGCTGCCGGCATCGATCCGGACGTGTACTCCGGCTTCGCGTTCGGCATGGGCATCGAGCGGACCCTGATGTTCCGCAACGGCGCCGCCGACATGCGCGACATGGTCGAGGGCGACATCCGGTTCAGCCGTTCGTTGAAGGGAGTGGCGCGATGAGGGCGCCCAAGCGTTGGATCGAGGAGTACGCGGCGCTACCCGAGGGCTTGACCGGCCGCGGCCTCGCCGAGGTGCTGGTGGCGGCCGGCCTCGAGGTCGAGGCGGTGGACTCCATCGGCGGCGACGTGTCGGGCCCCGTGGTCGTGGGCCGGGTCATCGGCTTCGTCGAGGAGCCGCAGAAGAACGGCAAGGTCATCCGCTGGTGCCACGTCGACGTCGGCGCCGACCACGCCCCCGACAAGGCGCCCGGCCCGCTCGCCAAGGGGGACGCCGTCCAACCGCTGCCCGGCGGGCATTGGCCCCGCGGCATCATCTGCGGGGCGCTGAACTTCGTGGCGGGCGACCACGTGGTGGTCGCGCTGCCCGGCTCGGTGCTGCCCGGCGGTTTCGGAATCGGCTCGCGCAGGACGTACGGACACGTCTCCGACGGCATGATCTGCGCCGAGGACGAGCTCGGCCTCGGCGAGGACCACGCCGGAATCATGGTGCTCGGCGACGCGGACGACTCCGGTCGCACATGGCTGCTCGGCGAACCCGCCTTGCCGGCGCTCGGCGTGCTCGACGAGGTGCTCGACATGCCGATCACGTCCGACATGGGCTACTGCCTGTCGATCCGCGGACTCGCCCGCGAGGCGGCGCAGGCGCTCGGGGTCGGCTTCACCGATCCGGTGGGGCAGCCGACGCCCGCGAGAGTCACTGACGGTCACCCGGTCCGGATCGAGTCGGACGCGTGCCGCCTGTTCGTGGCGCTCACCGCCTCCAACGTGGACGCCACGCGACCCACCCCGCGCTGGATGGTGACCAGGCTCGCGGCCGCAGGCATGCGCTCGATCAATCTTCCGGTCGACATCTCCAACTACGTGATGCTGGAAACCGGCCAGCCCAATCACTGCTACGACGCGGACGCCCTCGCCGGCGCGATCGTCGTGCGCCGAGCACGCGCGGGGGAGCGCCTGGTGACGCTGGACGGCGCCGACCGTGCGCTCGATCCGGCCGACCTCGTGATCGCCGACGACACCGGCCCGATCGGCCTCGCAGGCGTCATGGGCGGCCGGTCGAGCGAACTGTCGACCTCGTCGACGCGGGTGGTGATCGAGGCGGCGTCGTTCGATCCCGTTTCGGTCGCGCGGACGTCACGCCGGCACAAGCTGAGCAGCGAGGCGTCCAAGCGCTTCGAACGCTACGTCGATCCCGGAGCGGCCTACTCGGCGGCCCGGCGCGTCGCCGAGCTGTTGATCGAGTGGGGCGGGGGCGTCCTGGAGTCGAAGGAGACCGTCGCGGGGTCGGTGCCTCCGATGCCGGTCCAGACCATCGACGCCTCCCTGCCCGAACGCGTGCTCGGAATGGCCGCGCCAGCCGAGCGGGTGGTGGCGATCTTGGAGGCGTCCGGTGTCTCGGTCGCGCGTTCCGGCGACACCCTGGAAGTGGTGCCGCCGTCGTGGCGGCACGACCTGGTGGACCCGTACGACTACGTCGAAGAGGTCGGCATCAAGATCGGCCTCGAGAACCTGCCGTCGGTGGTGCCCTCGGCACCCGCCGGCCGCGGCCTGACCCGCGGCCAGGTGCTTCACCGCGCGCTCGGTTCAGCGGTCTCCCGCGCCGGGTTCGTCGAGGTGCTGTGCTTCCCGTGGGGTTCCCAGGCGGACGCCGACGCGCTCGGCCTGGGCGCTGAGGATCCACGCCGCCGCGCCGTGCGCCTCGCCAACCCGCTGGCCGACACCGCGCCGCTGCTGCGGACGACCCTGCTGCCCGGGCTGTTCGGCGCCGTCGCGCGCAACCGCTCCCGCGGCCAGGATGACCTCGCACTATTCGAGGTCGGACGCGTGTTCTTCTCGGCGGGTGACGCAGCGACGCCTCTGCCTGGCGTTTCCGGTCGTCCCTCGGATGCCGAGTTGGCCGCGATCGCCGCGACCTTGCCCGTGCAGCCGACGCACCTCGGCGCGGTGCTGACCGGCGAGTGGCGTCCCCAAGGCTGGGACGGCCCCGTCGTGCAGGCCGGCTGGGCACAGGCGTTCGGGCTCGTCGAGACCGTCGCCGACGTGTGCGGCCTCCGTATCGAGCGCCGCGCCGCCCAGCAGGCGCCGTGGCATCCAGGACGGTGCGCCGCCCTGGTCGTGAAGGGTGAGGTGATCGGCTACGCCGGTGAACTGCACCCGCGCGTGATCAAGGCATTCGGGCTGCCCGCCCGTTCTGCCGCGGTCGAGCTCGACCAGGACGCTTTGGGGGCCGCCGGAGGCGCCGCCGGGGTCATCGTGCCGGTGTCGGGGCATCCGGTCGCCAAGGAGGACGTCGCTCTGGTCGTCGACGAGGCGGTGCCGGTCGCGGACCTGCAGGCGGCCCTGGCCGCTGGCGGGGGAGCGTTGCTCGAGTCGGTGCGGTTGTTCGACATCTATCGCGGTGTTCCGATCCCCGAGGGCAAGAAGTCGGCGGCGTTCGCTTTGCGCTTCCGGGCCTCCGACAGGACGCTGACCGACGCCGAGGTCGCGGCCGCTCGGGAGGCGGCGGTGGCGAAGGCCTCCTCTTTGGGTGCTGAGTTGCGCGCCTGAACCGGCGCTCCTGGCGGCCTGCGCTTGGCGCCGG
>JAVTWJ010000066.1:0-23784 GCA_032229785.1 Propionibacteriaceae bacterium
AGACGGAGCTGACCCCCGAGGAGCGGCTGCTGCGGGCGATCTTCGGCGAGAAGGCGCGCGAGGTGCGCGACACCTCGATGAAGGTGCCGCACGGCGAGACGGGCACCGTCATCGGCGTCCGGGTCTTCGACCGCGACGAGGGCGACGAACTGCCCCCGGGCGTCAACCAGCTGGTGCGCGTCTACGTCGCCCAGAAGCGCAAGATCTCCGACGGCGACAAGCTCGCTGGACGCCACGGCAACAAGGGCGTCATCTCGAAGATCCTGCCGATCGAGGACATGCCGTTCCTTGAGGACGGCACGCCGGTCGACATCGTGCTCAACCCGCTCGGCGTGCCGAGCCGCATGAACGTCGGCCAGGTACTGGAAACGCACCTGGGTTGGATCGCGCACTCGGGCTGGGACATCAGCGACATCGACGAGGCCTGGGCGAATCGCCTCAAGGACGTCGGCCTCGGCCACGTGCCGCCGCAGTCGAACCTGGCCACGCCGGTGTTCGACGGAGCGAACGAGGGCGAGATCGCCGGCCTGCTCGAGCACGGGCTGCCGCAGCGCGACGGCCTGCGCCTGGTGGACGCCGGTGGCAAGGCCAAGCTCTTCGACGGCCGTTCCGGCGAGCCGTATCCCGACCGCGTCGGCGTCGGCTACATCTACATGCTGAAGCTGCACCACCTGGTGGACGACAAGATCCACGCACGGTCCACGGGCCCGTACTCGATGATCACCCAGCAGCCGCTCGGCGGCAAGGCCCAGTTCGGCGGCCAGCGCTTCGGTGAGATGGAGGTGTGGGCGATGGAGGCCTACGGCGCCGCCTGGGCGCTGCAGGAGTTGCTCACCATCAAGTCCGACGACGTGCCGGGCCGCGTGAAGGTCTATGAGGCGATCGTCAAGGGCGAGAACATCCCCGAGCCGGGCATCCCCGAGTCGTTCAAGGTGCTCGTCAAAGAGATGAAGTCGCTGTGCCTGAACGTCGAAGTGCTGTCCTCCGACGGCACGGTGGTGGAGTTGCGTGACTCCGAGGACGATTTCCACCGCGCGGAGGAGTTCGGGATCGACCTGTCCCGCCGCCCCGGCGCCGACTCGTTCGCCGACATCGAAGAAGTCTGATCGGTGGGTGCGGGACCATCCGTCGTCCCGCACCCACCACCCGCAGGGGGCCATTGGTCCCCGCCCCGGTCGAGGCGCCTCGTCCGGTAGTTCGGACCGGCGGCCACCGATCCGAACGAGTTCCCCCCAGGGAGAGAGAGAACAAACGTGCTGGACGTCAACTTCTACGACGAGTTGCGCATCGGACTGGCGACCGCGGACCAGATCCGCGAGTGGAGCCACGGCGAGGTCAAGAAGCCTGAGACGATCAACTACCGCACGCTCAAGCCCGAGCGTGACGGTCTGTTCTGCGAGAAGATCTTCGGCCCCACCCGGGACTGGGAGTGCTACTGCGGCAAGTACAAGCGGGTGCGCTTCAAGGGCATCATCTGTGAGCGCTGTGGCGTCGAGGTGACCCGCTCCAACGTCCGCCGCGAGCGGATGGGCCACATCGAGCTGGCTGCCCCGGTCACCCACATCTGGTACTTCAAGGGTGTCCCGAGCCGGCTGGGCTACCTGCTCGACATCGCGCCGAAGGACCTGGAGAAGGTCATCTACTTCGCCGCCTACATGATCACCTCGGTCGACGAGGACGCCCGCCACCGCGACCTGCCGTCGCTGGAGGGCAAGGTCGAGGTCGAGCGCAAGCAGATCGCCGCCCGCCGCGACGCGGACATCGAGTCGCGCATGCAGAAGATCGAAGAAGATGTCGCCGCGCTCGAGGCGGAAGGCGCCAAGGCCGACCAGAAGCGGCGGGTGCGCGATGTGGGCGAGCGCGAAGTGAAGCTGATGCGCGACCGCGCTCAGCGTGAACTCGACCGCCTGGACGCGGTGTGGGCGCGCTTCAAGGGCCTGAAGGTTCAGGATCTCGAGGGCGACGAGATCCTCTACCGCGAGATGAAGCGCCGCTTCGGCCGCTACTTCGAGGGCTTCATGGGCGCGGAGGCGATCAAGCGTCGCCTGGCCGACTTCGACCTCGAGGCAGAGTCCGTGCGCCTGCGCGAGATCATCCAGACCGGCAAGGGCCAGCGCAAGACCCGCGCACTCAAGCGGCTCAAGGTGGTCTCGGCCTTCCTGAGCACCACCAACAGCCCGACCGGAATGGTGCTGGACGCCGTCCCGGTCATCCCGCCGGATCTGCGCCCGATGGTGCAGTTGGACGGCGGACGCTTCGCGACGTCCGACCTCAACGACCTGTACCGGCGCGTCATCAACCGCAACAACCGGTTGAAGCGCCTGCTCGACCTCGGCGCGCCCGAGATCATCGTCAACAACGAGAAGCGGATGCTGCAGGAGGCCGTCGACTCGCTGTTCGACAACGGACGCCGCGGGCGTCCGGTCACCGGCCCGGGCAACCGGCCCCTCAAGTCGATCTCCGACATGCTCAAGGGCAAGCAGGGCCGGTTCCGTCAGAACCTGCTCGGCAAGCGCGTCGACTACTCGGGCCGTTCGGTCATCGTCGTGGGCCCGCAGCTGAAGCTGCACCAGTGCGGCCTGCCGAAGAACATGGCGCTCGAGCTGTTCAAGCCGTTCGTGATGAAGCGCCTGGACGACCTCAACCTGGCACAGAACATCAAGTCCGCCAAGCGGATGGTCGATCGTCAGCGTTCGGTGGTGTGGGACGTGCTCGAAGAGGTCATCGCCGAACACCCTGTGCTGCTGAACCGTGCGCCGACGCTGCACCGCCTCGGCATCCAGGCGTTCGAGCCGCAGCTCATCGAGGGCAAGGCGATTCAGCTGCACCCGCTGGTCTGCACCGCGTTCAACGCTGACTTCGACGGCGATCAGATGGCCGTCCACCTGCCGCTGTCGGCCGAGGCGCAGGCCGAGGCGCGCGTCCTGATGCTGAGCACGAACAACATCCTGAAGCCCGCCGACGGCCGTCCGGTCACCCTGCCCACGCAGGACATGATCATCGGCCACTACTTCCTCACCACCGCGCGTGAGGGGCAGCTGGGTGAGGGTCGCGCATTCGTCAGCAAGGACGAGGCGCATATGGCCTTCGACCGCGGCGAGCTCACCGTCAACGCGCTGATCAAGATCCGGATGACGGGCATCAAGCCGCCTGCGGGCGTCGAGGCGCGCGAGGACGGATCGTTCCTGCTCGAGACCACGCTCGGTCGTGCCCTGTTCAACGAGACCCTGCCGGCGGGCTACCCGTTCGTCAACGCGTCCGTCGGCAAGAAGCAGCTGGGCCAGATCGTCAACGAACTCGCCGAGCACTACCCGAAGGTCGTGGTCGCGCGGACGCTGGACCGGCTGAAGGACATCGGTTTCCGTTGGGCGACCCGCTCGGGCGTCACGGTGTCGATCTCCGACATCCAGACCCCGCCGTCCAAGCCCGAGATCCTGGCCTCCTACGATGCGCGCGCCACCAAGATCACGCGCCAGTTCGAGCGCGGCAAGGTCACCGAGGAGGAGCGCCAGCAGGAGCTCGTCCAGCTGTGGACCGACGCCACGGCCGAGCTGACCGCGGCGATGGAGGCGAACTTCACCTCCGAGAACCCCATCTTCATGATGGTGGAATCGGGCGCGCGAGGAAACATGACGCAGATGCGCCAGATCGCCGCCATGCGTGGCCTGGTGGCCAACCCGAAGGGCGAGATCATCGCCCGGCCGATCAAGTCGAACTTCCGCGAAGGCCTCTCGGTTCTGGAGTACTTCATCTCGACCCACGGTGGCCGCAAGGGGCAGGCCGACACCGCGCTGCGGACCGCCGACTCGGGTTACCTGACCCGGCGTCTGGTGGACGTGTCGCAGGACGTCATCATCCGCGAGGAGGACTGCGGCACCGAGCGCGGCCTGACGAGGACGATCGTGGCCGTGAACCGCGACGGACGCACGGGGCAGGCGTTCAACGTCGAGACCTCCGTGTACGCGCGGACGCTGGCCTCCGATGTGGTGAGCGCCTCCGGCGAGGTGTTGGCCGCGGCCGGCATCGATCTGGGCGACGAGGTCATCGGACGCCTGATCCAGGCGGGCGTGACCGAGGTCAAGGTGCGTTCGGTGCTCACGTGCGAGTCGGCGCTGGGGACCTGCGCGATGTGCTACGGACGCTCGCTGGCGTCCGGCAAGCTCGTGGACGTCGGCGAGGCCGTCGGGATCGTGGCGGCGCAGTCGATCGGCGAGCCGGGCACGCAGCTCACGATGCGAACCTTCCACACCGGCGGTGTGGCGGGCGACGACATCACGCAGGGTCTGCCGCGTGTCGGCGAGCTCTTCGAGGCGCGGACGCCGAAGGGCAAGGCCCCGATCGCGGAGGCCGCCGGCCGCATCCGTCTTGAGGACGGCGAGCGCACGCGCAAGCTGGTCCTGGTGCGCGACGACGGCGAGGAGGACCTCGAGTACCCGCTGCCGCGCCGCGTCCGCCTGGAATGGGAGGACGCCGCGATGGTCAAGCACTCCATCGGGGACGGAACGCGGGTCGTGGCGGGCCAGCAGCTGTGGGCGGGCACGCTCGACCCGCAGGACATCCTGCGCGTCAACGGCCTTCGCCGCGTGCAGGAGCACCTGGTGGAGGAGGTGCAGGCCGTGTACCGGACGCAGGGCGCACCGATCCACGACAAGCACATCGAGATCATCATCCGCCAGATGCTGCGCCGGGTGACGGTGATCGAGTCGGGAGACACGACGATCCTGCCGGGCGACCTGGTCGACCGCCGCCTGTTCGAGGCCGAGAACCGCAAGGCGGTCACGGAGGGTAGCGTGCCGGCTCAGGGGCGTCCGGTGCTGATGGGCATCACGAAGGCGTCGCTGGCGACCGAGTCGTGGCTGTCGGCCGCCTCCTTCCAGGAGACGACCAAGGTGCTGACGGACGCCGCGATCCAGGCGAAGTCGGACTCCCTGGTCGGACTCAAGGAGAACGTGATCCTCGGCAAGCTGATCCCGGCCGGCACCGGCCTGGAGCGGTACCGCAACATTCGGGTGGAGCCGACGGCTGAGGCGAGGGCCGCGGCCTATGACCTCAGCTACGACCCGTACGACTACGACATCGCCGGTGGTGGCACCGGCGACGAGTTCGATCTGGGCGACTTCAGCTGAGTGGTGGCCTCTGCGCCCGGGCCCCGCACCACCCCCGTGGTGCGGGGCCCGGGTGCGTGTCGGCGTCCGGCGGTGGGCCGGCCGTTTTGGGCGGACGCCGTTGCCGCGCTATGATGGCTGGTGCGTTCTTCGGCTAGTCATGGCCCGGGGCAAGCAGGTTGCATGTTGACCGCCCCAAGGGTCTACCACTAGTCTTTGTCGTTGTGTTCGGGCAACCGAGCCGATCGTGCACGCGGGGCCCCCGGGCTCACCCGGACACACATTCGCGACAGGCCGATGCGCGGCTGAGCTCCCGGAGTTCTCGCCAGGCCGGCGCGCCACAAGCGTGGCCCACCCGGGTCAACCGAACAACGAAGGAATACCAGCCGGTGCCCACCATTCAGCAGTTGGTCCGCAAGGGCCGCACTGACAAGGTCAGCAAGAACAAGACGCCTGCCCTCAAGGGCTCGCCCCAGCGCCGGGGTGTGTGCACTCGCGTGTACACCACGACCCCCAAGAAGCCGAACTCGGCGCTCCGCAAGGTGGCGCGCGTACGGCTGTCCTCGGGCATCGAGGTGACCGCCTACATTCCTGGCGTGGGTCACAACCTGCAGGAGCACTCGATGGTGCTGGTTCGCGGAGGCCGCGTGAAGGACCTGCCCGGTGTCCGGTACAAGATCATCCGCGGCTCGCTCGACACCCAGGGTGTCAAGAACCGCAAGCAGGCTCGCAGCCGTTACGGCGCGAAGAAGGAGAAGTAATGCCTCGCAAGGGTCCGGCCCCGAAGCGGCCGGTCGTCGTCGATCCGGTCTACGGCTCGCCGCTCGTCTCCCAGCTGGTGAGCAAGATCCTGCTCGACGGCAAGAAGACCACCGCTCAGAACATCGTCTACGGCGCGCTCGAGGGCACGCGGGCGAAGTCCGGCATCGACCCCGTCCAGACCCTCAAGAAGGCGCTCGACAACATCCGTCCTGCGGTCGAGGTCAAGTCCCGCCGCGTGGGTGGCGCCACCTACCAGGTGCCGATCGAGGTGAAGCCCGCCCGCGCGACCACGCTGTCGATGCGCTGGCTGGTGAGCTTTGCCCGCCAGCGCCGCGAGAAGACCATGACCGAGCGTCTGATGAACGAGATTCTCGACGCGAGCAACGGCCTGGGCGCCAGCGTGAAGAAGCGCGAGGACACGCACAAGATGGCCGAGGCCAACCGGGCGTTCGCTCACTACCGCTGGTGATCTGCTGAAGCTCTCCTCCGCCGCACCGGCGGGGGGGAGCTTCATGCCTGTCCCGAGCCTCACGCAACTTTACGTAACAAGAGGGGAAGCATCCCGTGGCCATCGACATCACGACCAATCTGGCCCAGGTCCGCAACATCGGCATCATGGCCCACATCGATGCGGGCAAGACCACCACCACCGAGCGCATCCTGTTCTACACCGGCATCAACTACAAGATCGGTGAGGTGCACGAGGGTGCGGCCACCATGGACTGGATGGAGCAGGAGCAGGAGCGCGGCATCACGATCACGTCCGCCGCGACGACCTGTTTTTGGCACGACCACCAGATCAACATCATCGACACCCCTGGGCACGTGGACTTCACGGTCGAGGTGGAGCGCTCCCTGCGCGTCCTCGACGGCGCCGTGGCGGTGTTCGACGGCGTGGCCGGAGTCGAGCCCCAGAGCCAGACGGTGTGGCGCCAGGCCACCAGGTACGGCGTTCCGCGCATCTGCTACGTCAACAAGCTCGACCGGACCGGGGCGTCCTTCGACTTCGTCGTCAAGACCATTCGCGAGCGCTTGAACGCGACCACGGTGCTGCTGCAGCTCCCGGTCGGCGCCGAGTCGGCCTTCCAGGGCGTCATCGACCTGGTCGGCATGCGCGCGCTCATGTGGCGCGGCGAGACGGCGATCGGCGAGGACTACACCGTCGAGGAGATTCCGGCCGATCTGGCCGACGCCGCCGCCGAGGCGCGCGAAGAGATGATCCAGACGCTGGCCGACAACGACGACGACTTCGCCGAGACCTGGCTGCTGGCCGAGGACTCGGGCGAGGAGATCGACGTACCGACGATCAAGGCCGCCATCCGACGCGGCGTCCTGGGCAACAAGTTCACCGCGGTCGTGTGTGGCACGTCCTTCAAGAACAAGGGCGTGCAGCCCATGCTGGACGCGGTGATCGACTACCTGCCGTCCCCGCTCGACGTGCCCGCCATCGTGGGCTTCAAGCCCGGCGACGAGTCCGTCGAGATGACGCGCCGCCCGAGCAACGACGAGCCGCTGAGCCTGCTCGCGTTCAAGGTGGCCGCAGACCCGCACCTGGGCCGCCTCACCTACGTGCGCATCTACTCCGGCATCCTGAAGGCGGGCACGCAGGTGCTCAACGCCGGAAAGGGCCGCAAGGAACGCATCGGCAAGATCTACCAGATGCACGCCAACAAGCGTGAAGAGATCGACGCCATCGGCGCCGGCATGATCTGCGCGGTGATGGGCCTGAAGGACACCACGACAGGCGAGACCCTGTGCGATCCGGCCAAGCCGATCATCCTCGAGTCGATGGAGTTCCCGAACCCCGTCATCGAGCAGGCCATCGAGCCGAAGACGAAGTCGGACCAAGAGAAGCTGTCGATGGCCATCCAGCGTCTCGCCGAGGAGGACCCCACCTTCCGCGTCCACACCGACGAGGAGACCGGGCAGACCATCATCGCCGGCATGGGCGAGCTGCACCTGGACGTGCTGATCGACCGGATGCGCCGCGAGTTCAAGGTGGAGGCGAACATCGGAAAGCCGCAGGTCGCCTACCGGGAGACGCTGCGCCGCAAGGTGGAGAAGGCCGACTACACCCACAAGAAGCAGTCGGGTGGTTCGGGCCAGTACGCCAAGGTGATCATCGCGCTGGAGCCGCAGGAGCCGGGCGCGGGCTACGAGTTCGTCAACGGCGTCACCGGTGGCCGCATCCCGCGCGAGTACATTCCGGCGGTCGACCAGGGGGTCAAGGAGGCCATGGCGTTCGGCCCGCTGGCCGGCTACCCGGTCGAGGACATCAAGGTCACGCTGCTCGACGGCGCCTACCACGACGTCGACTCCTCCGAGCTCGCCTTCAAGATCGCCGGTTCGATGGTCTTCAAGGAGGCCGCACGCAAGGCCGACCCGGCGCTGCTCGAGCCGCTGATGGGCGTCGAGGTCACGACGCCCGATGACTACCTGGGCACGGTGATCGGCGACATCAACTCCCGTCGCGGTCACGTCCAGGGCATGGAGGAGGCGCACGGCAACCAGATCGTGCGCGCGCTCGTTCCGTTGTCGGAGATGTTCGGCTACGTCGGCGACCTGCGTTCCAAGACGTCCGGTCAGGCCTCTTACTCGATGGAGTTCCACTCCTACGGTGAGGTGCCGAGGTCGGTGGCGGAGGAGATCATCGCGAAGGGCCGCGGCGGCGAGTGATCGCCCGTCGACCGGCTCACCTGAGCCGGGTGGGGATCCCCGGGGGAGTCAGTTTGACTCTCCCGGCCCACTCGACAAGACTTGCTCGGGTCCGCCTTGTGCGGGTCCGACCAGGAATGTAAACAAGTACGACATGCGCCGTGCGAACCGCGTTCGGCGCGAAAGAAAGAGGAGCCCAAGTGGCAAAGGCCAAGTTCGAGCGGACCAAGCCGCACTGCAACATCGGCACCATCGGGCACGTCGACCACGGCAAGACCACGCTCACGGCGGCGATTACGAAGGTGCTCCACGACAAGTACCCCGAGCTGAACGCCGTGTCGGCCTTCGACCAGATCGATAAGGCCCCCGAAGAGCGTCAGCGCGGCATCACGATTTCGATCGCGCACGTCGAGTACCAGACGGAGGCGCGTCACTACGCGCACGTCGACTGCCCCGGTCACGCCGACTACGTGAAGAACATGATCACCGGCGCCGCCCAGATGGACGGCGCGATCCTGGTGGTCGCGGCCACCGACGGCCCGATGGCGCAGACGCGCGAGCACATCCTGCTGGCCCGTCAGGTCGGCGTCCCCGCGATCGTCGTCGCGCTGAACAAGTGCGACATGGTCGACGACGAGGAGCTCATCGAGCTCGTCGAGATGGAGCTGCGCGAGCTGCTGTCCGCTCAGGAGTTCGACGGCGACAACCTGCCGATCGTCCGGGTGGCCGCCTTCCCGGCGATGCAGGGCGACCCGACCTGGTCCGCGTCGATCCTCGAGCTGATGGACGCGGTCGATGAGTACATCCCGCAGCCGGAGCGCGACACCGAGAAGCCGTTCCTGATGCCGATCGAGGACGTGTTCACGATCACCGGTCGTGGCACCGTCGTCACCGGTCGTATCGAGCGCGGCATCGTCCGCACCGGCGAGACGGTCGAGATCATCGGCATCCGCGAGACCAAGCAGTCCACCACCATCACCGGTGTGGAGATGTTCCGCAAGATCCTCGACGAGGGTCGCGCGGGCGAGAACGTCGGCCTGCTGCTCCGCGGCACCAAGAAGGACGACGTCGAGCGCGGCATGGTCGTGATCAAGCCGGGTTCGACCACCCCGCACACCGACTTCGAGGCGAACGTCTACGTGCTGACCAAGGAGGAGGGTGGCCGTCACAAGCCGTTCTTCTCGAACTACAGCCCGCAGTTCTACTTCCGCACGACGGACGTCACGGGCATCGTTCAGCTGCCCGAAGGCACCGAGATGGTCATGCCCGGCGACAACACCAGCATGATCGTGCACCTCAACAAGCCGATCGCGATGGAGGAAGCCCTCAAGTTCGCGATCCGCGAGGGTGGCCGCACCGTCGGCGCCGGCAACGTGATCAAGATCCTCAAGTGATCTGATCGCACGCCCAGCCTGAGACAGGCCCGCATCCCGCAGGGGTGCGGGCCTGTTCGCGTCTGGGGGGCGCCGTGTCCGATTCGTCACCCGCAACGAACGCCACATCTGCTACGATCTGTAGTAGTAGAGAGTTCAGCCATCACCGGATCAACAGTTGATCGATCACGATCGAGCCTCGTCGTCCCTCATCACTCGCACTCCAAGGAGCCATCCATGAACCTCAAGCCGCTGAAGCTCGCCGGCGTCGTCTCGCTCATCATGGGCATTCTGTTCACCCTCACCGGCGGCGTCGTGTGGGGCGTCATCACCAGCCAGTTGGCCGCCGAACGCATCACCGTGTCCGCCGACGCGCCGTTCGCCGGCGGGTCGCAGGTCAGCGGCCCGATCTCGGCGTTCGCGCAGGCCGAGGTCATCAACATGCACGCACTCAAGAGCAGCGACGGCCTGACCTACGCCGAACTAGGCGCGGCAGCCACGGCGGCCAGGAACGCCGCCACCAAGGCGCAGGAGGCGGGCGACACCGCCACGGCCGAGGCCGAGACCGCCAAGGCCGAGGCCTTCACCAAGCAGCGCACCAGCAACATGAACGCCTCGTTCCTCCGCGCGTCGCTGTTCACCTCGGTGCTGTCCTACGGCGTGTGCCTGTTCGCCATCGGCGTCGGCCTCACCCTGATCGTCCTCGGCTGGGCGTTCACCAGGGTCGCCGGTTCCGCGAAGGTCGCGCCCACTACGGCCTGAGGTCCGCGAGGTGCTCACGGGCGGTTCCCCTTCCGGGGGCCGCCCGTTCTCGCGTCCGCGTCCCACCCGGCCCCCCGGGAGCGAGGGCGGTAAGATCCGGGCTCTGGCCAACAGGCTCCAAAGGACCGGAGGTGACCGTGGCGACACCCTCGCTCCCTGAGGCGTTCCGGCAGGCCGTCACCTCCCATCGGTGGTTCGCCGAACTGCCGGCCAGCGCCCGCGAGGCCATCATCGCTCACGGCCGGCGGCGTCCGCTCGACTCCCGCGCGTATCTGTTCCGCGAGGGCGACCCCAGCGACGGCGTCTACTGCGTGCTCGCGGGCACGATCGAGCTCGGCCGGACGACGGCCGACAGCGCGAGCCTGATCGACCTCTACGGCGTGGGGTCGTGGATCGGTGAGACGTCGTCGCTGTTGCGCCTGCCGCGGCCCTTCGACGCCCGCGCGGCCGGACGCTCCGAGGTGCTGCACCTGCGCCAGCCGGAGCTCGAACGCCTGCTGGTGTCCCAACCGGCGCTGTCGCGCGCCCTCCTGCGGCTCGAGGCCAGCCGCGTCCGGCTGCTGCTGACCGCTTTGGACGGCTACGCCACCCAGAGCATGGAGCAGCGCGTTGCGAATCGCGTGCTGCTGTTGATCGAGGCACACGGTGTGCGCGGCGAGACCGGCTGGACGATCCGGGTGCCGCTGTCCCAGAGCACGCTGGCCAAGCTCGTCGGCGTCACGCGCCAGCGGGTCAACCAGATCCTCGGCGACTGGCGCGAGCGCGGCCTGGTCGAACTCGGACGCCGTCGCCTCGTCGTCCTCGACCGCGGAGCCCTCGAGCAGATGGTGGCCGACGCGCCGGTCAGCTGAGCCGCAGACCCGAGCCGGAGGTCAGCCGCGGAAGACAGGGCGCGTTCGTGGCGGGGGCGCTCAGCGCGCCGACCGACGTATCCCGGTTGGCCGCGGAGCGCGGCGGCGCTGGAGCAGCTTGTCGAGTTCGATGAGCAGGCCGAAACCGAGCGCGAGCGCCGCGCAGATCAGCCACTGCCGGTCGGTCAGCGCGACGGTGCCCAGCCATCGCTGCAGGAAGCCCACCTCGGTGGCCAGGACGACCAGCAGCACGGACCCCAGCGTCATCACGGCAGGTCGCAGCACCGGTGCCGCGAACGAGCTGCCAGGGCTTCGGTGCATGGCGAAGCCGCTCACCGCGGTGCCCAGCCCCATCAGGACGAAGCCCATGGTCAGCGGTGTGGACGGCGCGTCGAGCAGCGCGGGACCGGGAGCGGTGACGACCACCGCGATGCAGAGGATGGCCAGCAGGACGCCGAAGCCGACCCAGCGCACCGCATGGGGGCCGTTCAGGATCCGGGCGTTCGGGTCGCGCGGCGGCCGCTGCATCACGTCATCGGCGGGCGGGTCCATCATGATGATGATCACCGGGACGACGGAGATGAAGAAGTTCAGGAACAGCACCTGGAGCGGCAGCATCGCCACGCCGTGGTTGATGTTGAACGCGGTCGCGATGAGGAACATCGCCACCAGGCCGAACAATTGCACCATCTGATAGCCGACGTAGCAGGTGATCTTGCCGTAGATGGTCCGTCCCAGCGCGATCGCCCTCACCAGGGTGGCGAAATTGTCGTCGGTCAGGATCATCGTGGCCGCCTGCTTCGATACCTCGCTGCCCGACCCCATGGCGACGCCGATGTCGGCCGCCTTCAGCGCGGCCGCATCGTTCACGGCGTCGCCGGTCATGGCCACGACGTGGCCCTCGCCCTGCATCACCTGGACCAGCCGGAGCTTGTCCTGGGGCGAGACCCGGCCGAAGACGTGCAGGTCCGGCAGGCTGCGGGCGAACTCGGCGTCCGAGATGGCCTCGAGTTCGGCGCCGGTCATGCCGCCGGGTCCCAGGCCGAGTTGGGCGCCCGATGGCCTGCGCCGTCACCAGGTGGTCGCCGGTGATCATCCGGACGTCGATGCCCGCCTCCTGCGCGGTGCGCACCGCGGCGACCGCCTCCGGACGCAGCGGGTCGATGATGCCGACCAGCCCGAGGAAGAGCAGGTCGCCGGTGAAACGCATCGGATCGGCGACCAGCGCGGCCTCGTCGGCGTCGTCCACCAGCCGCGCCGCGAGCGCCAGCACCCGCAGGCCCTCGCTCGCGAGCGACTCGTTGGCCGCCTCGATGCCGGCGCGCCCCTCGGTGAGCGGACGCGGCCCTTCGGCGGTCCAGATCGTCGAGCAACGGTCGAGGATCACGTCCGGACCGCCCTTGAGCAGGCCGAGGACGCGGACCTCACCCCGGAACGGGAGCCGGTGGTAGGTGGCCATGAACTTGTAGTCGGAGTCGAACGGGACGGTGGCCAGCCGAGGGTAGGCGCGCCGGGTGTCGGCGACCGAGATGCCGAGCTTGTCCGCCAGGACGACCACAGCGAGCTCGGTCGGGTCGCCGAGGGTCTCACCGGTCTCCTGGACCACCGCGTCGCTGGCGAGCGCCGACACGTACGCGAGCGGCGTCAGGTCCAGTGTGCGGGTGCCCGCCACCCGGCGCACGTCACCGGTGCTGGCGTACCCCTCGCCGCTGATCGAGAACCACTGGCCGGCGGTGAAGAGCCGGCGGGCCGTCATCTGGTTCAGCGTCAGCGTCCCGGTCTTGTCGGTGTTGATCTGGCTGGTCGCGCCCAGCGTCTCGACGTCGGTGAGGTTGCGGACGATGGCCTTGGCGTCCGCCAATTGGCGCGCGCCGTGGGCGAGCATGGCCTGGACGAACGTCGGCAGCCCGGTGGGAATCGCGGAGATCGCCATCGAGATCCCCAGCAGCATCAGATCCGAGAACGGGAGCCCGCGCACCAGCCCGACCGCCAGGATGACCGCGAGGGCGCTCCAGGCGATCATGCTGATCCTGCCGACGAGGGAATCGAGCTCGATCTGCAGTGGCGACTTGGTCCGCCGGACGCCGCCGAGCAGGCCGGCGATCTGACCGACTTCGGTCGCCATGCCCGTGGCCGTGACGAGGAACCGCCCGCTGCCCCGGGTGACGGACGTGTTCTGGTAGACCATCGACGTCCTGTCGCCGAGCGCCGCCTGGGGGGCGGGCACGGCGTCCACCCCCTTCGCGACCGGGGTGCTCTCTCCGGTCAGCGCCGCCTCCTGGGTCTCGAGGGACGCCGCTGCCACCAGGCGTCCGTCCGCCGGCACCAGGTCGCCGGCCTCGATGGCCACCAGGTCGCCGGGCACCAGGTCGGCGGCGGCCACCTCGGTCTCGCGGCCGTCCACCCGGAGACGCGCGGTCGGCACCTGCAGGCCGGCCAGTGCCGCGACGCCGGCCTGCGCCTTGAGCTCCTGATTGGTGCCGAGCGTGACGTTGAGCATCACGAGCGTCACGACGACCCAGGCCGTCGACGACTGCGCGATGAGGAAGGAGACGACGGCGACCGCGACGAGCATGAGGGTCATCGGGTCGAGCAGTTGACGCAGCGTCACCTGGACGACCGAGGGCGGCTGGTCGCGAGGGATCTCGTTCGGCCCGAACCGGGCGAGGCGTTGCTCCCGCTGCCGGCGTCCGAGCCCTCCCTCGGCGGTCGATTCCGTCGCTGCCTCCACCTCGGGCACCGACAGTGTGTGCCACGGGCGCGTCGTCTGTGGGTCGACCATGGCCAGAAGCCTGACAGAGGGGGCGAGCGCCGACGAGGGTGGCCGCTCCGGGCGCGCACCGACCGGTCGCGCAATACCCCTAGCCGCAGGTGTGATTCTGGGATCGTCCCCGCGCGTGGTCCTCTGGCGCCGATGTCAAATCGGTGACAGTCGTCGGTGCACGTGGGCGTCCGTGCGGCAGGATGAAGCGCGTGAGCATTCATCACGAGCACCCTTTCGCGACGCCCGCGGCCGGGCGCGACGCCGCCCGCCGGCTGCGCGGACGCCTCGCCGCGCCGGTGACGCTCTGGGCGTCCGGCGCCGGTGTCGGACGGGCGGGACTCACCGTGAGCTCGATGCTGGTGGCGCTGGGGGAACCGGCGCACGTGCTCGGGCTCATCGACCCGGACGCGGACGTGGCAGGTCTCCTCGTGCCCGGCGCCCGCTTCACCGTGTCGGTGCTGGGGCCGGGGCAGCGCCGCGTCGTGGAGGTCTTCGCCGGCCTGGGGCCCTCGCCCGGCGGCCCCTTCGCGGTGGCCGAGTTCGACGACAACGCGTGGGGGCCGCGGCCCGCGGCGTCCGGCACCTGGGCGGGAGCCCGCGTCGTCGGCGTTCGACCCCTCGGCTGGTCGGTGGAGGTCACCGCGGTGCTGGAGCACATCGTCCTGGGCGAGGAGGACGGCCTGCTCCACCTGCGCGGCAGGCTCCGCACGCCAGGAGAGGCGTCCTGACCGGTGCGCGGTAGTCTGAAGCCACCATGACTCATGCCTTCCTGACGCCCGCGCGCCTGCGCGTGGCGCCGTCCCCGACCGGTGATCCCCACGTGGGCACGGCGTACATGTCCCTGTTCAACCTCGCCTGGGCGCGCAAGACCGCCGGCGCGTTCGTGCTGCGCATCGAGGACACCGACCGCGCCCGCTACGTCGCCGATTCGGAACGGCAGATCTTCGACACGCTGACCTGGCTCGGGCTCACCTGGGACGAGGGTCCCGACAAGGGGGGACCGTACGCGCCGTACCGGCAGTCGGAGCGGCTCGACACCTACCGCCCCTACGTCGAGCAGCTGATCGCCGACGGCCACGCCTACCACTGCTGGTGCAGCACCGAACGGCTCGCGCAGATGCGGGCCGAGCAGCAGGCGTCCAAGCAGGCGGTGACCGGCTACGACCGGCTGTGCCTGGGCAAGACCCGCGAGGAGCGCGCCGCGCTGCCGGGCTTCAGCGAGACGCCCGTGGTGCGGATGCTGATCCCGGCCGACGTGCAACTCGTCTTCGACGACCTGGTGCGCGGCCCGGTGAGCGCGCCGGTTCCCGACGATCAGGTGATCCTCAAGACCGACGGCTTCCCGACCTACCACCTGGCGGTCGTCGTCGACGATCACCTGATGGGCATCACGCACGTCGTCCGCGGCGAGGAGTGGATCAGCTCCACCCCCAAGCACATCCTGCTGTACCGCTGGCTCGGCTGGGACGTGCCCGCGTTCGCGCACATGCCGCTGCTGCGCAACACGGACAAGTCGAAGATCTCCAAGCGCAAGAACCCGGCCGCGCGGCTGCTGTGGTTCCGCGAGCAGGGCTACCTTCCCGAGGCGCTGGTGAACTTCCTGCAATTGCTCGGCTACCCGCCGTCCGACGACGACACCGAGGTGACGACGTTCGACGACTTCGTCGCCGGCTTCGACTGGGCGAAGGTCAACACGGTCGGCCCGGTGTTCGACCTCGACAAGCTCAACTGGCTCAACGGCCACTACCTCCGCTCACTCGATGCCGGCGCGCTCGCCGACCGGATCGTCGAGCATGTGCGGTTCACCGGGGCGTGGAACCCGAGCGACGACGACGTGGCGAAGCTGCGGGCGGCCACGCCGCTGATCCAGGAGCGGCTGGTGCTGCTGTCGGAGGCGCGCGGCAAGCTCGCGTTCCTGTTCGCGGCCGACGCCGACCTGGCCGTCGAGGACGCCGCGCGCGCCTCGCTGCCCGCGAACAGCGCCGAGGTGCTGGACGCCGCGGCGTCCGCTCTGGACGACCTGCCCGACTGGAACCACGAGGCGATCCAGGCGACGCTGCGCGCCAGCCTGGTCGAGGGTCTCGGCGTGAAGCCCAAGTTCGCGTTCGGGCCGGTGCGCGTGGCGATCACGGGGTCGCGTGTGTCGCCGCCGCTGTTCGAGTCCATGGCGATCCTCGGCCGGGCGTCCTCGCTCGCCCGGATCAGGGCTCTGCGCGCCTCGCTGTGAATGGCGTCGTCGCGGTCTTCGGCGGCCGCTCCGAGATCGGACTCGCGATGGCGACGCGCCTGGCCGCGGACGCCTCGTGCGTGGTTCTGGCCGTCCGGCCCGGGTCGGACGCCGCCGTCGAGGCGGACGCGGTGCGGGCGGCGGGCGCGACGCGGGTCGAGGTGGTCGAGTTCGACGCCGACGACCTCGCCGCGCACCGCCCGGTCGTCGCGGGGATCGAGGAATCGGCCGGGCCCATCGAGACGGCCGTGCTGGCGTTCGGCCTCCTCGGCGACCAGGCGCTGGCCGAGCGCGACGAGGCTGAGGTGGCGCGCATCCTGCACACCGACTTCGTCGCTCAGGCGTCCCTCCTGACGGTGCTCGCCGACGTGATGCGCGCGCGGCCGGTGGGGGCGGATGGCGTCCGCGGCCGGATCGTGGCGTTCTCGTCGGTGGCCGGGGTGCGGGTGCGCCGCGCCAACTACGTCTACGGGTCGGCCAAGGCCGGGCTGGACGGGTTCGCGTCCGGTCTGGCGGACGCCCTGCACGGCTCGGGGGTCGACCTCGTGATCGCCCGGCCGGGGTTCGTGATCGGCCGGATGACGCACGGCATGACGCCGGCGGTGTTCTCCTCGACGCCCGGCGAGGTGGCGGACGCCGTGGTCGCCCGCCTGCGCGGCGGGGGCGCGCCGGTGCTGTGGATCCCGTGGCAGCTGCGGGCGATGTTCTCCCTCGCTCCCTTCGTCCCGCGCGGGGTCTGGCGACGGATGCCGCGTTGAGACCTACCCTGTGGGGTGCGAGGGACGACGCACGGAAGGAAGCCTGATGAGCCTGGCCTGTTCGGTGCTGTGGGACGCCCTCTCGGCCTGGGGCACCGCGGGGCGGGCGTCGTTCTGGATCGCGCTCGAGCAGAACGGCTCCTGGGGACGCGACGCGCTCGTCGAGTCCGGGCTCGATCCGGCCATCGGAGCAGCGTTGACCCAGGCCGCGTCCGCGGCGGGCGGCAAGATCGTGCTGATCCGGCGCCCCGGCCGGCATGCCGAGCAGACCACCCCGCACCGGGTGGCCTACGTCGCCGGCGGGCTCGCGACGACGCCCTGGCTTCGCCGCGCCCAGGTGGCCGACCCGGCCGAACTGCTCGACCTGCCCTGGCGCGAACTGGCCGACGGACGCCCCCTCGACCGGCCTGGCTTCGAGGCGTCCGCGCCGGTGCTGCTGGTCTGCACCAACGCCAAACGCGACCGCTGCTGCGCGCTGCGCGGGCGTCCGATGCTCACCGAACTGGCCGCCCAGGGACGCGACGTGTGGGAGTGCACGCACACCGGCGGGCATCGGTTCGCGCCCACCGGCGTCGTGCTGCCGTTCGGCCAGGTGCTCGCCCGCGTCACGCCCGAACTGGGGGCCGAGGTGCTGGACGCCGCGGCGGCCGGACGCCTCGCCGGTGCGTCTTTCGGCGAACACCACGATCGCGGGCGCAGCCACCTGGCGCCCCGCGTCGCCGTCGCCGACTCGTGGGCCCGTGCACAGACCGGCGAGCAGGACCCGGCCGCGCTGGTCGCCGAGGACGCCGGCGACGACGTCGTCGTCCGGCACCGCGACGGGCGCGCGTGGACGCTGAGGATCCAGGCCATCGCCGGGGTGCCGCTGCCGGAATCGTGCGGCAAGGAGGACAAGCCGTCGATGACCTACCGCGTGCTGACGGTCCAGGACGACGACATCACCCAGTGAGCGCGGGTCAGAAGTCCGCCTTGAACGCGTCCAGGATCATCACGGACGCCTCGACCGCACTCATGTCGCCCCGCAGGACAGCGGACTCCAGGTTCTTGCTGAGCGCCTTGACCTGCGGGCTGCGGCGCAGCGCGGTGGTGAGGTCGTCCATCACCAGCGCCCACATCCAGTCGCGCTGCTGCTCGGCGCGCCGGACGGTGAGCTCCCCCTCGGAGGCCAGCGTCTCCCGATGGTCGAGGACCGCCTGCCACACCTCGTCCAGGCCGTCGCCGGTGTACGAAGAGCAGGTGAGCACCGGGGTGGGGTGCTCCGAGTCCGACTTGATCAGCCGCATCGCGATCTTCAGCTCGCGCGCGGTGACGCGAGCCTCGCCCTGGTTGTCGCCGTCCGCCTTGCTCACGGTGATCACGTCCGCCAGCTCGAGGATGCCGCGCTTGATGCCCTGCAGCTGGTCGCCCGTGCGGGCCACCATGAGCAGCAGGAACGTGTCCACCATGCCCGCCACCGCCACCTCGGACTGACCGACGCCCACCGTCTCGACGATGATCGTGTCGAAGCCGGCCGCCTCCATGATCAGCATGCCCTCACGGGTAGCCCGGGCGACGCCGCCCAGGTGATTGCCCGTGGGGGAGGGGCGGATGAAGGCGCGGTCGGTCATCGCCAGGTCGGCCATCCGCGTCCGGTCGCCGAGCACTGATCCGCCCGAGCGCGTCGAACTGGGATCGACCGCCAGCACCGCGACCTGGTGGCCGCGCTCGATCAGCCGGACGCCCATCGCGTTGATGAACGTCGACTTTCCGGCGCCCGGAACGCCCGAGACGCCGACGCGGACCGCCGAGCCTGTATGCGGGCGCAGCAGGGTGAGCAGTTCGCGAGCCTGGACGCGATGGTCGGGCCGTGAGGACTCGACCAGGGTCAGCGCGCGCGCCACATGGGCACGAGACCCGGCGACCACCTGCTCTGCGAGGGCCGCCGGGTCAAGTGCCTGTCTCATGCCGTAGCCGCTCCCTGACGCTTCAACAGGATCTCGAGCAGCTCCTGCGCGCACTCGGGGATCTTCGTGCCGGGCGGGAAGATCGCGTCGGCGCCGTTCTCGCGCAGCTCGGCGAAGTCCTGCGCCGGAATGACGCCGCCCACCACGATCAGCATGTCCTCACGGCCGAGCTTGTTCAGCTCCGCGCGCAGCGCCGGGACGAGGGTGAGGTGACCGGCGGCGAGCGAGCTGGCGCCCACCACGTGCACGTCCGCCTCGATGGCCTGGCGGGCCACCTCTTCCGGGGTCTGGAACAGCGGGCCGACGTCGACATCGAAGCCGAGATCGGCGAACGCCGTCGAGATCACCTTCTGACCGCGGTCGTGGCCGTCCTGCCCCATCTTCGCGACCAGGATGCGCGGACGGCGTCCCTCGCCCTCTTCGAACTTCTCGACCAGCGCGCGGGTGGCATCGGTCGCCTCGGTCTTGCCGACTTCCTTGCTGTACACCCCACTGATCGTACGGATCTGCGCCGTGAAGCGCCCGAACTCGGTCTCGAGCGCGTCGGAGATCTCGCCCAGGGACGCCCGCGCGCGGGCCGCGTCGATGGCCAGCTTCAGCAGGTTGCGGTCCGGGTCGGTCGGATCCGGGTTCGCCGCTGCCCAGGTGAGCCGCGTGAGCGCCTCCTGCGCGACCGGCTCGTCGCGCTCGGCGCGCAGCTTCGCCAGCTTCGCGATCTGCTCGGCGCGCACCGTCGCGTTGGCGACCTTGAGGACCTCGATGGCCTCCTCGTCCTGGACCTCGTACTTGTTGACGCCGACCACCGGCTGGCGGCCGGAGTCGATCCGCGCCTGAGTTCGGGCCGCGGCCTCCTCGATGCGCATCTTCGGGATGCCGGCCTCGATCGCCTTGGCCATGCCTCCGGCGTTCTCGACCTCCTCGATGAGCGCCCACGCCTTGCCGGCCAGGTCGTGGGTGAGCCGCTCCACGTAGGCCGACCCGCCCCAGGTGTCGATCGGACGGCACGTGCCCGATTCCTGCTGGATGAACAACTGCGTGTTGCGGGCGATCCGGGCGGAGAAGTCCGTCGGCAGGGCGATGGCCTCGTCGAGCGCGTTCGTGTGCAGCGACTGCGTGTGGCCCTGCGTGGACGCCATGGCCTCCAGGCAGGTGCGGGTCACGTTGTTGAACACGTCCTGCGCGGTCAGCGACCATCCCGACGTCTGGCTGTGCGTGCGCAGCGACATCGACTTGGGGTTCTTCGCTCCCGACTCCTTCACCAGCCGCGCCCACAGCATGCGGGCGGCGCGCATCTTGGCGACCTCGGTGAAGAAGTTCATGCCGATGGCCCAGAAGAAGCTCAGCCGTGGCGCGAACTTGTCGACATCCAGCCCGACCGCCTTGCCTGCGCGGATGTACTCCACGCCATCGGCCAGCGTGTAGGCCATCTCGATGTCGGCCGTCGCGCCGGCCTCCTGCATGTGGTAGCCGGAGATCGAGATCGAGTTGAACTTCGGCATGTTCGCCGAGGTGTAGGCGAAGATGTCGGAGATGATCCGCATCGACGGGGTCGGCGGGTAGATGTAGGTGTTGCGGACCATGAACTCCTTCAGAATGTCGTTCTGAATGGTTCCGGCCAGTTGCTCGGGCTTCACGCCCTGCTCCTCGGCGGCGACCACGTAGAACGCGAGCACGGGGAGCACCGCGCCGTTCATGGTCATCGACACCGACATCTGGTCGAGCGGGATGCCCTCGAACAGCTGGCGCATGTCGAGGATCGAGTCGACGGCCACGCCGGCCATGCCGACGTCACCGGCCACGCGCGGATGGTCGGAGTCGTAGCCACGGTGGGTCGCCAGATCGAACGCGATCGACAGGCCCTTCTGGCCGGCCGCGAGATTGCGGCGGTAGAAGGCGTTGGATTCGGCGGCCGTCGAGAAGCCCGCGTACTGGCGGATCGTCCACGGACGGTTCACGTACATCGTGGAGTACGGCCCCCGCAGGAACGGGGGAATGCCCGGACGGGTGTCCAGGAAGTCCAGGCCCGCCAGGTCGTCGTCGCCGAACAACGGCTTCACCGGGATCTGCTCGGGCGTCTCCCACGGCTCGGACGCCCCGGCCTCGGCCAGAGCAGCCGCATAGGCTGCGGCAGCCTCATCACTAGGACGCCCGTCACCGAGCGGGACGGAGTCGAAACGGGGGATCATCGGGCCACTCCCAGGGTCTCGAAGACGGATTCAACGAACGTGACGACATCCATGCCCAGGGCGATGGTGCCGTCGAAGAGGCCCTCGGGAACGTCCCCGGCCTCCCTCAGCTGACCGGCGAGGTAGACCTTCTCGACGCCGGCGTCCTTCAGCGCCTCCGCGACCGGGACCGCCTGCGCGGCATACACCGAGGCCGAACTGGCGAGCACGACGATCTTCTGACCCTGCTCGACCGCCTTGGCGGCGATCTCGTCGGGCGTGCCGCCGTGGCTCTGCGTCGGGTTGATGCCACCGACCAGCAGGACGTTGAGGGCGAAGCCCTGGCGTCCGCCGAAGTCGCGCTGAGCGCCCAGACAGGCCATCAGCACGTCGGGCGCGGCGCCGGTGGCGCTCTGGTGGGCCCACGCGCGTTCGCGCAGACCCTCAAACACCTCGGAGTCGCGGATCTGCTTCAGACCGCCCGCCGCTGGTGCCTGCGGGCGGGCCTTCGCCTCGAACGGTGACTCGTCGGCGAGCGGGAACATGTTCACGCCCGTCAGCTCGATCGAGCGGTTGGCGAGCTTGACCGCGCGCGCCGCATTGCTGGCGTCGATGCGCGCAGCGACCTCGCCCCCGGTCAGTGCCGACGCCATGCCGCCGCCGGCCTCAATCTCGCCGAGCAGCGCCCACGCGGCCCGAGCGAGGTCGTCGGTCAACGACTCCACGTACCAGGAGCCGCCGGCGGGATCCTGCACCCGGCCGACATGGCTCTCCTCGGCCGTGATCGTCTGGATGTTGCGGGCGATCCGGCGGCTGAACGAACTCGGCAGGCCGGTGGCGTGATCGAACGGCAGGGCCGTCACGGCGTCCGCACCGCCGACCGCGGCGGCGAACGTCGCGATCGTGCAGCGCAGCATGTTCACGTGCGGGTCGACCTTCGACAGCATCCGCGGGCTCGTGACCGCGTGCGTGCGGGCCCCGCGGTCGGGCTCGGGGACGCCGCACTCGGCGGCGACACGCGCCCACAGCCGGCGCAGCGCGCGCAGCTTGGCGATGGTGGCGAACTGGTCGGCGGTCGCGGCGACCCGGAACTCGAGCAGTTTCACGCCGTCGGACGGGGCGATGTCCGCGTCCTCGAGATCGCGCAGGTACTCGATGCCGGTCGCGATCGCGAACGCCAACTCCTGGACGTCGGTGGCTCCAGCGCCGTGGTAGGTCAGCACGTCGACCGTCAGCGGTGTGACTCCCGGCATGTCGGCGACCTCGGCGACCCAGCGTCGGTGCGACGACAGGTCGGGCTCGGTGCCGTTGAACGCGGCGAAGGCGAGCGCGTCGACGCCCAGGTTGCCGCAGACCTGCGAGGCGTCGGCCCCGCACCCCCGCCAGTAGGCGGTCAGGGCGGACGCCGCGGCGTCCTGGTCGGTGTTCGACGACACTCGCACGGCGGCGGCATCGGCCAGGAACCCGACCAGCGCGTCGGTGACGGAGGCGGGGGCGATCGCGTCGGGGTCCACGCGCAGCCACACCGAGGTGGCGCCCCGCTCGAGGTCGTTGAGCACGAACTTGTTGGTGACCTCGACATCGGGGTCCTCGTGCAACTGCTGCACGTCCCAGGCGATCGCCTCGCCCGAGCGGGCGGTCGCACCGCGGGTGAAGGGCATCGCGCCCGGGAACCCCAACGGCGCATCGTCATCGGAGGCCGTGTAGAGCGGCGCGATGGAGATGCCATCGAGGGTGGTCGAGGTGAGGCGCTTCAGCCCCTGCTCGATGCTGAGTTGCTTGCCTTCAGGGCGGCCACGGTTGAGGACCTTGAGGACCTCTGCCTCCCAAGCCGCGTCTGTGGTCGGAGCGAAGCCACCGGCCAAGGTGAGCTGTTCGGATTCAACCGACATGCGGACCTGCCTCTTCGTCGTTGTCCGCCGACACCCCGGACTGGGCGCCGGACTAAGGACGACACTAGCGGGCGGTCTGGTGCGCGCGCGATGAAACGGCAATGCCTGCAGCATCTCCTACGTTCAGTAGTATACGCTCCTGATGCGCCGATCGTCCTATTCGGTTTGCGAGGTCCACGGATCTACCCAACCAGCGGCGGGCGGGGTCGTCCGAGCCTTACGATCAAGCTGGTCCGGCGGGCCGATCCGCCGCGAGAGGAACTGTTTTCATGGTAACCGTCATCATCGCCGCGCACGGGCATCTGGCGCCGGCGCTCATCGACTCGTCCACGATGATCATGGGCGAACAGGATGGTGTGAAGGCCGTCACGTTCGACACCACCGAAGGCCCTGACGACCTGCTCGCCAAGTACGCCGACGCGGCCGAGGGCGAGACCCTCCTCCTCGTCGACTTCTTCGGCGGCAGCCCGTACAACGCGGCGGCCCGGTTCGCGGCCAACCGCGAGGGCACCGACATCGTCACCGGC
>JAVTWJ010000067.1:0-22954 GCA_032229785.1 Propionibacteriaceae bacterium
ATGCCCCTATCGTGCCGCACGGCCGGGCGCACCTCGGGCGCGACACCGGTCGTCCCTTGGGGCAGGAGGCTCCATCGCCGGCACGGACGCCACCGCCGAGCATCTCGGTGGCGCCGGGCCTAGGATTCGGGCGAAGCAGCACGGGCAGGGGGCGACGTGGAGGACACGCGGGAATGGCTCGTCGGTGAGGCCCTGCGCGCGGATGCTGCCGGTGACCTGGTCGGCGCGGCGCGGATCGCCGAGCAGGTCGTGCTTCAGGCGTCCCGCCGCGCCGACGTCTGGCGGCAGGTGGAAGCGCTGCTCCTGTTGGCGCGGGTGTCCCGCCATCGACGGGACGCCACCAGTCTGCGCCGTGCGCGCGACGCCGCGGGCGTGGCGGTGCAGGTCGCCGGGTTGCCGCACCTGCGCGCGGACCAGGCGCTGAGCACGAGAGCCGGCCTGGAGCGGGCGGCGTGTCTGGTCGAGAGCGGACGCCTCGACGAGGGTTTCGCGATGGCGGCCGACGTGCGTGACGACGACGAGGCCGCCCACGCCGGCTGGGCCTGGACGTCGATGGGTCAGGCGCGACTCGCGCAGGGCCGGACGCGCGAGGCGATCGCCGCGCTGTCGAATGCGGTGGCGGAGTTCGAGCGCGCCCCGGTTCGTCGCCGGGTGTTCGCCTCGCGCGTCCGGTTGGCGACGGCACTCACGAAGGCGGGCCACCTCGAGCACGGCGCCGACATCCTGGAAGCCGACCTCGAGCATTGGCGCACATCAGGCAGGCCGAGGTTGCAGGCGGAGCATCACCTGGCGCTGGCCGAGAGCCTGCGGCAACGCGGCCGGACTGCGCCGGCACGGGCCTTGCTCGCGACGGTCGCGGATCTGCTCGGGGCGTGCACGGGCATGGAGGCGGTCGTCGTCCGGCTGCATCAACAGCAGGCGTCCTGTGACCTCGACTGGTATCAGTCCGGGACGGCTCGGCGGCACGTCGTCGCGGCTGAGCGCCTCCGCGCGAGTCTCCGTGAGGACGCCGGCTCCCACAGGCTCGTGCCCGCAGTGCCGCGTCCGGCCGCCGTTCGGACGTTGGGGTCGTGGACGCCCCACCGCAGCGGTGGGCTTCATCGCGATCTCGAGGAGCGTGCCCTGGAGTTGTCCGACGCCATGGCGAGCGACGCGCGGGACGCCGAGGCCCCCGAGTCCGTGCTCCTCGGCAGCGCGATGCTGGCCACGGACGCCCAGGTGCGCGGCCTCGTCGCGAGGGCGCGCCGCAGCAGGACGCTGGACGACGGCGCGATCGACGACCTCCTCGCCCGGTTGGAGTCGCTGGCCGCGGTGCCGGGCGCCGAACGTCAGGAGGTCAAGCTCCTGGTCAGGATGGGCGAGTTGCTGCGATCCCTCGATCGGCCGCGGCTGGTGGACGCCGAGCGGTTGCTGCGTCGTGCCCTGGTTCGCCTCGCTCGCCTGCCGGGCATGGGCTTGTGGCAGGCCCGGTCGAAGGTGGGACTCGCCATGGTTCTGCGTGACGATGGCCGGTTCGAGGAGGCGTTGCCCCATGCGATCGGAGGGGTCGAGGTGCTGGACGCCGAACGCTTCGAGATGGACGCCAGGAGGCTGCGCAGCACATGGGGCAAGCATCACAACGACGCCTTCGACTGTGCCATCGATCTGGCGCACCGCTGCGGACGCACCGACATCGCCGCCGATCTGATCGTCTTCTCCCGCGCGGCCGGCGTGGTGACCGGATCGGTGACGCGCCTGGTGCCTGTGCCGCGCCTGCACTACATCGATGGGACGATCTCGACGCTGGGGCGCGGCGAGGGACGCCTGTTCGCCTGACGGGCGCCTTCGCGGCGGCAGGGGACGCCCGTCCGTCAGAGTGGAGGTGGGGAGCGCCGCATGGCGGCAGATGGGGGACGGGTCATGTCGAACGAATGGGATGCGTTCATCTCGTACAGCCGTCAGGCGACCCGGGCCGAGGCGGAGTCGTTGCAGGCGAGGCTCCAGACTTTCGCCAAGCCGTGGAATCGGCTCAGGAGCGCCCGGGTGTTTCGCGACGACGCGTCCATGTCGGCCAACGCCGGCCTGTGGCCCACCATCGAGCGCGCGCTGGTCGAGGCGCGCTACTTCATCCTCATTCTCAGCCCCGCTGCGGCGGCGTCCCAGTGGGTCGACAACGAGGTCCGGTGGTGGCTCCACTACAAGGGGGCCGGCAGCATTTTGCTCGTCCATGCCGCAGGGACCGTGGGGTGGGACCGACAGTCGGGCCGGTTCAGCGCCGCCACCGACTGCGTGCCGCCGGCGCTGAGCGCAACGCTGACCGAGGAACCGCGCTGGGTCGACCTGACCTGGTTCGCCCAACCCGGCTCGACGGGTGCGGCCGACCCGAGATTCCAGGAGATCGTCGCCGACCTCGCCGCCCCCATCCGGGGCGTCGAACGCGACGAACTCGTCGGCGAGCATGTCGCCCAGCTGCGGCGCACCCGCCGGTTGAGCAGGATCGCGATCGCGGCGCTGAGCGTCCTGTTGGTCCTCGCCCTAGTTCTGGCCGGAGTCGCCTACGCGCAGATGCGGGTGGCGCAGGAACAGACCAGGCTGGCCACGCTGCGGCTGCTGACCTCGGAGTCGCAGCGCCTGTCCACCAGCAACGTGGGCCTGTCGCGGCTGCTCGCCGTGCAGGCAAACACCATGCGCGACGATGTCGAGTCGCGCCGTGCCCTCTTCGGCTCGCTGACCGCCGGACCGCACCTCGTGGCCGAACTGCTCGCCGACTCGCCCCAGACGCTCACGGTCAACCCGACGGGCACCGTCGTCGCCTTCGCGGAGCCTTCCGGCGCCGTGGTGCGCTGGGACGTGGCGTCCGGCAACGTGGAACGCCTGGAGCCGGGTTGCCCCGGATACGTCCGGCGGATGGGCATGTCCGACGACGGCACGATCATCGTCGGCGACTGCGTCGGCGACAGTGGCGTCTTCGCTTACCTCGGCAACCGGCCGATCGATCTCCGCGAAGGCGGCGCCGTCGCGGTGTCACCGTCGGGGCGCACCGTCGCCCAGGTGGTGGGTGACGCCGTCTACCTGACGGCGATCTCGGGGACGGACGCCAGCACGAGGGCGGCCGGGGTCGTGCGCTGGCCCGCGAACACGACGAGCAATCGCCCTATCGTCACGATCGGGCTCCCCGACGACGAGACCCTCGTGACGATCGACGAGTTGGGCGCGATCGGTGCGCTCACCTACCTGCCCACCATGCGTGGCGTCTACGACCTGACTTTCGACCCGTCGGCCATCATCTACAAGCGCAGGCTGTCGCGGTCGGGCGGCGCCTATTGGGATTCCGCCTCGCTGTGGCGAACCGAAGACGGCGCGAGACGCCCCTACTCGATCAGTCCTGGCGTCGCTTACTACGACTTCGTGGCCATGGCGATCTCCGACGACGGCGCAACGGCGGCCTACGTGCCCGACACCGGAGGCATCGACGTGACCACGCCTGCCCCGCGGGGCGCCGCCGCCACCGTGCGCGCCCACCTCGCGACCGGCGGCGAGGTCGGGCAGATCGCCATCGGTGGCTCCGACATCGTCGTGGCGAGTCACGACGGCGTCCTGAGCGTGTGGGATCTGCGCCGCTCGTCCCCGATTCAGATCAGTACACCCTTGCCGCCGGGTGAGGCGCAGACCATGGCCCATGCGCTTCCTGGGAGCGAGCCCGTGATGGCGCCCAACCATTCCGGTACTGCGCTCGCGTTCGGCGACTATTGGAGTTTCAGCATCCTCGACAACCGAGGAGCCACGCTGTTCAAGGTGGGGGGAGTCCCGACCGCTGCGCACTTCCTAGGCTGGCGGTCGGACACCCACGTGCTCTACTTGTCCGACGGCGAGGTTCGCGAATACGACATCGCGGCTCGGCATCAGGTTCAGGCGCACAAGACCCCGGAGCTGAAGACGGCGTCCGGCGCATGGGACGCTCGGGCCGGCCAGGTGATCCTCGCCGACGCGACGGGTGCGTACCACCGCATCGACCCGGACGACGGAACGACAACGCGCTTGTCGACCTCCGGCCGAGCCGTCGCGGGCTTTTCGCGCGACGGTTCGTACGTCCTCCTGAAGGAGGGCGCGGCCCCGGCGGTGGTGTATTCGGTGTGGGACTCCGAGCTTCGACACCAACTTCTCGAGCATTCACAGATCCGGTTCACCGACAGTGACGGCCATGTGGTCGTCGGCGATGGTCCGTCGAGCGCCCTGGTGTCCCTGTCCGATCCCGGGTCAATCGTGGCGGAGGTGGGCGCAGACGTCTCCGTTTTTGGTGGTCGGCTGGTGACGAACGGATCGACCTACCTCACTGCGTCCCTGCGGGGGTACGCCCTGTTGGTCGACAGTAAGTCGACCCAGGAATGGGGACGGATCCCCCTCACCCTCTTCCAGGACGACACCACCGGTGAATGGGCCCACGCGGCGTTCAGCGGCGACGGCAAGCGGGTGTTCTTCATTTCGAGCAGCGCGGCCTTCGAGCCGGTACTCACGGTGGTCGAGGTCGGCGCCGACCGCATGGTCGGTGCCGTGTGCCGCACGGTTCGACGCAGCCTCGGAGCCGCGGAGTGGACTCAGATCACGGGGGCGACGCCGCCCGCCGAACTCGCCTGCAAGGACGAAGTTCCGGCGTTTGCTGCGCCTGCTTCCAACGGCCTCCCGGATCCGGGTGGGACGGCCTCGGGTGCCGATGCCGGCCCGCCCTCGGGCGTGCAGGTGACGAGCGGCTGGGTGACGGTGCTCGACTCCAAGCCGAAGGCCGAAGCAGGGGCGCACGGGGCGGCGACCAGCCTTGCCTCCACGCTGGCGGCGAGCTCGGGCGTTGCGGTCGAGGTGCTCGATACGGACGCCCACCCGGCGCTCACGCCCGGCTACTGGGCGGTCGTGGTCACCGGTTCCTCCACCGAAGGCCAGGCACGCGCGGCCTGTGGGCTGGTAGGGCGGGAGCCCGGCCCCAGTTGCTATCCGCGGTCGCTGGGTTGACGTCAGGACTTGGTGACTTCGACGCCGGCGGCCGCCAGGATGCCGATCACCTGGCGCATGATGTGGCGGTCGTACTCCTTGACGTCGTCGGCGAGCCCCGGGCCACCCGGGACCGCCCACGGCTCCATCCATCGGTGCGCGGGGGCGCCGTTGCGCCGTTGATGGATCGCCCAACGCCGGTGCTCCAACTCGGCCAGTCGCTCGAACTCTTCGACGTCGAACGCGTAGGCGGTGGGCTGGCTGGACGACCGCCAGTCCAGTCCGAGCAGGGCATGCCCCACGGCCACGCCCACCAGGACCGCGCGATTGCCCGCGCGCTCGAACTCGGTGAGCTGATCCCATAATGCGCCCGCCAGAGGCGAGGCAGTCGCGTTACCGGTCTCCGCGCTGATGTCCGTGTACGCGAGATGGACGAGGGGGGCGAGCCGCTCGATATCGTCGAAGGTCAGCAGCGGAACATGCCCGGACGGACGACCCAGTGGCTGTCCCGCGCGGCTCGCGATGCCCGGCAGAAGGTGGGCCAACTCGACCGCGGCCTGCCGTGTTCGGGGGTCGTCGGCGACTCCCAGCGCTGCCAGGACCTCGGACGCCATGCCGCGCAGCTCACTCGGGGTCAGGATCACCGGCTCGATGCGGAGTGTCGGATCGACGCGTTCGAGGGATCCCGCGGCCGCGATCTCGGGCAGTGCCGCGGCGATCGCCGTCAGCTGCGCACGGAGCAGCGCGGGCTGGTCGTGCAGCGCGAGCGGGTCGCCGGTCGTGTCGTAGGACGCGTCGGTCACGATCGGTGCGTCCGCCCGGGTCGCGAGGGCGTCCGGTGCCGAGACCCAGGCGAGGTCCGCCAGCAACTGTTCCGCCAGCGTCGCCAGCGGAGTGTGCCGGGCGTCCACGACGGCCACACGCCCGTCCGCGGTCGCGAACACGCTGACGCCGGCGACGGGCGGCCACGGTGCGGCGTCCGGGACGACGGCGCCCACGCGGGCGTCCGGCACCGACGCGGCGACCGCTGCGGCGATGCTCATCGTCGAGATGGGGTCGTCGAGCGCGACGAGGACGGTGGGTCCGGTTGGGTCGCCCCTCTTGCGGGCCGGCGGTTCCCAGGCGTCGACCAATTCCATGATGCGCCGGACGACCGGGATCGGCCGGGTCGGCGTCTGCGACCACGTCAGCCGTCCGCGGGGCTGGGCCGCCACCTCGGCCTCCTGGGCCCAGCCGGCATCCTCACCCAAGCAGTGGACGCCGAGAGGCTGGCCGGGATCGGCCCACCCCTCGATGAGCGCCGTCACCAGGTACCGCGCGATCCGGCCGTCGCCGACCACCACCGCCGGCGGGGCGACCGTAGCGCGGGGGCTGGGGGGCATGGCGGTGGCTACTCGGCGCCCGAAGTCGGGCAGCCACGCCAACGCCGTGATCGGGGCCTCACCTGCATAGACGGACGCCAGCGCCGGCTCGGCGAACACCGCGACCACTGGCTCATCCGGGTGAGCCGTGCGCCATCGCGCCAGCATCTCGACCACCCGATGATCGTCGCCGGGCGCGATCACGTGAACGTCGTGGGGCGCGGCTGTCGTGGGGTGATCCGCCATGGCGAGACTCCTCTTCTGCTCTGGCATGGTAAGTATCGCAGCACAAGGTGTCCGGTCCGGTCGGGAGGTCGGGCAAAAAGGGGGTGGGCGGCTCAGATGGCGGGCCAACGCGTCGTGCAGATCGTCGGTGATGGGCTGAAAGGCGACTGGGTCACCTGGCGTTGGGCGGACGGCGTCCACGCGGCAGGGGTGGCCAGGGTGCGCGGGGTCACGAGCGCGACTCGACGCCTGGCGCGCGCATTGCCGTCGGACGGCCGTGCGCTGGGGTTCGAGGGTGAGCTGGCCGACCCGAACCGTGAGCGCGATCTCATGCACACGCTGTCGGACGTGCTTCTGCCTGGCGAGTTGCGCCGGCAGCTCGTCGCATGCGCGGACCAGGGAGGTGCGCTGCACGTGCGGGTCGCGCCCACACCGCGCGCGGCCGCGGTGCCGTGGGGGCTGCTCTTCGTGGACGCCGACCGCCGGTTGCTCGATATCGCGGATGTCTCCTGGATCGCACCCCTACTGCCGCGCGACCTCGGCCGCGCTCGGCCGGACGCCCCCGCTCCCGCACCCGACGCCGAGGCGCTGCACCTGATCGATCCGCTCCAAGGGCTCGGTCAGGTCATGCGGCCGATGGATCGTTCAGCGTTTCGCGTCCGTGCGGCGGGCCGGGTGATCGCGGGAACACGCTTCGGAGCGGACGAGCTCTCGGCCCTGCTGCGTGAACGGCGCGCGTCGAGGCTGGTCGTCGTCGGGCACGCGCTCAGGGCCGGCGCGGCCGCCACGACGGGCATCGTCCTGTCCGACCTCGATCGCGGGGCGCCGGACGCGCTTACCGCCGCGGAACTGATCGCCGATCCCGCGCGGTGGCCCATGCCACCGCGCGTATCCGTGCTGGCGTGTGCGTCCGGATCCGACATGGCCGACCACGAGCCTTTCGGGCTCGCCACCGCGATCCTTCACAACGGCGCCGCGATCGTCCACGCCACGCTGTGGCCACTGCCGACCGACGAGGCATTCCGGCGCCACGGCGCCAGCACGGCGGTACTCGTGCCGATGGCCGTGGCCTTCGACGATGCCCAGACGACGGATGATCCCGTCGCCGCGCTCTGTGCCTGGCAGCGCACCCGGCTGCGTCGCTGGCATGAGGAACCGACGCTCGCCACCTCGCCTCTGACCTGGGGCGCCGCCATGACCATGACCGCCCCGGACCGGTCGATTCAGCCGTCGCTGGCCGCCGAGCTGCTCTAGCATCGAGCGCGCCACCGAAGCGAGGGTTCTCAGGGTCGTACGACCCGGACAAATCTAGGGCGCGGCGTCCTCTGCCTGGGCTTTCGTCCGTCAGGAAGCTGCAGAGGGCAAGCCTCCCGTCGGTGCGGGGGACCGCTCGATGCGGTGAGCACGGCCAGGAGAACGGCGCGAGCCAACGAATGGGGTGGGGTTATGAAGTACGCGGCGTTCATTTCATACTCGCGGACGGCCTCGGGAGGCCTTGCGAAAGCACTCCAATCGGATCTGCAGCGCTTTGCCAAGAAGTGGCACCAGATGCGGTCGGTGGAGGCCTTCCGGGACGACTCCAACCTGAGCGCCAACCCCGCGCTCTGGCCATCCATCGTCGACGCACTTGGCCAGTCGACGTGGTTCATCCTGCTGGCGTCGCCCGCCGCTGCCGCATCTCAGTATGTGGAGGACGAGGTGCGATGGTGGGTCGAGCATCGTGGGCCAGAGACCGTTCTGATCGCCCACTGCGGTGGCACGATCGCATGGAGCCGAGAGCACGGGCGCTTCGCGCAGGTCACCGACTGCCTTCCCCCGAGCTTGCTCGCGGCGTCCGTCGTCGAGCCACGCTGGATCGACCTGACCTGGTTCGACCAGACGGAGACGAACGCCGAGAAGGACCCACGATTCGCAGAGCGTGTCGCCGATCTCTCCTGCACCATCCAAGGTAAGGAGAGGTCCCAGCTCGTCGGCGAAGACGTGCGCCAGCACGCCGTGCTGCGGCGCCTGCGCAACGGCGCCATCGTGGCGCTGAGCGTTCTGTTGGCGACGAGTGTCGCCGGCGGCGCGCTCGCCATCGTGCAAGGCAACGAGGCGCGCAGTCAACGTGATCTCGCCATCGCCCGCCAACTCTCGGCAACCGCGCGGCTACGCGTTGCGGACGAGCTTCAGCAGGCCCTTCTCCTCGCCGACACCGGTCACCGGACGGTCGACGACGAGCAGACCCGTTCCGCCCTCTACGAGGTGGGGGCGGCCACACCCCAACTGGTTGGGTTCGTCGATGTGGGAGGTCGGGCTCAGCTGGCGGACGCCACGCCGGACGGCCGCGTCGTCGTGGCGGCGACCGAGTCGGGCGACATCGTCCGGATCGACCGGTCCGACTCGACCCGAACGCACATCGCCGACTTTCCGGGGACTCCCGCATTCGTCGCCATCAGCGACGACGGTCGAACCATCGCTGCGACCTGGCACGATGCGAACTTCGGTGCGGAGGCGGGCTTGTGGGTCGACGGGATCCGCACGGTCACCGAGTCGGTGCCGATTCATGCGCTGTCGCCGGACGGGCGGCTCTATCTGAAGGGGGCAACCGGCCTGGGCAACGCTGTTGTCGAAGTGGTGGGCGGGCCGGTGCGCAAGACCGATGCGCTGTCGTACCTCCAGCCGACCTGGGCGACGTTGTCGAACGACGGCGCCATGGCGGCGGTCAACGAATACGGCTTGTACGTGCGCATCCGTCCCGACGGCACGGAACAGGCGGGAAGGCTCCCGATGGGCACCTGGATGTTCGGCGGTGGCGTCTCCGGGAACGGACTCCGTTTCACCTATACCAACGGCGCCCAGGATGTCGAGGTGTGGGACATCACCAAGCCGTCCTCCGATCTGGCGCTCAATGAGGCGACGCTGAGAGGATGGTCGCCTACGGGAGAAATCACCGGTATCGCTCTGGACCAAACGGGGACACGGTTGGTGACCGCGCGGGACGGCAGCCTCTATGTGTCCGCCGTGACGGCGGGTGGTGGCGCGAACGCCGGCACGGTCCTGCGCGGTGCGGGCGTTGCTCCGCACTCCCTGGCCTTCGTTGGCAATGACCTTCTGATCAGCGTCTCGGGAGAGACTGTGGCCGTATGGGATCTCGCCCGGACGAAGACGGGGGACCAACTGTCCGTGGAACTCGATCCCCCGTGCAGCGCCTGCGGTCCGCATGACGTCGCCGTCTCGCCGAGCGGCACGCAGGCAGTCATCACCCACCCCGGCTACGTGTTCGTGGACTTCGAGGCCGGCACGGCCCTCACCGGTAACCCGCGCACAGAGATCATGGCGTCTCTCTGGGTCGACGACGACGCGTTTCTCGCGTTCGCGCCGAGCGGCGGTGCGGTCCTGGTCGTGGGGGCGGACCAGCAGGTTCGCCGTCAGATCCCGATGACGCCGCAGTCCAGCGCGATGGCCGTCAGCGCCGTGCGACGAGCGGACGGCGCCGTGGTCGCCCTCACATTCGGCTCCGACGGCACCAGCCTCGTACTGATCCCGCCCACCTTGGACTCGGTGGAGTCGCAGCCCATCGACGCGCAGTTCTTGAGCGCAGACGGCAGGTACGTGGTGCGGGTGACGGGAGATCCGCAACAGGTGGAGTTCTTGTCGAGCGAGGATCTGAGCCTCACCGGGGTTGCCCACCTGGCTCCAGGTGATGAACTGCTCAAGGTCGGTCCGTCGGATGGGGCCACGATTCCGCTCATCGTCGCCGCTCGGAGCGGTGCCGTGCGGATCGACATGCACTCCACCGCAGACTGGACATCGCGAGCCTCGCGTTCCATCGGCAGAGTCGGCGAGGACGCCCGAGGTGGATTCAAGGAACAGGAGACAGACTTCACAGCGGAACACCTCGTGATGGCTGAAGGAACCCGCGTCGTGCGCTACCACCTGGGCACGGGCGTCCGAACGGAGTTGGGCGAGATCGGGCACGAGGTCCGCATCATGCGCGGGCTGCGCACCTCCGCCGATGGATCAGCCCTGATGGTGGCCGACGTGGCGGATGGGGGAGTCCTCCGCGTGGCGCTGTCGTCCGAGGAGTGGTCCCGCAAGGCATGTCTGCGCGCAGGTCGGCCAGGCGCGCCCGCGGATCTGATGGGCGCCGGCATCGAATCGCAGGGGCTCGTGCCGGGATGCTCGTGATGGGTCAGTCCTTCATCGCCTCCTCGGAGCGGTAGCCGAGGGCGCGAAGCTGGAACAGGCAGTCGATCACGCCGGCACGGGTCTTGTCGCGGTCGGCGTCGGCCAGGTCGAGCCAGGACAGCAGGCTGGGGTGCGTCTTCGCGGCATCATCCCGCGGGCCGTGCCGCCAGCCATCCGCGCGGTAGTGCCGTAACCACGACTGGTGTTCGTTGACGGCGAGCGCCTCCAGGTCCTCCTCGGTGAGCCCAAACAGGTCGAGGCCCGCCGCGATCCGCACCTTGGCCGAGCCGTCGGCCATCGCCTGGTCGTCGCAGCGGCGGTCCTCCGGCCCGGAGGTCTGCCAGGTGCGTCCGATCGCCCTGATGGAGTCGAGCATCGTCCGAATCTGGCGGCGATTCGACTGGCGGTAGAACTCACGCGGGAGCTGGTCCCACGGCACGGCCAAGGGCGCCCCCTCGTAACGCCGCCGGTAGCGTTCGTGGACGGCCATCGCCGCGCGCTCCCAGCAGTCCTCCGCCTTGACGTCGGCGGCACTGAGCGTCAGCGAGTACGGACGCAGGTTCGCGAAGAGAGGCTCGGTGCTGATCGCGGCGGTCCCCGCGACCGGCTCGAGGACCAGCATCGTGCGATGCCGGGTGGCGAGCCGAGTGCCCAACCGGGTGCCGTCCATGGCGACGACGACCGCGAGCGAATCCTCGGCAACGCCTTCGGTCAGGAGCCTGTCGATCTCGACGGTCAGCGCTTCGATGGTGGGGAACTCGTCGGTCGCATGCGTGACGAGCGGGTCGAACACGAATCGTTGCTGGCGGTGGCCGTGGTCGTCGAGGTACTGGCCCGCGTCCACATCGATCAGCGTGATCTCGGGCAGAGGCTGCCCCTCCCCGACGAATTGGCGTTCGCGTCCGCGCTGGGAGAGCTCGGCGAGCAGCGCGAGCGCGAGAGGACCGGCCCCGGCGACAAGCACGTGACGGATGGTTGGGGACGCGGTGAGGACCGGAACGACGAGGGCGTCCGCAGTCTCCTCATAGACGGCGAGCGCGTCGATCGCGAAGTGCGGATCACCGATACCCCGCCGGCGCCACTCGTCGGCGAGCCACGGATCGTCCACGCGAACGACAAGCGGGAGGCGGCTTCCGGACGCCGTGTGCTGTCGCTCGGCGTTGCCGGTCAGCCACGTCTTCAGCGACTCGGCCCGTTGCTGGTTGGCGCCGATGTTCGCCGACAACAGGAAGGCGCGGTCGACCTTGCGCCACAGCCTGAGCGCGGTGAGTTCGTCCCGGTTGTCGAGGTCGACGCCTGCGACGAGGGCACCCGCCGCCGACGCACGCCGGACGCAGTCCCGGTCGGGCACGCTGGTGAGCAGCACGGTGCGATACGCGCGCTGGCGGCTGGTCTGCCTCGCGAGGGCCTCCACGACGGCCACCGTGTCCTCGTCGATGCCGATGACCGCTGTCAGGCTTTTCGCGTAGGTCAGCTTGAGGCGATCGATCTGGGTGCGCGACATGGCCGCGATGACGCTCAGCACGGACGTCAGCGTCGCGGTCAGTGCGGCGAGCCGGGCCACGTGCAGTGCCAGCGGCACCGCGTGCGCGCAGGCATGCCCGGGCCCAAAGGGCTCATCGTAGGCGCCGACGAACAATCCCACCGTGGAGGTCAGGGCGTGCCAGCCGGCCGGGGCGCTGCCGGAACACGGAAGGTAGGCAGCCATCGCGAGGACGATGGCCGTGGTCGCGGCCCATATCGATCCCAGAAGCGGTGCGCGCAGCGAGTCCGTTTGACGCGACCACAGGACGAGCAGGCAGCTGGTGATGCCGAGGGCCATCACCAGCGTCATCGCCCAGGCCGACCCGGGTTCGACGAGCGCGGCCAGCATGGGGTGCGGGTTGTCCGGGAGGCGAGGATCGAGGGCGGCAGCCGCCAGCCACAGGCCGAGCGCGACGTAGAAGCCGGTCGTCACCACGCCGGCATACCGAACGCGGTGCCGCGTCCTGCTGGCCAATATCCTCATCCGGGCCTCCCGTCGGCAGCAGCCTAGAACTCGCGGACAGGCCTGGGGCTGCCGCCGCGGCGAAAGCTGGCGGGGTCCCCTGGGTTGCGCGTGCCCCGGTTCTCTTTTGACGGACACGGCAGCGATCTCCTGGTGTGAAGCCGGACTCGCGGTGTCGTGGGTGGTGGGTGTCCGTCAGACCTGGGTGGATCTGAACGACATGAGACGGAGGCTCCGGTGAGTGACGAAGCGGCAGCGAGGGCGAGCAGTCCGGGGAAAAACGGACGCTCACGAGAATTCGTCCGTGGGATCGCGCCCATCGGGATCGTCGGCCTGGGAGGGCTCCTCCTCGGGCTCGCGCTGGGCCTGATACTGGGTGCGGTGATCCCCGGGCTCCGCGAGGCGCCCACGCCCACCCAGGTGACCGTTGTTCCGCGGTCGCTGGGAGCGTTGGGCGGCGAGACCGTCGTGCCGGATGTCCGGGGCCTCGCCGAGAAGGATGCTCGGCAAGCGCTGGCGGACCACGGTATCGGCGCAGATCTTGTCGATATCGTCTGGGTGCCGCACGTGAGCCCCGATGGGTATGTGGTGGCCCAAGATCCGATCAGTGGCGCGCGTAGCCCGCGCAAGGTCACGCTGTCGCTGCCCGAGGCGGGCAGCGTGCCCGATCTTGCGGGGCGGAGCGAGGAACACGCGAGAGAGACGCTGATTGCCATGGGCGTGCAGGTTGAGTTCCGGCGCCGCTACGACCGCGCTGCTGATCCCGGGATCGTGCTCGGGACGGACCCGGCCCCGGGCGCAGCCCTCACCGACACGGTGACGGTGGTCGCGGCGGCGACCCCGCAAACGCTGTTCCTCGCCGACATCAAGTCGGCGGGCACCTGTCGGCGGGTGGCGTCCTCCCAGACGAACGGCGCCCAGGCGAGCACGTCGGTTACCTGCCCGGCTCGGGTCGTCGCCGACGAGTCGGTGTGGCTGTTCAACCGCCGCGCCGGGAAGCTGAGCGGCACCGTCGGGATTGAAGACCATTCCGATCCTGGTGCGAGCGCCCGATTGGTGATCGCTGGCGACGGCCGTGAGTTGTTCGCGGCGAATCTTCGGTATGGGGCGAGTCAGTTCGTCGAGGTGGATGCGACCGACGTGCTGCGGTTGACACTCACCGTGACCCGGCTGGACGGCGGACGTGGCACGGCGGTGGTTCTCTTCGGGGATGCCGCGGTCACCGGAAGCGTGGACGACCTCGCCACCTTGGAGAGGCGATGAAGCGCCTCGTCGCAGGCCTGATCGTGGTGGCGTCCGGCATGATGGCCTGCGTGGGAACGGACATCGCCGTGGCGGAGCCGACGGCGTCCGTCACCGACAGTGTGCTGCTGGTCGTGGATGTCTCCGGCTCGATGGCTGACAAGGACAGTGGGGGACGGATCAAGATCGAGGGCGCCAAGGCTGGCGTGTCGTCATTACTCGGCTCCTTCCCGGCCACGGCCCGGGTTGGGCTAATGACCTATCCCGGGGATGGCAACTGCGGCGCACCCGCGGTCGTCCGAACCGTCCAGCCGCTGAGCCAGGGCAACCTCGGCGCGGTGTTGACCGGCCTGCCGGCTCCTCGCGGGAACACTCCCACCTCCGAAGCCCTGCGCAAGGCGGCCGAACTAATCGGACACGACCAGGGCAACGGAACGATCGTGCTCGTCTCCGACGGAGAATCGAATTGCGGTGACCCGCCGTGTGTCGTGGCTCAGGAGATCGTGAAGTCGGGCATCGCACTGACGGTGAATACCGTCGGGTTCTCGATTGGCGAGCAGGGACGGACCGAACTCCAGTGCATCTCTGGGGCAACCGGAGGCAGATACGTTGACGTCGCGGATGGTGACGAACTGGGTGAGGAACTCGCCAACCAGATGCGCCCCGTACTGGAGTTGTGGGCGAGTTATCCTTCGGGGGATGTTCCGGTGTCGTCCGTGGGCGCGTCGGTGCGCGCCAAGGTGACTAACACGTCGACTGTCACCGCGACGAACGTGCAGATCACGCTGGTGCCGAGCGGTGCCGGCCCGTTTCTTGGAATTCCGCGACCGGTGGTATCGCTGGGCAACCTTGCGAAGGGCGAGACTCGCCAGATCGACTGGACGATCCCGGTGACGCCACAGCTGCTCAACGAACGTGTCGAACTCACGATGACTGTGAGCGGATCGAATGTGCGCCCGGCCACCCACCTTGGTGTCGTCGTGTTTGGTGAGGGAGGATCGCTGATCGGAGCGAACTCGCAGTTCGCCGGTGTCCAGAACGTCGCCTTGCTGGGCGACTCGTTCTCGGCCGGTGATGGCAGTCACCGGAACCTGAGCGACTATCTGGACGTCCCGGGTTCCGGACGAGTGTGCCGCCAGTCCCGCCAGAGTTACGCCGAGGTGTTGTTCCCCGGTAAGGTGCACAACTTCGCTTGCACTGGAGCCGAGACAGAGCATGTATCGAATGTGGCCCAGCACGCGACCGTCGCCCCCCAGCTCGACCAGTTGCGTGCCGCGCTCCGGAAGGGGGAACGGTTTGATCTGGTTTTTCTCACCATCGGCGGGAACGACGTCATGTTCGGTGATGTTGCGGCCAATTGCATCATTACCAGAGTGGGTGGGTCGCTTGGTAAGGGTTCGGCTCGGCTGCCGTTCTTGAATCCGTGCATGGTCGACCCAGGATCGGGGATCTATGGCGCCCATCAGGAACTGCTCAACGGACAAGGCGCGCTTCTTGAGTTCACCTACGGTGGCATTGCGCGGGTATTCACCGGCGAGGGCCTCGACGCGCCGCCCACCATCGTGTCGCCGTACCCACTCATGTTTCCCTCCGATCCGTCGTTGCGTTGGTCCTGCGGCACGATCAACTTGGTTGTAAGCATGGAGCAGATGGGTTACTTCACCGATTTCCAGCGTCAGTTGAACCGGCTCATCGAAGAGTCGGTGAACAAGGCGCGTAACGGCTCGGCGGTGCCGGTCTATTTCGCGGCCGGCGTGGAGTACGCGTTCCAGCCCGACCACACGATGTGCCACGCCGCCTCTTGGGTCGTCCCGCCACGCCTGAGCAACATCGCGGTCGTGGGTGAACCGCAGGACTGGGATACGCCGTTCCACCCGACGGCCGCCGGCCAGCAGGCTTGGGCCCTGGCGCTCGCGCGCTGGGCTGAAACACCGGGTCTGACCTTGGAGAACGCTCGGCCGCGCACGAGCCAGTCCGCCTACCTGCTGACCTTGGGCCCTCGTGGCAGCATCGACGGTGACGCGGTGGGCAACACGGTCCCGGCCGGCCGGGTCGAGCTGAGGGCGTCCGGGCTCATGCCTCACTCCCCCTTGATCGCGATCGTCCATTCACACCCGTACGCGTTGGGATGGGCCACCGCAGACGCGGACGGCCGGGCCGTCCTCTACGCCAGCCTCGACGATCGCCTCCTCCCGCCAGGGGCGCACGAGCTTCACCTGAGCGTGGTCGAAGCCGACGGAGCACCGAATGTGCGTGTTTCCTCTCTCTACGTCACTCGGGCCATCCCCTACAGCTACTGGGCTTTGCTGGGCCTGGGTGTCGCCTTCGTCGTGGCAGGTGCACTCTGGCGGCGAAAGACGCGAACGTGACCGCGCGCCCCGCCTGGCGGACGAACTGAACATCGACGCGTGGGGCGTGCAGCACTCTGCACGCCCCACGAGGTGGATGGAACGACCTTGCTCACCAGACCCAGAACATCGGCGACCCCTTTCCGTCGTGCGGTCGCCCCACATACGGATCTGGTCGATGGACGGGTGGTGGGAGTCTGTGTCGGTGCGGTGAACGCCGCGGCTCGGCGGAGAGCATGACGACCCTCAGGGAATGCGCCCACAGGGGTGCCGTCGCGTTGCTGCCGGTCTTCCTACAAGTGGGAGGTCACCGGCTGTCTGATATGAGCAGGGCCTGGCTGATGAGATGATCCTCGTGGATTCCGGGGGAGACCGGCTCACGCGAAGCGACATCGAGGATCGGCGCGCTGGATCGACTCCCGCGCATCGGCATCGAATCGGTGGAATATCGCGGTTACATCCGCGCGCCTGCCTCACTACCCCACGGGATCGCGAGCGCCGAGTCAGACCAGCAGATTCAGGCGCCGAGCACCGTCAACCGTACCGACGCGGCGACCGTCGCGCCGACACGGCTCCCGGCATGCTCTCCTCGACTATCCGTTGATCTCGCGGATCACCGACTTATCGGTGCCCACGGTGTTGCAGAAGAGCAAGGCCGACGCGATCGAGAGCGAGATCATCCCGTTCGATGGTGTGTCGCCGTTCTCGGAGAGCAGTGCCGTGACGGCCTCCTCCCGCGCCGACGTACTCATCTTCTTGTATTCGGCACAGGTGGTGTCGCCGCCCCTGGTCGCCGCGCTACAACCCGACAGCGTCAGGCTCAGGACCACGGCGACGACCACGCCGAGGACGCATCGTGCGCTACCCTTGTCTTCTCCATCCACGTGAAACTGCCTCGACTGGAATCACTCGGGGTCAGAGCTTGGCCCGGAAGTACTCGCTGAACGTCTTGAGCGTGTTGTAGGCGGGGGCCTTCCAAGGCGTCACCGGAATGAACAACACCGTGTCGCGGGTGCGCAGATAGTCGCCGATGTCCAGACGGACGCGTGACTGTCCCGGCTCCCCGGGTTCGATGGTCACGGTGAAGCTTGCGTGCTGCACCCGTACGAAGTTGCGCGCGACACCGTTGATCTGGATCGCAGACACGCGGGTCAGCGTTATCTTGGGGCCTCCGGTGCCGGCGATCTCGGCAGCGTCCGCCGCTGCCTGAGCCACTTGCCCAGGTGTCCGCATCGTGATGACCTCGAAGTTCAGGTCATTGATCTTGTCGTCGATGGTGGCCATGTTACTGTTCCCCCCGGTCGCGTTCGGTGATGCGTTGTTCTATTTCGGCGCGTTTGGCTTCATTGAGCGTTCGTTGCCCGAGCCGGGCCAACAGTAAACCGACGCCCATCAGCCCGATGGTCAGCACCATCTGGCCCCCGAAGGATGCGGTCGTTCGCAGCCATACGATTCCGATGATCGTCAGGGCTAATCCCGCGCCCCGTTGGATGTGCGCCGTCGTCAGCGGCGCAGAATTCCCGTCCATCAATCGGTCCCTTCCTGTCTTTCAGGCTGATAGGCGAATAGGTCGAACCGGTGCGCGGGTGGTCGATGTGGCCGCGGCGTCATCGAGTTCTCTGAGTGCCTGCATGACGTCGCGGCTATGAGGCGGCGCGATGTGGCCGGTGACCTCGTACGCCGCCAGCGCGAGTGCCTCGCGCTGACCGAGACCGGTCGCGCGCTCACGTTGGTAAGCCTCGAGCAGCATCCGTCCCATGAGCGCGTGAACGCCGTCGTCGGCGTCCGTCGCATGAACCTCCTCGAGCAATGCCGACGGCCGACCGCCCGCCTGCAGCGGCAGCGTGAGGTTGTCGTAGACCCATTGATGGCCGACGACGTCGGCGGCACGGGCCATCACTCTCGCGATGTCACGCCGGACGGCGGACACCTGATCGGCCTCCTGCGGGAAGTGGCGCCCGCGCTCGGTGGCCAACCCTTCCACGGGCCAGCGGCCAGACACATGGCCGAGGCTGAACGGGTACGAGCGCAGGATGCCGAAGAGCGTTCTCAGCCAGGCGCCGTCCGCTTCCGACGCCTTGAGCGACGCCTCCACGCGCCCGGCCGCGCCGTCGCTGCGCCCGGGCTTGGCAGGAAATCCCACCGCTGTGCGTTCAGCCCGTTTCAGTTCGACCAACTCGGTGCCCGCCACCCGATAGGCGTAGGCGCCGAGGTCATGGATTCGGGAACGGTCGGGATGGGCCTGGAGTTTCCTCATCACCCTTGTGATGAGCTCATGGTGCAGGTCGAGACAGCCCGCGTTGTTGCACATCGGATGCACCGTACGGGCGTTCGGATCTCGGTTCCCGTAGGGGGCGACCCTTGTCGGGCAGGCTCGGTGCGCATGAAAGCGCGCGGCGCGCTCGGCGCGGGCGGTCAACCAGGCGGCGTCCGCCAACGTCCGTGTGACGCTCCACCGGTCGTCGCCCGGTCGTATCTCGGCATCAGGCGTCCCCTCCATGGGAGCCACGATGCGGCGTCCGATCGTCCGCCCGCAGGGCGTCCCCGGGAAACTGTCACGAAACTGGCACGAGCGGCGTGGATTCCGGCCAGGACCATTTGATGCCATAACAGAGGCCGGGCCGCATCTCGGGGAATGAGAAGGCATGTCGGCGCCCGATGGGGGTGACCGGGTGGAGATCTGAGGGGCGGGCTGCTCCCGGGATCGGCGGCGGAGCCACGAACTGCTCCAGTGTGGCGGGAAGTTGGTCCCCGAACCGCAGTTCGATCGTCGCGTCCAAGCTCGTCGTGTAGGGGAGGAACCCGATGAAGGGCTCGAGCGATTCGTGATCGGGCAGGCGGATGGACAGCGCGAACGAGTGCTGTTCGCCCACCGCGAGTTCGTGGGGGAGCCGCACCCGTAGGGCCCACACGCCCTGGCTCACCCGGACCTTCTCGTCGATGGCGCAACCCTCGAGCGCGCGCAGGTTGAGGTCGCCCTCGGTGAGGCGTGGAAGGACGAGGCGTTCGTCGAGGTGGTTGACCCCTTCCGACCGCGCGCCGATGGTGCGCTCGTTCACGATGGTCGGGTAGCTCCCCTCGAGGTCGACGCGCACCCGCGCGTTGAGGAAGACGTAGTCGATGTCCTGGACGATGCACTTCTCCGCACCCGGAGCGAGCATCGCGACGACCTGGTCGACCGCCTCGTCGAGCCGCCGATAGGCGGTCCTACGTGACACCCGAAGCTGGTCGGCCGCCGCCTGGACGCGCGCGGGGGCGCTTGCGGGGGCATCGCGACGGAAGCCGGCGCTCTCGAGGAACGCGGTGCGCAGGTCGTCGCTCAGCCTGTCGGCGTGGGTGAGGAGACTGCGGCGTGTGAGTTCGCGGGCTTCGGCCAGTGAAGCGTGATCGGGGACGCGCAGCGCGGCCATCAGTGCTGGGTCGACGCGGACGACCTTGGAGAAGCCGAGCGAGCACAGATGCCTGAGCGCTGTGCGCAGCCCCTCGTCGCCACCCGCATCGGCGTCGGTGTGCATGCCCCTCCTCCGTCACTTGGCATACGAATCGTACGAGATTGAGGGCGGCTGCAGGTGATCCTCGCGGCAACCGTCCGTCATAGGGTGAAGGAGGCGATCGGAAGGGGTGCCGTGACCACGCTGGGGCAGCTGTGCCACGAGTGGCTGACCTCATTGCCGGCCTGGTCCGAGTGCGCGCGTAGGGGCGGCGGGCTGACGGTGACGCTCGTCATGAAGCGGTTGCTGTACCCCGACCTGGTCGCACGGTGGGAGGCGGCCCCGCCGCTGTCCGCACCGCTCGACGACGACCAGGCGACCCACGCTCGGTCGTGGCTGGGCCGGAGCGGGCGGCAGGTCGAACGGCGACTGCGCCTGCTGCGCGACGGGATCGACGCCGGCATGCAAGCTGCGCTCGCCCGCGAGGTCGAGGTATCGGTGACCCAGTTGGCGGACAAGCTGGCACGGGCGATCCAGAGCCTCGAAGCGACTGGTGAGCCGCTCACCGACGTCGAGGTGGCGTCCGTCGCCTCGACGTACCTCAGCAATCGGCCCCCCAAGGCCCGTGTGCTGTCCCGCCGCGCCTTCGCCGAGTATGAACCGATGCACCTTCAGCGCTGGGATGAGGCCGGCGCCAAGAATCTGGCCGAGTTCAGCTATCACAAGCTCGGTCTTGGCGCCGACGAGCGGCCTCCCTTCGTCCGCCGCGGACGCGAGAACACCTGGGACGGGCTCCAACGGTCGGTCTATTCGCGGTTCCGGATGGCGGCCGGCGACGCCCATGTGAACGGCAGTGCCCCCGAGGTGGCGCACGCCGAGATCGACCGCAGCTGCGCGAGGCTGGGGCTGCAGCAGGAGGCGGGCATCGTCGCGCTCACCAGCCTCGCCGCGGGATTTCTCTTCGCCCCCTACGACGGCGCTGAGTGGGCTCGACCCGAGGACCGCGCCATCGATCGGACCTGGCGGCAGGAGACGCGGCGCCTGGAGCCGCGTGGTTCGGCGTCCGCTGATCCTCGGCGGCCGGCAGGGCCGTGGGTTCACGCTGAGATGGCCTCGTACGCTCAGGCGTGCGTCGCGGTCTTCGCCAGACGCGAGCGCCAAGGCCGGTACCTGTGCCACAAGGGCGCCATGGACGAGGCGCGTGAGGACGCGATGCGACGGGCGTGGATGATCTGCTTCGAGCATGACCGCCGCCAGCGCGACATCGATGGTCGCGCCGGCGCCCTGATGGTCTCGCTTGCCGTCTTCCAGGGCATCCCGAGCGGGCAGGCCTACCGGCTCCGTCAGCGGCTGGTGGCGATCGAGGGTGAGAAGACCGTGACCCTGGACTCGCAGATCCGCCGCCGTTCGCTTCCGATCGATCCCGGACAACTGACGGTGACCCTGACCTTTCTCGCCGAGAATCGCGAGCTCGCCAACGATGTCGTCTACGGTCATGAGGAGGCCGAAGCCGAGTACGAGCGGCGGGCTCTCGAGGACGGACTTCTGCCCCTCGAAACCCTGCTGCGCTACTTGTCGAAGGACGACGAATCATGACTCTGTCGCATGTTCGTGACGTTCCCGTGGTCCGGCTGGGTCTCGGGCGGGTGCTGCTCGGCTGGGAGCGTCCTCTTCCCGCCGAGGGCGTGGTGATCCCGATCGAGGGTGCGCTGGTGACCGTCGATCCCGCGCGGCCAGCCGCGATGCCGTCCTGCCTGATCGTTGATCCGGACGTCGCGACGGCGTCCGTTCAGGTTCTCTACGGTGAGGACGCCGCGGCCGCCGTTGGTCGGGTGTGCGCGGAGGGCGCGCCCGGCGAGGCACGGTGCGCGGTCGATGCCGGTGAGGAACTGGATCAGGTCGTCCGCCTGGGGGTGGTGCGGTGGTGTCGCCAGTTCTCTCCGCACCCGCTCGACCACGTCCTGTTGAGGCTGGAGGAGATGACATTGGTCGGCCGGCTCGGCATGTTCATCGAGGACGCGGACGGGTGGGCGGCCGATCTCGAGCGGGCATGCGGTTGCCTGATCGACCGGGCCGATGACGATGTTGCCGCCCATGCGGACGTCGAGCAGCTGCTGATCGACGCGCTCGAACTGCTGGCGACCACGCTCCCGGTCGCGGACCCGATCAGCATCGAGGCGCGGGCGCTGTTGTCTGAGCGCGAAGCCCGGACGCTGACGCCCGGCGAGGCGTCCCGCGGGGCGTGGAGGGCCGAGTCCTCATTGCCGCTGGCGCTGGTCGCGGGCGATTCGGCCACATCGGGCGTCGCCACGGTCGACTGGTTCGATGTGCGGCGTGGGCTCACCTCCATGGCCGAGGACAATGTTCGCTGGGCCTTGGAGATCGAGGACGACGCCGCGCAGTTGTCCGTCGCCGTGGAAGGAGCGCCTGCCGTGCGGCCTTATGGCCGGGCCGCCGCCGAACGGGAACGACCTGCCCTCGAGATACTCGCCTTCGACGCGTACGTGTCGGATTGGCCGTTCGCGGTGCTGACCGGCAAGCTTCACTTCGACGAGGAGACCTGGTCCTGGAGGGGTAGGTCCCGAGTCGGGGCAGCTCAAGCCGATCTTCTGCGGCAAGCCCTCGACGCCGGCCGGCGTCCGAACCTCAGAGTGCGCACGCTTGAGCCGGCGCCCGCGCAGAATCCCGCGTGGGCGTCCGCCCATCGTTGGTCGTGCCGAGGCCTGGCCGCCGCGCGGGTGAGTCGCGGCGCGGACGATCGGGCGGCCGCGACCGACCTGTGGCTGCGCGCTGCCGAGCTTTGGCGCCTGTTCGGGGACGACGACACCGGCGCCGCGTGCGAGCAGTTGGCGGCCGATCTGATCGCCGGCGATCTGAGCTATGACCTCACCGTCGCCGAGGCCTGGCTGATCGAGGTGCCATGATCGTCGCGCTCTGATGGCTTGAGGCCACGATGCATGCCCCGCGCACGACCCTCGATCTCGATCCGGTGGTGCTCAGAGGGCCCCGGTCGTCGGCGCCTCGGGAATCCGGCCTCCCGGGTGTGCCCGGGCGCTTGTGATGGACGAACTGGGGGCCCGCCCACCGCGACGACGAACCGACGCCCGACGAGTGATCGGGGATGCGGACGTCGTGGGCTTGGAGGCGGCGTGTTGCCGAGGAAGGGCGCACAGATGGTCGGAATGGGAGCGGGTGCCGCGCGAAATACCGGTCCGGGCGCACAGATGG
>JAVTWJ010000068.1:0-3806 GCA_032229785.1 Propionibacteriaceae bacterium
GCGGTCGATGTGGGCGCGGCCCATGCCGCCGGGGCCGATCATGCCGATGCGCACGGTCATGTGAGTGCTGCCTTTCGTGCTGTCGCGAAGCGGAGGGTCAGAGGAGGCCCAGGCCCTTGGAGGCGAGGAACTCGCGGGTCTGGATCGCGATGGGGCGCGGCTCGTCCTTGGGGCAGCCGTACATGTCCTGCTCGCAGACGACGTAGAGCTCCTTGTCGAGGTCCGCGAGCGCCTCGATGAGCTCGCCCATGTCGGGCAGCCCGGCGGGCGGCGCGACGGAGCAGCCGGCCTTGACCGCCTTGACGAAGGGCCAGTCCTCCTCGTGCGCCTGTCGCACGAGACCCGGGTCCATCGCCTTGATGTGGACGTAGTCGATGCGCTCGGGGTACTTGCGGCACAGCTCCATCGGGTCGCCCTCGCCGTAGACGATGTGCCCGGTGTCGAGGCAGAAGCCGACGTAGTCGGGGTCGGTGGCCTGGAAGATCCGGTCGATGTCGGCGGGGGTCTCGATGTGGGAGTCGCCGTGGGGGTGCAGGACCATCTTCAGGCCGTAGTCCTCCTTCATGATCCGCCCGAGCCGGTCGGCGTTGGAGATGTAGAGGTTCCACGCGTCGGTCGTCAGGACCTTGTCGTCGGTGTACTCGCCGGTCTTCTCGTCGCGGAACATCGGGGGGAGGTGGACGACGTACTCCGCGCCGACCTCCGCGTGGGTCTGCCCGATCCGGCGGAAGAACGCCTCGGTCTCGGCCCAGGCCTCCTCTTTGTGGAGGATGCCCCAGCCGGTGCCCGCGACGACGCGGAAGCCGTGCTCGTCCATGACGTCCTTGAGCTGCGCGGGGTCCGTGGGGAAGTAGCCGAACGGCCCGGTCTCCATGACGGAGAAGCCCACGGTCTGCATCTCCTTGAGCGCGGTCTGCCAGTCGATCTGGGCCTCGTCCTGGGGGAACCACACCCCCCACTGGTCGGGGCAGACCCCGATCGTCAGCTTGCTGTAGCGGGGGTCGGTGTTGCGGGACTTGTCCTCGCGCATGGTCATCCTCATCTGACGTCGTCGTCACCGGGGGCCGGTGGCCGGTGGCTACCGGTGTGGTCACCTCCGGCTCAGCTCCCCGGAGGTCGGGGTCAACGCTAGCGTGTCTTAATGTCCTGTCAATAGGCGGTTTGTTCTGACAATCTCGGGCCGTTCGTCCTCCCGCCGGGTGGCTGGAGATGTCAGAATGTCAGCGCAAAGATGCTGCCCGTGCCCCTGGAGGACCCCGTGAAGATCGCCACCGCCCCCTGCAACTGGAACAACGGAGACATCCCCGACTTCCGGCCCTACACCCCTGCCGGCCAGATGATGGACGAGATGGTGGCGGCCGGCTACACCGCGACCGAGTGGGGCCCGGGCATGCCCGACGACCCCGCCGTCGTGCGCGCCGAGATGGCCGCGCGCGGGCTGTCGATGGTCGGGGCGTTCGTGCGGCTCGGCTACCGCGACCGCGACGCCTGGGACGAGGCGGACGCCGCTGCGCTCGCGGTCGCCGAGCGCGTCAAGGCCGCCGGCGGCTCGATCCTCGTGGCCGCCGAGCTGGGCGACGAGCGCCGCGACGCCGAGGCCGGTCACGTCGACGAGTCCCGCGGCCTGACCGACGAGCAGTGGCGCAACCTCGCCGACGGCCTCGCTCACCTGGCCGACCGGCTGGAGCTGATGGGCATGCGCGTCGTCCTGCACAACCACGTCGGCACCTACGTCGAGACAGCCGCCGAGACCAAGCGCTTCCTGGACGAGACCGACCCCGCCAAGGTCGGCTGGTGCCTGGACGTCGGCCACCTGAAGTACGGCGGCGGAGACGCCCTGGACTTCCTCCCCGACTACGGCCACCGCGTCGCCCACGTGCACCTCAAGGACGTCGACCCCGACGTGCTGGCCCGCGCCCGAGCTGAGCAGTGGAGCTTCGGGGATGCGCTGCGCGGCATCATCTTCCCCGAGCTCGGCGACGGCCTCGTGCCGATCCCCGCGATCGTCGCCGACCTGCAGGCCCGCGGCTACGACGGCTGGTACGTGCTGGAGCAGGACACCACCCACAAGCACCCCAAGGACGCCGCCGCGATCAACCTCGCCTACGTCACGGGCCTGGCCTGAGGTAGCCGACCCGCACACCAGGAGCGCCCACCGGCGCATCCTGGGCGGAGGCGACCCCGGGGCGATCAGCCCCGGGGCCACCCGGGCCCACTGTCCGAGGCTCCCGCCGTCACTCCCCGAGCTCGGTCTACCCTTCGGTATACTCGTGAGATGGCGACGACCATCAAAGTGCCCGTGGAGTTGCGGGACCGCATCAACGCCGAGGCCGGCGCTCGCGGCCTGACCGCGGCCGGCTTCATCGAAGGACTGCTCGACGCGCACGCGCGCCGCGCACGCATGGAGGCCTTCGGGCGGGCCGTCCAGGGCGCCGATCAGACGTACCGCGACGAGTCCGCGGCCTGGGATGTGACGCCCTGGGATGTGACCCCGACGGACGGACGCGATGGCGGCTGACCTGCGGCGCGGCATGGTCGTCCGGGTCGAGCTGAATCCGACTCGCGGGCGAGAGCAGGCCGGGCGCCGCCCCGCGCTGGTCGTGGCGAGTGACCTCTACCTGGAGCAGGCGGACACTCTGGCCATCATCGTCCCGGCAACGACGGTCGATCGGGGATGGCCCCACCACGTCCTGCTGCGTGGACCCGAGGTGCACCTGAGCAGACCCACGTTCGCGATGACCGAGCAGCCTCGGACGATCGCCCGGGAGCGCATCGTCGACGTCGCGGGTGCGGTCGATGTGGCGACGATGCGGGCCGTCGATGGATGGCTCAGGGACTTCCTGTCGTTGGCCTGACTGGCCTGACTGGCCTGACTGGCCTGACTGGCCTGACACACCCGCAGGTCCTGGACAGTCTCCGAACATGCCGGGGCGGTTCACGCTGCGCTCGTGTCCTCGCCTGGTCGTCAGACGTTCTGTGCTTGTCTGAACGCCTTCCTCGCAGGCTCCGGGCCTCGCTGACGCTCGTGTCCTCGCCTGGTCGTCAGACGTTCTGTGGGAAGCCCAGGTTGAGGCCCCCGTGGCTCGGGTCGAGCCAGCGGGCGGTGACGGCCTTGGTCTTGGTGAAGAAGTGCACACCCTCCAGGCCGTGGGCGTGGGTGTCGCCGAAGAGGCTGTTCTTCCAGCCGCCGAAGGAGTAGTAGGCCATCGGGGTGGGGATCGGCACGTTGACGCCGACCATGCCGACCTGCACCTCGTTCTGGAAGCGCCGGGCGGCGCCGCCGTCGTTGGTGAAGATCGTCACGCCGTTGCCGAACTCGTTGGAATTGATGAGGTCCAGACCCTCGTCGTAGGAGCCCACGCGGACGACCGAGAGCACCGGGCCGAAGATCTCGTCGGTGTAGATCGACATCTGCGGCGTCACCTTGTCGAAGAGCGTCGGCAGCAGGAAGAAGCCGTCCTGGCTGCCGCCGACCCACTCGCCCTCGCGACCGTCGACGACGAGCTCCGCGCCTTCGCTGACGCCGGCCTCGACGTAGCCCGTAACCTTCTCCAGGTGCGCCTTGGTGACCAGCGGGCCCATGTCGACGCCGTCGCCGCTGCCCTCACCGGTCGTCAGCGTCGCCATGCGCTCGGTGATCTTGGCGATCAGCTCGTCGGCGACGGAGTCGACCGCCAGCAGCACCGAGATCGCCATGCAGCGCTCGCCGGCGGCGCCGAAGCCCGCGTTGACGGCCGCGTCGGCGGCCAGGTCGAGGTCGGCGTCGGGCAGCACGAGCATGTGGTTCTTCGCGCCGCCGAGGGCCT
>JAVTWJ010000069.1:0-20190 GCA_032229785.1 Propionibacteriaceae bacterium
TGATCAGGTTTTGTGGATCGACCCACCTTCCGCTGGCCTGTGAATAAGCCTCGATGACGCGTCCGGCCTTGCCGCCGGTGCACAGCACGGGCTGGGATCCGCTGCACTTCATGTCGTACCAGAGCTTGGTCGTCGGCGAGTACGCCCGGACCGTACCGGCGGCGCCGTTCAGGTTCGCCACGTAGGCGTCGCGCACGTTGATGGCGAACGGGCAGCTGGTACTGGCGTTGGCCGTCCCTGCCGCGGCGAACGGCCCCGAGCCGGTGCGCGCGCACTCCTTGCCCTCGGGCACGCGCACGGTCGGGAAGGTCTGTACGTTGACCGGAGCCGGCGGCACCACGACCGGAGCCGGCGGCACCACGACCGTGGCGGCCGGCTGCGGCTCCTGGGTGACTGTCACGGTCGCAGTGGGCCGGGCATCGACGGTCGCCGAGGGGGCGGGGGCCGGGCTGGAGGCCACCGCGGCCGGGGACGGCGTCGCGGACACGGCGGCGCCGGCGGCTGAGAAGGGCGCGGCGAGAAGCGTCCGTAGCACGGGCACGGCGAAGGCGGCGGCGATACCGATCACCGCCACGGCGGCGACGCCGCCGATCACGAACGGGAGCTTGCTCGTCTTCTTCGGGGCACTCGCTGCGCCGGGCATCGTCGGTGCGAAGGGCACTGCCGAGGGCACGAAGGAACCGGGCACCGGCGTCGGCGGCGGCGCGGCAAATCCATGGGCTTGCGGGGTTTGGACGGGAAGATCGCTTCCGCACAGGCCGCAAATGGGGGCGTCCGTGGTCGCCCCACACACCGCACACGTTCTGATCATCGCTCGATTCCCCTTGTCACAGGCCAGATTTTCCACGTCAACCCACGTCGGCGGTGACGAACTCACGGACGGATCGCGTGACATGCGCGTCCAGTGAGGCCTTGTCCGCCATCGCGAAGCTCCAACTCACCGTCCGCGTTTCCCGTGCACCCACCATGCCCCACTGGTAGTAGCCGTCGTCACCGCGCGCGCCGCTCACGGCATAGGTCTCCGCACCCACGTGCTCATAGGTAATCACGAAACCGGCAGCCACCATTTCCTTCTTCAGATTCGCCGCCGCAGTCTTCAAGGAGGCACCCGCGGTGTTGCGGGCGCCGGAGCACCGGCCCGAGGTCGCGCCGCGCGTAACCTCGACCCCACTGTTGTCCGGAAGCTCCACCCGCCCCCAGCCCTCGGGCAGCGTGCAGGCGAACCCCCATGCGGTGTTGATGTATCGCCCTCCGGTAGAGATGGTCTCGCTGGGGTACACCTGCCGCAGCCCCGACTCGCTCGCACCCGCCCCGGCGGACGAGCCGATGTTCCCCGTCGGCGGTCGGGTCACTGTGGACGACGGCGTCGGTGACGCATCAGGACGCGGCGTGCTCGGAACCCAGGACTGGACGCCGGTCGCCCGCGACGACGGGGAAGACGCGGGCACGGCATCCATCCCGCTTCCGATGCTCCGCATCAGGAGCCACCCGCCGACGCCAACCGCAGCGACGACACCGACCGCGGCGACGACGCCCATGACCAGGAGGCGGCGGGACATCCGACCACCTCGCCCGGTGTCCCGCAGCGCCGAACCGGTGCCGCCGACCGACGCAGAGGGCATGGCGACATTGCCCGCGGGGACGATGCTGCCGCACAGAGTGCACCGTCCCCCGTCCGCGGGCCCGCCACACACCAAGCACAGATCAGTCATGGTTCACCCGGCCGCGCGCTGTTGTTCGTTCCTGATCGCCTGGTCGAAGAAATCGAGAAGCGTCGACTTCGACGGCTCAGGCACGGCGCTCGACAGCCACCCTCGACGGGTCTCGGCGTACCGCGCGGCGGACTCCGCCGGCGCACCGTCCACATGGCATTTCGCGTGGAACGCACGGATCGCGGTCTGCTCCAGCCGCGTCCGCAGCGCGACCGACGGCGCGGGCTCGGCAGTGAGGCCCCGGACGCACGCCGCGATCATGCCGGTCGTCGCGCCTCGCCCCTCTTCGGCGGCCGCCTTCCGGAGGAAGAGTTCGGGCCTCTCGCCGGGAGCCGCGCGATCGATCGCCGAGGCAAGGTTCTCGCAGGCGGCATCGTGCTGGCCGAGCGCCGTGAGGACGGCACCCCGCACGTGGTAGACGTCCGCCAAGTCGTCGCCCTGCCAGCCGACCGCGTAGGCCTGATCGGCGGCGAGTGAGGCCGCGTGGACGTTGCCGCCGGCCAACTCCGCCCACGCGCGCACGACATGCGCCATCGGATCCTGCGGTGATTCGGTGCACGCCCGCCGGGAGGTCGCCAGCGCCTGCTCCCATGCACGTTGGAAGAAGAATCCCCAGGCGAGCCACACGGCCTCGACCGGAGCGCTGCCCCCTGCGGGATGGGCGGCATCGTACGCGGCGCGCGCGGCGTCCGAACTGAACACTCGCAGCGCTTCGGTGACCTGCACGAGCATGGCGGACGCCCGCTCGCCCGTGCGGCCGGGCCGTTCGGCCTTGAGGCGCCAGGCCGGCTCCAGGTGATCCCGCAGCGTCGCCGCCAACACCTCGGTGGACGCTCCCCGTCCGAGGCCAAGGGTGTCGTAGAAAGTCGGGGCTCCTGTTTCCTCGGGCCAGCCCGACGTGATCGTCACGTCCGGCTGACGTTCCAGAAAACTCGTCACAATGCCGGCGTTCTCGGCCACCGAGGGCCTGAAGACGGTCTCGTCGACCACCGAGGGCGCGAGGACGGTCTCGTCGACCACCGAGGGCGCGAGGACGGTCTCGTCGACCAGTCCGGCTTCGGGGGAATCGGACGCCGGCACGGGCGGCGATTGCGGCGAGCGAGTCTCCAGGGGCCGAGCGGCCCACCCTGGCATCGCCTCGGGCTGAACCGGCGAGGGTTGCGGCGGGGGCGGGGGAGGCACCGTGGGCAGGCTCGCCCACGGCGGCGGTGCGACAACCGGGGACGGGGTACCGCAGTCTCCGCAGAACTTCGACCCGGCCGGAGCGGTCACGGAACAAGACGGACACTGCCGGCCAGGCTCCGCAGGCCCAGATGAGGGGGGAGCCGCCTCGCTGAGCCTCTCACCCGTCGGCGTGCCGGCGGCCAGATCCTGAGCAGGGTCAGGCGCCGCGGCGAGCATCGGGATGCCGCACCGTTCGAGCAGGCTCGCCAGACTCCACCCGGTCGGTGTCGTCACCAGCCGGAAGAGCACCAGCCCTTCGCCCCCGTCCGCGTTACGCACCCGCAGTTCAAAACCATCGGTGGTCGACCTCTCCCTGCCCCAAGCCGCGGGCAAACCGCGCTGAGTGACGGACACCACCCGGTCGCGATTCACGGCCACGACCTGGCACGGGCCTCCACGATCCTCCCGACTCAGCACAAACTGTCGGTCGGTCAGCATCATGAACGCACCACGCCAATGGCCCAGGGCGTTCGACGCCACGGCTGGCCTTGTCGAACCGGCCAGAACGGAGATGCCGTCTGGTGCAGGCGGAGGCGGCGCGACCGACACTTCGTCGTGCACCAGGCATGGCCACGATGCGACAACTTGCTCATCAGGGGACAGCACGCCTGCCGCCGACACGGCCGGTGCGTAGCGCTGAGTGGCCCAACCTTGCCACCGGACAACGTCACGTCCACCAACGAGGTCGCTGAAGCCAGCCTCCCACCCGCGGATGGACGCCTTCATCCGAGTCTCCACCGGACTGTCCAACATCATCGGTTCCTTCCTCCGGGCCGAAGGCCCGCCGCTCACATGAACAGTTTCAGGGCCTTGCCGAGCCCTTCACTCTGCCTAGAGTGAAGGGGCGCCGCGATCTCGGTGATGAATGACTCGGGCGAATCGGCGAGCAGGAGCCGCCAGTTGTCGGCAGTCGCCAGGTCGTAGACGAAGTTGACCAGCTTGACGCGGAAGATCCCCTCGGTGAACGCCGATTCCGGATACGGGCCGACCGCCGCCTCGTAGCGTCGGACGAAGTACCCGCGCGCCTCGTCGTCGTCGAGAACGTCGTCGATTTCGGCGCAGGAGTGCGCGTAGGCGACCGACACCAGGTAGGCCGCACCGAGGAACAAGACAAACAAGAACAACAGAAGCACGAACGTCGGCAGGTTCTCGCCGCGCATGTCTGCCAGTTTGGCGTTCAACTGGCTCGCGTTCATGCCAGTCCCGTCGCCGTAGATCAGCGACGCCGTCGTGTCGCGGTAGCGATCGGGGGACAGAATCGAGCCGGCCGTGTACCCACGGTAGGAACCAGCATCCTTGAAGCCGAGGATGAGCGCACCCAGCGCCGTCGAGGGGAGAGCCAGCCAGAAAACCCACCGCTTACGCACCGCGAACAACCCGAACAGGATGACTGTCCACATATTCTGCCTCCTCCAAGGCTGATCAACGTCAGATGGACCTGATGCTGGCGTCTCGGCTCAACTCGTCGGGCGCCAGGCGATGCCGTAGGCCAGGCCCACCCGCGGCCGGTCGAACGCCACGCGCACCAGGCCGACGCCGGTCGCCGTGTCCACGGGCATCGCCATGGTGCCTGCCGGACCCAGGTCGGACGGCAGCACCCCGTCCAACACCCACCACGACATCGTGTCGCCGAAATCGACCTCCACGGACAGGCTCGGTGTCTCGCGGACCGGCGCGAACGCCAGGTAGGGCTGAAGCGCTGACGCACGCGGTACGCGGACGCGCAACGATGCCGGCACCGTCTCGCCTTCCGTGAGGCCGGCAGGCAGTTCCATGCCGACGCGCCACCCCGTCCTGCTGGTGCGTTCGACCTGGACGACCGTCACCCCGGAGGCGGCCTCGAACACCGGCTCCTCATCGTCGGCCAACCCCGGGATGGTGAACATCTCGTGGACGAACGCCGGTGGCGCGGTCAGCGCCGGTTGCGCGGTCAGCGCCAGCACCTCCTGGTCGAGCGTCAGCACGGCGTCGGTGCGCAGCACCAGGCTGCCGCCGACGGCCAGCCACTGCCAGCCCTGCGCGTCCCACCAGCCCGGCGCCTCGGGCCGGCAGCGCAGCAGCGAGTCGGCCACCATCGCCTCGGCGTCGCGAAGCCGGCGCCGCACCACGCGGACGCTGCGATCCAGCGACTTCGCCGCCAGTTCGAGCCGCGCCTCGAGCATCGGCAGATCCGACCGGAGGGCCAGCCCGAACTGGAACAGGTGGCGCAGGTCCCGCGGCAGGTCCTGGGAATGGCGGGTCAACAGCTGCGCCAGCGACGACCGCAGTTCGGCGTCCGTACGGCCGGCGGACGCGTCGAGCACCTCCATCAGGTCGGGGCCGACCCACGAGCGCACCTTCGGACGCCGGATGCCCCGACCGTGGTGCAGCGCCTTCAGGTCACGCAGCAAACCCTCCCTCCTCATCCGGGATCCCCCTCCGATGGTCTGCGACTTACCCGTGCCTGGAGGTTCCGTTCTACTGAACGCAGGAGCGCCGGATCAGCCGATGCGACAGGGCCGTACGAACCCATACAGCCGTCGGCAACGGATGACGGACATTTCCGACGCCGATTCCGGCGCGGTCACGATCTGAGCGTGTTTCCCCCCACAGGCACGCACCGCTGGCATCCTGACGCCGTGTCCACAGCATCCACGCGCCAAGAGGCCGCGGCGCTCCTCGACGCCGCGCGCACGCGTCAGCACCTGTCGATCCGGGCGACGGCCCGCCTGGTCGGCATCCCGCCGGCCACGATGCAGGGCTGGCTCAGCGGCAAGCACGGGCCCACCCCGGCGCTTCGTCCCCAGTTCACCGAGCTGGTGCACGCGCTCGGCCTGGAGGGCCAGGTCCGTCTCGCGTGGCTGGACGTCGATCAGGCCCTGGGCACCCTCCGCGACGCCGCGCCGCCTTACGTGGGCCTGCGTCCCTATCGCACCACCGAGGAGCCCCTGTACTTCGGGCGCGACGCCGAGGCCCGCCGAGTCGCGGACGCGGTGGCCGCCGTCGCGGCGTCCGGGCATGGGCTGGTGGCCCTGGTCGGGCCGTCCGGCAGCGGTAAGTCGTCCCTGCTCGCGGCCGGGCTGATCGGCCGGCACTGCACGGCTGGCGGCGTCCTCGACGGGCGCACCGGAGTCGTGAGACAAGCACGGGACCTCACCGCCGCACCCGACCCCGACCCCGACGCGGACGCCGACGCGGACGCGGACGCGGACGCGGACGCGGACGCGGACATCGTCGTCGTCGACCAGTTCGAGGACGTCCTCGAGCTCGGCGACGCCCGCGACGACGCCCTGCGCCACCTCGCGTCGCTCGCCACACGGACCACGGTCGTGCTCGCCGTGCGCTCGGACGCCTTCGGCCGGCTCGCCGAGCTGCCCGCGCTCCGCGAAGCGCTGGAACGCCCGCTGCTCATCCAGCCGATGACCACCGACGAGATCCGCGCGGTCATCGCCGGGCCCGCCGGCCGCGTCGGCGTGTCCGTGGAGCCGGCGCTGGTCGAGCTGGTCGTCGCCGACCTCGACCTGGGATCCGACCCCCAGGCGACGCAGAGCCTGCTCCCCCTGGTGTCTCACGCGCTCCTGCTGACGTGGGGCAGCGGCTCGGGCCACGCGATGACGGTGGAGGAATACCAGCGGGCCGGCGGCCTGGCGTCCGCGGTGGAGAATCTCGCCGACAGCATCGTGCTGGGGCTCACCGCCGAGCGGCACGCGCTGACCCACCGGCTGTTCATGCGCCTGGTGGGGCTCGTGGACGATCAGCCGACCCGCCGCCCCGTCCCCCTGGAGGCGCTGTCGGACGCCGAACTGGCCGCCGCGCGGCCGTTCGTGGACGCCCGGCTGCTCACCTCCACCGACACCGCGCTGCAGATCAGCCACGACGCGGTGCTGCGGCACTGGCCGCGGCTGGCCGCCTGGGTGGACGAGGGCCGCGAGCAACTGCGGGTCCGCGAGCACCTGACGCGCGCCGCCGCACTGTGGGTCGAGAACGACCGCGACCCGGCCAGCCTCATCCCCATCGATCGCCTGCCGAGCTTCGCCCAGCTCGGCGACCAGGAGGCGCTCCTCGCCCCCGTCGAGCGCGCGTTCCTGGCCGAGTCGCGCGCCCACTTCACCTCGCTGCTGGAGCAAGAACGGCGCACGTCCGCCCGCCTCCGCAGGCGCGGACGCCTCGCGCAGGCGCTCGCCGTGGTCGCGGTCGTGCTCGCGCTGGTCGCCGGGATCGCGCTCGTCCGCACCCGCGACATCCAACTCGACGCCCAATCCCGCCAGATCGCCAACCTGGCCGGCACCCTGCGCGACAGCGACCCGAACCTGCACGCGCAGCTCTCCCTCGTCAGCCACGCCCTCGCCGACACCCGCGAGAGCGTCAGCTCGCTCATCGCGTCCTCGGCCCTGGACGTGCCCACCCGGTGGGGCGGCGCGGCGTCCTCGTTCGTCGCGACCGGCGGCGGAGACGCCGTGGCGCGCGTCGACGGGGCCGGCACGGTGGCGCTGTGGCGCGACGGACGCCTCACCCAGGCGCCCGACGTCACCTTCGACGCCGACCCGGACGGCGGCCAGCTGTTCGCGGCGGCGCTGACGCGGGCCGGCGACCGGCTCCTGCTCGTCACGGGCGGCGCGGGGGGTTACCGCGCCCTGTGGGACGTCACCGACCAACCCACCCAGCTCGCCGTCCTCGGCGAGGCCGGCACGCTCTTCGCCACCGTCTTCGAGCCTTCCGGGCGCGGCTTCCTGCTCGCGCACTCCGACGGGGCGACCTCGATCCTGGAGCGCTGGACGCTGGAGGACGCCGAGGGCGCACCGACGATCACCGCCCGCCGCACCGCCACGACCGAGTTCGCCGGCCAGGTCAGCGCCCTCACCCTCACCCCCGACGGACGCCGGGTGTTCGCCTGCGGGGCCGCCGACCGTCTGGACGCCTGGACGCTCGCCGGCGACGGGCTCGCGCCCACGGCGTCCGTGCCCCTCGAGTCCGCACCAGGCATGCGCGCACTCTCGCTCGCGACCAGCCCCGACGGACGCCACCTCGCCGCCGGACTCACCAGCGGCGAGATCGCCCGCTGGACCCTGGACGCCGACGCGCCGGCGCACCTGGGACTCACCCCGGTCTCGGCGTTCTGGGTGAACGGCGTCGCCTACTCCGGCGACGGACGGCAGCTTCTCAGCGGCGACTCCGAGCAGAAGCTGCGCGTGTGGGAATCCGACACCATGGTGGCGCTGCGCAGCATCCACGCGCCGGCCATCGTGCAATCGGTCGCCCACGTGCGCGGTGACCTGGTCGCCACCACCGTGGACGGCACGCTCTCGGCCTGGCCGCCCATCAGTCCCCTGCTGCGCGAAGGCGGACACCGCATCTACGTCCTCGTCTCGGACACCTCGGGCACCCGCTGGCTGGCGGGCACCGTCCAGGCGCAGGCGTCGGTCGACCTGTGGCGGGTCGACGGCGACGCGCCGGTGCCGATGCGGGCCACGCTGCCGCCGGGCGTCGACACCTCGGTCGCGACCGCCATGACGCCCGCCGGCGACCGGCTCATCGCGAGCGGCCGCGACGGCCAGGTCGTGACGTGGGACATCTCCACCGACCGGCCAGGCGAGCCGCAGGTCTCCCGCCTCGCCCCGTCCGGCCACTTCGCGAACATCGACGCCAGCCCGGACGGCACGCTCCTCGCGGCGGGGGTCTACAACGGCCGCACCACCCTGCTGGGACGCATCGCCGACGACGGCACGGTGACGCCCGTCGGCGAACTTCCCGGGATCGTGCCGCAACTCGCGACCTTCTCGCCCGACGGCCGCTACGTGCAGGTCGGGCTCGCCGCGGGCAGCATCCAGCTCTGGGACGTGGCTGACCCGGCGCGTCCCGCACTCATGGCGTCGCTGCCCACCGCGTCCAACCCCGGGGCGTCCGCCTTCTCACCGACCGGGCGTCTCCTGGCCGCCGGAACTGACGGCGGCCAGGTGTACCTGTGGGACTGGACCGATCCCGCCAAGCCGACGTTGCTGCGCGAACTCGCCGGCCCGCGCTCCGGCCTCTACGCCGTCGCGTTCTCGCCCGACGGACGCCTGCTCGTCGCGGCGGGCACCGGCGGCATCCTCTGGGGCTGGGACCTCACCACGACGAACGTGGACGCCGTGTTCGCGGTACCCGCCCACATGGACGCCATCTACGATGTGGCGTTCCTCGACGACGGCAGCCGGCTGGCCGTGACGGGCGCCTCCGGCGACGTGCGCGTCTGGAGCCTGCCGGTCGAGCAGATCCACGAAACCCTGTGCGCGCTCCGCGGCCAGCCGCTCACCGCCGACGACTGGGACCGCTACCTGCCCGGCATCACGCCGTTCGACCCCTGCCGCTGACACCCGGAGGCCGCGACGGCCGCCGTGAGGACGCCGTCAGGCGCCCCGCTCGGCCCACCAGGCCAGGAGGGCCTCGCGGGCGGCGTCCTCGCTCAACGGGCCGTCGTCGAGGCGCTTCTCCAGCAGGAACCGGTAGGCCTCCCCGACCACCGGGCCGGGCGCGACGCCCAGGATCGCCATGATCTGCCCGCCGTCGAGGTCGGGACGGAGGGCGTCCAGCTGCTCTTGGGCGGCGAGCTGGTCGATGCGCCACTCGAGCTGCTCGTAGGCGGTGCGCAGCCGGTTCGCCTTGCGCACGTTCCGGGTGGTGCAGTCGGCCCGGGTCAGGATGTGCAGGTGCTCCAGCTGGTCGCCGGCGTCGCGGACGTAGCGGCGCACGGCCGAGTCGGTCCAGTCGGCGTCCGCGTAACCGTGGAAGCGCAGGTGCAGCTCGACGAGCGTCGAGGTCGCCGCCACCACGTCGTTGGGGTAGCGCAGCGCGGTGAGCCGCTTGCGGGTCATCTTCGCGCCGACCGCGTCGTGGTGGTGGAAGGTCACCTTGCCGCCGCCCTCGAACCGTTTGGTGCGCGGCTTGCCGACGTCGTGGAAGATCGCCGCGAGCCGGTTCACCAGGTCGGGCTCGTGGCCGCGTTCGCGCTCCAGGTCGATCGCCTGCTCCAGCACCGTGAGGGTGTGCTGATAGATGTCCTTGTGGCGGCCGTGCTCGTCGACTTCGCGGACGAGGGCGGCCACCTCGGGGATCACCCGGTCGGCGAGCCCGGTGCGGACCAGGAGGTCCAGACCCGGACGCGGCGCTTCGGCCAGCAGCAGGCGCGACAGCTCATCGCGGACACGCTCCGCCGAGATGATGTCGATCCGCTCGGCCATCGCCCTCATCGCCTCGACCGCCTCAGGCGCCGTCGTGAACCCGAGTTGCGCCGCGAAACGGGCGGCGCGCATCATCCGCAGCGGGTCGTCCGAGAACGACACCTCGGGAGGCGACGGCGTCCGCAGCAGCCCCGCGGCCAGGTCGTCCAGGCCACCGTACGGGTCGCTGAACGCCCCGGTGACCACCGACAGCGCCATCGCGTTGACGGCGAAATCGCGCCGCACGAGGTCCCCGGCCAGCGTGTCGCCGAACTCGACCGTGGGCTTGCGCGAATCCGGGTCGTAGGAGTCGGCCCGGTAGGTGGTCACCTCGACCACCCAGACGCCGCGCTCGTCGTGCAGCGACGCGCCGATCGTGCCGAACGCGCGGCCGATGTCCCAGGTGGCCTGCGTCAGCGTGCGCAGGATCGCCTCGATCGCGTCCGGGCGGGCGGCGGTGGTGAAGTCGAGGTCGTGGACGCCGCGGCCCATCAGGGCATCGCGGACCGGACCGCCCACGAGATGGATGTCGTGGCCGGCCGCGGCGAAGGCGTCCGCCACGCGGCGGATGACGGGGGCCGCCAGCACGGAATCCTCCAAGGACTGACGCTGAGCGACGGTGAGGCTGAGCACGATCAACCAGCTTACCGGCCTACGATGGGCGAGTGACTTCGACCCGGACCGGCACTCGTCGCGCCCGGGTGGCGGCAGCACTGGCGGCCGCCGCGCTGGCGATCGGCCTGCTCCCCGCCACCTCGAGCCCGGCGCAGGCCGCCTCCCGAGCGTCCGTCACCCTCACCCGGGCCGACATCGTCGACGGACGCCTCGTCCTGGCCGGCACGGTGGCCAACATCGGAACCACGTCCCTCACGGGCGTCACCGCCGCGTTGTGGCGCTCGTCCAGCCCGCTGCGCTCGGCGTCCGCGGTGACCGGCGCGCTCACGGCCGCGACGACCACCGCGGGCACGGCGGCGGTGGTGGCCGACGGCAACCGCGACACCCTCACCCCCTCCACGCTGACGCCGGGTGACTCCCGGCCGTTCACCGTGTCCGGCGAGTTGGCCGCGCTGGGCCTGCGCACGGCCGACGCCTCCTTCTGGGTCGGCGTCGACGTTCGCGGCCGCACGGGCGCCGGAGCCGCGCACCTGGCGTCCGACCGGACGCTCGTCACGCGCGCGAGCGACGTGCCGCTCGCCGCGGTCGTGTCGTTCTCGGCGCCGCCGCGGCAGCTCAAGACGAACCTGTTCCTCGACGACGCCCTCGCGGGCGAGATCGCCACCGGACGCCTCGCCGCCCTGATGGACGCCGCCGAATCCGGGCACGCGGACTGGGTGCTCGACCCGTCCCTGCAGGACGAGCTCACCGACATGGCCGACGGCTACCGCGTTCAGACGTCCGACGGCAACACGGCCGGCACCGGCGCGGACGCGGCGCGCGCCTGGCTCGACCGCCTCGCCGCCCTGCCTGCCGGCTCCGGCGCGGCCGGCCTCTTCGGCGCCCCCGACCTGGGCGCGGCGGCCGAACTCGGCGCAGACTACATCGCCGCGTCCGCCGCGCGCGCCTCGGAGGCCGCACCCGCCGGGCTCACGCCCGTCGCCGTCCTGCCGCAGGCGGACGCCGCGACGTTGCGCGCGCTCGGCCCGGCACGCACGGCGATCGTCCCGGCCACCGGCGCCCACGGCGTTGCGGCGGCGTCCGGCGGCGTCCGCGTTCTGTTCACGACCCCGGCCCAACCGGCGGCCCTCTCCTCGCCGGTGCTGCGCAACACCGGCCTCAACCGTGGCGCCGCCCAGACCGCGCTCGCCCGCGTCAACGCGGGCCAGCTGACCTGGCTGACCAGCGCCGACGACGTGCAGGCCGCGAGCGGACGCCCGCCGGAGGGATTTCGCCGGGCGAGCCTGGCCGAACTCCTGGCGCTCACCCCGCAGACATGGACGCCGCCGGCCCGCGCCGAACAGGACGGGCCGCTCGACCCCGACAGGCTCACCCGCATCCAGCGCCTCGGCGCGTCGCTGGCGCTGGTCGGCGAGATCGCCCCCGAGGCGGGCATCGGAGAGGTCGCGGACGCCCAGGTGGCGCGCGCGGCGTCCGGCTGGTGGATCGGCGAACCCGCCGGCCAGCAGGTCTGGCTCGACGCCATCGACCGCCGGCTGGCCCTGCCCCAGGGCGACTTCGTCACCCTCACGACGACCTCACGATTCTCGATGACGGGCGCCACGAGCGAGTTCCCGGTCACGATCACCAACCATCTGGCCGACCCGGTCGCCGTGCGCGTCGAGGCGGTCTCGGACAATCCGCAGCGCATCGCGCTGGTCGGACCCGAGCCGCTCACCATCGCCCCGGGGGCGGGCAGCACCGCGATCCTCCGCGCGGAGGCCGCGGGCGGCGGCGTGGTGCAGGCGACCGTGCGCGCGACGACGCTCGGCGGTCGTACGCTGACACCGGACGTCCCGGTGGTCGTGGAGACCACCAACTTCGGCACCGTCGGGTGGGTGATCGTCCTCGCCTCCGGCATCGTGCTGGTCGTGACGACCGCGCTCCGGATCAGACGGGTGCGCAACCAGCGGAAGGGTGAGGATGGCTGACGGCAAAGCGGGGGCGCCGGCGTCCGGCAGGCTGCTCAATGCGACGGCCGTGATGGCGTCCGGCACGTTGATCAGCCGCGTGCTCGGATTCGTGCGCGCGGGCCTCCTCGTGATCGTGCTCGGCGCGACCACGCCGCAGGCCGAGACGTTCTCGGTCGCGACGGTGGTGCCGAACTCGCTCTACATGCTGGTCGCGGGCGGGGCGCTCAACACCGTGCTCGTGCCCCAGATCGTCCGGCACGCCAAGAACGACGACGACGGCGGCGAGGCGTTCGTCAACCGGATCATGACGGCTTTCCTGGCGTTGCTGCTGGCGGTGACGATCCTGGCGACCGTGCTCACGCCCGTCATCATCCCGCTGTGGGCCAACGAGGCCTGGCGGGGGCCGGCCAACGCCGCGCACTGGCAGCAACTCCTGTTCATGGCGTCCCTGACGATGCCGCAGCTGTTCTTCTTCGGCGCGTTCTTCCTGATCGGGCAGGTCCTCAACGCGCGCGACAAGTTCGGCCCGATGATGTGGGCCCCGATCCTCAACAACGTCGTCGGCATCGGCGTCCTGGGCCTCTACCTCGCCGTCTGGGGCAGCAACACCAGCCCGGGCGAGCCGTTCGGCAACGCGCAGGTGCTGCTGCTGGGCCTCGGGTCGACGCTGGGCATCGTCGTGCAGACCGTCGCGCTGGTCCCCTCGATGCGGGCTGCGGGCTTCCGCTACCGCCCGCGCTGGGATCTCAAGGGCCAGGGCCTCGGCGCCACCTTCCACCTGGCCAAGTGGATGCTCGGCTACGCCGTGTTGACCACGCTGGTGCAGATCGTGGTCAGCAATCTCGCGACGAGCGCCACCGCGCCCGTCGGCCCCGGCGGCGGCGGCCCCGGCGGCGGCGCGGGCATCACCGTCTACAACACCGCCTACCTGGTCTGGCTGCTGCCCACCAGCCTGCTCACCGTCTCGCTGGCCACCGCGATGCTGCCCTCCGCCGCCCGGCTCGCGGCCGCACACGACCTGGCCGGCGTCGGCGCCGAGACCACCCGGACGCTGCGCCTGGCGCTGACGTTCCTGGTGCCCTCCTCGCTCGCCTTCCTCGCCCTCGGCCTGCCGTTCAGCCGGCTCGCGTTCGGGCACGGCGCCAACGCCGATGGCGGCTGGAGCGCGATCGGCTGGACGCTGATGGCGCTCGCGGTCGGGCTCATCCCGTTCACGATCCAGTACGTGTACCTGCGCGGCTTCTACGCGCTGGAGGACACCCGGACCCCGTTCTTCCTGCAGCTGGCGATCTCGGCGGTGAACATCGTCGTCGGCCTCGGGCTCGTCGCCGTCTTCGCCGACCCGATGACGGTCGCCCCCCGCCTGGGCCTGGCCTACAGCGTCGCCTACGCGGTGGGCGCCTGGATCACCTTCCGGTCGCTGCGCACACGACTCCCGGGCTTGTCCGGCCATGAGGTCGCCCAGCACACCGTCCGATTGACCCTGGCCGTCCTGCCCGGCGCCCTCCTGGCCGGGATGCTGGCGTGGCTGACCCGCGAGGCCGGTTTCGGCGTCGTGCTCGCCGCGTTCCTCCTGTCGGTCGCCGTCGCAGGGCTGGGGTTCGTCGTCCTCGCCCGCCGTCTGCGCATCGCCGAGATGGACGACCTGATCACCGCCCTGCGCCGGCGCGGACGGACCGGTGGCGGCGCAGGTTCCGGGGGCGCAGGTTCCGGGGGCGAGGGCGGCGGTGCCGGAGGCGACGGCGGCGGTGCCGCCGGTGACGGCGGGGGGACGCCCGCCGCGTCCGATCCCGACGGCCGACCGGACGCCCCGAGCGCGGACGCCTCCGCGTCCGCCGACGAGGACGATGCCCCGCTGGAGTATCCGCCCCTCCACGCGTCGGTGCGGACGGCGTCCGTGGTCGACATCGGCCCCGCCACCCACCCGGGCATGGTGCTGGACGGCCGGTTCAGCCTGGCGGAACCGCTCGTCCGCCGCGGATCCACGGTCACCTGGCGCGGCTGGGACCTCAACCTGTCGCGTCCGGTGCTGCTGCACGTCATGGATCCGGACGCCCCCCGCGTCCTGGAGATCCTCGACCAGGCACGCCGCGCCGCCCCGGCCGTCGACAGCCGCTACCTGCGCGTCTGGGACGCCGTGCTCGACGAGGGTGCCGGTCACGGCTCCTACATCGTGTGCGAGTATGCGCCCGGCCGCTCGCTGGAGTCCCTGCTGAGCGCCGGACCGCTGGGCGGCGTCGAGGCGGCGTGGATCGTGCGCGAGATCGCGTCCGCGTTGTCCACGATGCACGCCCAGGGCGTCCACCATCAGCACCTCAATCCGTCGACGGTGCTGATCACCAGCGGCGGCGGCGTCAAGGTGGTGGGGCTGCTGATCGAGCAGGCGCTGCACCCTGGGACCGCGCTGGGCGACCCCGTCGCGGCCGACGTCCGCGGCCTCGGCGAACTGCTGTACGCCTGCGTGACCGGACGCTGGCCGGGCCCCCGGCGTCACGGGCTGCCCGCCGCGCCGACCGGGCCCGACGGCCGCCCGCTGCCGGCCCGCTCGCACAACCAGGGCATCGCCACGGAGCTGTCGGACGTCATCGATCGCATCCTCGCCCCGGTCCAGCGCGGCCACGGCACCCCCCTGCTGTCCGCCGCGGCCGTCGCCGACGCCCTCGGCGCGCTGCTCAACGGCGCGGACGCCTCCGCCCGCCTCGAGGCGCTCGTGCAGACCCGGTCGCAGGCCGCGGCACCCGAGACCCGCGTCGCCCCACTGCCCGCCACCAGCCCGCTCAGCGCGCGCACGGACGCCGTCCCCGCCTCGCCGTGGGGTCGCGCGCCGGCCGACGGCGCGGACGACCGCGCCGACGACAGCGACGATCACACCGAGGCCTTCTGGCCGCTGCGCGACGACGACGACACGAGCGCGGTGCCGTCCGGGCCGTTCACCCCGATCCCGCCACCGGCGTCGCTCGCGTCACCCGACGAGCGCACGGCGCCGACGACGATCACCCGCGGCCGCTGGCCCGTCGCCCTCGGCGCGGTCGCACTCGTCGTCGTGGTGGGCCTTGCCGCCATGCTCGTTCGGCAAATCGGCGTCCTGGACGCCCCGCCGCCGGGCCCCTCGGTGCCCTACGCGCTGGTGTCGGCGCGCGACTTCGACCCGGCCAGCGACGGCGGCGACGCCCGCGAGAACTCCGAGCAGGCCCGCTACGTCATGGACGGCGATCCGGCGACGGCCTGGCGCACCGAACGCTACGGGCGCTCGGCGACCTTCAACGACCGCAAGCCGGGCGCGGGGGTCGTGGTCGATCTCGGCGAGCCGCGGCCGGTCGGCTGGGTGGTCGTGAACGTCGGCGGCGGGGCGACCTCGGGCGAGATCCGGGTGCCGCGCGACGCGAACGCCACGTCGGCGCCGTTCGACACCCAGGCGTCCTGGCAGCGGGTGGGCGCCTTCGAGGCGGCCACCGGCGAGGTGCAGGTCGGCCTGGAAGAGCCGGTGACGACCCGCTTCGTCCTGGTCTACCTGACGAGCATGCCGCGCGACGGCGCGAACTACGTGGGGACGATCCACGAGATCAAGGTCTCGCGCTGAGCCCGGGCCGCCCGGCCATGGCTGAGGAATAATCGAGGCGGGCCGGGGGTTCCTCCGGCGCACCCATCGGCAACCAAGGGATTCTTCATGAGCGACGTGCGTGAGGTCATCATCATCGGCTCGGGCCCCGCGGGCTACACCGCGGCCATCTACGCGGCGCGGGCGAGCCTCCAGCCGGTCGTGCTGACCGGCGCGGTCGAGGCGGGCGGCGCCCTGATGAACACCACCGAGGTCGAGAACTTTCCCGGGTTCCCCGAGGGCGTCCAGGGCCCCGACCTGATGATGAGCATGCGCGCGCAGGCGGAGCGGTTCGGCGCCGAGCTGATCGACGACGACGCCACCGCCGTCGACCTCACCGGACCGATCAAGGTCGTGACGGACGCCGAGGGCAACGAATACCGCGCCAAGGCCGTGATCCTCGCGATGGGATCCGGTTACCGGCGCCTGGGCGTGCCGGGCGAGGACGAGCTGTCCGGCAAGGGCGTCTCGTGGTGCGCCACCTGCGACGGTTTCTTCTTCCGCGGCAAGCCGATCGCCGTCATCGGCGGCGGCGATTCGGCGGTCGAAGAGGCGACCTTCCTGTCGCGCTTCGGCTCGTCGGTGGTCATGGTGCACCGCCGCGACGAGCTGCGGGCGTCCAAGATCATGGTGGCGCGCGCCGAACTCGACCCGAAGGTCGAGTTCGCCTGGAACTCGGTCGTCGAGTCGATCAACGGCGAGAACTCGGTGCAGTCGCTGACGTTGCGCGACACGGTGACCGGCGAGACACGCGAACTGCCCGTCCAGGGCGTCTTCGTGGCGATCGGGCACGACCCGCGCTCGGCGCTGCTCACCGGCCAGGTGGATCTCGACAGCGCGGGCTACGTGCTCACGAAGTCGGGCTCGACCGAGACCAGCGTGCCGGGCGTGTTCGCTGCGGGCGACCTGGTCGACCACACCTACAGGCAAGCGATCACGGCCGCCGGTTCGGGGTGCGCGGCGGCGCTGGACGCCGAGCGTTTCCTCGCCGGACTGGCCGACGCGGTACACGCCGACAAGGCGTTCGCGCGCGCCGAGTAACGGCCCTTGCCCCCTCACGCCACGTGAGGGTTCACCCTCGGTGTCAGGAGGAAACACCCATGACCCATCACACCACCCGACTCGTCTCTCTGCTCTCCCACCCGGACGGCACCGAGCGACGCCAGGCCGCGTTGCGCCTGGGTGCGTCCGGCGATCCTGCCGCGGCGTCCGCGATCGTCGCGCGCCTGGGCGTGGAGGCGGATTCGTGCGTGCGCGAAGACCTCACCTGGGCGACGGTGCAGTTGATCGACACCGCGCTGCCCGACGTGGTCGCGATGCTCGACAGCGATGAGCCCGCCGCGCGCCGCACCGGAGCGCACGTGCTCAGCAAGGTCGGCGACCCCGACCACTTCGAGATGCTGGCGCCCTTGGTGGCGGACGCGGACGCCGACGTCGCCATCAAGGCGTACCGGGCGGTTGCGAACACCGGGCGTCCCGAGGCGGTGGGCGTCCTGGCGTCGCGCCTGGGCGACGGCGACGCGCTGCAGCGCGACGCGCTGACCGCCGCGTTCGTGCGGTGCGGTGAGGCGTCCGTGCCGGCGCTGGTCGCCGCACTGACGAGCGCGGACGCCGCCGTGCGCGCCCACGCCGCCGAGGCGCTCGGCGACCTGGGCGATCGGGCGGCCGGCGCGACGGACGTCCTCGCCGGCGCGGCGCAGGATCCGGACGCCGGCGTGCGCGTGGCGGCCACGTCGGCCCTCGGCCAGCTGGGCGAGGCGTCGGCGGACGCGCTCCGTCGCCTAACGGATTCGACGGACGCCACGGTCGCCGCCATCGCGAGCTCCTTCGTCCGCTGACCGGACGCCCGGCGTCCACGCCTACGAAAGGAACGGTTGCCCACGAACGATCGTGGGCAACCGTTCCTTTCGTGCGTGAGGGCGCCGCGGCTAGCTCACGTCGGGTGAGGCCGGGACGGCGTGCTGCCGGCGCTCGCTGTAGATCGCCAATCCGAGCAGGACGCCGCCGGCGCCGACCAGCGCGAGCAGCCAGGGCACGGCGTCGATGGCGCCTCGCCGGGCCACGAACACCAGCACCACCGCGAAGGTGAGGTCGACGATGCCGACCGTCATGCACGGCCGCCACAGCAGTCGTGCGCCGATCAGCAGGGCGATCAGCGCCATCACGAGGACGAGGATCGCGCGCCAGGTCTGCGGATCGGTACCGATCGCGAGCGTCGAGGGCCCGAGCGTGGCCAGGACACCCGGCAGGATCGCCCTGGTCGGATCGGACTGGCCGATCGGCCACGAGCGATCGACCGAAGCGGGCCCCCGCCTGGCGGCCCGCCAGGCCAGCACCCCGCACGCCAGCAAGGCCAGCCCGAGCGGCAAAGCGTGGAATTCCACCCGCAGCTCGCGCACCGACCAGCCGGCGATGCCGACACCGAGCGCGAGCAGCCAGCAGTACCAGACCGGCGGAAGGATGACCCGTCCGCGCACCCGCAGCAGCGTGCTCGCCACGGTGACGGCGAGAAAGGCCAGGCAGGCCAGCCACATCACCCACACGACCGCCCCCGTGGGACGGACGGCGAGCACGAACCCGGACGCCGCCACGGCGAGCGCCGGCGCGAACCGCCACGAGGCCGCGATCCCGCCCCACCGCGCGCCGCCCGCGCCAGCCGCACCGCCCGCGCCACCCGCGCCGTCCGCGCCGTCCGCGCCGTCCGCGCCGTCCGCGCCGCCCGCGCCAGCCGCGCCGCCCGCGCCGTCCGCACTGGCCGCGCCGTCCGCACTGGCCGCGCTGGCCGCGCTGGCCCAGCGGAGCGCCTGGCCGGCGACGGCCAGCAGTCCCGCCGCCACCACCGCGGCCGCGACGACCCAGGCGAACCCCGCCAGCGTGTCCGCACCCATCCGCCCCAGCAATGCCTCGAGACCGGGGTCGACGGCCCGAACGCGCCCACTGGAGCGGATCGCGACCAGCAGCGGCGCTGTCCCGGTCACCACCAGCCCGCTGGCCAGCGCCCACAACGAGCGGCGGTAGCCGCGGTGACGCGCGAGCCAGGCGCCGCCGACGAACAGCAAGGCGGCCACGGTGAGCGCCGCCGCGCGCACCAGCAGGTCGCGTCCGGTCGCCGCCAGCGCCCAGGTCGGCCACAGCGCCAGTTGCAGCCCGGCGATCGCCAGCGCCCACCATCGCGTCCGGCGGCGGACGAGCGCCAGCCCGGTGATCACCGCAGCCACCCCCAGCGGCAGCGTGTAGGCCTCGACCAGGCCGACCTCGAACAGCACCAGCGCACTCCACAGCACGCCGGACGCGGCCAGCGCGGCCAGCCACCAGACCGGGTGGCGGTCGGGCTGGGTGGCGACCACGGCAGCACCGGCGGCCAGGATCGCGCACACCACCAGCGCGGTGCTCGGCCCCGCGGCGGGCAGCACCACCGCCAGCACGACGGACGCCACGGCGGTCAGCAACGCCCCCACCTCGAAGGCGCCCCGGATCGGGCCGGCGGCCCGCCGGTCGACGGCCTCGATCCGGGCCGACGCGTGCGGGGCGGCGATGGCGGTTGCCCCGGCGAGTGCCGCGATGATCGGCAGCAGGATCGGCGAACCGGAGGTCGGGATCAGCATCGCGCCGGCGTTGATGAGCAGGATCCCGGCGGTCGGCAGCAGGCCGGCCGCGGCGAGCACCCGCATCCCGGTGGGCTGCGGACGGGCGCGGAGCGTCACCGCCACCTCCACGGCGAGCATGCTCGCGGCGGCGGCCGCGGCCCACCACGTCCGGTCGTCCAGCACCGTCACGACGGCCAGCAGCCACGGAACCAGGCCGATCGCCAGCACCGTGTAGGCCGTCATCGCGGTCAGTCCCCGCGGGACGGAAGCGGGCTCGACCTCTCGCGGATCAGGAGCCTCCGGTCGCGCCGCAAGGTCCATTCGCGC
>JAVTWJ010000069.1:20290-22742 GCA_032229785.1 Propionibacteriaceae bacterium
CGACGGCGAGCAGGCCGGCGACCGGCGTCCAGTCGCCCGCGCTCCAGCCCCACGGGTACCAGCGAAGCGCGAAGCCGAGCAGGGTCAGCGCGTAGCCGTAGCCGACCGCGACCAGCACGGGGCGCGCGGGCGTGGGCAGCAAACGCGTCCAGCCGATGGTCAGCGCGACGATGCCGGCGCCCGCGGCCAGGGTGAGCGGACGGGAGTCCCAGCTGGCGGTGGCAGCAGCGAGGATCAGCAGCCCGCCGCCGACCTGCCCGGTGGAACGCACCGTCGGGACGGACACCGTCCCCGCCACCAGGCCACACACCAGGGCGAGTCCGAGCAGGAGACCGACCGAACCCGCCAGCGGCAGAACCGGCAGGGCGGCCGCCGCGGCCAACCCCGTCAAGGTCAGCCAGGGCCACATCCAGCGGCTCATGCTCGCCACGCTCGACTCGCCGGGCTCGCCCGCGGCGACGATCATCGGCCCGAACCGGGCGCCCGGCAGGGCGGAGGCGACCGCGCACGCGGCGGCCGCCAGCAGCACGCCCGCCACCGCGTAGCCGGTGTCGGGCAGCGTCCAGCCGCTCATCAGGACGCGCCCGGCGCCGGTGTCACCGAATCCGGGTCCGGCGTCCGCGCGGTTCACCAGTTCCCCGACCGCGGGCAGGGTGAGCAGCAGCGCGGACGCCCACCCGCCCTTCAGCAGACCGGACCAGCGCCCGTCCCTCCCCGGCGGCAACGCGCTCAGCGCGGCCAGCGCGAGCCAGCCCACGACGGCCGACGACGTCGCGATGAGCGCCGGACCGTCCAGACCGACCACCAGCAGGACCGGGGCCAGCACCGCGATCATGCCGGCCACGCGCCGCCAACCCGAATCGGCGCGCGCGCCATGCAGGCCCGCCGCAGCCGACACGGCCAGCACCAGGACCGAGGCGAACGGGGCCGACGGATCGGAGTCCAACGCGCGAAAGGCGGTGAGGGCCAGCGCGGGGATCAGCGCCAGCGCAGCGCCGATCCCGACGACGACGCGCTCGGGCCGGAACGGGAGCCGGCCACGCCGGTCGCCCTGCCAGCGGCGGGCGACCCATCGTCCACCCGCGGCCAGCGCGATGGCGGACACGAGGGCGAGGACGGTCCCCCACGGGTGGTTCTGACGCACGAAGCTCAGGGCTGCCAGGACGGCCGCCGCCGGCGCGAGCAGGAGGCCGGCCGACACCCACGGGCGCAGGCGCAGGCGGAAGCCCGCCGCAGCCAGGCCGACCGCCAGACCGGCGGTCGCCGCGGCGCCGGCGAGCAGGGCCGTATCGGGCGCGAGCCTGCGGACGAACAGCGCGATCAAGAGCAAGCACAGCAGGGCGGCGCCGGTCGCGATCGCCGCGGCCGACACCGGTCGCCGCCGGCGCATCGCCAGCGTCGCGCCGACGGACGTCGCGGTCACCGCCAGCAGGTTGATCCGCACCAGACCCGGGTCGGCGGGGACGAGGAAGGCCAGGACCAGGGCGGCAGCCACCAGCGCGCCGACCCCGACCGCGGAGAAGACCGCGACCGGATTGATCTCGGCGCGGGCGGCGGCGGGCTGTGCGGTCGGTACCGGCCGCGGCGTCGGTACGGGCCGCGACATCGGCCCCGGCCGTGGTGGTTGGGGCGCCTGCGGCGCTCGTGGTTGGGGCGCCTGCGGCGCTCGTGGTGGCGGCGAGGTCGCCGCGCTCGCCCGCGAGCCGCCCGGGTGGGGTACCGGCGCCCGGGTTGCCACCCGAGCGTCGGCGCCCAACCCGGGCGACATGAGGTGGGTGAGGGTGCGCTGACGCTGTTCCAGTGCTTGGGCCGCCGCCTCGGACTGCTCCCGCAGCAGCCGCGCGCCGTCGCCGCCGAGTGTGAGTCCGCAGCCTTCGCACACCGGACGCTTCAGCGGTTGGCCGCAGGCGGGACAATGATGCCAACTGCGGAGTTCGGCGATGGCTTGGTCGAAAACGCCCATGGTCGGCCACTTTCGTCGGGGCGAGGTCTTGCCTGACGTGCACGAGCCTAGTCACGTCGACCAATGACCTTGGGGTGTCCCTGGCGCGGGTTGGGCTCACGAAGTGTCGGAAACGACGGGGTGTCAGGCCCGATTGACGGGTTGGGCGCACAGATGGTCGTTATGAGGCCGCTTTCGGGCCTCCATAACGACCATCTGTGCGCCCTGACCGCCCACGCCCTCGCCGACCGCCCTGAAAACGACCATTCGCGCGCCCGGCGACCAATCGTCCGCTTCCGACCCCGGCGATCGATCGTCCACTTCCGACCCCGGCGATCAATCGTGCACGCTCTCGCCGCGACTCAGACGGTAGGCGACCACAGGAGCAGGCCGCTCACCGGCATCCGACCCATGGCTCCCGGTGTGCAGTCTGGGCGTGCAATTCATACCCCTGACCCTCTTTGCCAAGCTGGTTGTGAGTCGGTGAGGAGAGAGACGGAATGACGGTCA
>JAVTWJ010000070.1:0-22234 GCA_032229785.1 Propionibacteriaceae bacterium
ATCGAAGGCGGCGGAGACACCACATACGCCTACCCCACCGACCCCATCAACCAAACCGACCTGACCGGGCAGGCCAGCGCACTTGACATCGCGCTCGGGGCTGCGAAAGTCGCCTCCTTCATGCCGGGAATTGTAGGAGTGGTCGCGAATGTCGGCCTCGCCGGATACTACGCCTATAAGCGGGACTATGGTGCGGCCGCTGGACACGCACTCGGCGCTGCGACCTTTGGCGTTGCTCGCTACACAACGCTTATCGGTGGGGCACTACAGTCTACGAAAATACTCGGAACATCAAGCAAGCTACTTGGGCGGGGCGGGAAGACAAATGGCGGCGGCACCCTCAATCGAAACAACATTATCCGCCTGGGCTGGGGCTGGGCGGGCAGCGCCAAGACTGGCAGGAACTACATCCGCATAGGAATAGGGCGCGACGGCGCGAAATTTAGCGCCTTCGGAAAAGCGGTTAACCTGCACGCCCATTATAAAATAGTAAAAGGCGTGTGGTCGTGACGCCTATCATGGCCGCCTATGAGGACGGTCGAATCGAGCTAGTCCATCCAACACAACTGGGATTGCCGGAACCCTGTAACACCGTGTTGGCAGCAGGCCTTGACGAAACTGAGATCAAGGTTCCCGGCATCCAGGAATCACCGGCCGCTCTCTTTCATCGAGAAATTGAATGGGCGCTTCGGCGCTGGGCCATGACCTGGCTGACCACACCGGAAGACGGGCCGAGGACTGTGCAGGAGTATTTCGACAGGGCGCAGTCGCTAAAGGAGACGGGCCGAAGGCGGCCTAATTGGGGCATCATTCAAACTACCCGAACCGGACGCGCACTAATGCAACAAGTGCACTCCTTGGTTGTCGATCTTGCCGATCAATACTCCTTTGATTTCCTGATGGAACAACAGCGGGACGGACTGGTCGACTTTGAGCTAGTGCCCAGATCCGCATCACGTCTGGGGTTCATCATCAGATTCCTTGCAGGAGGATGCGATTTGTTTGTCTCTGCGCTCGGTCTCGACAGCGAAGCTATCGAGCTGACATCCCACGATCATCGCGAGATTACGTCCCTCGTGCGCTCCGCGGCGCGAGGCGAAGCCACCGTCACCACGTTCAGGACTATCCGGGGGCGACGCATCGAGGCTCTGAAGTGGGACACGGGAGAATCGTTCTTCCCTCGCTCGCTCATTCGTGGATCGGCGACTGAAATTCGATGCGCGCCTTGGGAGCGGTTGTGACTCGCCATAGCAGCAGACTCACACCGACGCAAATTCGTACAACGGAAGGGTCAATCCGAAAATCGTCAGGCGACGAGGCTTATTCAGGACCGTCCTCGCCTCCAGAAAAATACCTAGTCGGCAGTCGGCCGCGACGAGCGGGCCGGGACCTCTGAATAAGTCTCATCGTGAGTTCAAGAAGCCCAAAGAACAGAAGGTTCGCGAGATATATACACATCCGCGAGGTGCGCGGCGATATCGCCGTGGGTCATGCCGCGGGCCGACAACGACAACACGATGTCCTCGATCGCGCCAAGCCGCCGCTGCCGCTTCGCCACGATCCGCGGCTCGAACGTGCCGGCACGGTCCCGGGGAACATCAATGCTGATCGGGCCAGCCTTCGTGGTCACGGTCTTCGAACGGGTCCCGTTCCGCGCGTTCCCGTCCGCCGAGGCGCCGCGTTCGTGCTTGTCGTAACCGAGGTGGTCGGTGATCTCGCCGTCCAGCGCGGACTCGACCACCAGCTTCGTCAGTTCGGCCAGCAGACCGTTCTCGCCATCGATCGACAGGCCCTTGCCGCGGGCATCAGCGACGAGTTGCGCAACCAGGGACCGCTCAACAACAGGCGACGGGGAAGGGGTGCTCACGGGCCACGGTGTGCGTGGGAACGTCAAGGGTGGCACGATAGGTGATCACGTGGGGTCCTGCCGCGGGGAAGGGGACTTGGTCGAAACCGACCTTGCCGGTCAGGACCCCACGACCCACGACCGACACGCCCACACACGAGAACTCACACCCCAGCAACCTTCCCGTGAGAAAACCTCACTGCACGGTCAACGGTGTAACTAGGATCGAGGAGTTACGAGGTGAGTATGCTACTTGCCTTCCATCCAACAGTCAAACGATAGGTGGGGGACTTGTCTCGATTCGGCGACCCATCGCCGGAGTTCCGGCGATTCTTCAATGAGGTCGCAGCGCTGGCCGCGGGAAGTTCGGTTATGCGGGCGACCTATGATGCAGACGAACTGTCCATACTGTTGACCAGAGGGGCGGGTCTCACGCTGGAGATAACCGACATCGCTCTCGATTGGGTTCAGCCTGCCATGGGCATCTGGTGGGGCGGGGAGTGGAATTTGTCGATAGGCTCACATCGAGCCGATCTATTGGAATTGGTCGCCGCAGCGTGTGACGGCAAAGAATTCTCGTACCGGCGCTATACGAAGTGCCTGGAAGATCGCGTCGACCTGGTGTGCGGGATCCGGCATTGGCCCGGCTACTACTGGGAGGAAGGGGCAGGACGACCAACGGTATGACGCGGATCAAGCCGTCGGCGCCGCTCGACGTGATGGAAAACCCGGGCGCTACACTCTCGCCCATGCCCGGCCTCACCGATCTGCACGAGATCCTCGGCGCGCTGCGCCCGCGCGTTCGTCAGGGGAGATTCGTCTACGTCACGCTCACCGGCGAGCCCGCCATCGCGGCGCACGCACGCATCGTCGAGGACGAAGGCGTCACCCTGGTGCTCGACCAGCAGACCGCGGACGCCGAAGGCTACGCCTACGAGGGCGTGTTCGGCTGGATCACGCTGCAGGCGCACACATCGTTGTCGTCGGTCGGCGTGACCGCCACGGTGGCGACCGCGCTGGCGCGCGTGGGGCTGTCGTGCAACGTCCTCGCCGGCTTCTACCACGACCACCTGCTCGTGCCGGTCGACAGCGTCGCCGAAGCCATCGAGGTACTCGGAGGGCTGGAGGCATGACCGCACCCCTCATCGTCGGCGCGCACGCCGAAGGCGACCCGGTCGCGTACGCCCGCGCGGGCGGGTTCCAGATCGCCCAGACCTTCATCGGCGACCCGCAGGCCTGGAAGGGGCACGCCGTCGCGCATCCAGGCGGTGCGGCAGGCCTCAGGGCGGAGGCGGAGGCGTCCGGGGTGGGCCTGTACGTCCACGCGCCCTACGTGATCAACGTGGCCACCACGAACAACCGGATCAGGATCCCGTCACGGCAGATGCTCGCCCGACAGCTCAAGCTGGCCACCGACGTGGGCGCCCTCGGCGTGATCGTCCACGGCGGGCACGTCGGCGCCAACGACGATCCCGCGGTCGGCTTCGACAACTGGCGCAAGGCCATCGAGGGCCTCGACCTCACCGTGCCACTGCTGATCGAGAACACCGCGGGCGGCGCGAACGCGATGGCGCGGCACCTCGACCGGATCGCCCGGCTGTGGGACGCGATCTCCCAGGCGGAGGGATTCGACGAGGTCGGGTTCTGCCTGGACACCTGCCACGCGCACGCGGCGGGTATCGAGGCGTCCGACGTGGTGGATGCCGTCCGCGCCATCACCGGACGGATCGACCTCGTCCACCTCAACGACTCGCGGGACGCCTTCGGGTCCGGCGCCGACCGGCACGCTCCGCTCGGCGAAGGAAACTGCGACCCGGACGCCCTCGTTGCGATCGCACGCCAGGCGGGCGCCCCCGTGATCCTGGAGACTCCTGGCGACGTGGCCTCGCACGCCGCGCAGGCAGCCTGGTTACGCGAGCGCTGGTGACCCGTACCTCCTCATTCGGAGATTCCGGTGCGGCGCGGTTATCCTGACCGGGTGACTCGGAGCATCTACGTGATGGCGCCCGAGGGCCTGACGGGGAAGTCGGTCATCGCCCTTGGCATGGTGGACGCGCTCACGCGCGAAGTCGAAACCGTCGGGGTTTTCCGCCCGATAGTCAAAGGCGGGGAGCAGCAGGATCAGATCCTGACCACACTCATCAACCAGCCCGCGGTTCGCCAGGAATACCACGAATCCTTCGGCGTCACCTACGACGACGTGCGCGCCAACCCCGACGAGGCCCTCGCGACCATCGTGCAGCGCTTCGGCGAGCTGGCCAGCCGCTACGACGCGATGGTGGTGCTGGGTTCGGATTACGCCAGCACTCTCGGGTCCGCCGAGCTAGCCCTCAACGCGCGGATCGCGGCCACCCTGAACGCGTCCGTCGCGCTCGGCGTGTCGGCCCGCAACCGCACCCCCGAGGAGGTCACGCAACTCGCGGTGAGCACCATCGCCGAACTCACCAACCACCACGCCTCCGTCCTCGCGGTCATCCCCGCGCGGGTTCCGGCCGGAGAGGAGCAGGCCTACACGGACGCCGTGTCGGCGGCCATTCCCGGCGTCGTGGTGGGCTCGCTGCCCGCGCATCGCGTCCTGTCCGCACCGACGCTCCGCGCCCAGATGGAGGCCGTCGACGGACGCCTGTTCGCCGGACGGCCCGAGCACCTGGAGCACGAGAGCCAGACCCTGCTGGTCGGCGCCATGACGCTGCCCAACATGCTCGACCGGCTCGAGCCCGAGTCCACGATCATCATGCCCGGCGACCGCACCGAGCTGATCCCCGGCCTGCTGATGGCGCAAGCGTCCGGCTCGTTCCCGCAGCTCGCCGGACTGATCCTGACCGGCGGCTACCCGGTGCCCGACAGCATCGCGGCACTGCTCAGATCCGTGCCGCACGCGCTGCCGATCATCGTCACCGACCTCGGCACCTACACGAGCGCGCAGAAGCTGTTCACGCTCGAGGGCACGATGACCAGCTCCGAGCGCAAGATCCAGCTGGCCCGCGGGCTGTTCTCCGCACATGTTGACGGCGACGCCCTCCTCGAGGCGATGAAGGTCGACCGGGCGGACGTCCGCACACCGGTGATGTTCGAGTACCAGCTCAACGAGATGGCCCGTCGCGACAAGCGCCGGATCGTGCTGCCCGAGTCGGGCGACGACCGGATCCTGGAGGCCGCCGACATCGTGCTGCGTCGCGGCACCGCCGAGATCATCCTGATCGGCGACCCCACCGAGGTGAAGGCGCGGGCGCTGACGCTGGGCTTCTCCCTGGAGGGGGCCGAGATCGTCGACCTGGCCACCCCCGAGCTGATCGAACAGTTCTCGACCGAGTACGCCCGGCTCCGCGCCAAGAAGGGCGTGACGCTCAAACAGGCCCGCGAGAAGATGACCGACCCGAGCTATTTCGGCACGATGATGGTCCACCTGGGCATGGCCGACGGCATGGTGTCGGGCGCGGTGAACACGACGGCCAACACGATCCGCCCAAGCCTGGAGTTCATCAAGACCCGCCCGGGCGTCTCCGTGGTCAGCAGCTCGTTCCTCATGTGCATGGCCGACCGGGTCGACGTGTACGGCGACTGCGCCGTCAACCCCGACCCGACAGCGGAGCAGCTCGCCGACATCGCGATCAGCTCCGCCGAGACGGCCAAGGCGTTCGACATCGAGCCGCGCATCGCGATGCTGTCCTACTCGACCGGCACCTCCGGCTCGGGCGCCGACGTCGACAAGGTGCGCGCCGCCACCGAGATCGTCCGTGAGCGCGCCCCCGAGCTGATGGTCGAGGGGCCGATCCAGTTCGACGCCGCGGTCGATCCGTCGGTGGGCTCGAAGAAGATGCCGGGCTCCGCGGTGGCGGGCCGGGCGACGGTCTTCATCTTCCCCGACCTCAACACGGGCAACAACACCTACAAGGCCGTGCAGCGGTCCTCCGGCGCGCTGGCGGTCGGCCCGGTCCTGCAGGGCCTGAACAAGCCCGTCAACGATCTGTCGCGCGGCGCGCTCGTCGACGACATCGTCAACACGATCGCCATCACCGCCATTCAGGCGCAGAACTGACCCCTCAAGGAGCCCCATGACCACGCCCGTTCTCCTGCTGAACGCCGGATCGTCCTCCATCAAGTACCAGGTGATCGACGCCGACGACGAACGGGTGCTCGCCACCGGGCTGATCGAGCGGATCGGTCAAGAGGTGGGACGCCTCACCCACACGGTGGGCGGTGAGGAGTTCGTCGCCGAGGACGAGTACAGCAACCACACGCTCGCGCTCGCCGCGATGGTGGCCATGTTCAACGCGCACGGCCCGTCCCTCGACCAGGTCAAGGCCGTCGGCCACCGCACGGTGCACGGCGGCGACCGGCTGACCCGGACGATGCTGATCGACGACGCGGTGGTGGCCACGCTCACCGAACTGTCGCCCCTGGCGCCCCTGCACAACCCGCCCGGCATCGCGGGCATCCGCGGCGCCCAGAAGGCGCTGCCGGACGTGCCGCATGTGGCGATCTTCGACACCGCGTTCTTCAGCTCGCTGCCGCCGGAGGCCTACACCTACGCGATCGCCGCCGACGTGGCGCAGCAGTACTCGATCCGCCGCTACGGCTTCCACGGCACGTCGCACAACTTCGTCTCGCACGCGGCGGCGGAGTTCCTGGGCAGGCCCTACGAGCAGACCACCCAGATCGTGTGCCATCTCGGCAACGGCGCGTCGATCTCGGCGATCAAGGACGGCGTCGCCGTCGACACCACCATGGGCCTGACTCCCCTGGAGGGGCTGGTCATGGGCACCCGCTCCGGCGACGTCGACCCGGGCCTCATCGCCTACCTGCACCGCCAGGCCGGCATGAGCACGGACGCGATCGACGCCCTGCTGAACAAGAGTTCCGGCATGCTCGGCATGGCGGGCATGTCCGACATGCGCGACGTCGAGACGGCCAAGAATTCCGGCGACGAGCGCGCGCAGCTCGCCTGGGACGTCTACATCCGACGAATCGTCGGCTACATCGGCCGGTACTTCACGCTGCTGGGTGGCATCGACGCGCTGACCTTCACCGCGGGCGTGGGCGAGAACTCCTCGGCAGTGCGCGAGGCCGTCGTCACGGGCTTGGGTGCGCTCGGGGCGACGCTGGACTCCGAGGCCAACGGCGTCCGGTCGAAGCAGCCCCGGGCGATCTCGACGTCGGATTCCCGCTTCGCGGTGCTGGTGATCCCCACCAACGAAGAGCTGCAGATGGCGCACGAGGTGAAGGCCGTCATCGGCTGACCACCGGTTTCGTCCGCCCCTCGCGGGTTCGCCCGACGGGCGCGCGCCGCCGGGGCGCGGACCCGCCTGCACCGCGTCCGCGTAGGCTGCCCTCCATGACCACCGCACTCGTCACTGGGGCGACCGCCGGAATCGGGGCCGAGTTCGCCCGTCAGCTCGCCGCGCGCGGCGACGACCTCGTCCTGGTCGCGCGGGACGCGACGCGACTCCAGGCGTCCGCACAGACCCTGCGCGCAACCGCCGGCGTGAGCGTCGAGGTGCTCGCCGCCGACCTGGCCGACCGCGCCGACGTGGCCGCCGTCGCCGCCCGGCTCACCGACCCCGGCCGGCCGGTCGACGTGCTCGTCAACAACGCGGGCTTCGGCCCCACGACGAGCCTCGACGATCCCGACACCTCCGCGCAGGAGCGCGCCATCGACGTGATGGCGGTCGCCCCGCTGGTGCTGGGGGCCGCCGCGGCGTCCGCCATGAGGCGACGCGGGCACGGACGGATCATCACCGTGGCCTCGTTGTCGGCGTGGATCACCCAGGGCGGCTACTCGGCGGTCAAGGCGTACGCGAAGGTGTGGTCGGAGGGCCTGTCGGTCGAGTTGGCAGGCACGGGCGTCACCGCGACCGCGCTGTGCCCGGGGTGGGTGCGCACCGAGTTCCACGAGCGGGCAGGGCTGGAGGCGTCCGGGATCCCCGGCTGGGCGTGGGTGGACGCCGAACGGTGCGTCCGCGAATGCCTCGCCCACGCCGAGTCGGGCAAGGTGCTGTCGCTGCCCACCAAGCGCTGGAAGCTGGCCGCGTTCGGCCTGCAGCACGCGCCGCGCTCGTTGATCTACGCCATCGGAGCCCGGATGCAGGGCATGCGTCCGTGATGGCCATGGGCACGGTCCGGACGCCGGCGCGTCCGTTGGTGCAGAATGAAGCGGTGACGTGCAAGGGAGACCACCGGTGAGCCGAGACGACCTGGGCAAGTACTCCGAGGCCCCGCAGACGGCGGCACGCTTCGTCGCCCAGCAGCTCATCATGAAGCCCTACGTGTGGTCGGCGCTGTCGGTGCACGTGCACGGCCAGCGGCACCTGGACGACCTCGAGGCGCCGTTCATCGCGATCGCCAACCACTCCAGCCACGTGGACGCCACCGTCATCTTCGGCGGGATCCCCCGACGGCTGTCACGTCGCCTGGCCGCCGGTGCGGCCTCCGACTACTTCTTCAACCAGAAGGCCAAGTCGCTGGGCACTCGGCTGTTCTTCAACGCCTATCCGGTCGACCGCGGCGGCATGAAAGGGCATGCCGGCCTGTCGGGGCGACTGCTCGACGACGGCGTCCCGCTGTTGATCTTCCCCGAGGGAACGCGCAGCCGGACGGGCGCGATGGCGAGGTTCAAGGCCGGCGTCGCCGTGTTGTCGATCCAGCACGGGGTTCCGGTGCTGCCGATGGCGTTGGTGGGCGCCTACGCCGCCATGCCCTACGGGCAGAAGCTGCCGGTGCCGGGGCGTCCCGACGTGCACCTCGTGTTCGGGCACCCGCTGCGCGCGCTGCCGGGCGAGACCGTGCCGCGATTCACCGAACGCCTCTACAACCAGGTGGTGGAGTTGCACGACACCACCGCCCGTGCCTACGGCATGCCGACCCAGGCGGACTTCCAGCGTGCGGTCGCGCTGCGGGCGGCAGCGAAGAAGAAGGCCGAGCTTCCCCCCGAGGAGTGAGCTCAGGGCTACTCGGCCCTCACCTTGATGTCGGCTCCACCGGGTCAGGACCTCGCGCACACTCGCGCACACGCATGCCCCCCGCACACCGGAAGACTCGCCGCACCCCCACCTCGGTGCGGGTGCGGCCGAGTCGAACGTCGGCTTCTACTTCGGCGTGAGGATGTCGGCAATCTGGGCGTCGGTCAAGGCGGCGTGGAAGGCGTCGGTGTAGAAGCGCTTCGTCCACGCGGTCAGCTCCTCCTTGCTCACCCGATCGGGGTACATCTGCGCCGCGGCGTAGGCGACCGACAGCGGCTGCTCGGACGTCCGGTTGCCCCACAGGTGCGCGCCGATCGGCATCGCGTAGATCCGGCCGTCGACGATCGCCCGGACGGGAGCGAACTTCGGCTCGGCCTTCGTGGTGGCGATCGAGCCGGCGTCGTTGACGAAGATGATCTGCGGGTTCCAGGCCACGACCTGCTCGGCGTCGAACTTGAGGCTCTCGACAGTGTTGCCCGCGGTGACCGCGGTGCCGCCCGCCTTGGCGATCCACCACTGCGCGATGGCGTGCGGCTGGCCCATTCCCTTGGGGTCGAGCGACAGCGCACTGACGCGGTCGGCGTCCGGGACGCCGGACACCTCGGCGGCCACCTCGGCGAGGATCGTGTCGAACGTCGTCACGTAGGATGCCGCCCGGTCGGGGACGTCGAGGGCCTCACCGAGCATGGTGACGACCTGCTTGACGTCCTCGTCGTTCTGCCACCGCAGCACGATCACGGTGAGCCCGAGCTTGCTGAGCTGCTCGGCGTGCGCGGGGACCATCGTGAGCACGACGTCCGGCTGGGCCTTGACGATCTCTTCGACGAGCGGCGTGCTGCCGTCGCCCTGCATCACCGGCAGGTTCTCGATCTGCGGCGCGAACACGTACTGGAACTTCCAGCGGTCGTCGCGGGTGAAGTTGTCGGGCAGGCCGTTGCCGATCAGGTCGCCCTTGCCGAGCGCGAACAGGAAGCTGTTGATGACCGGCACCGAGCCGAGGGTCACCACCTTGGTCACCGTGCCCGGGAGTTCGACGGTGCGGCCCTCCATGTCCGTCACGGTGCGGGTCGCGGCGGTGGTGGCGGTCGATGCGGGTGGGGACGCGGCCGGGGACGCCGGCGTGCCGCAGCCGGCGGCCAACAGTCCGAAGCTCAGGACGGCGGCGAACGCGGTCAGCAGCCGCCTCGCGTGGGGGGTCGGGCTAGTCATGGTCTCCTCTTTCGTCGGGTGGCGGGATCGCAGGGTGCGGATTCCTGGTGGCGGGGTCGTGGGGCATGGGGATGCACACGGGAACACTGCCGGTGGCGAGCGGGAGATCGCCGACCACGATGGGCGTGGAGTACACCTCGCTCAGGCGCTCCGCGGTGAGCACGGCGGCCGGGCGTCCCTCGGCGACCACGCGACCGGCGCACAGCAGCACCGCGCGGTCGGCCTCGCGCAGGGCATGGTCGGGCTGGTGGGTCGTCATCACGACCGTGCGTCCGGACCGGGCGAGCCCGCTCAGCACGCCCATCACGTGCGCCGCATTGCCGAGATCGAGCGCGGCCGTCGGCTCGTCGAGCAGCAGCATGCGCGCCTCCTGGACGATCGCCCGCGCGACCAGCGTCAGGGCCTTCTCGCCGCCCGACAACGACGCGAATGCCTGGTCGGCGAGGTGGTCGATGCCGAGATCGACCAGGGCGCCCAGAGCGGCCCGGCGGTCGGGGGCCGACGGGGTGCGCACGACGCCGATGTGGGGCGTCCGCCCCATCACCGCCATGTCGAGCGTGGTGAACGGGAAGGTGCTGGCGGCGGTCTGCGGCACGTAGGCCGCCAGCCGGGCGCGCTCGCGTGCGCTGAGGGCGTCCAGGCGCCTGCCCGCGAACGCGATCCTGCCGCGGGTGTGCGGCAGGAGCCCGAGGATGATCCGCATCAGCGTGGTCTTGCCGGCACCGTTCGGCCCGAGCAGACAAACGACCTCGCCCGGCAGCGCCTCCATGCTCACGTCGGTGAGCTGTGCGCGGCCGCCAGGATGGGCGAAGTGGACGCCCGCCACCTCGAGGGCCGCGCTCACAGCCATTGCTTCCGGGCGCGAGTGAGCAGGAGGACGAAGAACGGGGCGCCGATGAGAGCGGTGAGGACGCCGAGGGGCAGCTCCATCCGGGTGGCGGAGCGGGCGACGTCATCGATGAGGACCAGGAGCCCCGCTCCGATGAGCACCGACGTCGGCAGCAGCCGGTCGAAGGACGGTCCGACGACGAACCGGGCCAGGTGGGGGACGACGAGGCCGATCCACCCGACGATGCCGGCCAGGCTCACGGCCGTGCTGGTCATCAGGGTGGCTGCTCCGATGACGATGAACCAGACGAGTCTGCGGTTGACGCCGAGCGTGACCGCCTCCTCTTCGCCGGCGGCCAGCACCGAGATCGGCCAGCGAACCGCGTAGAGCGCGGCCAGCGACAAGCCCAGGACGACGCCTGGCCCCAGCAGATCGCCGGGCCCGATGCGCCCGAGTCCGCCCATGAGCCAGAAGGTGATCGTCGGCAGGGTGTCGATCGGGTTCGCGAGGTACTGGGTGATCGAGATGAATGCCTGGAACAGCGTCGAGACCACGACCCCGGCCAGCACCAGAACCACCATCGACCCGTCTCCCAGCAGTCGGGAGATCCCGACCGCGGCACCTGCGGCGGCCAGGCCGCCGGCGAACGCCATCAACTGGACCGCCGGCCAGGGAAACCGCAGCAACAGGGCGAGCGCGGCCCCGAACCCGGCGCCCGCCGACACCCCGAGGATCGCGGGCGACACCAGCGGGTTGCGGAACATGCTCTGATACGCCGCGCCGGCGGCCGCCAGGCCCGCACCCACCAGCAGGGCGCCCAGGATGCGCGGCAAGCGGATGCCGAGGACGACCGTGCGCTCCACCGCGGTGACGTCGGCGCCGTGGCCGAAGGCGCCGCCCAGCAGCACGGAGAACACGCGGCCGGGCGCGACGCCGACCGTTCCGAGCGGGAACGACGCCAGCGCGATGACCACGACGACGATCGCCAGAACCGGCAGCCAACGCCGTCCGCCGGTCGTGTCCGCCACGCTGCGCACCGGCACCTCCTGGTCTGGCCCGTCTTCTCTCCGTTGAGCCATCAGGGTGACACACGCGCCGCGTTTTCGACGAATACCCTGTATAAACTCCGCACGTGCGCCATCATCGGTGCATGGCCGTGACTCGCCGAGTCCGCCTGAACCAGGAGGAGCCGAGATGTGCCAGCAGCAGCGTGATCCCGGGGCAGACGCCCAGACCTTCGACGACATCGCCGGCCTGCTGGCGGCGCTGCGCCCCGGCATGGACGTCTGCACGAGCGACTTCACGGGGTGGGCCGACATCGTCGAGGTCCACCCGGACGACGACGGAGGCACCATCGTCGCGATCAAACGCGCGGACCAGGCGGTCGTCCACGTGCCTGCCGACGTCGTGATCGGGATCCATCACGACCAATGCGTGCGCGTCGACCGTTCGCGCGCGACGATCGACAAGCAGGGCTGGGAGGCCGGAGCCTCCGCGGCCTCCTGAACCAGGCGATCCGCCCGTCCGGCCGGGGCCGTGGGCACCCCGGACGGAGGACGTCACACGGCCAGGGCCGCGACCTTTTCGACCGTGATCGAGCGTGCCCGGTGCGTCGCGGCCAGCGCGCCCGCGAGGCCGAGCAGCGCCCATCCCACCAGCGTGACGACGGGGATCACCACGCTGCCACCGACGGCGAGCGCGTGGACGCCCGTGAGAGCGGGCGTGAGCGGCGAGAACCCGGCGATGGCGCTCACGGCGTCCGGTGCGGCGGACGTCGCGGCGGCGATGAGAGTCACGACGGCGAGCGCGAGCCCGAGCAGGCGTCCGCCGTGGCCGAGCCAGGCCGCGAGTGCCAGGTTGATCAGCGCGAACGTCACCGAGGCGAGCGCGAGGACGACCGTCAGCGCGGCCGTCGCCGGTGCGGTCCAGCCCAGCGCCCAGCCGCCGAGACCCCCGAGAAGCAGCGCCTGCGCGAGCGACACCACCCAAGCCGGCAGCAGCGTCCGGCCGAGCAGGCGAATCGTCGACGCGCGCGAGGTGAGGGCGTCCGGGGTCACGGGACGCAGCACCGCGAACGTCGCCAACGCGCCCGCCCACAGGGCCACCACGAGCAGCGTCGACACCCAGGCGAGGTGCGGGCGCACGACCCCCGCGAGGCCGGCCGCATCGACCGGGGCGGCCACGACCGTGGCGAGTTGCTCACGCTCGGCGTCCGTATAGGTCGGGATCGCGCCCTGCCCGTCCGCCACGCCGTCGGCAAGCTCGCGCGACCCGTCCGCGAGCCCACGGGTGCCGTCGGCCAACTGCTCGAGGCCGCCGGCCAGCTGACGCGAACCGGACGCCGCCGTGCCGACCCCGTCGGCGAACGCGCCCACGCCGTCCGCGAGCTGGCGCGACCCGTCCGCGAACTGACGCGACCCGTCCGCGAGCTGGCCCATGCCGCCCGCGATCCCGTTCGCGCCGTCGGCGAGCTGAAGCGCGCCGTCGCCGAGCGAGACGGCACCCTCGCTCAGCTGGACGCCGCCCGCCGCCAGCTCCGCGCCGCCCGTGGTGAGCTGCTGCCCGCCGTCGGTGAGCTGGGTGCCGGCGTCCGTGAGCTGATCGAGAAGCCCGAGGACCTCGGCCTGGGAGGTCGGCGTCCCGGCCGGGATCGCCCCGACCAGCTCGTCGTAGGACCCCTGAAGCTGCGCGGCCCAGGTGGGCAGCGCGGCGGCTGCCCGCTCGAGGTCGTCGAGGGCCGCGAGCACGCGTTCGCCCAGCGCGCCGAGGTCGTCGGTGCCGTCCGCGAGGGCGGCGGCGCCCTGGGTGAGGGGTGTCAGCCGGTCGGCCATCGCCGCGCCGGCGGCCTGCGCTCCCGCACGGTAGCCGGCGCACACCTCCTCGCTCAGGTCGCCGGGGCAGGTGAGCCCCGAGGACGCCAACGCCGCCGCCTGCTCGCGGGCCGCGTCCGCGCCCGAAGCGAGCCGGTCGGCTCCGGCGACGAGGTCGCCCGTCTGGCGCACGTAGTCGCGAGCCACCGCGATCGCCGCCTTCATGCGCGCGGACGCCTGCTCGGCCTGCTCGGGGGCCTGCCCGACCCAGGCGTCGATCCGGTCGAGCCAGGGACCCCACTCGGGCAGGCCGGCCAGTGCGTCGCGCACGGGCTTCAGGAAGCCGTTGATGCCGCCGGCGTACTGGGCGACGCCGTCGGCGTAGGTGGCGACCCCGTCGGTGTAGGTGGCGACCCCGGTGGCGTAGGTGCCGACGCCGGTGGCGAACGTTCCGACGCCGTCGGCGAAGGTCAGCGCTCCGGCGGAATACGCCTGGGCACCGTCGGCGAGCGCCCCGGCGCCGGCGGCGAGATCGCCCGCGCCGGACGCGGCGGCCGACGCGCCCGCGCTGAGCTGGGCGCCGCCGGCTGCGGCCGTCCCGAGTCCCTCCGCCAGCTGGAAGGCGCCGTCGGCCGACTGATTCGCGCCGTCGGAGAGCTGGGCGGTGCCGTCGGCGAGCTGCCGGGTGCCGTCGACGAGGTCGAGCATCGAGGTGCTCATGTCGTTGAAGCCGAGGTAGATGTTCTGCAGGTACTCGCGGGTGAGGAAGCCGTTGAGCGCCTGGGTCGAGGCGAAGGCGACGGACTGGCCGATGGCCGTCTCGCTGATCCCGACCACCGGCGAGGTCTGCACGGTGACGGTCGCCTGCGTCGCTTCGTCGGCCGGTTTCGCGAACGAGGTCGCGGCCGCCGAGAACTCGCGCGGGATCGTCACCACGGCGCCGTACTCGCCGTTTGCGAGCCCTTCGGACGCCTTCGCCTGCGTCGCGAGCTGCCAGGCGAAGTTCTGTTCGCGCTCGGAGTTCACCAGCTCGGCCGCGAGCTGGCGGCCCATCGGCATCATCTGGCCGTTGATCTCGACCATCTCGTCGAGGTTGACGATGGCCGCGCGCACCTGGCGCACGCGCGCGTCGCCGCCTGCGACGCCCCACAGCAGGCCGCCGGCCAGCAGCACCGGGACGAGTAGCGCGGCGACCAGCGCACTCCAGCGAGATCGGGCAATCATGCGACACCTCCGGTGACGAGGACGCCCGTGGCGTCCGGCGATTCGATGCGCTGCCGCGGCAGCACGACGGGTGGGGCGGCGTCCGGCGCCAGTGCGGCGATCGCGCCGGCGTCCGACGCGGCGAGGACGAGCGTGACGTCGGGGTTGCGGACGAGGTCGCCCACGGCGGCGCGGGCGGCTTGCGTGAGCCGGTCGGCGTCGTCGATCACGGCGAGGTCGCCCACGGGCCCGCCGAGAGCGCGCGCCGCATCGGGCGAGGCGCCGTCGACGAAGGTGGCGCGGCGGCGGAGCGTGCCGGCCTGCTGGGGCTGCACCAGGCCGAGCACCTTGAGTTTGCCGCCGGTCAGCGCCAGGCGGCCGGTCAGCGCGAGCGTGAGCGCGCGCCGCGACGCCGCGGGGCCGGCCAGCAGCAGGGTTCCGCCGGGCTCGAGGTCGAGGTCGATCCCGGCGAGCAGGTCGGCGGCGTCCGTGGCGGCCTTCAGGCCTTCGCCGTGGATGCCGGGGAGCGCGTCCGGGTTGGGCCACCGCGCCAGGGACAGCTGGTGGGTGATGGCCTCGCCCTCGGCGTCCAGGATGGGAAGGCGGCGGTCGAGCCAGCGCGGCAGCGCCCAGGCCCGCTCGCCCAGCAGCTTCATGACCGCCGGGCCGAGGGTCATCCGGACGAAGAAGGCGTCGATGGCGACGCCGATGGCCAGGCCGAACGCGATCGGCTTGAGCGTGGCGTCGCCCTGCGGGATGAAGAAGCCGAAGACCGACACCATGATGACCGCGGCCGCGACGACGACCTTCGCGGTGTGCACGAAACCGGCCTCGACCGGGTCGATGGTGTTGCCGTGCACGTGCTCCTCGCGCATGCGCGTGGTGAGGAAGACCTCGTAGTCCATGGCGAGGCCGAACAGGATGCCCATCAGGATGATCGGCAGGAACGAGATGATCGGCTGCGCCTGGTGCAGGTTGACGAGCTGGCGTCCGATGCCCTGGTTGAACACGAGGGCCGTGAGCCCGAACGCGGCGCCGACGCTGAGCAGGTACCCGAGCGCCGCCTTCACCGGCACGACCAGCGAGCGGAACATGATGGTGAGCAGCACCAGGGACAGACCGACCACGAACACCCCGAACGGCAACAACGCGCTGCCGAGCTGCGCCGACACGTCGATCGCGATGGCGGTGAAGCCGGTGATCGCGGTGCTGACGCCGAACTCCTCCTGCCAGTGCGGCGCCTGGGCGCGCAGCCGTTCGACGAGTTGCTCGGTGGCGGGATCGTCCGGTCCGGTGGTCGGGATGATCTGCATGAGCATGGTGTCGACGTTGGGGTTCGGCACCGCCATGGCCACCATCGCGACGCCCTCGGTGGCCTCCACGTCGGCGCGGATCCCGTCGATGACGCCCAACGGATCGGTGGATTCCACGATGGTGCCCGTGATGACCAGTGGCCCGTTGAAGCCGACGCCGAACTTCTCGCTGATGACGTCGAACGTCTGCCGGTCGGGGGATCCGGGCGGGTTGTGGCCGGAGTTCGGCAGCGCCAGGTGCAGGCCGGTGGCCGGGATGGTCAGGACGCCGAGCAGCACGACCACGACGACCACCGTCACCACCGGATGTTTGGTGGTGACGCCGGCCCACCAGCGCGAGGCGTTGAAGGAATCCCGCTTCTGCGCGGCGGGCTTGCCGCGCAGCCGCTCCCCCATGAAGCCGAGCAGCGCCGGGAGGAGCGTGAGGGCGAGGGCGACCTCGATGGCGACCGCGATGGCGGCGAAGATGCCCATGATCGCCAGGAACGGCATGCCCGCGATACCGAGGCCGACGAGCGCGATGATGACGGTCAGGCCGGCGAACGTCACGGCCGATCCCGCGGTGGCGGTGGCGCGGGCGGCGGATTCCTCGGCATCCATGCCTTGGCCGAGCTGGTCGCGGTGGCGCGACACGATGAACAGCGCGTAGTCGATGCCGACAGCCAGCGCCAGCATGAGGGCGAGCATCAGCGTGGTCGAGTTGATCTCGAACACCCCGGACGCCGCGGTGATGAGCAGCACGGACGCCCCCGCCCCCACCAGCGCGGTGGCCAGCGGCAGCAGCGCCGCCCAGAACGAACCGAGGGTGATCACCAAGACGATGATGGCGACGACGACGCCGAGCCCCTCGACGAGCGACAGGTGCGGCAGGCTCATCGAGAACAGATCGCCGCCCACGTGCACGGTGCTGCCGGGGATGGCCTCCTGCAAGGCGGCGCCGGCGTCCAGCAGCTGCTCGCGCTGGGCGTCGGTGAAGGTGGAGACGCTGTAGCCGTCGACCTGGACGCGCATCATCGCGGCCGTGCCGTCGGTGCTGATCAGGCCGTCGATGTACTCGTTGTAGGGCAGCTGAGCGGTGTCGACCCAGGAGATCGTCTCGAGCTCGGCGGCCGTCTCCTCGACCGCCTCGCGGACGAACGGATCGTTCACGGTCGTGCCGGGCGGCGCGACGATCACGAACGTGGACGAGCTCATCGCCGCTTGCGGGAACGTCATGTCGAGCTGGTCGAGCGCGGCCTGCGAGGAGGCTCCCGGGATCCGGAAATCGTTGGAGTACTGGCCGCCGATCGCCCCGGCGAGCGCGCCCAGCAGCGCCAGCACCGCCAACCAGAGCGCGACCACGGTCTTGCGGCGCCGCCAGGACGCGCCGGCGAGCCGGTAGATGAACGTCGACACGTGTTCCCCTCGTAGAGCCCGATCCGTTCCCGCATTCGATACAGGAGTGTATGCGATACAATGTTGCATTCAAGCAACGGACTGGACGGAGCGCAGACGTGACCGGCGTGAGCACCCGACGCGCGGCGACGCGCGAGCGCCTCATCGAGGCGGCCATCGCGGTCTTCGCCGAGAAGGGCGTCCTGGGGGCCTCCGTCGAGGAGATCTGCGAGACCGCCGGCTTCACCCGGGGCGCGTTCTACTCCAACTTCGAGCACAAGCACGCCCTGTGCGAAGCCGTCCTGGACGCCCTGTGCGCCGACAACATGCTCGCGGCCAACACAGCACTGGCCGCTGCGGACGCCCTCACGGACGCCGACCTCGGCTCGCTCATCCCGGCCGTCATCGATGTCTTCGTCGACAGCCAGCGCGGCGACCGCACCTGGGCCCTGGCCGGGCAGGAACTGCGCCTGTACGCGGCGCGCGAGCCGGCGCTGGCCGAGGTGTACCGGGGTTTTCACCAGCGGGCGACCGACACGTTCGCCCGGATCATCGTCGAGGCGCTGCACCGGCACGGCTACGAGCTGACCACCGACCCTGCCGCCGCCATCGACGTCCTGCACGCGGTGCACGACTACGGCACGATCGGCGCCCTCATCGGCCCGGACGCGATCGAGGGCGGCGGCCAACGCCGGATGCTCGTCGAGGTGCTGCGCGCCCTCATCCGCCCGCGTCAGCGCCGAGGGGCATGACCCGTCAGCTCGACCAGCGACCGGTGAAGAACAGCCACGCCCACGCGCACTGCACCGCGACGGCGAGGACGCCCACCGTCCAGCCCAGCACGATCCAGGGGCGCGTGCGCGGCCGGCTCTCCACGAACTCGCCGACCAGCCGCCACAGCGGGAACCACAGCAGCACGGCGCGGTTGACGCTCATCAGCCAGTAGCTCAGCGAGAACGCGAGCACCTGGACGCCCACCCAGGACGCCTCGGCGATCCGCCTGCGCACCAGCGCGACGATCGTGACGAGGACGCCGACGATCCAGGCGATCATCTCAGCGCGGAACAGCCACACCCATTCCGGATGGTCAGGGGTGGGGCGCCACAGCACGTCCCAGTGGTTGCGCAGGGCCTCCCACGGCCAGTGGAAGCCACGCTCCCAGCCCGCCTCCTGCGCGGAGAACCACGCCGTCCAGCTGCCGGTGAGGCCGTAGAGGTACGCGACGTAGGCCACCAGCACGGCGGTGGGGAGCAGCAGCCAGGCCAGGCGCGCGCCGAGCGGGCCGCGTCCGCCTTGGGTGAGGGCGAGCACGACGAGGGCTCCGATCAGGAACAGGCCGGACACGCGCAGGGTGCAGGCCAGTGCGGCGAGCGCCGCGGCCTGGCCCCAGCGGCGTTCGGTGGCGCGCTCCCACGCCCAGAACGCGGCCGCGCAGAACGGGGCCTCGGTGTAAGCGACCGCCGTGAACACCGCCGTGGGCGCGAGCAGCCATGCCGTGGCGCCCCAGACGCCGGCGATCCGCTTGAGGGCGAAGGCGGCGAGCAGCGAGCAGACGAGCGCGAGCACGGATCCGCCGAGAACCGGCGAGATGCCGAGGGTGCTGAAGCCCCGCAGGACGAGCGGCAGCCCGGGGAAGAAGGCCATCTCCTGCGGGTCGGCGTAGCCCTCGCGGCCGATCCGCAGAAAGTGCGCGACGTCCCACTGGGTGAGGACCACCTCCAGGGAACGGCCGCCGGTGATGGCGACGGCCATCGCGACGATGGCGAAGAGGAGCCGGGTGACCAGCCAGACCTGGACGATCTGCAGCCCCCCGCCGGTCGCGCTTTTCGCCGCGGTCATGGCGTCGAGTTCGCGCTAGCCGCGGGTGCCGCCCTGGTTCCCCTGCTCCTGTTGGTCCTCATCATCGCTGTCGTTGCCGTTGCCGTCGCCCGAATCGTTCTGCCCTCCCGTGGGCCACGCAGTCGGACGCCCCCAGCCCGGCTCTTCAGTGGGCTCGGCCGACTCCTGGGACGTCGGGACGGCCGTGGGTTTCGGCACCGGCGGCGCCGTGAACCGACCGGAACTGACCTGCTTCGTCGGGCCGGGGAAGGGCTCTTTCGGCAGGCCCTTCATGGCGACGCGCATGTATTCGAGCCAGGCGGGCGCGGCATACGTCGAGCCGTAGATGTTGCCGAGGTCGCCGTAGCCGTCGGGCCCAAGCGTCAGCGCGACCGCCGTGGAGATCTGCTGGGTAGCCCCGATGAACCAGGTCGCCTTCGTCTCGCGCTTGTCCGAGTCGTAGTAGGTGCCGGTCTTGCCCGCCACCTCGTAGCCGAGGGCGCGGACGCTGGTGGCCGTGCCGTCCTCGACGACACCGGTCAGCGCGGAGACGGCGTTCTGCGCGACGTCCGGCTCGATGGCCTGCACGGGCTCGATCTCCGGCTCGTACAGCACGTTGCCCTTGGCGTCCTTCACCTGGGCCACGATGTGCGGGTCGGTCCGTTCGCCGCCGTTGACCAGGGTCGCGAGGCCACGGGCGGCGTCCAGCGGCGAGACCTCGGCGTAGCCGAGCGGGATGCTGAGCTGGGGATCCCAGCCCGGGTTCCTGATACCGACGTCCTCGGCAGCCTGGACGACCTTCTCGGGGCCGTCCTTGATCTGGGAGACGAGGTCGACGTAGGCGGAGTTGATCGACGACGTCGTCGCGCGCTCGAGCGTGACCGGGCCGTAGTTGCGGCCGCTGTTGGTGATCGGCTTGGACGCACCCTTGGGGGTGAACTCGTTTCCGTTGAAGCGGTCGTTCAGCGAGGCGCCGTCCCGCAGGCCGGCGACCAGCGCCCACGGCTTGAACGTCGAGCCGGTGGGACGGGCGACCTCGGCCCAGTTCTGCTGGTTGGTCTCGGAGATCGCGTCCGCGCCGCCGTACATGGCCAGGATCGCGCCGGTCTGGGTGTCGAGCGAGGCGATGGCCGGGTTGTAGTTGAGCGGATCCCGGTTGCGGCCGGCGATGCGTTGGGCCATGTTCTGGGCGGCCTTGACGACGGCGTCCTGCATGCGAGCGTCGACGGTGGTGACGATACTCAGGCCACCGCCATGGATCTGCGCGGACGTGAAGCCGGCGCCCTGCAACTCCCGATCGACCTTCTGCAACAGGAAGCCCTTGGGGCCGCCGTAGCGGGAGTCGCTGGGCAGGGTCGGGAACACGGGCAGACTCAGGTAGAGCTCACCCTTCTCGCTCTCGGTCAGGTACCCGACCTTCACCATCTGATTGACGATGTACTGGTAGCGCTCGAGCAGGTCGGCCGCCTGCTTCTCGCCGCGCGCAGGGTCGAGGTTGCCCGGCGAGTTGATCACCGCGGCGAGCGCGATGGACTGCTGCAGAGTGAGGTCGGCGGCGCCGACGCCGAAATAGACCTGGGCGGCGGCTTCGATGCCGTAGGCGCCGCGTCCGAAATAGACGGTGTTGAGGTAGTTCTCGAGGATCTGTTCCTTGCTCAGATCCTGGCCGGTCTTGAGCGACAGGATGATCTCGGTGAGCTTGCGGGTGAACGTCTTGTCCTGCGTCAGGTACAGCACCTTCACGTACTGCTGTGTGATCGTCGACCCGCCGACCGTGTCGACGCCCGGCGTCAGCGCCGTCTGCACGGCGCGGGCCAGGCCGGCCACCGAGATGCCGGGGTCAGTCCAGAAGGTCTCGTTCTCGCCGGCGACGATGGCCTGCTTGACGCTCTCGGGCATCTCGGACAGCGGGATCGAACGCCGGTTCTGCACGGCGAACTCCCCCATCTTGTCGGAGCCGTCGCGGTAGTAGACCGTGGTCACGTTGGTCTGGAAGTCCGTGTTCGGGTCGGGGATCGGCGTCGTGGCGTAGATGACGCCGAAGGCGCCCGCGCCGAGCACGGCGAACGCCAGAGCCACGATCCCGATCCATTTGAAGACGGACAACACCTTGCCACTGGTGCTCCGGGGCGCTTTGCCGCCCGGCACGCCTGCCCGGGCGCCGGAAGCCTTCGCGTCAGCCATACACGTCCTTCACTCCTGCCCGCGGGGCGCGGCTGGGGCCGTTCGCGCCGTCCATGGGTCGATCGGTGCGGTCGGGATTGCGTACCACACTCTCTCCAGTTTAGACGGTATCCCTGTGGACGTCGGCGCTGCGCGGCCGATGCAGGGTCCTGGCCTGACCGGCGCGAGGGTTCTGACCTGACCCGCGGGAGGGTTCTGGCCTGACCTGCGCGAGGTCCTGGCCTGACCCGCGTGGGGTCCTGGCCTGGCCTGCGCCAGTTTGGCATCCGACCTGTGCGGGGACGACGCTGCTCGCGGCGGTCGCGCCGCGCGTGACGAGACCATGCCCCGTTTTCTCCCCCGCCCGGGCGTGGCGTAGACTGTTCGGCGCATCAGGGGCCCATGGCGCAATTGGTAGCGCACCTGCTTTGCAAGCAGGGGGTTGGGGGTTCGAGTCCCCCTGGGTCCACCCCACGCACAAGGCTCGAACCCTTGCCAGCGTCAACGTTGGTGGAGGTTCGGGCCTTGTCGGCATCTGCGGCCCAGGTCAGGGCGTTGGCGTTGACCTGCGGGTCGAGCAGCATCTCAAACGGCCGGTTGTGCTCTACGCGCAGCTCGTTGTCCTCGTCGATGAAGACCTTGGTGAAGAACGCCTGGTTGCATAGCCGCCGGTTCGTGTCGTCGCAGCGGGTGTAGATGTCGGCGCAGTT